>NZ_JAMPLV010000016.1:0-225859 GCF_028477785.1 Providencia sp. PROV269 | reverse complement strand
CCCTTTTTTTCATATTTTTTTTCGTTCGCTCAGCTTTCCATCAAATTTAACTTAAATAGCTAGTTTTTGCAGCGTTTTGAACCCTTCGGCTTCGAGAACTGGTTGTAACCCTTTTACGTTGTCATCCATTAATAAACAATATGAGAAGTTTTCCTCATCTGAATTGATGATTTCAGCTTGATTATTAATGAGCCAAATAGTTCTTCTGGCGATTGCAGAACCTGAATCAATGAATCGAGTTCCATCTGGTAGCACTTTTTCGAGTTCTTCTATTAATAAAGGAAAATGCGTGCAACCCAAAATAACGGTATCAGGCGGCTCTGGCATTCGAATCCATGGCCTAACAGTTTGAGCGACTTCATCGAGTGGTAAGGTTTCCCCATGTAACTTTCTTTCTGCGAGTTGAACTAATTCCGCAGAACCGAGGGAAATCACTTTACAGTCTGTAGCAAACCGTTCGATCAGCTCTTTGGTGTATTCACGGTTTACAGTGCCTTTCGTCGCCAATAAACCCACCACGCCATTACGCGTTAACTTAGTTGCGGGTTTAATGGCTGGAACAACCCCAACAACTGGGAACGTAAAATGTGCTCTCAAATTAGGGAGGCTGACCGTACTTGCGGTATTACACGCAATAATCACAATAGTTAAAGGATGCTTTGCAGCAATTGCATTTACGATTTGATAGACCCTATCAATAATAAACTCTTCACTTTTTTCACCATAAGGGAAGGCTTCATTGTCGAATGCATAGATATAGTGGGCATTCGGGATCATTTTTTTGACTTCACGATAGACAGATAACCCGCCCACTCCAGAGTCAAACACTAGAATGGTCGGGTGAACAGATAGGGTGTTATCAGAAGTTGTAGCTTCCAGTGAGGAAATATTCTCTTCCAGCGGTGCGATAACCATACGCGGTCTCATAGTCTTTATCGAACATATTAGCTATTTTACCACGAATTGTGAGATGTGAAGTGATTGGATACGCAGCTGTGAGATCCCAAAGGCTAACACCGCCTTGTTTTACACGTCTAGAAGGAAATTGGCTATAGTCATTATCATAGCGAGAGCCTATATATTGGTAGGTTAGCCCCATATCTACTTTATCAATAGCCCAATCTAGCTGGTATTTAACTTGCTGCTTAGCCCGTCGCTCAAGAACCTTATCCGTCTTTTTGTTACGAGGGTCAACATATTGATAGGTAACTTGGTGATGAAGGATACCTGTTTCGAACTCACCAACCCATTCAACACCTTTAATTTCAGCTTCGCCAATGTTCTCATAAGTGCTAGTCGGATAACCTGATTTATATGCAATCAGGTTATCAATATCATTATGGTATGCATTGACCTGCCAAAAAAGTGGTCCCGTTGTTCCTTCAACACCAATCTCCCACTGCTTACTTTCCTCGGGTTTCAAGTTCGGATTACCTAGCGTTGTTCCATATGCCGATGAAGAATACGCATATAATTGAGTTAGATTAGGTGCTTTATAAGCAGTTGCATATGAACCAACAAGTTTGTAACCTTCATGAAACTCCCAACTAAGGCCTGATTGCCATGTTGTATGCCAATTAAATTCAGAGTGATGGTCAGAACGTATAGCGGCCTCTGCAGTTACTGAATCAATAATTGCATATTGCCCTGTGAGGTATATCCCAGTGTTATTTAACGTTTGTTTTTCATTGATCATCGCGTAGCTGCTAGGCTCAATACTTTGGCGTTGATAATCAATCCCCGCACTAATATTACCTTTATCTAATAGGTAACTATTACCCCATTGAATATTGTACTGCTTAGACTCATCAAGATTTGCAGATTCACTATATTGCCCTTTTCTAGGATCAAAATTGTAATCTTTTGAATAACCATAGCTTCCCATCAATGATGATGAATATTTTCCTTGATGATATTTCAAACCTGTTTCATAAGTACGGCTATAAAGCTTACGCGTATCAACACTAACTCCCGCATATTCTGATACGTCATAACTCGTTCGATTGTCATAACCGTACGCCCTTGCATACGCTAAGATTTCTGAAGAAAATTGATGTTCAACACCTAACCACAATGACTTGCTCAAAAAGCCATCTTTATCATATTGTCTTGGGCTAACTTCTTTTGGTGCTAAATCAAACCCTTTGGTATGCGTATAAGCTCCGGCTGCGGTTACCGTCGTATTTTCACCAATTTTTTGCTGAGTCGAACCGTTATAGTTTTGGTAACTGTGTGAGCCAATACCTGCATTTAAAGTTATGCCATCGTTATCACGGCGAGTGATAATATTCACCACACCACCTACCGCATCTGAACCATAAACCGCAGAGCGGGCGCCGCGAATATATTCGATACGTTGTACCAGTGAGATAGGAATTTGGCTCATATCAGAAGAGCCAGAAATACCCGCTTGATTCAAACGAACACCATCAATCAGCACTAAAACGTGACGTGATTCTGTGCCTCGTATAAATAGAGAGCTTTGTTGACCCATTCCCCCGTTTTGCGCAATATCCACTCCCGGCAGGCGCCTTAATACATCTATCACGGTATTGGATTGCCAATGATCGATATCTTCACGAGTGACCACCGTCACTGGCGCTAATATAGAAGAGATGGGTTGTTCAAAGCGGTTAGCGGAGACAACCACTTGATCAGTTTTATTATTTGCACTTGCCAAAGAAGAAGTAGCGCACAATACAGCCAGCGCAGCGGCCGATAACGGCAGCGACTTTTTATTATTCATTATGATTACACTCGGAAAATCAATTCAATTAATGTTCCGCGAGGTTGAATATAGATTCGCGCAGATATTCAACAAAGCGATTGGTAGCGTGGCAGGTATCGGACTTATAAAGTAACAAGTTGGGTTTCTATATATGAAATAAAAACGATATATAAAATGAAAATTCGACCTGTTATATCCCCTAAATAATTCAAGTGACATGTAGGCGGCAAGCGAAGATATCCCTAGGAGCATACTGAAGTATGTGACTAGGGTAGCTGAGCGATGCCAACACCCATGTAGCTTGAAGAATGACGGGGATACCTTAATTACCGTTGCGCGTCAGTCTTGGACTTACACCAAGTTCCCTAAACCACAGCCATTATCGTAAGTTGAATAGTTATGAGTGTCTATGGATGGATAATGAAAACTGGACATCTTCGCCGCATTCCCTACAATTTCGCTCCTGATACGAATTTATTACTGTTTTATGGAGCCAAACATGCCAAACACCTTGCACACTGAAGACTACGAACAACAGCTCGTAGAAAAAACGGATCGCTTAAAGGCGATGATGGCTCCTTTTAACGCACCTGAACCTGAAATTTTTTCATCACCAAAGTCGCATTACCGGATGCGCGCTGAATTTCGCGTCTGGCACGATAATGACGATTTATTTCATATTATGTTTGATAAGGAAACTAAAGAAAGGATCCGTGTTGACCAGTTTCCTGTCGCAAGTCAGTTAATTAATGACATGATGGCAGCGTTATTGCCGTTAATTAAGCAAAATGAATTACTTCGTCATAAATTATTTCAAATTGATTATTTATCAACGCTAAGTAATAAGCTGATTGTTTCGCTGCTTTACCATAAAAAACTCAGTGAAGAGTGGGTTGCTGAGGCAAAAGCCTTAAAAGCCGTTTTAGTTGAACAAGGCTTTGATGTGCAATTAATCGGCCGAGCGTCAAAAACAAAAATCATGTTAGACAATGATTATGTTGATGAAATATTACCGGTAATGGGTAAAAATATGGTGTATCGCCAAGTCGAAAATAGCTTTACGCAGCCTAATGCACAGGTCAATATCAAAATGTTGGAATGGGCAATTGGGGCAACACAGAATTCGACGGGGGATTTATTAGAACTTTACTGCGGAAATGGAAACTTTTCATTGGCATTAGCGCAAAACTTCGAACGCGTATTAGCCACTGAAATTGCAAAACCTTCCGTGGCTGCGGCTCAATATAATATCGAAGCCAATAATATTGAAAATGTACAAATTATTCGTATGTCTGCAGAGGATTTTACCCAAGCCATGCAAGGTGCTCGTGAATTTAGGCGCCTAGAGGGTATTTCTTTAGCAGACTACCAGTGCAATACCATTTTCGTTGACCCGCCTCGCAGTGGTTTAGATGCAGAAACAGTGAAGCTAGTTCAGGGTTATGACCATATCCTATATATTTCATGTAACCCAGAAACGCTATGCGATAACTTAGTTGAGCTGACTAAAACGCATAAAATAGAGAAATTAGCCTTATTCGACCAATTTCCGTATACCCATCATATGGAAAGTGGGGTATTACTGAGCCGCTATTAGTTGGCTGAAAACTCGGTTATTAAAAGCAAAAACGCCGCATTTTACTGCGGCGCCTTATTAATAGAAAAGTCGTCTAAACTTAGTTTTCGACTTCTTGCTCAAGTGCCAGCTCCGCTTTTTCTTTCTTACGTGCTTTCCAGCTTGAGTACATCCACAATGCGATAATGACAATAAAGGTTGCTGGGATAAAGTTAGAGCCTATTTCAGGGTTTTGAACGCGTAAAATCGCGGCATAACCAAATAGGCCAATAAAAAAACTACCAGCAACAAATTTTGGCAACCCCATCGGCATGGCTTGATGTAAATAGCGCTGGTGTAAACAATACGCAGCCAATATTAGGGTTAAAATTGGAAAAAATGAAAAGTCGACCAACGAGTTAAACAGCGTTGAAAACGTCCCATGGGTTGCAAGGCCAATCACAAAGGCTAGCAATAATGTGCTTCTTTCATAACTTTTTTGATCCGTCATTGATTCTCCTTATTATTTAGTAAGGTCTGGGTCAGTTTGATTTTGTTTTTCCTGTTCCCGGCGGTACCAGTAATAGGCGCCTTTCGCGATCATTCTTAACTGTAATACCAGCCGTTCTTCGAGATTCCTGCGTTTTTCTTCATCAATGTCTAGCGCTTCCGCTCCTGCGCTAAAGACAATCGTTACCATGGCCTCGGCTTGCATTTCAGTAAAATGGCGAGGCATACGGCTTTCAAGTTCAAGGTAATCGGCCAATTCCGCAATAAAATGTTGAATTTCCCGAGCGACCGCTGCACGAAACTCCGCAGATGTTCCCGAACGCTCCCGCAATAATAACCTAAAGGCATTAGGGTTATTACCAATAAACTCCATAAAAGTTGAGACTGATGTACGGATCACACTCCCGCCTTTTGCAATACGCTGTCTTGCTTGGCGCATTAGCTGGCGTAACATCAAGCCACTTTCGTCAACCATCGTCAGCCCAAGTTCATCAACGTCCTTGAAATGACGGTAAAATGAAGTCGGTGCAATCCCAGCTTCACGTGCAACTTCCCGTAAACTGAGGCTAGTAAAGCTCCGTTCAGCGCTTAATTGGCTAAATGCGGCTTCGACGAGTGAACGCCGAGTTTTTTCTTTTTGTTTTGCTCTAATGCCAATTGTGTTGCTCACGGTGATCCTAATTTCTTATCATGGAAGGTCAATGTAATAAGTATTACTCTTCGCCTAGCATACCTGAAAATAATTAAACTGTTTTGGAGAAAAAGCGACTATCGCTGCAATTTACTCATTTTCAGAATTTAACTTAGCCTTTTTTCAATTAGTTTTTTAACGCTGATATACTACCAACCTTTCACTAAACAATACTTCAGCAAACCCCTACTTTATGAACCCATGAATTATATTTAGGTATTTTTCTGAGGCTCTTGAACTAAAATATTTTCTCCTAAGAATTTCAAATTGAGATAAGGCGACAAAACAAGCGAACTCCTGAAAGTATATATAAGTATGTGACTAGAGTAAGCGAATGTCGCCAACGTTGTATCGATTTGAAAGACAGCGAGGAAATTAGGTGAAATAACCAACTAATGATAACATCTTGTTGTCATTTTGTTTTAGAGCAGGTCTTACCTCATGCAACTTACCCATTTTGATGCAATAGTCATTGGTTCCGGTCCTGGTGGTGAAGGCGCCGCCATGGGGCTAGTGAAACAAGGAAAAAACGTTGCTGTTATAGAACGTTATAATAATGTCGGCGGAGGCTGTACCCACTGGGGAACCATTCCCTCAAAAGCCCTCCGTCATGCTGTTAGTCGTATTATCGAATTCAACCAAAACCCGCTTTATAGTGATAACTCCCGTAGCTTAAGCTCCTCTTTCTCCGAAATTCTACGACATGCTGAAACGGTAATTAGCCAACAAACACGCATGCGCCAAGGATTTTACGAACGTAATGGTTGCCAAATGTTTTCGGGTGAAGCCACCTTTATCGATGAACAACATATCAGTGTCCGCTACGCGGATGGAAGTTGTGATGTTTTAAGTGCAGATAAAATCGTCATTGCCACTGGCTCTCGTCCATACTGCCCTTCTGACGTTGATTTCAACCATTCTCGAATCTACAACAGTGATACTATTCTCAACCTAACCCATGAACCTCGCCATGTGATTATTTATGGTGCAGGTGTTATCGGCTGTGAATATGCATCTATTTTTCGTGGGTTAGGGGTTAAAGTTGACTTAATCAACACCCGTGATCATCTCTTGGCCTTTCTTGACCAAGAAATGTCAGATGCCTTATCGTATCATTTTTGGAATAGTGGTGTTGTTATTCGCCATAATGAAGAATATGAAAAAATCGAAGGGGTTGAAGACGGCGTTATTGTTCACCTGAAGTCAGGTAAAAAAGTCAAGGCGGACTGTTTACTGTATGCGAACGGAAGAACCGGTAACACTGATAGCTTAGGCCTGGCTAATGTCGGGATCGAAGCAGATGGCCGCGGTTTAGTTAAAGTCAATAAAGCGTATCGCACCACTAATGAACATATTTATGCTGTTGGTGATGTCATTGGCTACCCAAGTTTGGCCTCTGCAGCTTATGACCAAGGCCGAATTGCAGCCCGAGCCATTGGGGGTAGTTTAGGTAATGCACATTTAGTGGAAGATATTCCAACAGGGATTTATACCATTCCTGAAATTAGTTCAGTTGGTAAAACAGAACAAGAACTGACCGCAATGAAAGTGCCTTATGAAGTTGGCCGGGCACAGTTTAAACATTTAGCACGTGCACAAATCGCAGGTATGAATGTCGGTAGTTTGAAAATATTATTCCATAGAGAAACATTACAGATATTAGGCATTCACTGTTTCGGTGAGAGAGCGGCTGAAATTATCCATATCGGCCAAGCTATCATGGAACAAAAAGGTGAAGGTAATACTATCGAATATTTCGTCAATACGACGTTCAATTACCCGACGATGGCGGAAGCTTTCCGTGTTGCAGCTTTAAATGGTTTAAATCGACTCTTTTAATTATTGAGTGATTAATGGTTGCCAATAATCTGGCAACCATCATCAACTAAAAAAATAATATTGGTAGCTTAACCCTAAACTCTATTTTTATAATAGTTATCCATTGAGTTATAGATGGTCTCTGCTAATTGTTCATAGCGCCCACGTAACGGTGAACCCGGGCGATAAACTAATACGATAGTTCGTTTCGGTTCAGGTTCAATGCAATTTAAATAACATACCCCATCACGACAAACTTCATTTGGCACCGATAAATCAGGTAAAAGTGTAATTCCACTCCCTGCTGCCACCATATTTCTTAACGTTTCTAAGCTCGTTGCCCTGAAGTGTGTATCTTCTTTAGCACCCGCTTGGAAGCAAAAGCCCATTGCTTGGTCACGTAAACAGTGGCCATCTTCTAACATTAATAGTTTTTCACCTGACAATTCACTCATTTCAATCGTATCACGATCATGCCATGGGTGACTCTCATAGATAGCCAATTTCATGGGTTCTTCAAATAACGGTACAACAATGAAAGGGTCTGTTTCTTTTACTTCCGCAAGAATGGCACAATCTAATTTACCACTGTCTAACTGAGCTAATAATTGCTGAGTTTGCGCTTCATGCAAATAGATTTCTAATTTAGGGTGAGCTTGGTGCAATTGCGGAATAATATGAGGTAATAGATACGGCGCAACCGTTGGAATTAAACCAATATGTAATGGCCCTGACATGCTTTCCCCTTGGAGGGCTGCCATTTCTTGTAATACTTTAATTTCACGCAAAATAGTACGGGCTTGCTCAACCAATAACAAACCTTGTTGAGTAAAAAGAACTTTACGGCTAGTTCTTTCTAGCAACATCACGCCAAGTTCTTCTTCTAATTTACGAATTTGGCCACTAAGAGTAGGTTGGCTAACATGACAAGAATCCGCGGCACGTCTAAAGTGTTTATGTTCGGCGAGTGCGACGAGGTACTCTAAATCTCGAATATTCATATTTCTTTTCCTTTCGTGAATTCTCTGTCAAACCAAAGATAGATAATACCAATCACTATATCGATATTGTTTTGTTTTATCTATTGATAAATTGAAAAATAGGGGGAAAACCTCATTTTTTGAAGGATACACGCAATATAATGAAACAAAGTGTAATATTTAGAAATAAAATGTATCTCATTCCTGACTCTTCAACAGAGAGAATAGTTAATTAATGATTAAATTCATTTACCATTAGCATTTCAATATAACATTCCTAATAAAAGCATTAACCGTGTTTTTTTAGAATAAAATTTCAATAAATTACATCCTAACGTTGCCAAGTAAAATCTCAACATTCTCCTCAAAAAATATAGACTATTTGTATCATTAATTCACATAATAGATAAAATTAACTTCATTTTAACATTTAGTGAATATCACTAAAATAACCAAATTATTAGAATTTAATATGTATTTAGTCACACTTCATCAGTTTTGAATTAATTAAAACATACAAATATTTATTATATTCATCTCAAACAAAAGAAACATTTTGTTATCTTTCCTTTCACTCTCTATTAAAGTTTGTAAGTTTTTATATAAAAGTAAATGTAAATTGCAGCTTAATTTTGTTAAATTTTATTTTAATCACTATTACAGATTGATAACAACAGAAAATCACTAGAGAATCCAACTATAAAAAACTAACAGAAAACACAAATAATAAAACAAAACACTGAAAATTTCTTAATACACAGCCTTATTAACCATCAAAATACAAATGGATAACTTTAAATTACAATGAGAGTAATTTTGTTTTCTTTATATTTTTAAACATTTCCTTTTTTAATTTTACACCTAAATAGTGTTTTTAAATTTATAATTCCCACATCAAAAACACCAAGGAATATCAGTTCATTATTATTATTCTTATTTAATCGCACACAAATCTAATTTAAACATACAGCAAGTTGATTAATCAAAAATCAATGACGGGATACTATTATGAAAAATTTATTAACAAAAACTCAAAAATTTGGCCTTCGTTCACTCTGTGTATTGTTACTCGCTACAACCGCATCTATTCATGCTTATGCAAGTAATGACCAACAAAATGGGGTTATTCATTTCTCTGGGGCAGTCGTATTTCCGTCTTGCTTTAATGAAGTGACCGACAATCATGTCACACTGAATTGCTTAAATAACCAATCTGATATGGTTGCCAGCAAAATAAACTTGAATGATGTTGCAAATACTCAAGGTTGGAAGGTAATCAATGAAGGTAGAGGAGAGTATTTATATAACTGGGTGAATGAAGAAAAACAACTCGGAATGCTAACCATTAAATATATTTAAAAACAAACGCGTTATGGGAATCGGGGTAGTCATACTACCCCCCATTTTTTCTTCTACAACTAATCACAGTTCTAATCGTTTTTTTGCTTCCACAATAGCATTTGCCACTTGCTTCTGAGATACCCCACCTTTTGCTAACCGCTTATCTAAACAAGATTGTAGCGATAAAATTTCATAGACATCCAACTGAATAGTGTCACTGAATTTTTGCAAATCACTGAGAGCCATTTCTTCCAAAGCTTTACCTTGCCCAATTGCTGCAACAACCGCTTCACCCACGATATGATGCGCTTCGCGGAATGGAACACCTTTAGCAACGAGGTAATCAGCAAGCTCAGTTGCATTGGCATAACCTTGCTTCGCCGCATCTTCACAACGACTACGGCGAATTTGAATACCATCAAGCACCAACGCAGCCATATGCATGCAATCTAACCAAGTATCTAATGCGTCGAATAACCCTTCTTTGTCTTCTTGCATATCTTTGTTATACGCAAGAGGCAATCCTTTAAGGGTCATCATCATACCTGTTAGCGCCCCTTGGACACGCCCACATTTTCCGCGGATTAATTCCAATGCATCTGGGTTTTTCTTTTGTGGCATTAATGATGAACCTGATGTCACTTTGTCTGATAACTCGACAAAACCAGCTTCACCACTATTAAAGAAAATTAAATCTTCAGCAAAGCGGGATAAATGAACCATACCAATACTTGCGTTGGATAATAGTTCAAGCACGTGGTCTCTATCTGAAACGGTATCCAAGCTATTACGCGTTGCCGAAGCAAAACCTAACCATGATGCCAGCTGCTCACGGTCGATATCATAAGCCGTGCCTGCTAATGCCCCGCATCCTAATGGGCTGACATCTAAGCGTTTTAGTGTATCTTTTAAACGGCTTTCATCACGAGCTAACATTTCACTGTAAGCTAAGCACCAATGTGCAAAAGTGACAGGCTGGGCACGTTGTAAATGCGTATAACCTGGCATCACGGCATCTTGATTATTTTCCGCAGTCAGCACCAATGCTTTTTGTAGCTCTGTTACCGCTTCAAGTAGCAATGCAACTTGGTCTTTACACCACAGTTTTAAATCTGTTGCGACTTGGTCGTTACGGCTACGGCCTGTATGCAATTTTTTACCTAAATCACCGACTTTATCAATCAGTTGCCCCTCAACCCAGCTATGAATATCTTCTGCGTCACTTTGCAGGATAATTTCAGGGTTATCTTGTACTTCTTTAAGTAAGGCATTTAGTGCTTGTTCTAAAGTTTGTTGTTCGCTATCAGACAATACACCAACTGTTACCAGTGATTTTGACCATGCGACTGAGCCGATAATATCTTGTTGCGCCAAGCGATAATCGAAACGCAGTGAATCATTAAACTGTTTAAACCGTTGATCTGCTTGCTGACTAAAACGTCCACCCCAAAGTGCCATAACTAATCCCTACCTGATTGATAAAATAAGTTTTTAACCCCGACAGCGGTCTTGGCTGCCGGGGGACTACTATTTGATTTATTTCGCTTTGTTTTGTTCTTTCAGCGCACGGATACGTGAAGATAGCGAGTAAAGACGAATAAACCCACCTGCATGACTGTGGTCATAAACTTCATCTTCACCGAATGTGGCAAACTCTTCTGAATACAAGCTCTTATCTGCTTTTTTCTGAATCGCAGTCACTTGCCCTTTATATAATTTCAGAACAACTTCACCTGTCACATCTTGTGCTAATGACTCCGCAGCAGCTTGTAATGAATGACGTAATGGTGCAAACCAGCGCCCGTCATAAACCACATATGACATTTCTAAACCGAGTTGCTCACGCCATTTGTAGCTGTCACGGTCAAGAACCAGTTGTTCAATACCACGTAGAGCAGCCATCATAATGGTGCCTCCCGGGGTTTCATAACAACCACGAGATTTCATACCGACTAAACGGTTTTCAACGATGTCGATACGACCCACTCCGTGTTTTGCACCTAAAGTATTTAATGTTTCTAAACAACCAAGTGGGGACAATGCTTGCCCATTCACCGAAACGACTTCGCCATGTTTAACACCAACGGTAACCAGTTCAGCTTCATCCGGTGCATCTTGCGGGTCGACAGTCCATACCCAACAATCTTGGTTTGCCGCATTCCATGTGCTTTCTAATACGCCACCTTCAGTAGAAATGTGCCATGCGTTTTCATCACGACTATAGATTTTTTCTAAGCTGGCTGTTGTTGGAATATTACGTTCTTTCAGGTAATCGAGCAGTGCTTCACGGGAACGTAAGTCCCACTCACGCCATGGTGCAACGACTTGTAACTGTGGTGCTAATGCCGTATAGGTGCTTTCGAAACGCACTTGGTCATTACCTTTACCTGTTGCGCCATGGGCAACAGCATCTGCCCCTACTTTTAAGGCAATTTCGACTTGCGCTTTAGCTATAATTGGGCGAGCCATTGACGTACCTAATAAATAGCTACCTTCATATAATGCACCTGTTTTTAATACAGGGTAAATATACTCTTTGATGAACTCTTCGCGTAAATCCACTACGTAGCATTCAGATGCACCTGATTGCAGGGCTTTTTTCTCAACGCCCACTAAATCTTCACGGTCTTGCCCCACATCCGCAACGAAGGCCACGACTTCGCAATCATCATAGTTTTCTTTTAGCCATGGAATAATTGCTGATGTATCCAGACCACCTGAATATGCTAATACAATCTTTTTAATGCCCTTTTTCATAACATACCTATCCGCTCAATTAATATTGTTATTCCATGGCTCATTTATGATGCCAAGATCCGTGTTCCGATTGCTGTTCCATTAAACAGTTCGGGAAGTTGTTCTGCATGACGCCAGCTTGCGATATCCACAGAACGTTGCAAGGCTGCCGCAGCGTCTAATGCTGCATTGACCTTCACAATCATTCCGTCAGTAATAATTCCCTGTTCAATTAACTTTTGCGCTTTTTGCGTCGTCATTTCATCAATTTTTTGGCCTTTACCATCCAAAATACCGCTCACATCGGACAATAAGACCAGATCTGCGTTTAATGCTTGGGCGATAGCGGTTGCGGCTTGGTCCGCATTCACGTTCATCAACTCACCTTTTGGTGTGATACCAATAGAGCTGATAATGGGTAAATAACCCGCCCCCAACAATAATTTCAATAATTTTGCATCACCAGGTTTAGCATTACCGACATGGCCTAATTCTTCGTTTAGTTGCGTCACCGTGGCACTTTGGCCATCACCGAGAGAAAGACCTACTGCCGAAAGTTGATACTTCGTTGCCCATGCCAATAATGTTTTATTCGCAGTGCCTGCTAATGCCCCCGTAATAATATCGATTTGGTCTGCTGGCGTGACTCGCAACCCTTGCTTTTTAACCACGGGTAATTGCAGTTTTTGCATCAATTCATCAACTAAACAACCACCACCATGCACAATCACCAATTCGCGTTGATGAGCTTGCCGATAGGTTTGGATAGCTGTAAATAATTTTTCAAGCGCTTCGATGCTATCAAGTAACACTCCGCCCAATTTAATCACTAAGGGTTGCATGGGGTTAATCCTTCTTAAAGTAAAGACTGAGTTTCAGCAAAACCAAAACGAATATTCATGCACTGAACGGCTTGTGCTGCTGCACCTTTAAGTAGGTTATCTTCTGTACCCACTAAAATCAGGTGTTCACCTTTCAATACATAGCCAATATCACAAAACGGCGTACCGACTACCGATTTCAATGCAGGAACACCTTTTTCATATAACCGCACTAATGGTTTATTTTGATAGGCATCTTTAAACGTTTGTGTGATTTTTTCTGCCGTCACACCTGTTTTTACTTTGCAAGTAATCGTTGCCAGAATGCCTCGAGAGAAATTACCCAAATGCGGTGTAAAAATAACCTCTCTCCCTAAATGAGTCGCGATTTCTGGCTGGTGACGATGCGTAAAGAGGCCATAAGGTTGCAAACTCACCTCACAAAAGCTGTTGGTCATTGAGGCTTTACGGCCTGCACCGGAAACACCGCTAGTGGCATTAATGACTGGCCACATAGCTTCATCCAGTAAATCTGCTTCAATCAATGGCTTAAGTGCTAATTGGGAAACCGTTGGGTAACACCCTGGTACTGCAATCAATTGTGCTTGATGAATTTTATCAGCCTGCCATTCTGCTAAACCGTAAACTGCTTGCATTAGCCATTCAGTATTTGTATGTTCAAAGCCATAGTATTGCGTATAAAACGCAGGATCTTGAACACGATAAGCACCGGATAAGTCGAACACTACGCAGCCCGCTTCAAGAAACTGAGGTGCAATGTCATGGCTCACTTCATGTGCCGTGGCAAGGAAAACAACATCAATACCTTTCGCTGCTTCCGCGACATCGGTTAATGGCAGAACGGGAAGGTCGATGATGCCTTTATACTGAGGGTGTAAATCAGAAAAACGTTTATTTGCATCCGCACTTTGCTTCGATACCATCAATCCTTGAAGATTAACTTCCGGATGGCGTTGCAAATAAGCGGCTAATTCTGCTCCAGTATAGCCACTGGCCCCGATAATGAGTGTGTTCAACATATGCTTTCTACCTTGTACTCGTGACCCAAACAGTTTAATGTGTATTTTTATTCAAATAAAGTGCATGAATATTGATACTATTATGGATAAAGGCTGTCAACAGTGAATATTAAATTACCTGCATTTATTGAGATTTATCGTCAATTAATTGCCATTCCGTCGATTAGTGCGACTGATTCTCATTTGGATCAGAGCAATAAAGCTCTGGTGGAACTTCTCGGTGGATGGCTGGAGACGTTAGGTTTTTCGGTCAACATTCAACCTGTACCGGAAACGCGTGATAAATATAATTTGCTTGCATCCATTGGCGAAGGAAATGGTGGGTTGATGCTATGCGGTCATACCGATACCGTGCCCTTTGATGATGGGCGTTGGAGCAAAAACCCGTTTGAGCTGACAGAGCATGATGGCAAGTTATATGGGCTCGGAACCGCAGATATGAAAGGCTTTTTTGCTTTTATTATTGATGCGTTACGTGATATGGATTTAAAACAACTCAAACGCCCACTGCATATATTAGCCACAGCAGATGAAGAAACATCGATGGCTGGTGCGCGTTATTTTGCAGCCAGTACAACATTAAGACCAGATTTTGCAATTATTGGCGAGCCAACATCGTTACAACCGATTCGCGCGCACAAAGGGCATTTATCAAATGCTATCCGCATTACTGGGCAATCGGGGCACTCTAGTGACCCAGAACGTGGCGTCAATGCAATTGAATTGATGCATGAGTCTATTTCCCACCTAATGGACTTACGAAATACGTTAAAAGAACGATTTAACAACCCTGCATTTGTCATTCCCTACCCAACGATGAACTTTGGTCATATTCATGGTGGTGATGCCGCCAACCGAATTTGTGGTTGTTGTGAATTACATATGGATATTCGCCCGCTACCTGGGCTAACTCTGCAAGACTTAGATGAACTACTTAATGAAGCTCTTGAGCCAGTTAGTGCCCGTTGGCCAGGTCGCTTAACGGTTGAATCCATGCATCCGCCGATCCCTGGCTATGAATGCCCAACAGACCACAAAATGGTCGCAGTGATTGAGCAATTGTTAGGGCAAAAAGCGGATACTGTGAATTACTGTACTGAAGCACCGTTTATCCAAGAACTGTGTCCAACGTTGGTTCTTGGCCCTGGTTCTATTGAACAAGCACATCAACCTGATGAATTTATCGATATGCGCTTTATTGAGCCTACTCGCCAATTAATTAGCCAAATGATTGAGCACTTCTGTTTCACTGAGTAAATCTGACTAATCATAGATTCAAGCGCGACACTGAAAAGAGTCGCGTTTTTTTATCATGAATTATTTTCCTGTTGCCTTTGAAAAAACCTCAGCGTCATAATTTAATTTAAGTATTGACTATTGATACCGATCTGGTAATTTCTTTTAGACGTCTAAACGTATAGACGCACAAATGGATATAATAACGTACAAAAAATAGTTAGTCTGCAAATTGCGAGGTTACAGGGTATGAGCTTTTTTCACGCAAATCAGCGCGAAGCGCTAAATCAAAATTTAGCTGAGTTAGATGGCCAAATTAATGTTTCATTTGAATTTTTCCCACCTCGCAGTGAAGAGATGGAGCAGACACTATGGAAATCCATCGATCGGCTCAAAAACCTGAAACCTAAATTTGTCTCCGTGACTTATGGTGCGAATTCCGGTGAACGTGATAGAACGCACAGCATCATCAAAGATATTAAAGATAAAACCGGTTTAATTGCCGCCCCTCACCTAACTTGTATTGATGCAAGCCCTGATGAACTGAAAGCCATTGCTCGTGACTATTGGAATAATGGTATTCGTCATATTGTTGCTCTGCGTGGTGATTTACCTGACAACAGCCGTAAACCAGATATGTATGCCGTTGATTTGGTTGAGTTGCTAAAAGGTGAGGCGGATTTTGATATTTCTGTCGCTGCCTACCCTGAAGTCCACCCAGAAGCCAAAAGTGCTCAAGCCGATTTAATTAGTTTAAAAAAGAAAATTGATGCGGGTGCTAACCGTGCAATTACTCAATTTTTCTTTGATGTTGAAAGCTATTTACGTTTTCGTGACCGCTGTGTCGCAACTGGCATTGATGTGGAAATTGTACCGGGGATCTTACCGGTCTCTAACTTTCGCCAACTTGAGCGCTTTGCTAAACTGACTAACGTACGCATTCCTGCGTGGATGAGCAAAATGTATGAAGGATTAGACGATGACCCAGAAAGCCGTAATCTTGTTGGTGCATCCATTGCCATGGACATGGTTAAAATTCTTAGCCGTGAAGGCGTAAAAGATTTCCACTTTTACACATTGAACCGTTCTGAGCTCACCTATGCTATCTGCCATACTTTAGGCGTTAGGCCTTAGCCCCTCAATGTCGTGATATATTTTTAAAAGTACATCACGACATTGCTTTATGAAAGTTTCCTAATTCCACTTAGTTAAACTCATTGAAACCGAAAAATTCCAACAATGAGTATTAAATATGAAAGTTGAGTCCAATATCTCTTCGGTGAATACTTCACCATCCACCTCGATTAAAACAGCCGCATTCCCTACTGGATCATTTGAACAACGGGATGTCGTGATTATTAATCCCTATATGAATGGAGGTGGGGATAAAGCACTGGGTAATAAAATCGCAAACATTGCATTAAATGATGGCTGCAGAGTATCCATAATTTCAATGAATGCTGACGATATTGCAAAAATGGACTGTCGTAATTTGTCGTTAAATGACCCCACTTTTAATTCAATTGACCAATTGAGAAATCCATTACTTATTATTACTCCGATTAGCACACTGGAATCTCAACAAATTGAGTTTTGCATCACGCGGCTATGTCAATATCTTGATTTTAACAAACAAAAAGTAATGATCCTTGATGAAATGGATGTCCTTCCTCAAGACAGTAAACTACGAGAATGTATAAAGCACCTATATCATAATGGGTTTAAAAATATCCACGCTTATAACTTAGGGTTAAATAATGGGATAGGTTATTTAGCAACAGAACAGAAACAGATAGATAATATTAAACACCGTTTCAGATATGAGTTATCCAACTTAATGGATAGTTATAATTTATCGTTAGCAAAAGATACCCACCACTATTTAGCCTATCTCAGTGCTGAACCTGTGTACCGGCAAGCCAAGCTCCCCATGCACAGTGCACAATTGTTCATAACTAATAAACTTATAGAGACACAGCATGATAATAAAGATACAAATTTTATTATTGTGATACGCCAGCTAGCCAATTGCTATCGTGATAATTTCAATATAGAAGAATTTGTTAGGCATACAAAACACTACTTTGACGGTAAAGAAACTGTTTCCTCAGCCATACAAGAAATACTGACAAAAAAAGAAGCAGGGAAATTTGGTTCGCCAATGTTATTTTCAAAAGCACAATTATATCTTGCAGATACAGAACAAGGGAAATTAGAAAAACTTTTTGAGCTTAAAGGTACTGGAAACCGACAAATTAATATTGTTGTAACTGAATCCCTCCCCAAAAATATTTTTGAGGATTTCATGTGCTTGGCTGATTCCGGCATGATGAGCGGTGATCAGTCACTTAGTGAGTATTTATCCTTAAAAAACGCCGTGCCTTACTACGACATGCAACCATGGAAAGAGGGAGTTGCTGATGGCTTAATCAAGTATGCAGAACAACATGGAACCAAAGATACTATGGTTTCTAAAATCAGTGGTTACAAACTTAATGGCGGCACTAGGGCTTCCTATTTAAATGCAACCCAGTATATTCCACCGACTCCAGAACAATTAGCTCAAGAAGAGGCAACTAATAAGAAAATTGCTAGCTTAAAAGCCAATGGTGAAATTCGTGAGTTCATCACGCCAAAAAAAGAATGGAAAAGATGGGATCAGTAGAAAGCAAGTCACTAATCGAGCAGAAGGCGGGATCACTCCGCCATCCTTTCACACCAATGTATGTACGGCTCCGTATATGGCGGTTCCTATCTATATTGAAATAAATCCAATACATGAATCTGTTTCGTTCATTGTGCCTACAAGCCGCTCAGAAAGCATATGTGATTTGTCGCTCGTGATATGCTATTGGTTAGCTAGCACTACTTTAGTTAGCTTAAAAATAAAGATCATCAATTATCCGGAACTGGCTATTTATATTTATTGTTTACAAAAGAGCTTCTATTTTTTACAAAAATACATTGACGTGATATCGAAACTGATTAGTTTTCCGACCCACATATCCATAATAAAACCAGTGTTATTATCTTCTATATTCAAGTTTATCTTACCGCAATAAATATATTTAACGGTTAATGGTATAAATTAATTTTTAATATAATGAAAATTATAGCTTAAATATCAACCACAGAATTTAACATTACTGAAATATTAAATCCCCACAAATAATCATGTATTTCTCCTACAATTATCGCCCCATGCAAAATCAAATAAAAATAGCTAAAAAGCTAAATTCATAGAAATAAAAACCATAAAAATGTAATAATTCAGTTAAATTATGCAGTTTTTAGTATCATCTTATAAACACAAATCACCCTTTGATAAAATTATCTATCAAAAAAACAATCGCAAACCATCATTCACTCCACTATTACTTTCTAATTATGACATTTTTCATTAAATTATCTTTTTTATTTGAACGCTTTTGAATTTTTCAAAAGTCAGCGTATATTTAATATTGAGCTCAAAATTAATACTATTTAATTACCACATGGTTATTGAGGAATTAAGAAATGAGTAATAATGCATTAAATTCAAAACACAATGGAATGGATGATGTCTACGCATCATTAGAATTATCCAAATCATTACCAAAAACCAAATTTCCATTGAAAGAACAAGCACCACGTAATGTATTTAGTGCAGTACGCGATGAATTAATGTTAGATGGGAATTCACGCCAAAACTTAGCGACATTCTGCCAGACATGGGTAGATGATGAAATTCGTGATTTGATGGATTTGTCTATCGACAAAAACATGATAGACAAAGATGAATATCCACAAACGGCTGAAATTGAAAACCGCTGTGTACATATGTTAGCAGATTTATGGAATTCACCAGATGCAGAAAATACCCTTGGTTGTTCAACTATCGGGTCCTCAGAAGCTGCAATGCTTGGTGGGCTCGCGTTAAAATGGCAATGGCGCAAAAAACAAGCCGCTAAAGGGAAACCGACTGATAAACCCAACTTAATTTGTGGCCCAGTTCAAATCTGTTGGCACAAATTTGCCCGTTATTTCGATGTTGAACTCAGAGAGATTCCACTTGAAGGCGACCGCCTTATCATGACACCGGAAGAAGTGCTCAAACGCGTCGATGAAAATACCATTGGTGTGGTTCCAACGCTTGGGGTGACATTTACCTGCCAATATGAGCCTGTCAAAGCCGTACATGATGCGCTCGATAAACTGCAAAAAGAGACTGGATTGGATATCCCTATCCATGTGGATGGTGCGAGTGGCGGGTTCTTAGCCCCATTCTGTGCGCCAGACTTAGAATGGGATTTCCGCTTACCACGCGTAAAATCCATTAATGCATCCGGCCATAAATTTGGTTTAGCCCCATTAGGCGCTGGCTGGGTAATTTGGCGTGAAGCCAAAGATCTCCCAGAAGAATTGATTTTTAATGTGAATTATTTAGGTGGCAACATGCCAACATTCGCACTCAATTTCTCTCGTCCTGGTGGCCAAATCATTGCTCAATATTATAATTTCTTGAGACTAGGTCGCGAAGGCTATGCAAAAATCCACAACGCTTGCTACGCAACCGCACAATATCTCAGCCGTGAAATTGAAAAATTAGGGCCATTTGAAATGATTTTTGATGGTGATAGCCAAACGGGTATCCCGGCATTAGCCTGGAAACTAAAAGAAGGCACAACCACCAGCAAATATTCCCTCTATGACATCGCAGACAAACTGCGTAGTCGCGGCTGGCAAGTTCCCGCCTATTCCATGCCAGCAAACCGTGAAGACCTTGTTATTCAACGTATTCTAGTACGTCATGGTGTTAGTTTAGATTTAGCGGCATTACTGATTGATGACTTCAAACGTACTTTAGAATATTTCGATAAGCACCCCGTCAATCAACCGCTAACGGAAGAAGAAGGCGGCGGCTTTAATCATAGTTAATTCTTTTATTCATGATTGCGTTGTTAACGAGCCAAAGAGCTTTAGGTTCTTTGGCTCCTACTGAGATCCGCCCAGCAAAGGCTGATTGTTTATCGATTTGAGGAGAACTCGTATGACAACAACGACAGCTCCAGCCGCAAAACAGCTCACATTACTCGGCTTTTTTGCCATTACCGCATCGATGGTGATGGCCGTTTATGAATATCCAACATTTGCGACATCTGGCTTTAGCCTCGTATTTTTCCTGCTATTGGGAGGATTATTGTGGTTTATTCCTGTCGCCTTGTGTGCCGCAGAAATGGCAACCGTAGAAGGTTGGGAGGAAGGTGGTGTATTTGCATGGGTTTCTAACACATTAGGCGAACGCTGGGGATTTGCCGCCATTTCATTTGGTTATTTACAAATAGCAATTGGCTTTATTCCTATGCTGTATTTCGTCTTAGGGGCACTGTCTTATATTTTAAATTGGCCAGAACTTAATACAGACCCAATCACTAAAACGATAGGGGCGCTTGTTATTCTCTGGGTATTGGCTTTCACTCAATTTGGTGGAACCAAATACACGGCAACCATTGCAAAAATCGGTTTCTTCGCAGGTATTTTGCTCCCAGCTCTAATTTTAGTCTTTTTAGCGATCAGCTATTTAGTTAGCGGCTCACCATTAGCAATTGAAATTAGTACTGAAACTTTTATTCCTGATTTCACCAAAATTGGCACACTAGTGGTATTTGTTGCCTTTATTTTGAGTTATATGGGTGTTGAGGCATCCGCAACCCACGTCAATGAGATGAAAAACCCCGGCCGAGATTACCCCGCAGCGATGTTTTTACTGATGATAGCGGCAATTTGTTTAAGCTCAATTGGTGGGTTATCGGTGGCAGCTGTGATCCCAAACAGTGAAATTAATTTATCTGCTGGCGTAGTACAGACATTCAATGTGCTTGTCACACACTTTAATTCCTCCCTTGAATGGGCCGTAAGAATTATTGCTGCATTATTATTACTTGGTGTGCTGGCTGAGATTGCTTCTTGGATTGTGGGGCCATCCCGCGGTATGTATGTCGCGGCACAGAAAGGCATTCTGCCGCAAAGCTTTGCCAAGGTGAATAAAAATGGCGTGCCGGTAACACTGGTGATTTCTCAATTACTGATCACAACAGTGGCAATTATTGTCCTCACCAATACTGGGGGCGGTGGCAATATGTCATTCCTTATTGCGCTCGCCTTAACCGTAGTTATCTATTTATGTAGCTATTTCATGCTATTTCTCGGTTACATGCATTTAGTGTGCAAGCAACCAGAGAAAAAACGTGCATTTAATATTCCCGGAGGAAAAGGCGTTAAAGTTCTCGTCGCATTAGTTGGCTTCATTATTTCTATCTTAGCCTTTATTGTTTCATTCTTCCCACCGAGCTCTTTACCTGAGGGGGCGAGTGATAATACCTATGTGACATTACTTACGGTTAGCTTTGTGATTATTTTCTTACTTCCCTTTGTGATTTATGCTTTCCATAACAAACAAGGTAAAAAAACGAATGTCGCGATGGTGCATATCAAAACGCACAATGCGCCAGCTAACCATTTCTTTATTCACCCTCGAGCTCGCTCTACATATCACTTGATTCATCATGATAAACCAGATGATGGCTCATCCAATTCGTAATACCCTGTAAAAATAATGAGGGCTACCATTTGGTAGCCCTCATATTATTCAAGTATTTTAAAAATCAACAAACTAACCCGTATTACGCATACCTGCAGCAACCCCTGCAATCGTTACCATCAAGGCTTGCTCGACACGTGGGTCTGGGTGCTCTTGTTGGCGAGAACGATGTAAAAGCTCTGCTTGTAAGACGTTTAATGGGTCGGTATAGACATTACGTAACGCGATAGATTCTGCTATCCAAGGTAAATCCGCCATTAGCGCTTCGTCTTTCGAAACCGCCAATACGCTTTTAATATCCTCAGACAACTGGTCACGTAGTTTTTGCCCTAATGGCCATAAGCGCTCTTCCACTAAGCGGTGGTCATAATATTCTGCCAGCCATAAGTCTGCTTTTGCATAAACCATTTCTAACATCGCAATACGTGTATTAAAGAATGGCCACTGCTGCCACATTTCATCAAGAACAGCTTGTTTGCCTTCTTTCTCAATGACATGTTTCAGTGCTGCACCAGCGCCTAGCCATGCGGGAAGCATTAAACGGTTCTGCGTCCATGCAAAGATCCATGGAATAGCACGCAACGTTTCCACGCCACCCGTTGGTCTACGTTTTGCAGGACGTGACCCAAGCGGTAATTTACCTAACTCTAGTTCAGGCGTCGCAGCGCGGAAATAAGGGACAAAATCCGGTTGTTCACGCACATAATCACGGTACATCGCGCAAGACACATCAGATAGTGAATCCATCACGGACTTCCACTCATCTTTTGGCTCTGGTGGTGGTAAAAGATTCGCTTCTAATATTGCACTCGCGTATAAGGCAAGGCTGCTAATCGTGACTTGTGGCAAGCCGAATTTAAAACGGATCATTTCGCCTTGTTCTGTTACCCGCAGCCCACCTTTTAAACTACCTGGTGGTTGAGAAAGTAATGCTGAATGTGCAGGTGCACCGCCGCGGCCAATTGTACCGCCACGCCCATGGAATAATGTCAGTGTGACACCTTCTTTCTCACACAACTTAATGAGTGCATCTTGTGCACGATATTGCGCCCATGACGCCGCCATTACCCCTGCATCTTTAGCCGAATCGGAGTAACCAATCATCACCATTTGGCGGTCATCAATAAGGTCGCGATACCACTCAATGCTTAAAAGCTTGGTCATCACGCTTTCAGCGTTGTTTAAATCTTCCAGTGTTTCAAATAGTGGCGCTACTGGCAAACGGACTGATGCTCCATTCTCTTTCAGCAACAATTTTACCGCCAACACGTCTGACGGAACTTTCGCCATTGAAATAACATAAGCTGCGATAGAATCATTTTTGGCTTTCGCAATCACACGGCAAGTTTCAAATACTTCCTGTGTTTCTGCGCTCGGTTGCCAGTCTTGAGGGATCAATGGGCGTAACGATTGTAGCTCTGCCAGCAAGAATTGTTGTTTTTCCTCTTCTGACCACTGTGAGTAATCACCCAACCCTAAATACTGAGTTAGCTCTGCAATGGCTTCGGTGTGACGAGTGCTTTCTTGGCGGACATCAATACGTACCAGTTGCAAACCAAAGCTACGAATACGGCGCAGAGTATCCAACAACTGACCATTCGCAATGATTTTCATATTGCAGGCAATTAATGATTGATAACATGCATATAGCGGGTCCCATAACTGGGCGTTGTCTACCAATAAGTCTGCTGGTGGTAAAACTTGCTCGCCTTTAACACGGCGCTCTAAATACTCTAATGTCGAGAATAATTGACTACGTAAATTTTTCGCAATTTGGCGATAAGGCTCATCAACGTCATCTCCCCCTGCTAGCGCACGCAGCTCTGGGGTTGCTTCTGTCATTGAAAGCTCTGAAACCAACACTTGAATATCTTTGAGGAATAAGTCCGCCGCTTTCCAGCGGCTCAGTAATAGCACCTGACGAGTCACATCCGCAGTCACGTTCGGGTTGCCATCACGGTCGCCTCCCATCCATGAGGTAAAGCGGATTGGATTCGCTTCAACGGGTAATACCGCGCCGATTGAATCTTCCAACTGTTCATTAAATTCACGTAAGAAAGCGGGCACCCCTTCCCACAATGAATTTTCAACAACGGCAAATCCCCATTTCGCTTCATCAATGGGCGTTGGGCGAATTTTACGAATTTCATCGGTATGCCATGATTGCGCCACTAATTGGCGTAAGCGGCGCATGATATTATTACGTTCATAATCTGCAATATCATCATGGTCGAGTTGTGATAAGCAGTTGTTTACCTCAACCAGTTTATGGATCAACGTACGGCGGGCAATTTCCGTTGGGTGAGCCGTTAAAACTAGCTCAATTGAAAGCTGTTCAACCGCTTTTTGAATATCGCCATCCGTGAAGTTTTTGCCTTTTAATCGGCTAAACAGATTTTTCAATGCCACTGGATTACTTGCCGCTTCACCGTGAGGCGAAATGCTGTGATATTGCTCAGCAACGTTTGTCAGGTTTAAGAATTGGTTAAATGCCCTTGCAACGGGTAGCAATTCATCATTAGAAAGATTTTGTAATGTCATCAGCAGTTTTTGGCGCTGAACTTCATTACCTGCACGGGAAGATTTGGAAAGCTTACGAATGGACTCAACTTTGTCGAGTATGTCCTCACCTAAGGCTTCCTTGATGGTATCGCCGAGTAGCTTACCCAGCATACTGACATTACTGCGCATTGCGGAATATTGCTGATTCATGAGACTCCTGACCTTGTGCTTCTGGCAGAATGCATTCCCGCACGGTTCACGGTTAACAGACTGCACCCAGTTTCCTGTAACAAAATTTCAGTCGGCTGCGTTAGAGTTGTCGTTTTGTGATGCAGGCCGCTAAATTTACCCTTCAGTGTATATTCATATCAGAAAAAAATGACTTTGGGGGATTTTTCTGAAATTTAATTACAGCCTTATTTTTATTAATTTTTCTTATTTAAGTATTGTTTCAGCGCAATATATCGTCGATTCAGCACTTTTAAGACATGAATAATGTTTAAGAATTAAATCATTAGAATAAAAAACAGAAAATGAAGGGGTAAATTAAAAATATTCATAATGCATCGGTGCCCTCAATACCACCAAGAACACCAATACACCTGAAAAATGATTATAAAAGTTGAGAGAGCCGGTTGAGATCCGACTGAATAGCGCCAGCGGTCACATCGCGCCCGGCTCCTGGCCCACGGATCACCAATGGGTTGTCTCGATACCAACGGCTCTCGATAGCAAACACATTGTCACCCGGTAATAATGAGGCCAGCGGATGTTCCGGTTTCACGGCTTCCACACCGACTTTCGCTTTGCCTTTTACTGCATCAAACCGTGCCACATAGCGTAGCACTAACCCTAGTTCTTGCGCCGCTTCTAAACGTTGCTGCATCTGCTCATTAATAATGGCGCTATTTTCAAAGAACTCATCGAGTGAACCCGTCTGAGCCTGTTTCGGTACTAAAGATTCCACTCTCACATCATCGGGTTCGATGTCATAACCTGCTTCACGGGCTAAAATAATTAATTTTCGCATGACATCTTGCCCTGATAAATCAATGCGTGGATCTGGTTCAGTTAACCCTTGCTGCCAAGCTTGCTCTACTAGCTCGCTAAATGGGATAGAACCGTCAAACTGTAAAAATAGCCATGATAGCGTTCCAGAAAAAATACCACTGATAGCCAGGATCGAATCACCACTTTCTTTTAAGTCCCGTACCGTATAGTTAATCGGTAACCCTGCACCTACTGTTGCGTTGTATAGCCAGTGACGACCTGTTTTCGAAAACGCATCGCGTATTTGACGATATTGTGCCGTTTGCGCTGCCCCTGCAATTTTATTTGCACTGATCACATGAAAACCATAACTCGCAAAATCCACATAGTTATCTGCCAGTGTCTCACTTGCGGTGACATCTAATACCACTAAATCATCATAAGGATGGGAACGCATCCATAAAAATAGGCTATCGTCCTCATGCTCTACGGCTTCGTCATCAAAGAAAGCCAGCGCACGGCTGGGGTCAATCCCTTGGTAATTCAGCAAACTACGGCGGCTGTCTACTACACCAGCTAAGACAAAATCAAAGTCGCTACGTGCCGAAATCTTGTATTGCTCCGCAGCAAAAAGTTCTAACCAACGCGCGCCAATATTCCCTTTACCAAATAACACTAAACCAATGCGTTTTTCTGCACGGAATAAGCTCTGGTGCATCCCTTGAATTAAGTGCTCTGTTTGGTTAGAACGCAAAACAGCGACTAAGCTGATGGCATCCTCTGAATGCCAAATAAATTCAACAGGCTGCCCTTTTAATTCCTCATAAAAACGGTGGCTATGTAATGGCTTTTTACACACACCTGCACCGACTAGCGCAACCAAAGAAAAACCTTCACGTAATGATAATGACCCCGGCAACCCGGCTTCTTCAAGGGTATTTAAGGCACTTTCGACAATTTCAGAGGTATAACATAATTGCAGCAAAGAGCGGTCATGATGAATACCACGCGCCAAAGGACGCAATTGAGCACGCTTAAGTAATAAATCCACATCTTTGCAGATTTGTTTAAAATCACGGCCAGCAGCGATGCGCAATTCAATTAAGCACACATCATCATGGCTAGTCACGATTTTTGCCCCTGCTCCTGACGCAAGTACCCGTTCAATTTTTGTTGAACCCTGCTCCGGTTGATAGCTACACCTTAATTGCAAATCAATATTGCTCACGGAAACGGGTTGTAAAGTGCGTGTATGTAAAACAGGAGCCGCTAAGCGCGCCAATTCACTGGCTTCATCTAGGCGCAATAAGGGCAATAAACAGGCATCTTTCACTTTACGAGGGTCAGCGCTATATACTCCAGCGACATCACTCCAAATCGTTACTTTTCCCACATCTGCCAGTGCACCGACTTGTGTTGCGGAATAGTCACTCCCATTACGCCCAAGCAGTACCGTCTCACCTTGCTGATTACGCGAAATAAAACCTGTCACGACAATACGTCGGTTCGGTAACTGAGTTAACTGTTGTTGCAATAAATAACGCGATTGTGTTTCATCGACCTGCGGTTGTGCCGCACGCTCAGCGCGTAAAAATAAACGCGCATCTAACCAAGCACTCGTCATGCCGGCCTGTGCAAGCACCTCAGCCATAAGGCGCGCAGACCAAATTTCACCGTGCCCTACCACTTCTGCATAAGTCGCATCATTAGTCGGTTTATCCAACAACGCACTTAAACGCTCTAAATCGTGAATAAATAATTGGCTTAATTCTACGGCTTTTTGTTCCGGTAAAAGAGATTCAATTAAATCAAGTTGATAGCGGCGTAACGACTGTTGAGCTTGATGAGCCGAAATACGATCACTTTGGCTTAATTTTAACCAATTGATCAACTGATTAGTTGTACTACCCGCGGCAGAAACCACCATTAAATCACCAGGTTGACTATAGTTCGCCATAATTGCTGCAACGCGTTGATAGCACTTCGCATCGGCTAAACTACTGCCCCCAAACTTATGTAACTGACGGTGACAAGGAGCCACCTCAACCGCTGTTAGTACACTCATCAAAAACTCCGCTAACGTTGTCCCGCAACCTGAAATGCGTGATCTAAGTCTGTGATTAAATCCTGAGGATCTTCAATCCCCACTGAAATTCTTAGCAAGCTATCTGTAATCCCCGCTTGCGCACGAGCTTCTGCTGACATACCTGCATGCGTCATTGTCGCAGTATGGGAAATCAATGTTTCCACCCCACCCAATGACTCCGCCAATGTAAACAGGCTAAGTGAGCGAAGAAAATGGCGAAGTTGTGACTCATCACCTGCAAATTCAAAACTCAACATGGCGCCAAAACCTTTTTGTTGTTTCAGCGCTATTTCGTGCCCAGGATGATCTTCCAATGCAGGATAATACAATTTTTTCACTAAAGGCTGCGATTTAAGATATTTTACGATCTCTTGTGCGTTTTGCTGTTGCTGTAACACACGAGGGGATAGAGTTCGGATGCCTCTTAATAATAAGTAGCTATCAAAAGCGCCCCCAGTGACACCAATATTATTCGCCCACCACGCTAATTCTATTGCCCATTTTTCCTCTTTGGCAATCACTACACCAGCCACAATATCTGAATGACCATTAAGGTATTTTGTACATGAATGCACAACAAAGTCAGCCCCTAATGACAGTGGTTGCTGGAGGATAGGGCTTAAAAATGTATTGTCGACAACCACTAACGCGCCAACATCATGCGCTAATTGCGCAATATGCTGTATATCAAAAATTCTTAATAATGGGTTACTGGGTGTTTCAATTAAGACTAATTTAGGTTTTTTAGCGAGCGCAGCTCGTAATGCAGATTCATCACTTTGATCGACAAATTGCACTTGGTAAGCCCCACGCTGACTTTGGCTATTAAATAACCGATAACTTCCACCATAACAATCATGAGGTGCAACTAATAGATCACCGGGCTGTAAAAAAACAGTACAGAGTAAATGAAGCGCTGACATCCCACTGTTGGTCATTACTGCGCCGCTCCCCCCCTCAAGCTGTGCCAATGTTTTTTGCACAATATCGCGACCTGGATTTCCACGGCGTGAGTAGTCATGTGCGCGAGGCTCATTAAAATCAGTGAAGTTATAGGTGCTAGACAAATAAATGGGAGGCACAACACAACCAAATTGTTGGTCATCATTTAATCCATTATGAATTGCGATGGTTGACGGCTTGTAAGTCATAAACGCTTCTCCTGAACAGTGATAGGCCAAATCATACCCATCGGATGTTTAGACGTCAACATATCTAGACGTCTAAACCTCTTTACGTTTATATCAAGTAATGGAATAATCAGCCTTAATAATTATGTGTAAATTGATAGTCAATCGCATAAGTGGATTTAACTTGTTAATTTTAAACATTATTCTGTATTAAAATAAGTGAATCCTCATCGAACATATATGCAGATATTCTCGATTTAGAGCTTAGAATAAGTTCCTATTAAAAAGAATATGTATATTATTTTTAATTATTACTGAAAATATCCAAGGTAACCCATGGCTGAATGGAATGGTGAGTATGTCAGTCCGTATGCTGAACATGGCAAAAAGAGTGAGCAAGTAAAGAAAATTACAGTATCTATTCCTTTGAAGGTACTAAAAATTTTAACTGATGAGCGTACTCGCCGTCAGATCAACAACTTACGTCATGCCACTAACAGTGAATTACTGTGTGAAGCATTTTTGCATGCATTCACAGGCCAACCACTGCCAAATGATGAAGACTTGCGTAAAGAACGTAATGACGAGATCCCTGAAGCCGCAAAAGAAATCATGCGCGAATTAGGTATCGACCCTGAAACGTGGGAATATTAATCCTAATTAGTCGCCATTACGTGCCTCAAAGTTTTAACTACGTCGCAAACCTTGCGACGTAGTGCCTTTCCTTATGTTTTATTCAAGATAGCTATAACTATAATGGCGATACGCTCAAGTCTAAAGTCAAAGTACGCAGTCATGACATCATGTTTAGTGTCGTTTATCACTTCTAATTTCTTCATTTAGACATAAAAACGCTTATTTTGGGCATTAAAAAAGGGAAACTCAGTTTCCCTTTTTTTCGCATTTCACAAGTTCGATTATTTTTTAGAACCTGGGATGCTGAAACGTTGGTTGAAGCGATCAACACGACCACCAGTCGCAACATCACGCTGTTTACCAGTATAGAACGGGTGGCAGTTACCACAAACGTCCAGGTTCAGCGAGTGACCAGCAGTTGAATTAATTTTCATTACATTACCGCAAGAACAAGTTGCAGTAACTTCTTCGTATTTAGGGTGAATACCTTTTTTCATGGGAGAACCTCTATTAAGGCCGTGTCGCCATTCCAGCCCTAACGCCGGACACCACACGTCGTGTTGATTGAATTTAATATATTGGTAAAAATAAATACCAAAGGCGGCGGATCATACAGAAATTCTGTTTATCACGCAATGAAAACTGAGTAAATTTTGTGGTACTCTAGTCAACAATCGCTCGCATTATCGCATAAAAAATAGACGGAAACCCAGATATGATCGTCGTTCAGGTGGCTTTACCTGTCCCATTAAACCGCACATTTGATTATCGCCTTCCTGACAACATGCCACTGCCAGTGATTGGCAGCCGTGTTATGGTGCCGTTTGGCAAGCGTCAAGCCTTAGGTATTGTGGTAAAACACAGCGATAAAAGCGAGTTTGCTGAAGATAAATTAAAAGCTATCGAACTGGTTCTCGACCATCAAACGCTCTTCCCTGATGATATTTGGCAACTATTATTGTGGTCTTCCCAATACTATCACTACCCAATTGGCGAAGTACTATTCCACGCATTACCCACTCTATTGCGCCAAGGTAAACCTGCAGAATTTACCCCTATTTGGCAATGGCAAGTGACAGATGAAGGCTTAGCCGTTGACCTTAATGAGCTAAAACGCTCCCCAAAACAACAGCAGGCCCTCGCACTTTTACGTCGTAGACCCGTTTATCGCCATCAAGTGAATGAGCTTGAAATCAGTGAAAGCGCTCTACAAGCACTGAAAAAAAAAGATTACATTGAGTTACATCCCGTTCAACCGACGAGCGAAAAATGGCAATCAAACTTTACAGTTTGCGGTGAACGGTTGCGGCTTAATAGTGAGCAAGCCACCGCTGTCGGTGCTATACGCGCTGAAGATAACCAATTTTCGCCATGGCTGCTCGCAGGGATAACGGGGTCCGGTAAAACAGAAGTGTATCTGAGCGTATTGGAAAATGTTCTTGCTCAAGGTAAACAAGCTTTAGTTTTGGTGCCTGAAATTGGCTTGACCCCACAAACTATCAGCCGCTTTCGTGAGCGCTTCAATGCGCCTGTTGATGTTTTACACTCAGGGCTGAACGATAGCGAACGTTTAGCAGTTTGGCTACGCACCAAGCAAGGTCAAAATGCCATTATTATTGGTACACGTTCGGCACTGTTCACGCCTTTCGCCCACCTTGGCATTATTATTATTGATGAAGAGCATGACAGCTCATACAAACAACAGGATGGTTGGCGTTATCATGCACGTGATTTAGCCGTTTTTCGCGCTAAAAAGAACAATATTCCTATTGTGATGGGCACTGCGACGCCATCGTTAGAAACCTTACTAAATGTACAGCAACATAAATATCGGCAATTAAATCTCACTATTCGTGCCGGTAATGCACGCCCTGCGGCTCAACATCTTATTGACTTAAAAGGCCAGCCACTAAAATTTGGCCTTTCTCACTTATTAATTCAACATATTAAAGAACACCTTGCACAAAATAATCAGGTGATTTTATTTTTAAATCGCCGTGGTTATTCCCCAGCATTAATTTGCCATGAATGCGGATGGATTGCTGAGTGCCAGCGCTGTGACCACTATTACACCTTGCATCAAAATTTCCATCAATTACGCTGCCACCATTGTGACAGCCAGCGCCCAGTTCCTCATCAATGCCCACAATGTGGTTCAACGCATTTAGTGCCTGTTGGAATGGGAACTGAGCAACTTGAGGAAGGTATTTGTGAACTGTTCCCTGACACTCCCGTTACGCGTATTGACCGTGATACCACGAGCCGTAAAGGCGAACTGGAACAACATTTAAATCAAGTACATGAAGGAGGAGCTCGAATTCTTATTGGCACACAGATGTTAGCCAAGGGCCACCATTTCCCTGATGTCACCTTAGTCGCCTTATTAGATGTTGACGGAGCTTTGTTCTCGAGTGATTTTCGTGCAGCCGAACGGTTTGCTCAATTATACGTACAAGTTTCTGGCCGAGCAGGGCGAGCCGGTAAACAAGGTGAAGTGTTCTTACAGACCCACCATCCCGAACACCCACTGTTGCTCACACTGCTTGAAGAGGGTTACAACGCATTTACCCAAGAAGCGATGGAAGAGCGCCGAATCGCCATGCTACCGCCTTACACCAACCATATACTGATCCGCTCAGAAGATCACAATAACCAAGATTCGCGTCAATTTCTGCAAAATGTGCGGCAATATATAACTCAACACCCACAAAGTGATGCAAAAATGTGGATTTTAGGCCCCTCGCCGTCGATTCAAGCTAAACGTGGCGGCCGATTCCGCTGGCAATTGCTATTGCAACACCCTTCGCGACTTTATTTACAACAGTTTATGGCGAAACTATTGCCAGAAATTCTTCAACAACCAGAAAGCCGCAAAGTAAAATGGAATATTGATGTGGACCCAACTGATTGTTAACCCATGAACAATGTTAAAGGATTCATTTTATCTAGCCATTTAACTTTATAGGCTATAACCAATATTGTCTTTGCAGCATATTGATAACTTTGAATTATTTACCCTATAATGCTAAACAACTAAATTGAGCGCTTTTTACACACATTGAGTTTCATTTATCTTTTTACCCTTAGAATTATTTTCAAAATTTGCGAAGCAGCTCTAAAAAATGACGCAAGTCACACTTTTTATGCAAACTAGGTAACAGATATTATTGAGAAACCAATTAGAATAGCTACTAATAATGACGTACTTGCGCCATTCAAAAAAAGCAAACGATTAAATCAATCTAAGGAAGGCGTTGTGGAAAGTAAAAAACACAATAACACGGCAACGATGAAAGATGTTGCTAGTGCCGCGGGCGTTTCGACAGCGACGGTGTCAAGAACACTCATGAACCCGGAAAAAGTTTCTTTGCAAACACGCCAAAAAGTCGAACAAGCGGTGATGGATGTTGGTTATTATCCTCATAACCTTGCTAGAAGCTATAAGCGCAATGAATCAAAAACTATTCTTGTGCTTGTTCCCAATATCCGCGATCCGTTCTTTAGTGATGTCGTCTGCGGGATTGAAGAAATCGCTGCTCAAGAAGGCTATTTTGTTTTGATTGGAGACTGTAAACACCAAGAAAAACAAGAAAATGCTTTTATTAATCTCATTATTACTAAACAAATTGATGGTATGGTTTTACTGGGTTCCAATATTCCGTTCGATATCTCAACGGAAGAGCAGAAAAACCTTCCTCCGATAGTGATGGCAAATGAATTTGCGCCTGAGCTAAAACTGCCTACTGTGCATATCGATAACCTCACGGCTGCATTTAATGCGACACATTACCTGCAAAAACAAGGCCATAAACTGATTGCTTGTATTGCAGGCCCTGATCATATGCCTTTAAGTCAATACCGTTTAGAAGGTTATAAAAAAGCCATGTTGCGCACAGGCGAAAAATTGCGTGAAAATTATATTATTCGTGGCGATTTTACCCATGAAGGTGGCGCTGAAGCCGTGAAAACATTAATGTCACTTCCCGAACCACCTACTGCTATCTTTTGTCACAGTGATATCATGGCGATTGGTGCGATGTGGCAAGCGAAAAAAATGGGCTTGAAGCTCCCTGATGACCTTTCTTTTGTTGGTTTCGATAACTTAGAGCAATCAAAATACACCTTGCCAGCCCTAACAACTATTAATCAACCTCGTGCTGAAATTGGTCATCATGCGATGCAATTACTGCTTGAGCAAATCCATGGACACAATGTAAACCCGGGTTCACGTCTCCTAGATTCTGATTTAATCATCAGAGAGAGCACAAAAGCGCCTAAAAGCTAGTCAAAGTTGCTCGGGTTAAGTAACATGTTAAGCCAAATGATGACGAACAATTGATAACTAGTGAATTAATAGCGTGGCACAAAAAGATTATGTAGCTCGGGGGCGCTCATCCGCCCGTAAAAAAAGCAAAGGTAAATCAAAGAAAGCACAAGGACTACCAATGACAACATTGGTTGTTGCTGTGGCAATTGTCGTGCTATTTGTTGGCGGCCTGTTTTATATCACTCAAAATAAAAAGGACACACCGCCCCCCCAAGTTGTCACACCAACAACACCGGGAAGTACGCTTCCACCAAAGCCTGAAGAACGTTGGCGCTATATTAAAGAGCTCGAACGTCGTGGTGTGGATATGCCAAATATTCAACAACCGAGTACTGGCAATAATATTGTGCGCCCATCAGATTTAACACCTGAACAGCGCCAGCTATTAGAACAAATTGATTCTGACAGACGCCAGCCTGTCACTAACTTGCAAGAAATCCCTGCAAACGGTAAACCAGTACCGCGCTCCCAAGTGCTCATCAATGAGCCAACTCAACCTGTCGAGCCAGTACAACGTAAACCAGCGGTCAATATCCCTCCAAAACTTGAGGCTCAACCAACCGCGCCCGCAGCTCAGCCACAAACGGCACCAAGCACTAAACCGACAAACAGCTTGCAAAATATGGTTGTTCAATGTGGTTCATTCCGTACAGCAGAACAAGCCGAGTCTGTGCAAGCTACTTTGGCATTCTCAGGTATTGAAAGCCGTGTAAGCGCAGGTGGAGGTTGGCACCGTATCGTTTTAGGGCCTTATTCCAAGTCAACTGCCGAAAAAATGCGTGACCGAGCAGCAAGTGCAGGTGTTTCCGGTTGTATTCTTCGTGCTTCTGGGGGTTGAAAAATTCCTCCTTCCCCCCCATGTACTGTTTTAATGTACTCATGAGCGGTACTTTGTGGCTTCAACCTAGTTCAAGTGATAGTTAATTAGACAACTATCACTTGAATTTATTCTTTTGAAAATCACATACAACCGCATTTTTTTGTAATAAACCAGGGGCTAACTCATGACAACAATCGTAAGTGTTCGCCGTAATGGCCAGGTCGTAATTGGTGGTGATGGACAGGCGACGATGGGTAATACCGTCATGAAAGGCAATGTCCGCAAAGTTCGCCGTTTATACAACGACAAAGTCATTGCCGGATTTGCCGGTGGCACCGCAGACGCATTCACATTATTTGAACTGTTTGAGCGCAAACTCGAACTTCATCAAGGCCATTTAACTAAAGCAGCCGTTGAACTTGCTAAAGATTGGCGCACTGACCGCATGCTTCGCAAGTTAGAAGCCTTGTTAGCTGTCGCCGATGAACACACTTCACTGATCATTACGGGTAATGGTGATGTGGTTCAACCGGAAAATGACTTAATTGCTATTGGCTCCGGTGGCCCATATGCGCAATCAGCCGCACGTGCTTTGTTAGAAAATACAGACTTAAGCGCCAAAGAGATCGCTGAAAAAGCACTCGCTATTGCAGGTGATATCTGTATTTACACCAACCATAATGTCAACTTTGAAGAAATTTCTTCAAAATCATAAGGATTGCTAGTATGTCCGAAATGACTCCACGCGAAATTGTCAGCGAACTCGACAATCATATTATTGGCCAGAATAAAGCCAAACGTTCTGTTGCGATTGCTCTGCGTAACCGCTGGCGCCGTATGCAGTTAAATGAAGTGTTACGTCACGAAGTCACCCCAAAAAATATTTTGATGATTGGGCCAACAGGGGTGGGTAAAACTGAAATTGCTCGCCGCCTTGCGAAATTAGCCAACGCGCCATTTATCAAAGTCGAAGCGACTAAATTTACTGAAGTCGGCTATGTCGGTAAAGAAGTTGACTCGATTATTCGCGATTTAACTGACTCCGCCGTTAAAATGGTGCGTTTACAGTCTATTGAAAAGAATCGCTATCGTGCCGAAGAAATGGCTGAAGAGCGTATTTTGGACGTTCTTATTCCACCAGCAAAAAATAACTGGGGGCAGTCTGAACCAACGGATGAGCATTCCCCTGCTCGCCAAGCATTCCGTAAAAAATTACGTGAAGGCCAATTAGACGATAAAGAAATTGAAATTGAAGTCGCTGCATCCCCTATGGGTGTTGAAATTATGGCGCCTCCTGGCATGGAAGAGATGACGAACCAGTTACAATCCATGTTCCAAAACTTAGCAGGCCAAAAGCAGAAGCCACGTAAGATGAAAATCAAAGAGGCATTCAAACTGCTAGTTGAAGAAGAAGCGGCTAAATTAGTCAACCCTGAAGAGCTAAAAGAACAAGCGATTGAAGCAGTTGAACAAAATGGTATTGTCTTCATCGATGAGTTCGACAAAATTTGTAAACGTGGTGGCCAAAGCTCGGGGCCAGATGTCTCTCGAGAAGGGGTTCAACGCGATTTACTGCCATTAATCGAAGGCTGCACCATTTCGACTAAGCACGGCATGGTCAAAACTGACCACATTCTGTTTATCGCTTCAGGTGCGTTCCAAGTTTCGAGCCCATCAGACTTGATCCCTGAACTCCAAGGTCGCTTGCCAATTCGTGTTGAATTACAAGCGCTGACAACTGAAGATTTTGTGCGTATTTTGACGGAACCAAATGCCTCATTAACTGAACAGTATAAAGCGCTGATGGCAACAGAAGGCGTGAATATTGAATTCACGACTGACGGTATTCGTAAAATTGCGGAGTCCGCATGGCAAGTCAATGAGTCAACCGAAAACATTGGTGCTCGTCGCTTGCACACCGTGCTTGAGCGTTTAATGGAAGATATTTCTTTCGATGCCAGTGACCGTAACGGGCAAACTATCCAAATCGATGCAGACTATGTCAGACAGCACTTAGATGAGCTGGTGGCGGATGAAGACCTGAGTAGATTTATTTTATAATCTTATTAATTATCTGGTTTTCATGTATCCTTAATATACATCGACTAAAGTGCAGCTTTTATCGCTGCACTTTTTTCTATTAAATATTCTGCCCATTACATTGAAAATACTCAGGTATCTCTCTATATGATGGGCAATTAAATTATTAAGAACACATCTCTAAAGAGTTTGAATTATAGGTAACTGCATGCAGTCGACATCCACAACAATAAGTCGTAAACAAGCTTGGATTGAAAGTCTCCGCCCTAAAACCCTACCTTTAGGGGTGATTGCGATTGTGACAGGCTCTGCACTCGCTTATTTAACTAATAATTTTAAATGGCCCGTCGCTTTATTAGCACTCATCACGGCGGGTTTATTACAGATTTTATCTAACCTTGCGAATGACTATGGTGACGCAGTCAAAGGCTCTGATACAGCAGAACGTATTGGTCCATTACGTGGTATGCAAAAAGGTGTTATCACGCAAGCGGACATGAAAAAGGCGCTCAAGCTAAATATTACAGCGGCCTGCCTTTCTGGCTTACTATTAATTATTGTCGCATGTGAAAAGCCAGAGGATGCCATTGGTTTCGTCGCATTAGGCCTTATTGCTATCGTTGCTGCAATTACCTATACCGTTGGCAAAAAACCCTATGGGTACCTAGGGTTAGGGGATATTTCTGTCTTAATTTTCTTTGGCTGGCTAAGTGTTATTGGGACTTATTATTTACAAGCTAATAGTTTTAATATCATCACTGTCCTGCCCGCAACTGCCTGTGGGTTGCTCTCTGTCGCAGTACTGAATATCAATAATATGCGTGATATCGAAAATGATATTAAAGCAGGTAAAAACACCTTAGCGGTACGTTTAGGTCCCCAAGGAGCTCGAATTTATCACACCATTATTATTGTTGCGGCAATTTTATGTTTGGCATTTTTTAACCTAATTTACTTGCACGGGTGGAGTGGTTGGTTATTTTTATTAGCCGTACCGATGCTAATGAACCATTTACGCCGCGTTCTGAGTGACCCTACCCCAGAAGGCATGCGTCCTTTACTCGAAAATATGGTGAAAGCTGCACTCGTGACCAACGTTTTATTCTCCATTGGCGTTGTAATGAGCAAATAACAGTCACTATTTGTCGTTTTTTTGACTTTTTCCGCCTATTTTTAGGCGGCTAACTTTGCCAAGTACTGTTGAAAAGGGATATACTGGCTACCTCTTGCAGCAAAAAAGACCTAACTCCTATGAAATATGATACTTCCGAACTCTGCGATATTTACCAAGAAAGCGTTAATGTGGTAGAACCCCTTTTCTCCAACTTTGGTGGACGTACTTCATTTGGCGGTCAAATCATTACAGTTAAGTGCTTTGAAGATAATGGCCTACTGTATGATTTGCTGGAAGAAGACGGCACTGGGCGCATTCTACTGGTTGACGGTGGCGGGTCTGTCCGTAAGGCACTCATTGATGCTGAAATTGCAAGACTCGCCGTTGATAACCACTGGGAAGGCATTGTGGTTTATGGTGCCGTCCGTCAGGTGGATGCACTAATGGAGCTTGACCTCGGTATTCAAGCTATTGCGGCGATGCCTGCAGGTTGCCCAGATGAAGGCATCGGTGAAAGTGATATCCGCGTTAATTTCGGCGGCGTCACTTTCTTCTCAGGTGATTACCTTTATGCCGATAACACTGGCATTATTCTTTCTGAAGAGCCATTAATCCCGTCTGAGACCGACGATTTTATCGAAGATGACAATATCGACGCGTAATCCGTTAAAAATTCTATAAATAAGGGCTGCAAATTATTGCAGCCCTTATTTTTATACTCTAGAACATGGGGTGTGATGAAGATTTCTCTAAATAATTCGTGTTGTAGGTAGGCGGCAAAGTCGATAAGACCCTAGGAGCATACATAAGTATGTGACTAGGGCGAAGAGACAAAGCCAACACCCCTGCAATGTGAGGCATAACAAAGATTTCTCTAAATAATTCGTGTTGTAGGTAGGCGGCAAAGTCGATAAGACCCTAGGAGCATACACAAGTATGTGACTAGGGCGAAGAGACGAAGCCAACACCCCTACAACGCGAAGTATGACGAGAAATTACACTTCTTCCATCTTACCTAGCAGAGTCCGTAAACGCTCTTGCCAAGCTTGCTGCTCTTGTTTTAATTGTTCATTTTCACGCACCAGTGAATCCGTACCTGACTTTGCTGTTTCCAACTCTTGGCTTAGTGCACCATTTTTATCTTTTAATTCATCGATTTCCATTTGTAACAGTGTGATTGTATCAATCGCTTGTTGGACTTTGGATTCTAGTTTTTCAAATACTTCAAATGACATAATTCTGGTCTCCCTTATCAGCTTTTACACGATTGTAAGTAGCATGATCCTCTGTGTCCAGTTCCTTCCTTCTGAATCGTAATAACCTTCATAAAAAAACACTGGTCAGATCACATTACAAAGGTCGAATTCATCACTATTTTTGATTGTTTTGTTTCGCTTTAGTGATGCAACACACATTTTTCAATTTCGATATTTCTCGTTTATGTTCTTTAACGATAAATTCACAGTTAATGATTTTCGATTAGAAAATCTTAACTTAAAAAAACATTACAATATTTTTCATTTTCGTAGGATAGAAACATATGAGCCAAATGACGACTACATCACTCACAGGTCAGTGCATCTCAGAGTTTTTAGGGACTGCGCTACTGGTATTTTTTGGTCTAGGCTGTGTTGCTGCCGTTAGAATAGCTGGCGCACAACTAGGTTTATGGGAAATAAGTATTATCTGGGGCTTCGGCGTTGCTTTAGCCGTTTACCTAACAGCGGGTACTTCCGGTGCTCACTTAAACCCAGCCGTTACTCTCGCATTATGGCTATTTGCGTGTTTTGATAAACGCAAAGTCGTCCCTTATATCATCGCACAGATGCTAGGAGGCTTCTTTGCTGCCGCCTTAGTTTACTCAATGTATTCCCCTGTATTTTTCGATTACGACCAAGTCCACCATATCATTAGAGGCTCACAAGAAAGCTTATTCACTGCTGGTGTTTTCTCAACCTACCCTGCACCACAAATTAGTGTTCCTCATGCATTCTTTATTGAGGTCATTATTGCTGCCATTCTTGTTTGCTTAATACTCGCCCTAACCGATGATGGCAATGGTGTCCCTCGTGGCCCACTTGCTCCATTATTAATTGGTATTTTGATTGCCGTCATCGGCGGGTCATTTGGCGCACTCACAGGATTTGCACTCAACCCAGCTCGTGACTTCGGTCCAAAGGTTGTCGCTTATCTCGCTGGTTGGGGTGATATCGCTCTCACCGGTGGCCGCGATATTCCCTATTTTCTCGTCCCATTGACAGCACCTATTGTTGGTGGTCTGCTAGGCGCATTCGCCTATCGCAAACTAATTGGTCGCCACTTACCTTGCATGGTATGTGAAGAAGAGACCAAAACAGAAAAATTATCCGTTAAAAACACCAAATCCTCGGAACAGGCTTAAATTATGACAACTGAAACCACTATTGCGAAAAAGTATATTGTTGCACTCGACCAAGGCACAACCAGCTCACGTGCTGTTGTACTCGACCATGATGCAAATATTGTCAGTATTTCACAACGTGAATTCACCCAAATTTATCCTAAACCAGGCTGGGTAGAACACGACCCAATGGAAATATGGGCATCACAAAGCTCAACACTTGTGGAAGTTCTCGCTAAAGCAGATATTCGTACCGATGAAGTCGCTGGGATTGGGATCACTAACCAACGTGAAACTACCATCGTATGGGAAAAAGCCACTGGTAAGCCCGTTTATAATGCGATTGTGTGGCAATGTCGCCGCACTGCTGATTTTTGTACGCATTTAAAACAAAATGACCGTGATCTAGAGGAATACATTCGCCAAAATACCGGCCTGGTTGTTGACCCCTATTTCTCCGGTACCAAAGTAAAATGGATTTTAGATCATGTTGAAGGTGCACGTGAACGTGCCGAGAAAGGAGAATTACTATTTGGGACTGTCGATACTTGGCTCGTTTGGAAAATGACACAAGGGCGTGTTCATGTCACCGACTACACCAATGCTTCCCGAACCATGTTGTTCAATATCCGCAACCTTGAATGGGATGATAAAATCCTCAAAGCGCTGAATATTCCACGTGCAATGCTCCCAGAAGTGCGCCCTTCTTCGGAAGTCTACGGGCAAACCAATATTGGGGGGAAAGGCGGAACACGTATTCCAATTTCAGGGATGGCAGGAGACCAACAAGCCGCACTTTATGGCCAACTGTGTGTTAAATCAGGGATGGCAAAAAATACCTATGGCACCGGCTGTTTCTTACTTCTGAACACGGGCGAAACTGCAGTACGTTCAAATCATGGTCTACTGACAACTATCGCGTGCGGCCCAAAAGGCGAAGTCAATTATGCCCTTGAAGGTGCAGTATTCGTCGGCGGTGCGTCTATTCAGTGGCTACGTGATGAATTGAAACTTATCGATGAAGCGACGGACTCTGAATATTTCGCCACTAAAGTAAAAGACAGTAATGGCGTGTATGTTGTTCCTGCCTTTACAGGTTTAGGTGCTCCATATTGGGACCCGTATGCACGCGGAGCAATCTTTGGCTTAACCCGTGGCGCAAACCGCAACCATATTATCCGCGCAACATTAGAATCTATCGCTTATCAAACCCGTGATGTACTTGATGCCATGCAAGCAGACTCTGGTGAACGCTTAAAAGCACTGCGCGTTGATGGGGGCGCTGTCGCTAATAATTTCTTAATGCAATTCCAATCAGATATTTTAGGTACCCCTGTCGAGCGCCCTGAAGTGCGAGAAAGCACCGCACTGGGTGCAGCCTACCTTGCTGGTTTAGCGGTTGGTTTTTGGAGTAACCTTGATGAGTTACAAAGTAAAGCCACCATTGAGCGCGTATTCAAACCGGGTATTGAAACAACAGAACGTAATTTCAAATACGAAGGGTGGAAAAAAGCGGTTGCCCGTGCTCAAGAATGGGAAGATCGCGGTTAATTTTTAATTCAAAACAAATCGCTCAAAGGCAGCACTGAAGTGCTGCCTTTCTTTTTCATAAAACTAATTAACTAATAAATATAAAATCAATAATCAGATTAATAATAAATTAGAAGAACAATAAATATTTATTTAAAGTTATCTAGTAAGAGGAAAATTACCTATTGATATTTTAAGAAATAAATAAAGGACACGGTTATGGAAAACCGATACGAAGAACAAAATAAACCCATTTCATCCATTAAAAACCAATATGATAGCAATATTAAACAACAACCATTAAAAATTGGCTTATACGCAAATAAAGGTAGGGTCGTAGTTATTGATAATAACTCACCATTATTAAAAAACTTAAGCCTTGACCCTACGTTTTCAAAAGAGGGCAAAGCCGCTCATGAGCTATTTAGCTGGCTTATAAATAAGCCACGAATTATAGGAGAAACTAAAAAAAGCTACATTGCTAGCACGTTACCAGAGTCTCAATTTTCTGGTTTCAAGTTCCATTCCAAGCAAGGCATATTTGTAGAAAGCTTTAATTCACCCCATGAATGGATCGACGGAGAAGTTAGAGCACAGGCCCAGCTCGCTGATTTATTGCTGCCAAGTGGGGAATGGCATCGCCATTATAGTATCGTAGTCTTGCCCGAAAGTGCCAATGATAAACAAATCGAACTCATTCGCCATTGGTTGGAGCTCACAGGAGGTAGTTTATTGATAGTAAAAGATAAACAAAAAAAAATATCAGCTTCTACTCAACAATTAATTAATGAACTTCGCCCAGTAGAGCACATTGAGCTAGCCAGCAATACCTTAGAAAATCACAACTTCCAACAAATTATTACCCTACCACCCCACACAATAAGCTCATTGAAGCTAACAGATGAATTACGAAAAAACAGTCAATATTTTTCAGTATCCATAAAAAACACCAATAATAACAATATATTATCCTTACATGACATCCCAATTACAGAAACATCATCTTGGCAAAAGATTGCCCATTCAATCGAAACCGATGTTAATAGAATGATGGTAGAACACCAGCTTCCTGCGGTTAAAATCAGCTATGAAAAGAATACCTTAAAACTTGTTGGGGAGAATATCATTTTTCGCCAATTTCAATTGAAACAAACAAAACAAGTAACCTCCCGATATAATGAGCAAAAGCAGATTCCTCAAATCCTACCTATTTTAGTAACAGAAAACCCGGATGAGCTGCCAAATCAGCTGGTCGTAGGCGCTATAACAGGAAAACTACCCAATATCCCTCATATTAAGGGTTACAAAATCCTTGAGCAGCCCAAATTTGGTCGATTAACGTTAAATAATATTACCAATGAGTGGCAATATATTGCCAATAACGCAAAATTTAAAACCCAGTCAGATCAGTTTGATTTTATCGCCATACTGCCTAATGGGCAGGAATCTCAGCCTATTTCAATTCAGCTACAGACCGAAAATGCACCACAACATCGTATTCCAGGGAAACGTATATTTTCCGTTCAAAACCCAGTTTATCATGAACCTCAACGGCGTTATCACCCCACACCAAGCGATATGCAAATCCATAATATTCAACTAGCGCAAACTCACCTGCAGAATATGACAGATAAGCATATGAGCTTAACGGCTAATCGCTGGGCATTATTGAATTTAGAAATAACAAGTATAAACGCAGCGAAATCCCCCGATATTGAGGCGATTATCAGTAATAAAGAAAGAAAAATATTAGGCCGAATAAGACTTACAGGGCCAGACCATTTACCCAAAATATTGACAGCACTTCCCCGCCAGCCCAATGTCTCCGCACAAGATTGGCATCAGCAACGCTTTACCGCCCCGCTAAAAGGTGAGTGGATACAACCGGATATCAACATCATTATCACTGTTAATGGCAAACCTATTATCACAGAGGAAACTAACCAGTATGGTGTATTTTCACCCAATGTCACCCTTGATAACCACTTAATTGTTCATGTTGATAGCCACAGTTTATACCAACAAGGGCATGGTGTTTATTCATCATCACCACTAAGTTGGGGAAAAGAAGCTGCAACAATCTTACCGATCGGGCAGTTCACACTGTATAGCTCTCCTGCCACAGTAAGTCACCCTAGCTTAACGCCATATATGACTGGCACCAATAATAACGCCATTCCGTTTATTCATCCTCATTATGATAACCCTAAAGAAATTGGCAATCACACTAACGCACAAGTTCATTGGGCTTACAATAATAGCCAACAATATAAAATTGCTAACAATGCTAATTCTGACTATCAATATACTGCGATTGAAATTTTTTCCTCAAGCTTCAATAACTTGCTATTAGGGCAAGCGTCCCGCAATCATGGAGGTGGGGTTCATGAACCTAACGTGATGTTCCATGAGGCTTTTGGTCATGGCCTTGGCTTGCCGCATACCAATTCGCAAGATCATAATAATCAGCCAGCATACCCTTACCACCCCTATGACCACGGTAAAAAACCAGCTTATAACCAATCTAGACAATATTACGTTACTTATCACTCTCCCCATACTTTTCGAAAACAAGCTATCCCAACGATGCTCTCTTATTTTGTTCCTTTTAGCAGTGATGCCTATGATGCGTTTTTACCGCACGCAGATGCCTACAACCAAAAAATTCACCAATTTTTAAATGACAGAGTACGCTGGCAGACCAATAAAACGAAAGGGCTGGATATTGAAGATGGAGGATTTGCTGGGGATGGTTTTTATCAGCGCTGGGATCAAATCAGAAAACAATGGGTCATACTAACTCAACAGAATTACTCAAAATATTATCACCGGATACAAATTGAGCAATTTCCTCATCAACGCGATGTACCAATTTATTGGATACAACCCCAGTCGGCTAAAATGGCGGATAATACCCTTCACCCTTATAGTACGATCACCGTTAACCGTACGGTGGGGAGCTTACCTGCGAATTACCACAATCTAAAAACCGGGACTGGCCGCCAATTTTACATTTATCATAATTATGCTTTAACAGTAACTTATGCCACGCCAAATGGTTTATTAACCGAAGTCTTACAAATTCCACACGAAACGAGTTTTAATATTGCAGATAAAGGTGAATTGGTACAATTCACCATACATGAATTGAACCACAAAAAAGAGCTTGGACAGCTGACTTCCCGCTATAGTAACCCGAATTCTTTAGCTAATCGCCTATTAGCAAAAAGGGATGGATACACATTACCACCCCATCTACTTCTCGATAATTATTGGCAAGGTGCCCCTATCTTCTGGGCTGCAACAGAGGAAGGTGTCGTTGATTTCTCTACGGGTAAAATTAATATCGACAAAATTACATCAAAAAGCGCACTCTGCGCCAAATGGGTAGAAAATGGTCGCCTACACCAACAATACTTTTCATTATCAGATCCCTTTGGGCAAGACAGGCAAGTTGATACATCAATGAACTTTATTGCTCTTAATCACCTTAATACCTACAAAACTGGCTATTTATCGGCAAATACGATCCACCACCAAATGATAGAAACACCATTAATCGCAGATATAAATATTGAGCAGCAGATTGATATTAGTGATTTAAACTTATCTAATGGCCAACACTCTTTTTGGGTGACACTGGTGACAAGTAATGAGCAAAAACAAATCCAAGAAAAAGTACCTGTAGAGAGCTGGTATTTTTCAGTACAACAAAATCAATTAACCATAAAAGGAACGATAGACAGCACTCCTGGGTTAAAACTGGATGGAATACTTATTCATATTGACCAGCACTTGCAAGACCATGTTGCACCGAAGTTGATTTGGCTTCAACAAAACAATCAAAACCCAACCGGACAATTAGCAGAAAATATTGAGTTTCTAGATTACAACCGACCAGTAGTATTTAATTCAGGAAGTGTTTTGCCAGAACTCATATCATCAATACCAGAAGAAGAACCTAGTTCCTTTTATTCACCGACAATGTCAATTCCACAGCACAAGCAAGCTGATATACTGCTAAGTGCGTAATCTGAAAGTCAGGCTGTGTTTTACAGCCTGACTTTCTCACAATTAAACCATACGCTCTGAATGATTCATACGTTTTGCTAAAGGCAACCAACACAATAATATGAGCGTTGACATTAAAAACATCAGTAACCCAAGGCTAAACTGCCCGTTCTGCGGTAATAATGCCGAAACCCAAGTGGCAACACCTGAACCTATATTTTGCAAGCCACCCACTAATGCTCCTGCCGCCCCTGCTAAATAAGGGAAGGGCTCCATCGCACCTGTCGTTGCTAAGGGAAATAACATCCCCGCACCAAAGAAAAATACCGCTGCAGGTACTAACAGTGTCCAGGTATTCATAATCCCAAACCAACCTGGAATCCACATCATAAAGCCTGCCAATAGACAAATAAGAACGGAGTGCCACATCAAATTATAAAAGGTTTTTCCTTCTCGCCCCGCATACCAAGCACCAAAGAAAGCAGCAGGAATAGGCAATATAAATAAAATACTCACAGTAATACTATTGAGCCCTAAAACACCGCCCATTAATACACCACTACTGGCTTCAAATACGGCTATCCCAGCTAACGCGCCGACTAACATGGATAAATAAGATAGAAATGAACCGCTTGATAATAATTCCCGATATGACGCAATCATTTTATGTTTTTCAGGTGAAACAGGACGCGTTTCGGGTAACCAACGATACATGCTTAATAATACAGAAGCACCTAGGATAAACAGGAAAATATAACAAGCATGCCACCCCCAGAAATGCGCCAATATTCCACCGAACATTGGGGCTAATAATGGGCTCACTAATATACCCATATTTAATAAACTATTTGCATAACGTAAGGCAGTGCCTTTATACAGATCACGAGGCATGGTTCTTGCCATCACACCTGCAACACCCGTTCCGAGGCCCTGCAACCCACTCGCTATAGTGAGTATATTTAATGTTGGCGCAAAAATCGCCACAATCGTTGAAAATAAGAAAATCGTTAAACCCGTTAAAATAACAGGTCTGCGACCAATTCGGTCAGATAACGGCCCATAAACTAACTGTGAAAAACCATAAGAAAATAAATAAGCCGCCATTACTTGTTGAACGGCACCTGAAGGCTCATTAAAATAAGTGGCAATTTCAGCAATGACAGGAACATAAATAGTTTGTGTCATTTGACCGACCGCTGCCAATGCAATTAGCATTAATAGCAAATTAAAGTGTTCCAGCTTTCTCATTTTTCTCTCAGATACATCCAATAATTCAAATACACCCTATTTTCAGACACAAAATAACGCTGCATTATCTCAATGTAATAACGCAAAATTATTTAGGTGCTTAATTATCAATATAAAATACCGCTCCACGCTTTGATGTCATTTTAAATAAGCTTTTGTGTCATTTAAAATAAATGGCAAATAGTGCGTTTCGCTTGAGTGTGACTAAGATAACAAAAGCCGTCATCTTTTCGTAGTAGTGCGACATTTTATGTTTTTCATTAATGGCAGTAATATTCGCCAGTATTGTCAACATAACTGTACATTAAAATTCAAAAAACACTCATTTCAAGAATAAATCACTGGAACACGTTATCGATAAGCATAAATAGTGAACTGTTTTAGTATTAAATCCTAGTGAACCGTGCTTTGAGTTATTCGAATTATATATTTGTCATTTTTAGCCGGTGGATATTTGAATTATAAAGAGGTGGAATGTATGGCTAATTGGGTAACAGGAACAGTGACTGAAGCCAAATTTTGGACCGACTCATTATTCAGCCTTGTTATCAAGGCCCCGATTAAACCCTTTACAGCAGGGCAATACGCAAAACTTGGACTAGAAATCGAGGGAGAACGTGTTCAACGAGCTTACTCTTATGTGAATGCGCCAAGCGATGACCGGCTCGAATTCTATTTTGTCATTGTACCAGGGGGCAAACTTAGCCCAAAACTCGCTAAACTAAAACCTAATGATACGTTACAAATTACGGATGAAGCGACGGGGTTCTTTGTTTTAGATGAAATCCCACCATGTAAAAACCTGTGGATGCTTTCAACAGGGACTGCTATTGGGCCTTTTTTGTCTATCCTACAGGAAGGTAAAGATCTGGAGCGCTTCGAGAAAATCGTTTTACTCCACGCTGTCCGTTATGAGAAAGATTTAAGCTATTTACCCTTAATGAAAACATTAGAACAACAATACCAAGGGAAATTGAAAATAGTTACCGTTGTCAGCCGTGAACATTGTGCAAATTCACTACATGGCCGTGTTCCTGCGTTAATTGAATGCCACACTCTCGAAGATGCGGTTGGCCTAACGCTTTCACCTGAGACCTGCCATGTTATGTTATGCGGAAACCCCGAAATGGTGAGGGACACTCGCGATACATTAAAAAATAGTCATCAAATGGTTAAACATTTGCGCCGTAAACCCGGCCATATATCTAGTGAGCAATATTGGTAATGCAATGCACTACCCTGAAGCATTTTCAGGGTAGTATTCACTCTATGTGGTATTCGCGCATATGGTATCGACGCTATAGATAATCTACCGTTTCTGTTTCTTCACCATAGCGGTTAACACCCTCCATTCCCAGAAAAGCGCCGCAATCTATCACCATAATCATCGTAATAAATAAGGGTAAGAAACGCCCTATACCCCATTGCCACACAGGTTCAAATTGACTGACATCGATTGAAAAGAGAGCAAATGCCAATAAAATTAGCGCAAACCACCCTCCCGATTTACCACGATCATGTAAACGCTTCACAAAGATAGCGGCCAAAGGGTAAAGTAGTAAAATAAATAACGATATAGCAAGCGTTTCAGAGAATAGCAGTACATTTTGTAACAGGGCAACTGCCGTCATTAAAATAAAAATGACCGCAATACCTACCCAAAATGGCCGGCGACCGATACGGCCTTTGAAGGAAAAAGCCCATTGTTGTAATGTCATTACCTATTATCCTGATACAATGTGGAAAACTAAAAATGAGTGGTTCAAAAATGACCCAAATTTTATTTCGTTCTGTATACGCCATCATAACCATTTTTGTACTTAGTGCGCCACAACTGGCTATCGCTCAAAAAGTACCCACTTTGCCTGATACCGATTTCAAAGTCGCCTACTTAGCCCCAGATGCCCCTTCTTTTGAACTCACCATTCCAAAATTACGCAATCAATTCAATCAGGCTAATAAAGATTTATATCTCCATGAATATAAAGTTATTGCTAGCCAAGATATCTCCGCGCCCTATATTCGCGCAGCGTCTCGTATTAACCAACAGATATACTCCTCAGCAGTGTTAGAGCGCGGTAGTGAAAAAATTAAAAGTTTACAAATTACATTACTGCCATCAGATGACCCACAAGAAACCCAAAAAAATCGGCAGTTAATGGAAAACTATACTATTGCAATGATCCATATATTTGCCCCGGAAGTTTCATTGGACAACGCCCCTGCACTTACAGAAGCTTTAAATAAATTTATTGCCAATAATAATGCGACTCACGCTGAAGAAGCGCGATTAGGGGCTTTAAGATATATTTTAGTAAAAAGTGACAATAATGTGCTTACTTTTGCTGTTGAACCGATTAAGCTAGAACAACAAACACCCTAAACTGACTATGATCACGCTCTAAGAACAAGCATGATGAAAAGCAAAGCTATTATTATCTATTGTTCTTATAATGCGGAAGGTGAATGGCGACAACATTGTCACGTTGCGCGTGTAACATAAGCGTGTGATGAATAACTTATTGATTAATCATTAAAACTCTCTGGTTGGAGGAAATAACATGCGACATCCATTGGTAATGGGTAACTGGAAACTGAACGGCAGCACACAGATGGTCAATGACCTCGTCGCTGGCTTGCGTAATGAACTAAGCAGCGTTGATGGCTGTGATGTAGCTATTGCACCACCTGCAATTTACTTAACTCAAGCTAAACACGCGTTAGCAGGTAGCCGTATTGCGTTAGGTGCACAAAACGTTGACGTTAACCTATCAGGTGCATTTACAGGTGAAACCTCTGCTGAAATGTTAAAAGATGTTGGCGCCAAATACATCATTATCGGCCATTCAGAGCGTCGTACTTATCACAACGAAAGTGATGAATTTGTCGCTAAGAAATTTGCTGTATTAAAAGAGCAAGGCCTGATCCCAGTACTGTGTATTGGTGAAACTGAAGCTGAAAACGAAGCAGGCAAAACCGAAGAAGTATGCGCTCGTCAAATTGATGCCGTATTGAATTCTTTAGGTGCAGAAGCTTTCCAAGGTGCCGTTATCGCCTATGAGCCAATCTGGGCAATCGGTACTGGTAAGTCTGCAACACCAGCGCAAGCACAAGCAATCCATAAATTTATTCGTACTCATATTGCGAAGAAAGACGCTGCTATTGCCGAACAAGTTATCATCCAGTACGGCGGTTCTGTTAATGCTAGCAACGCGGCTGAGCTATTCACCCAACCAGATATCGATGGTGCCTTAGTGGGTGGGGCTTCTCTGAAAGCTGACGCTTTTGCTGTTATTGTTAAAGCAGCCGCTGAAGCGAAAAAAAACAAGTAAGGTTATTTTAATACCTTGAGATTAACCGCCAAATATTGGCGGTTTTTTGTTTTATTTTTTTTAATTAATGCCTCTATTAATAATAATAGTCAATGTCTAAAATTTTATCCTCCCATGATTCCAGACCATATAAATAATTATAATTTAATTTTTAATAAAACAATAAGCAATTAATTAAATTTAAAATCAATTAACAAACAAATGATTAAAAATCTCAAAGAAAAGTATTAATAAAAATATAAGTTTATTCCCAAATAAATAAAAAAAACCATAATAACAGTAGGATATAGATTATTAGCACTTTGCTTTATATATACTATCCATCATTTATTAAATAATAACGGTAGACAACCTATAAAAGTTAATACACATTTATCTCGCTAATCGCTCAACTAGATAATTAACATTAATAACTTTTACCCTGAAGGATAAATATGAAATATATAGTTAGTTTAATCTATAGCATCATAATTATATTCCCTACAATTTGTTTCTCTGAATTAAATAATGACTCTTGGCGAGTTAATACCAATATCTATTTGGAAATAGAAGAATACCAAGGTCAACGTGATTCATTTAAAAATAAAGTCTACGATAAAATCAGCACAGTTGGGCAATTAAAGTTATACAACCCTAAATCTGACTGGCGCTTCACCCTAGATCATCGTGAATCCTTAAGGAATCATGGCCGTAATTTCACAACTTCACGGGATTCTTACATTCGAAACCGTACACAAATTGATGCTATCAAAAAAATTCTCAACACTCCAAAATCAGACTTAGAACTTGGTTTTCGTTACAGAAAAGAGTCAAACGATGTCGAACCCAACGCCAAAGCGCGCTCATCGAATCGCTTATATGGCTTAACCCCAGCCGGTGAGTACCGCTTCAACGATGATTGGTCTTTTAATTTTTGGCTTTCTTATTTTTATTACAGTAATTATTTCAATGACAGTAGCCATGAAGCAGAAACCGAATATGGCGTGACCTATAAATACTCAGATGCACTAAAAGCAAAACTCACTGTTTATATTGATAACCAATGGGATAAAAATTTCAGTACCCGCTTTTTACAATCACAAGTTCGCGCTTACTTACCCATTACCATTAAGCCTAACTGGAAAATTACACCATATGTACGTTATTTCTTACAAGAAAATACCTATGACAAAAATAATTATTTAACACAGGAAATTAAAAATGGCTTCCGCATTGGCTCCCGCGTGGAATACAAAGCTACACCATCCCTGACTTTATGGAGTGAACTCGCCTACGAGCCTTCAACATGGAGATCACCAAAAAAGAATGGGATCACGTCAGGGTATGATAATAAACAAACGCTATACCTCGGTAAAATTGGCGTAAAATACCAATGGTAACCTTTAATTTGCCATCAACTTATTTCTCATAAAAAAACAAGCCATATGAAATATCATATGGCTTATATATTTTAAATTACAAAATCATTTAAATATAAGAATAAAATATTTCGAAAAGTAAATAATTAGTGAAAACATTAACTTTTCACGCTCCACTGTCGATTTAAATATCATTTAATTATAATTTATACTTACGTCACATAACAAAATAATATCAAACTGAAATTATTCTAGATTAGAATCAATTATTCTCAAAAATTTACTATTTAATATCAATTAGATAAATAAAAACCATCTCAACATTTATTTGCACTCTATTCCTCTTACTCTAAAAGAGAGAATACTACCAACTGTGAGCACTCTCACATCATAAATATATTCAGCCACTTATTATTTTTCGAAAAATAACCTAGAGAAAATAAAAATGAAGAAATTCACTTTACTTAGTGCTTGTATTTTCAGTGCATTTTCAATGGCTAACCCAATAACACAAGCCCAATTGAATGAATTATGGCAAGACAAACAAAAGTCTGCTCAAGAAATAGTGGATAATATGTCCGAGGCTGAGAAAATTGGTCAGCTCTTCATGTTAGATTTCAGATATTGGAATAAAGACAGCCATGGAGAACCCGCCCCTTTTCTCGTTATGAATGATGAAGTTTCTAAGGTTATCAATCAGTACCATCTCGGTTCAGTGATCCTATTTAGAGAAAATCTGATTGATACACCACAAACTGTGGAGTTAATTAATAAACTTCAATCTTCCCGCAGTAACCTTCCATTATTTATTGGCACCGACCAAGAAGGGGGCTATGTCACCCGCTTACGCGTAGGTACCGAAATGCCTGGTAATATGGCACTAGGCGCAACACGTAACCCAGCCCTTGCAGAGCTAACAGGGATGATCCACGGATATGAGCTATCCAGTCTTGGTTTTAATATCAATTTTGGCCCAGTTGTTGATGTTAATAACAATCAAAATAACCCAGTGATAGGGGTACGTTCATACTCAGATGATAAAAATTTAGTTGGAACTCTGGCCACCAGCTATATTCAAGGTATTCATAAATATAATTTATTGACGTCACTTAAGCATTTCCCCGGTCACGGAAATGTTTCTGCTGACTCTCATGTTGATTTACCCGTTGTTAATTCTGACGCAAAAACATGGCGAGATACTGAACTCGTCCCATTCAAATACGCGTTATCTCATGGTGCTGATGCCGTCATGACCGCACATATTATTGTACCAGCACTGGATGACCATAAAATCACCACACTTGCAGGTAAACAAGTTGGCACCCCAGCGACGCTTTCCAAACCTATTTTGCATGATATTTTACGTGATGAGCTCAACTATGACGGCTTGATAGTGACAGATGCCATGGATATGGGGGCTATTGCAGACAATTTCGATATTAATTGGGCGGTAGAAACCTCGTTACTTGCTGGCTCAGATATTATTCTTATGCCAATCAAAATGTGGGACTCCCAAGCGGTTTCTCGTTTAGATAACATGTACCGCTATTTAGAAACACAAGCAGAAAAAAATCCAGAACTGAAGAAACGTATTGATGAATCCGCAAAACGTGTGGTGCTGAAAAAGCTTCAGCAAGAAATTACGGCACAACCTGTAGACTTAGTGAAAGCGGAACAAGCCGTCGCATCAAAAGGTCATAAAGATATTGAAAATATGGTTTCTGAACAGGCTATCACATTAATTAAGAATGAGAATGTACTGCCTTATCAATTAAAACCACTCAATCGAATTTTCACTATTTCTGATGAAAAGCCACGTAATTCTTTAATTCAAAAACAGTTAAATGATATCGCACAAGAAACGGGAGTTGCGATTATTACGGGCGAAAGTGTCGTTAAATTAAATGAAAACACACTAACTCAAGATGAAGCAAAAAAACTGGTGCAAAACCAAGATTTGGTGTTACTGACGACCTATAATTTAAAGGATACGCCAACGAATGCTCAGCGTATCATTGATGCTGCAAACCAGCTTAAAACCCCGATTGTTGTCATCTCTTCACGTAACCCCTATGACATTGCATACCTAAACAATGTAAGCGCAAATATTGCCATCTATGGTATCACTGGATTTGATATCACCAATAATAACCGCAATTCGTTAGAAACCAATATTCGTAGCGGGTTACGGACATTATTTGCCAACACTCATGGCCAGCCGCTAAACCCACCTCAAGGGGTGCTACCCGTTAATATCAAAAACCCACAAGGTAACAAAGTCCTGTTCCCTTATGGTCATGGCGAAACCTATTCAACAATCAATTAATTACACAGCCTATTAATTATTACCACTGATTCCGCCTTTATACCTCCACGGTATAAAGGCCAGATACTAACGCCTTGAATAAAGGTATGAAAAAATAAAATACACATAAAAATTAAAGGGTTAAAATGAAAACTTCACTGAATGGTTTACTTTTTGTTACGCTCACAGGATTGGCAACATCCGTTTTCGCAGCCGATCAAGTCAATAATGATTACTGGCGCGTTTCTTCCAACGTCTATATGGAACTCGAAAAATTTGAAGGGCATCATAATACCAGCGGTCGTAAGGTCTACGACAAAACCACGATGGTTGGGCAGCTATTTTTAGTGAATCCTGAATCAAAATGGAGCTTTTTTCTGGAACATAAGGAATCATTAAGAAGCTACAACCATAATTTTTCAACATCCAAAGACTCTTTTATTCGTAATCGTACACAAATTGGTGCTACTCGGAAAATGTATGCCAGCGAGATTGGCCAGTTCAATTTAAATGTCACCTACCGCAAAGAATCCAATGACTCCGCACCAGGTACACAAGCGCGCCCATCGAATACGATGTTTTGGTTAATGCCTAGCGGGACATACAATTTCAATGATAAGTGGGCGTTTAACTTTTGGGATGCAGTTTATCACTACGACAATTTCCACGCCCCCAACAGTTATGAGTGGGAATCCGAGCACGGGCTTGTTTACAAGGTCAATGATTCCGCAACCGCCAAAGTCTATCTATACACCGATTGGACATGGGATAAAGACTTTAATAAGACATGGGAACAAAACCAAATTCGCGGTTATTTTCCTATCACGTTAAACCAGGATTGGAGCGTAATGCCTTATTTTCGCTATTATTTAAATGAACATAACTACGATAGCAACAAACGTACAACTCAGAAAGTTAAAGACGGCTACCGTGTCGGGACACAGGTTTTTTATAACTTAACACCAAAACTAACGCTATGGGGCGGCTTCGCGGTTGAACCTAGTACTTGGGAAAACCCAAAAAATGCAGGTATCACCTCTGGTGGCAATAACCGTCAAACATTTTATCTTGGCCAGTTAGGTGTCAAATACCAGTGGCAATAAATTAACCTCATTCCTAGTCTGCCCCTCACAGGCTAGGAATAATACCCCATTTTAATCCTGTTTTTATTATCCCCGCCCTTAACTATCATTACTCAAAATATTTATTACACCTAAGATAATACTCTAAATAGTTCAAATTGTAGGTAGGCGGCAAACAAACGAGACCCTAGGAGCATACACCAGTATGTGACTAGGGCGAGTGCGTGCAGCCAACACCCCTACAAATTGAAATATGACGAGTATTTAGGCGGCAAACAAACGAGGCCCTAGGAGCATACACCAGTATGTGACTAGGGCGAGTGCGTGCAGCCAACACCCCTACAAATTGAACTATGACGAGTATTAGCGTTGAATGATTTCGTCGAACACCCCTCCATTCGCAAAATGGGTTGCTTGCGCGGCTTGCCAGCCGCCAAAGCTGCCATCAACCGTCAGCAGTTTTAGTTCAGGAAACTGTTGTTGATATTTTTTGGCCACTTCGCTATTTCGTGGGCGATAGTAGTTTTTAGCTGCAATTTCCTGCCCTTGCGCAGAATAGAGGTGCTCTAGATAAGCTTCTGCAACCGCCCTGCGGTCACGTTTATCGACGGTTTTATCGACAACAGCGACGGTTGGCTCAGCGAGAATCGAAATACTTGGCGTCACAATTTCAAACTGTCCGCTTTCCCCTAACTCATTTATGGCTAATAACGCTTCATTTTCCCAAGCAATTAATACATCGCCGATACCACGTTCAACAAAACTATTGGTTGCGCCACGAGCCCCTGAATCGAGGACTTCCACATTTTGATACAGCTGTTTAACAAACTGCTTCGCTTTTTCAGAGTCTTGCTGGTTTTTATCTAATGCATATCCCCATGCTGCTAGATAATTCCAACGAGCTCCACCAGAGGTTTTCGGGTTGGGAGTCACCACAGAGACATCTTTGCGGACTAAATCATCCCAATCTTTGATGTTTTTCGGGTTATCTTTACGAACTAGAAAGACGATAGTCGATGTATAAGGAGCTGAGTTATCGGGAAGTTTTTCTATCCAGTTTTTATCTATACGACCACTTTGTGCAATAGCATCAACATCATAGGCTAAAGCTAACGTCACAACATCAGCTTCTAACCCATTCACCACTGATATAGCTTGCTTACCTGAGCCACCATGAGACTGGCGAACAGTGACGGTATCCCCCGTTTTCTTTTGCCAATAATCACTAAATTCCTGATTATATTGCTGATAAAACTCACGAGTCGGATCATAAGACACATTCAACAATTGAATGTTTTTCGCCCATGTCCCTGTCGCTAACAACAATAGCAATGCTGTCGTGAATTGTGATTTTTTTACCTGCCATGAACGTATCATTTGCCTTCCCTCATTAAATTTGCGATAAGGAGAGGCTGACAGATAGCATCAATTACGGGAAATAATTAAAAAGAAAAACTTATAAGAATGAGGAATATATGAACAGAGTATTATCTGGAATACAGGATCAAACCTGCATAGCGGGAAATCACTATGCAGGAGAGATTTGCAATTATAGAGGGATTAGTACAGCTTCTTCGCCGTATCAAACCAATCCTTCTTAAAGACGCGCTTCATATTCATAACCGCATCAATAATGTCATGATGGACTAATTTTTCATTTTGAATACCCACACAGCGCCCGCCGTAGCCTTCCAACAGAAGTTGAATAGAATAAGCCCCCATGCGTGATGCTAAAATACGGTCATAAGCAACCGGAGAACCACCACGTTGGATATGGCCTAGAACCGTTGCACGGGTTTCGTGGTGTGTTTCCTGCTCAATATATTTCGCTAATTCACCCACATCACAAACGTGTTCGGTAATAGCAACAATCGCATGGCGTTTGCCTTTTTCAATACCACGTTTGATTTCTGATAATAGTTCTTCGCGGTCAAAAGCCATTTCCTGCTCAGGTAACACTAAGAACTCACAGCCCCCAGCAATCGCAGCAGATAGCGTTAAATCACCACAGTAACGTCCCATCACTTCAACAATAGAAATACGTTTATGGGACGTCGAGGTATCACGAAGGCGGTCAATAGCCTCAACAACCGTTTCAAGTGCAGTGAAATAACCGATGGTATAGTCTGTGCCAGCAACGTCATTATCAATCGTTCCCGGTAATCCAATACATGGGAAACCAGCTTCCGTCAGTGCTTTAGCCCCCAAATAAGAACCGTCACCACCAATAACAACTAATGCGTCAATATGATTTTTCTTCAGATTATCGAATGCGACAGCACGCACTTTTTCATCACGGAATTGTGGAAAACGAGCTGAGCCTAAGAAGGTACCACCACGGTTAATCATATCTGACACGCTATACCGGTCTAATTGCTTCATGCGGTTTTCATATAGGCCAAGGTACCCGTCAAAAATACCCATGACTTCTAAACCTTCACCTAATGCCGCGCGAACCACACCGCGGATCGCTGCATTCATGCCTGGCGCGTCGCCACCACTCGTTAAAACCCCAATTCTTTTAATCTGCTTGACCATGATGACCTCTGATTAATGAACATAAAATTGCAAATCGATAAAACCGTTACGCTGCTAATCTTTTTAACGCTAATTACGCTGGCTTACTAGTGCTGAATTGATTCACCTAGCAGCATAATACGGCAAAGAGTGAATTATGCATCTGCTTTCCATCAAGCTTTTATGTTTTATTGTGATCCAGTTTACATAATTCTAGCCGATCACCCCAATAGGTAAATCTTTCAATGCAAAAAAAGCCCTAGAGTACCAACTAAAGCGAATTACCCTAGTTGAATCTTAGTTTGAAATAAAAATTAAGTATTGATGATAACACTTAAATTCCTTCGATGCTGTACCTATAAAACAAAAGAAAAGCACCATTTGGTGCTCTTTTAATTAACGAACAAAAACGAAAATAAAATTGGCCTATGTATAGTAATAACGCGTTAAATGGAAAAAAATAGGCGCGGCAAAACACAATGAGTCAATGCGATCCAGCATGCCCCCATGTCCTTCAATAATCGCCCCAAAATCTTTAATACCACTATCACGCTTAATGGCTGACATACATAACCCTCCCACAAACCCCATAATGGTAATCGCTAATGACATCAGTCCCGCAACCCACCAGCTAAATGGAGTTACCCAGTAAAGGCAAATACCAATAAGCACTGAAGATAATACGCCGCCAATAAAGCCTTCAATGGTCTTGTTTGGGCTCAACTTAGGCACAATAGGCCGTTTACCCATTAACTTACCAAAAACATACTGCAACACGTCTGAAATTTGCGTCACAATAATCAAGAAAAGTAATAATTTTACGTTTTCGCCTTCATAACCTTGAATATTCAGCATCAACAACGCGGGTACATGGCTCAAACAGAAAACCGCCACCAACATTCCCCACTGAATTTTTGCTGTTCGCTCAAGAAAATGAAAGGTATCTCCCGCTAAAGCAATGCGGGTCGGCAAGAAAAGGAAGACAAAAACAGGTACAAAAATTGAAAATAACCCATACCATTCAATGCCAACCAAGACATATTGCAATGGAATAAAAACAAAAAAGCACCAAAATAATGCTTCATGGTCACTGCGCCGTGTTGGCGTTAAGGTAATAAACTCTCTGAGTGCAAAGAACGATATCAGCGCAAATAAGATCACCACACCTATATTGCCAAGCACAACAGCCAGTACACAAATAATACACATGACCCACCATGCACGAATACGCGCATTCAAATTATCAATAGTTGGGTTGCTTTTTTCACCTGAATAACGGTATGCAAGAATACCACCAATAACACTAGCAAATACCAGTATCCCAAAAACACCTGACAACAATAATACTAATTCCCTGTCCCCAATATTCATGGCATTAGCTCCTCAAGCGCTACTTTTGCTCGCTGCAAAAAGGCGATTTTATTTTCATTTTCCATAAGAGGCTCCAGAGGCTTACCAACGATAGCTGAACAAATCACCGGCACAACAAGCTTTGACCCCTTCGGTAACACACGATTTAAATTTTCCAAATAAACGGGAACAACTTCAACATCAGGGTATTTTTTCGCGAGATGGTAAAGCCCACTTTTAAATTGGCTTAAAGTTTCCCCATCACCACGTGTGCCTTCAGGAAAAAATATTAATGAATGCTTTGACTCTAATACTGACTCTAAAGGAGCTAATGTATTATTTTGAGCTGGCTTATCACCTTTTCTATCGACCAATACCGCCCGAAAAACCTTATTAACTAAATAACGTCGAAACGGTGTTTTGACCCAATAATCTTTAGCGGCAACCGGGTGAACAAAATGACGCATTAACGGTGGTAACCCAGACCAAATAACCAAACCATCAAGATGGCTTGAATGATTGGCATAATAAATACGTGTGGTCATTGAAGGTTGGCACCCTACCCAACGAGTGCGAACACCCGTTAATAAACGGCAGGTTCCCGATAACAGCATGCCCATTCCCTTAGCTAAAAGAGAAATTCTCTGCACTTTTTCCATCTTTTTTCCTTGCTAACGTTTTATCAAACGAAAATTTGCAAAATTACGAAAAGACCTGAATATCGTTTAATTAACAAGATAGAGAGTCGGTTACAGGAGCACAACGGGATAAGTTCTGATTTGCAATATAAGAAAAGTAATATTGAGATAAATAGCAGGAAATACGTGATTGGTGTAGCAATATATCATCATATTACTACACCAAAATAACACTCAACTAACGTCAATAATTAAATATTATTTTTTGTCAGCGGCAATACGGTCACGGATGTTTTGTGCACGTTCGCTTGATGGTGGGTGAGAGTCAAACATGCTTGTCTCGCCGCTACCCATTTTCGCTAATTTTTCAAAACCAGTGACTAAACCGTCAGTTTTAACACCACGTTTTTTTAGTAAGTCATAAGAGAAGTTATCTGCTTCGCTTTCTTGGTGTTGAGAAAACTGTGAGTTAATCAGTTTTTCACCCAGAGCTGCAACTTGTGATGCACTCAGTTGTTCTACAACGCCACCCGCTGATGCTGCGGCAGTACGCGCAGCAACTGCCGCATAAGCAACTTGCATTGCTTTACGTGTATGACCTAATGCAACGTGGCCCATTTCATGACCCAGAACGCCTTCAACTTCGTTATCGTTCATCACATCCATCAGGCCGCTATATACACGCACACAACCATTTGCCATTGCCCATGCGTTGACATCGCTAGTCAGATAAACTTTATAGTTTACTGGAGTACCATCAACTTCGTTACCCAGTGCTTTTGCAATTTTGTCTAAGCGTTTCGCATACTTGCTAGACGCTGGAGCAATTTTGTTTTGCGCATCCATTTCTTTACAAGATTGGTCACTTAATTGTTTAACATCAGAGTCAGTCAGTGTCGCAGCTTGGAATAATTGCATGCCTGAGTTAGTCAACATCCCTTGGTCTAAATTTTTACAACCCGTTAAAATGACAGCAGAAACAGCAACTGCCACAAGCGCTTTCATCTTCATAGAACATTTTTCCTTTAGTATATATAGGTATTATTTTTTAATGACGCTAAAGACTATAAATTCTGCGAAAAATAACAATAGGAATAAAGCCATAATTATCCAATATATGAATTTGATAACGTTTTTATTAAAATTGCAAAATAGACAGAATATTATTCCAATAATAGGTACACATACAGATTGCATGCAAATGGCCATTAGGGCAATGGCCAAAAAATCACTCTAACTACTTAATAAATAACTCAATAATACAAAAATCATTTTCTGTATTCTTTTCAACAATAAATTGCAGAGCTTCTCGATTTTCTTTAATTAATAGAGTGTCAAATGGCTTTAAATAAAAGGAATCTGAATTAATTTTCATACTCAAACGAGGTGTAATATTAAAAATTAAGATCTCACTAGCCCCACTCACCCAAGAATTAATGGACGCAGTATTCACCCATTGTAAACGAGCCTGATATTTTTCAGGGTTATAGATGACATTAAAATCACGAATTGCACCTTGAACGAGTTCCGCATAAACCTCGCTTTCCCCATTAAAAGCAAAAAATTCTTTTTGCTGTAAGGTCACCGCCGGTTTCTTATCTACATGCAAAATAAGTCCTTCTCCTTCCAATACACCAATAATACGTTGCCGATTTTGGAAAAAGGAAAACGAGCCCGCCGTTTTAACATCTGCTATTGACACTCGCCAATCAAAATCATCTAAACCTTCACCATGGCTGCGCGCCAATTCAAGTGTCGACCCCTGGCCATTTTTCCAAGGCATATTGCGATAATCTTGCGTCGTTAATATCTGAGTCATAAGGTGAACCCTACTTTGGTGGATACATTATTTTTATAGTGAGAATGAGAAATGAAAATAGCAGACTTTCAACAAAAAAACGCCTTTTTAAAAATCAATTTCAAATTGTAGCCCATGCGTGCCACAATTCAAACATTCACCATAAGAAGAGGATAACGGTAATGGCCAGTACTCAACATAAAACAGATATTGTCAGAGCCAGAATTGAGCCTAAAGTCAGGGAAAATGCTGAAGCAGTGTTATCTGAATTAGGGATTAGCATGTCTGATGCTATTCGTATTTTCGTCAAGCAAATATCATTGCGACAAGCTTTTCCTATTGAGTTAAAAACACCAAACTCAATTACATTAGAAGCTATTAATGCACCAACTACAGACGAAACATTTGACTCTGCTGAAGATTTATTTAGCCAAGTGAGCAAGTCCGATGCTGAAAATTCGCGTTAAATCCCAATTCAAAAAAGACTTAAAAAAGTCGTTATCTGACAAAAAAAGAAATACTCAGCTATTAAAAGAGCTAATCGATAACCACCTATGCATTACTGGCTCTGTTCCAGCAGAATATTTGCCTCATCCCTTAAAAGGAAACTGGAGACCTTGCTATGAATATCACATACAACCCGATTTTTTATTAATTTGGGATATAAACTACCAAACCAATGAAATCATATTAGTTCGCTGTGGTTCTCATTCTGAATTATTTGGCTAACTCATCACATTTCCCAACCTAAAACAATTAAATCGACGTAGGCGACCGTCCACTTACCGTCCACCTCGGCGAACTTTGATGAACTTTCATAGCCTTTTAAATATTGATAAGTTACTGTTTTTAAAGAATTGAAGATATAATTTATAAAAAAAAAGCCCCTAAAAGGGGCTATAAAAGACAGGGATGGTGTCTATGGCAAGGAAAAACTTCACTTATTGCTACTTCACTACTTACTATGGAACTCAGGATATAAAATTAACTAACTTGCATTACTACAGGTACTAACAACTAAACTTACTGAAACTGCATCGCTTGAAATTCTGCCATTTTATGCTGATTCATTTCTTGTTGGTGAATGTGTTCAAGCTCTGTTTTCTGTTCTGGCGTTAACAACTGGTACAATTCATGGTGAATTCGAGCCATTTCGACACGTTGTTCCAGTTCTTTTTGCATTCGTTTTTCAAGTTCTTCACGAACCGCTTTGTCATCAAAGTTATCCGCTATAATTAATTTGTGCAGTGCTTCACGTTCTTTAACTAAAGCAGAGTTATCAACATGATAATGGCGCTGTGTTGCCATTAAATCACGTAATTGCTGACGCTGTTTTTCATTTAACGTGATACCATTAAACATAAAGGTACTGGCACGTTCTTCACTGCTAAATAACTCATGATGTTGAAAGGGCACAACCGCATTGCCTGTTGGCTTAGTTGTTGGCTCGGACTGCATCTGTAACATCAAAGGTGTTGAACTTTCATTTGCAGCACTTTGTGGCTCTTCTGCAAAAGCAACCGCTGGTCCGAACACAAACGCAGAAGCTAAAACTAACATTGCGGTTTTATGTACTGTATTATGTACTTTGCTATGTGTTGTTCTCAGCATTTGACACCTTGTCTCCGAACTGTGCTCGTGATTCAATGTGAACAAATATACACCTGTGGCTGCAAACTAGCGTCAGAGCATGTAAAAGAACGTAAAGTCATGGAATCGTACAGATTGTTATCGTATTTTGGCAGTTGGAGGACTTAAAAAATGCATAAAATCCTATTAGTTGATGACGACCGTGAACTCACGTCGCTGTTAAAAGAACTGCTGGAAATGGAAGGTTTCAATGTTGTCATCGCCTATGATGGTGAACAGGCATTACAGCAAATTGACTCATCCATTGACCTGTTACTACTTGATGTCATGATGCCGAAAAAAAATGGTATTGAGACATTAAAAGAACTGCGCCAAATCCATCAGACCCCCGTTATCATGTTAACGGCTCGCGGTAGTGAGTTAGATAAGGTTCTGGGCCTAGAACTCGGTGCAGACGACTATCTACCTAAACCGTTCAATGACCGTGAACTGGTAGCACGTATTCGTGCTTTATTACGCCGTTCTAACTGGAGCGAGCAAACTCAAGGCGACAATAGCAATACCCCTGTTTTACAAGTTGATAAACTGCAACTTAACCCAGGTCGCCAAGAAGCCAGCTTTGATGAGGAAATTTTGGACTTAACAGGGACAGAATTTACGTTGTTATATCTACTCGCACAGCACCTAGGCCAAGTGGTTTCTCGTGAACACCTTAGCCAAGAAGTACTTGGGAAGCGCTTAACACCGTTTGACCGTGCTATTGATATGCATATTTCAAACTTACGCCGCAAACTTCCAGAACGCACTGATGGCCAGCCGTGGTTTAAAACTCTACGTGGCCGCGGATACTTAATGGTTTCTGCCACATGATCAACAGCTTAACCGCAAGGATCTTTGCGATCTTCTGGTTTACCCTCGCACTAGTATTAATGCTAGTGCTGATGGTGCCCAAGCTCGACTCTCGGCAAATCACCGTCCTGATGGAAAGTGAACAACGCCAAGGGGAGATGCTTGAGCAGCATATTGAAGCCGAACTCGCACAAGCTCCGATGAATGACCTACTTTGGTGGCGGCGTATTTCTAACGCCATCAAAAAATGGGCACCTCCCGGCCAACGGTTGATTATCGTCACCAGTGAAGGCCGTGTGATTGGTGCAATGCCAAGTGAAATGCAGGTAATACGTAACTTTATTGGGCAGTCCGATAACGCGGATCACCCGAAAAAGAAAAAATATGGACGAGCCGAAATCCTCGGCCCTTTCTCCATTCGTGATGGGGAAGACCACTACCAACTGTATTTAGTTCGCCCAGCAAGCAGCCCACAATCTGACTTTATTAATTTATTGTTTGATAGGCCTTTCTTATTACTGATTGCCACCATGCTGATCAGCGCTCCACTATTATTATGGTTATCTTGGAGTCTCGCCCGCCCTGCTCGTAAATTAAAAATGGCCGCGGACGATGTAGCGAAAGGAAATTTACGTCCACACCCAGAACTAGAAGCTGGTCCGCAAGAGTTCTTGTCTGCGGGAAATAGCTTTAACCAGATGATCAGTGCCCTTGATGGTATGGTTAGCGCGCAGCAACGCTTAATCTCTGATATTTCTCATGAATTACGCACTCCACTGACTCGTTTGCAACTGGCAACCGCCTTATTGCGCCGTCGCCATGGGGAAAGTAAAGAGCTCGAACGCATTGAAACCGAGACCCATCGCCTAGATAGCATGATTAACGATTTACTGGTGTTATCCCGTAGCCAGCATAAAAACGAAATTTTGCGTGAAAATATCAAAGCCGATGAACTTTGGGGCGATATCTTAGATGATGCTAGCTTTGAAGCTGAGCAAATGAACAAAACGCTCGAAGTCACTTCTCACCCAGGGCCTTGGCCGTTATATTGCAACCCTTCTGCCGTCGGTAGTGCATTTGAAAATATTGTGCGTAACGCATTACGTTATTCGCATACACACATTGCCGTTGATTTCAAAGAAGAAAACAACGGTATTCTCATCACAGTCGATGATGATGGCCCCGGTGTTAGCCCTGCTGACCGCGAGCACATTTTCCGCCCATTCTACCGCACTGATGAAGCTCGAGACCGAGAAACAGGCGGTACTGGTTTAGGTCTTGCAATTGTTGAAACCGCCATAACACAACATAAAGGTTGGGTGAAAGCGGATGACAGCCCATTAGGTGGTTTAAGGTTACAAATCTGGCTACCTGAACACGGCCGATAAATTAGCTTTATTCATTACCAATAACCCCCTTTCTTTTTATTAAAGAAGGGGGTTATTTTTTTAATCAACATCTACCATTATTAATAGAGAATAGTCCTATATTGCCTCTAAAAACAACAATTCCTAAATACCCGACCAATATAAAACTCTATTTTTATACTATTTAACCCATAAAAAAAGAATAATAGAGAAGAATACTTAAAATTAACCATGTGGTAATCCAACAAAAAGTATATCGTTTTATATCTTAATATGTTACTAACTTCTACACCGACTATATTAATCTGATATTCTGTTTTACTTAGTTAAAGTGTGATAATTGATATTAATAGAAAGCACAGAAGCCCAACTCAATGCAAATTAAGATACTTATAATGTGGGCTGATAATAATCATATTTTAACTTTATTTAATTTACAGGTTTTCCCTTATTAACCTGTTCAATATTAGGCGAACTCAACTTCAAATGGATTTATCAATGAAAAAATTCAAGCTCACTAAGCTAGCCATACTTGCTGTGTTCGGCGCCATAAGTGCACAAAGCGTTGCGGGGGGATTAGTTCTACCCGATAACAACTTACGCAGCGACCTTGCTTGGCTTTCTGAACGTAACGTCATCCAAATTAGCTTATCAACTTGGCCACTATCCCAAGAAGAAATCACACGTTCTTTAAATAATGCAAATATTACTAATAGCGAACAAGAAGCCATTATTCAGCGCATTAAAAAGAACCTTGACCGTAAGAAAAACAGTGTTCAACTAGAAACTCACCTTGCATCTAGCCACAACTCTATGCCACAGGGCTTTGCCCAGAGTGAATATAGTGATATTCGCTATACCGTTTCAGGTAACTACAGCACTGACGATGTAGACTTAAACCTCACCGCAAATGGCGAACGTGCTTTACGCGTTGAAAATGGTTCTGATTACAACCTCAATGGCTCATATGGTGGTGTCAAAATTTGGAACCAATGGGTATCCTTTGGTGAAATCCCACAATGGTGGGGACCGGGCCACGATGGTAGCTTAATTCGTACCGATGCGGCTCGCCCTGTTACTGGCTTCTTAATTCAACGTGCTGACCAAAGCCCATTTGAAACTCCATGGCTTTCTTGGATTGGTTCATGGCAATACCAGCTCACCGCAGGGCAAATCAAACAATATTCTTCCCAACCCAACACTAAACTGATTGCTTTACGTATGACCATGAACCCAACTGACTTCTTCGAACTCGGTGGTTCTCGCGTGGTCATGTGGGGAGGCGATGGCCGCCCTAATAACTGGAATTCTTTCTGGAATGCTATGGGCGGTAGGGATAATACTGGCGACTATAACGATGACCCGGGTAACCAACTGGCAGGTTTAGACTTCAAACTGAAACTTTACCCGTTAATCGACCTACCTGTCAGCCTATATGGCCAAATGGTCGGTGAAGATGAAGCCAACCTTTTCCCATCGAAAAACGCCTTTATGGGTGGTATCGAAGGTTATCACACACTATGGGGCCAACCATTAAATTGGTACATTGAAGGCGCGAACACCCATACTGAGTGGGACAAAGACGGCGTAATGTATCGCCACTTTATCTACAAAAATGGTTATTACCAACAAGGTGCATCACTAGGCCACGCGATGGGCGGCGACGGGCGCATGCTCACCACCAAAGTGGAATACACTCTCGATGATGACAACCGCGTCAGTTCTCGCTTGATGTACGCGAAAGTGAATAAATCTAACTTTGATGGCAACAAGTTGTTCCCTAAATCAGAAACCATCAAAGGCGTTGATTTCGGTTGGTGGCATAACTTTGACAATGACGTCAGCACTGATGCGAAAGTTTGGGTATCTAAAACTGATTACGAAACACGCAATGATTTAGGCGCTGCCGTTACGGTAAACGTGCCGTTTAAGTGGTAGCCTGCAGATATTAAGCATATTTTATCAAAAACGGGTTATGTTTTTAGCATAATCCGTTTTTTTATCCCTCGAACATTATTATTCTAGCCAAAAATACGCCATTCATATAATCCCTTATGACAACCAAGTTAATTAATATAATCAATTAAGCATTTTATTAATCTATTCCTACACGGAATTCGGATAAATATAGAAATATTAGGATCTGGCTTTTATTGAACCCACACTAAAAGCAATGATATACAAGGAATAACTTAACTTAAATATTTAATCGCGTACAAAGCGTAAGAATAGGATTATAACCTAATAATTTAAAATAACTTATTCTATTGGTGATTGTGTTAGGACTATTCTCTAACGCTATCGCAGTGATAGTCAGTAACTAGCTTTAATGGTATTATTAATCGCTTTTTACTTGACCAAATAAATGCTGAGGCATACCCTTTGGCGGTAAAAAAACAATAAGCTTTGCTTATCAATTGAGCAAATTAGCAAAAAATGCAATGTTTTCAATTGATAAGTATGCGTTTACAAATTCAATGGTGCTCTGGGGCCCGACAACCCAGTGCGGTAGCTATGGTTAATGCAAATAAACATTTAATACATGTACTGACTTAAGGATAAAATGGTAACTCTTATTATCTAGCTCATTATTCATAACTAGTTTTTATAACATAAAACAATCGCTAAAAGACCATAAGGTTAGTATTAATTCTTATTTATATAAACAAGCATTATCGCCAACTAATTCCAGAAAATGAAAAGCTATAAAATGAAAGGGTTAATTAATAATTTTTTCTATTCAATCGGAATACATATTATAAAAATAATAATGCCTCTATTATTATTTCCCGTAATAGCAAGATATTTAAGTACCGATGGAATGGGTGAATTTTCTTATTACCAAGCAATTACTATAATCATAGCATCAGTCATTGAATATGGCTACGCATATTCAGCAATAAACAGAATAGTTAAAGCCAACCAGAACGATAAACTATATGTAATTCAAGAAGTGGAAAGTTCTAGACTTTTATTATCTAGTGTAATAATTACTATATCTCTAGCTATATCGATTTATAAACATGATTATTTATTAGTAATAGCTACTATGACTGGAGTTTTATCAGGAATACTACCTGTATATTTATTTCAGTCACTTAATAATTTCAAAAAACTTGCTACTATCGAATTATTTTCGTTACTCTTTTATTATACACTTACTTTTTCCGTATTATACTTTTACCCTTCTATTTCCGGAATAATTATATCATTACTCATATCTCGTGCTTTATCTTATTTTTGGTCAAGGAAACAATTTAAAGAGCAGAACTATACCTTAAAGTTTTGTTCATTAAAAAAAACCATTATTTCTTTGAAATCTAATTTTTTATATTTCTTCCACCGTGCTTCTGTCGTTTTGTATAGTACATTCAGTATCATAGTAATTAAATATTTTTATGACAACTCAATATTGGGACTATATTCTTCTGCAGAAAAAATTGTTATCGCGTTATGTGCAGTTACTGGCCCTATACAAGGCGTACTACTTCCATATTTATCAAGAAATAAAAGAGAAAATATAGTAATTCTTTTTTATTTAATTTTAGTAGTTGGCGCAATTTCATTTTCAATAATAACTGTGATATTCTCTAAAACAATTTTTGAAAAATACTATGGTATCGAATTTTCTGATGGAAGCGTATATTACAACCTATTAATATGGTTATTCCCATTAAGGCTAATATCTAGTCTTATATCAACAGATTTATTTTTATCACAAGGACTTCAAAAAGTATTTTCTTCTATTTACTTAGTTAGCATCCTCGGAATATTGCCTATCATATTGTTGTCAACATATTTGTTAGGTATCCAAGCAATGATAATTACACTATTGTTTTTTGAAATAATTTTAATAATCTTGCTATTATTAAAACATAGATCAATTAATAAAAAAAGGCATTAACATAATGTTAATCAATAAAAAAAATACTCTTTACTTCCTTCCTTTAATATTAGTTACTAATACCCCATCAATTGAAGTAAATATTGGAGTTTCCGCAGTTCATATATACCAAATATTCACTATTTTCTTTGGTTTATTATTTTTATCCAATATAAAACGATTTTCAAAGCTAGAGCCCTTAGTTTTAATTGGAGTTTTAATTATAATATTATTCTCCATATTAATTATATTCCAAGGAAGAGATGAAGAGTTAATAAAGTATGCTAATAGCAATATAAATTCTGAGTGGCAAATTCTGTATGAAAAAAAGACATTTAATGACTTTTATCGAGATAGTACCATATCAATATTTCAGTTAATAAATTTCTCTATTTTATTTATTTGTTTTCATTTTTATTATAATGCCAAATTAGGAATAGAAGAATACAGGCGAGGATTTAAATTTTTCATAATTATTACATTAGTGATACAGTTTATTATAATAATTTTCCAAGTTATAATTTTAAATATTGATCGGCCTAGTGGAACTTTCGGTAATGCGCAGTCATTAGGATTCATGATGAATATAGCGATTGCTTGGTCATTAACTACTAATAACCTTAAAAACTTAACTAAAGTGAGCTTTATTTTATGTGGTATTGCTATTATAATACTGTCTGGGACAAGATCATCTTTAGCTATTTGTTTTTTAATAATAATTTCATATTTTTTATTTAGAAAAAATACTCGTTCTAAAAAAGTAATACTTTACGCATTACTTATAATAACATTTACGTTTACTATATTAATTTCTGCCATACCTGAAATTAGACAATTATTCCTATTAAGTTTATCACAAATAACTAGTCCTTTAACGATGAGTTTAAGAGGAATGATGTGGGAATCCTTTTACTACGTTTTCCCTGAATATTCCATTCTAGGAACCAAAGGAATTACAGTATATTTTACTGATAATTTTTTTTGGTTCTTCCTACTTCCTTATGGTTTTTTAGGTTTGTTTTTTTTATCATTCTTTTTCAAGCTACTGATAAAAAACTCCATAAATAATGATTTTTTGTTTTTATTATCCATCAGCATAATTGTACAATCAATTTCTTATTATGGATTTTTTATTGGTAATTTAGGATGGGTAGTAATGGGGATTATTGCATTTGAAATAAATTCAAAAAATAAGGTTAATGTATAATGAATAACACACTAAACACTGCGTTAGTATTATTTGTCTACAATAGAGAATTTCATACAAAAAAAACACTAGCGGCTCTAGCAAATAATAAAAACATTCACAATACAACTCTATATATTTTTTGTGATGCTGCAAAAAAAAATGAAGATAACGAATCTGTAAATCGTGTCAGAGATTCGGTGATAGATTTTAAGTGGCCTGGTTATTCAAAAAAAATTATTTTTAGAGATAAAAATATGGGATTAGGACCTTCTGTCATTGATGGTATTTCATTAGTAATGGAAGAGCATAATGCTGTCATTGTTATTGAAGATGATATCATTACCAATGAGTCATTCTTTGATTATATGCTAACAATGTTAGAGCTTTATAAAAAAACTCCTTCTGTATATTCTATATCAGGGTATGTAATTCCCCCTCTTTCAACCCGTAAAGTTGAGGACATATACTTTATACCAAGAATATCATCTTGGGGTTGGGGCACTTGGAAAGATAGATGGATGACTGTCGATTGGAGCATATCTGACTATACATCATTTATAAATAATAAGCATGAAACTCATGAGTTCAAAAAAGCTGGGAATGATATGCTTGATATGCTTATTAATCAAGTAGAAGGAGAGTCTGAATCTTGGGCAATAAGATTTGATTATAATAGATATAAAAACAATGGATTAACTATATATCCAGGATCATCTCTTGTCTCAAACATTGGTTCTGATGGAAGTGGCTCACATCGAGATAATACAACAAAATTTGATGTTCCAATTAATGGTAATTTTTTTTCTGGTGAAACATTTAGTTACAGAGTTCCTACCATTAGTAATGATGCAACCTTAACATATCAAAAATTTTACTCTTCAAACTTTATTAGTAAAATCATTATAGTGTTAAGACGGCTCGGATTATATGATGTATGCATACCACTCCTAAAAAGAATACGGGACCTTATCAAATGAAAAGAATAGCAATCATAGTACCTGATATTAATTTCACAGGAGGGGCAGAACATGTAGCAATAGAATTGGCTAAACTGCTGGAGAAAAAAAACACTGTTATGATAGTAAGCCTTTTTAGTACAAAAACAATTCAATCAATACAAAAAAAAACAAACAAAGTAGCCATTACACATATGGGGTTTAAAAAAAACTCAAATATCCCAAGTAGATTGATTGAATTTTTGAGAAACATTCCAAAATTAAAATTACTTTATTCCCAGTTTGACTTTATTATTGGCAATAACACATTCAGATACTTCTTACTTCCTTATTTTAATGGTAATAGTAAATTAATTGAAATACAACATTTAAGGTTTGAAGAAGAGTATAGCTCGAAAAACAAACTTCAACTTAAAATTCGAAATTACTTATATAAAAGACTACATAAGCTTGTTGTTCTTACAGAAAGAGATAGGAAAATATTTTGTGATTATGGTTTGAATAATGTAGTTACAATCCCTAACTTTATTCCTGAAACAAAACCATTAATTAGAGAAAAAATAAATAGAAATGATATCTTAATAGTTGGCCGACTAACAAAACAAAAAAATCATATTAGTTTACTAAGGTCTTGGCATTTACTAAAAAAAATGGAAGGTAACCAAAAATTAAGATTACATATCGCAGGTGATGGGCCTGAATTACAAAAGCTTAAGTGTATCTGTAAAACATATAATATTGAAGATTCTGTTATCTTTCATGGAAATATTGATGATTTGAGTCAGCTATACTCAAGCTCAGCATTACTCATATCCACATCATTGTACGAAGGATTTCCTTTAACTTTCTTAGAAGCACTAAATTATTCACTACCTATCTTAACCTATGATTTTAATTCAGGTGCAAACGAATTAGTAATTAATAATTATAATGGAATTATATCACCATTAGGTGATGAGGAGACTTTAGCTAAGAATATTGCTAAGCTAGCTAACGATGAAAATTTACTAGATTGTATGAGCATGAATGCAGAAAAGCATAAGCTTTTCTATACAGCTAAAAATATAGAACCTCTATGGGTTAAGTATATATTGGATGAAGAATAAGAAATGAAGAATGATAAAGTATTACTAGTATCCATAAATTCAATCGGTGAATATACCGGTGGAGGAATATACCTGAGAACTATTTTCAATGGATACATGAAAAATAATAATGATGTATGCTTAATCTGTAAAGAAGATAGTAAAGTTTTAGATGAAAATAATAATCATAAACAGATAATGTTTAATAAAAGCATCGTTTCAGATTTACTTTCAAGATTTTTTCTTTGCCCTTCTTTTTTGTTTTTTTATATATTTAAAATTATTAGAATATCTAAAGACTATGATTGCATAGCTTTTCATAGCTCTCGATTAGGCTTAATATCAAAAGTATTGAAAACAATTTACCCCAAAAAGAAAATAATATTTCATTTTGACAATGTTGAATCACATTTAATTTCTCAAGCACCAATTAGCCTTAACCCAAAGGGAGTTATTACATTTATAGATAGATTTCTAGTTCCTATTTCGGAAAAACTAGCAATTAAATCATCAAACTGCATTACATTTATTACAGAAGAAGATAAGTCTTTCTTTCAAAATCAAATAAAAAGTAAAGAAGTCAATATCCTTCCTGTTTGTGTCCCATCCCCTAATGAAAATAATCAAAGTGATATTTTTAATTTAAGAAAAAACAATAGAATAAAACTGTTATTTACTGGGACTTTTTCTTTTTTCCCTAATGTGGAAGCACTGGCGTTCCTATTACAATTAGCGAAGAATTCTAGCAAATATGATTTTATTATTGCTGGTAAAAATCTAAATAAAGTTATTATACATGAAAATCTACCTAATAATGTATATACTTACTCTAATGTCACTGTAGATGAGTTATCCTCACTCTATATGTACAGTAATATATTTATATCTCCGATACAATCTGGTAGTGGAATGAAAACAAAATTAGCGGAAGCTATGTCATATGGCCTTCCTATTATTGCTCATCAAAATTCGGTATCTGGTTATTTAGATGCAATAAAATTAAATATAATTCAGACATTTAATGACAATGAGTTAGGTGAAGAAAGCTTAAATAAATACATAGAAAATGCTCTTAAGTTAACGCATTCCGATATTGTAAATGTATATTCCGATTTTTACTCAATAGAATGTGGAACTAAAGTAATAGCTAGTTTATAATCATGAAAAAACGTATATTAATCGTCACACCAAGGTTTCCTTATCCTGTCATAGGTGGAGATAAACTTAGAATATATCAACTAAGTAAGGAGCTATCTAAATATTATTCTGTAACGCTTGTTAGCCTATGTGAATCCCAATTAGAATACCAAATGGACTTACCGAATGATGGTGTTTTTGACCAAGTTCACAAAGTATATTTGCCAAAATGGAAATCTATATTAAATACCTTTCTATCCTTACCTAGCAAGACACCTTTACAAGTAGCTTATTACAAATCTAAGAGTTTTAACCATTTAATTCATCAACTGGCTAAAAACCATGATGTGATAATACCACACCTAATTAGAGTCGCTGGTTATGTGACGGATATTAATAAACCTAAAATAATTGAAATGACTGACGCCATCTCAATGAACTACACTAGAATATCAAATACAAAAAATAATGCAGGGTTGAAGGGGTTAATTTATAGGATAGAAAAAAATAGATTATTAAATTATGAACGCAATATAGCAAAATACTTTCAATATAGTGTATTGGTTTCCAAATATGACAAAAATTTTTTATTTAAAGATAATTCTGAGTTATACTCTCGAACATTAGTATGTTCAAATGGTGTTGACCTAACTAATTTGCCATATAATTTTATACCAGGTGGCTATAAACTAATTTTTATTGGAAATATGCACTCTGCTCAAAATTTTGATGCTGCCTTTTGGTTTGCTAAAAATGTTATGCCTTTATTATTAAGCTACGGGCCATATGAGTTTCATATAATAGGAAAAATACCTGAAGACAGTGCAAGAAAATTACGCCAACTGAACGGTATTATAGTTACAGGAGCTGTAGATAGCGTTGCTAGATATGCAGAGGGTGCTGTAGCCGGAATTTGCTCAGTAAGATTAGCCGCTGGAGTCCAAAATAAAATTCTTGAATATATGGCTTTAGGGATTCCAACAATTACATCATCTATCGGATTAGAAGGCTTAGAAGCTAAAAAAGATATCGATATCTTAGTCTCCGATACTAGTGATAATTATATTAATCAAATCATTAAACTAAACTCAGACCCCCTTTTTGCAAAAAATCTTGCTGAAAATGCATATAAATATGTTCAAGAAAACCACTCTTGGTCTAGCAAGCTAACTCCTTTGATTTCGACTATCAATAATATTTTACGGTAAAAAGATGTCAATTATAATTCCAGTTATTATGGCAGGAGGCTCAGGGACTCGATTATGGCCGATGTCTAGAGCTCATATGCCAAAACAATTTCTGTCACTTACTAGTCAATTTTCTATGTTACAAGAAACTTTAAATAGATTAGAAAATATAGAGCATGCACCTCCGATAATAATATGCAATGAAGAACACCGTTTTCTTGTTGCTGAACAACTGCGCGACTTAAATTTAAACCATTCTGGCATCATACTTGAGCCTATTGGGCGCAACACTGCTCCTGCTATTTCATTAGCGGCAATTTATGCCTTAAAAATTTATAAAAATGAAGATCCTATATTATTAGTTCTTGCTGCAGACCACTTAATTGAAAATGTAAATGCATTCCACCAGACTATTCACGATGCAGAACAATTAGCGGTTCAAGACTTATTAGTTACCTTTGGTATAGTTGCAACAAAACCTGAAACAGGTTATGGCTATATTAAATGCGGTAATCAAATCGAGTCATCTAATAATTCTTATAGAATAGATTCTTTTGTTGAAAAGCCTGACTTAGTAACTGCACAGGGATATTTAGATAGTGGGGAATACTTATGGAATAGTGGTATGTTTATGTTTAAAGCAAGCCGTTATATTAAAGAACTATCTTTATTCCAACCTGATATTGTTTCAACCACAACTACCGCATTAAATAATGCAGTAATTGACTTAGATTTCATTCGGTTAAGTAAAAATAATTTTGAACGATGTCCTAATGTTTCTATTGACTATGCAGTTATGGAGCATACTCAAGATGCTGCGGTTATCCCTCTGGATGCAGGTTGGAATGATATCGACGCTTGGTCCTCCTTATGGGAAATTGGTAAGAAGGATAACGCTCAGAATGTTCTAAAAGGTGATGTTCTTGTTGAAAATTCACAAAACTGCTATGTCAAAGCACCTAATAGGCTTGTTTCTATCATTGGTGTTAATGACCTTATTATTGTTGATACAAAGGATGCGTTATTAGTTTCTCATCGAGACCATGTCCAAGATGTAAAAAAAATCGTTGATAAACTAAAAAATAATAACCGTAAAGAATACCAACAGCATCGTGAAATATATCGACCGTGGGGAAAATATGACCATATTGCTGAAGGCACTCGGTACCATGTAAAAAAAATAACCGTAAAACCAGGAGAGAAAACTGCCACACAACTTCACTATCACAGAGCGGAACATTGGATTGTAGTTTCAGGCACAGCCAAAGTTTATAACGGTTCTAATGAACAAATAATAAGTGAAAATGAATCTATTTTTATTCCTTTAGGTACTCCTCATTATTTTGAAAATCCAGGAAAGATTCCTCTTGAAATAATTGAAGTTAGAACCGGTTGCTATTTAAAAGAAGACGACATAATTCGAATCTAAGATATTAAGAAGATTTAGCGAGACATTTAATGTGTAAAAATACATCAAATATAATCAAGACTTCTGGTATTCAATTTGGCACTAGTGGAGCCCGTGCTTTAGTCACTCAATTTACTAATGAATCTTGCGCTGCATTTACCCATGCATTTATTAATAGTATCAAAGGTAAATTCGATTTTAGCCAAATGGCCATTGCAATAGATAATCGCCCAAGTAGTGAATTTATTGCGATTGCTTGTATCGAAGCAATAAAACAGCAAGGAATAAAACCTCTATATTATGGTGTGATTCCAACACCTGCCCTTGCATATACTGCAATGAAAAATAATATTCCTTGCATTATGGTAACAGGAAGCCATATCCCATTTGATAGAAATGGGCTAAAGTTTTATCGTCCTGATGGTGAAATCACTAAAATTGATGAGGTCGAGATTTTAAATAATAACTCACAATTTGAAATACCAGATGTTATCTCACAGACCTTATCAATAGATACGCTAGCTACAGATGAATATCTCAATCGATATTTATCTATTTTTAATGGAGATTTATTAGCTGGTAAGCGTATTGGTATTTATGAGCATTCTAGTGCAGGCCGCGATATATACCCTATTTTGTTTAAGAAACTTGGTGCTGAAGTTATTTCCCTAGAGCGTAGTGATCAATTTGTTCCAATTGATACTGAAGCAGTGTCTGAAGAAGACAAGGTAAAAGCAAAGAATTGGTCAAAATTACACAAACTTGATGCTATTTTTTCTACTGATGGGGATGGCGATCGTCCGCTTGTTGCAGATGAAAACGGTGACTGGCTGCGCGGAGACATATTAGGTTTGTTATGTGCATTAGAAATGAACATAGAAGCACTAGCAGTCCCTGTTAGCTGCAATACGATCATTTCATCTCATAAATCTTTCAAGTGCGTAAAGCAAACTAAAATTGGTTCCCCTTACGTTATTGAAGCATTTTCTGATTTAGCTAAAAGCTATAAGAAAATTGCAGGATTTGAAGCTAATGGCGGTTTCCTTTTAGGATCTAACATTGAAATAAATGGTAAACGATTATCAGCTCTACCAACTCGAGATGCTGTGTTACCATTCTTAATGCTATTATCTGCCGCCAAAGAAAAAGGAATTGCTAAATTAGTTAATTCATTACCGCAACGCATTACCTTTAGCGATAGAATACAAAACTTCGCAACAGGAAAAAGTAAAGCTATCATTGAGAAAGCGCAAGAAAACCCAACACTCTTATTACAGCATCTAGGCTTTGGTGATGAGCAACTACTAGATTTGAATACAATTGATGGACTAAGAATGACATTATCAAATGGTAATATTATTCATTTAAGACCATCAGGTAACGCCCCTGAATTAAGGTGCTATGCCGAAGCAAGCGATCATCAGACAGCGCAGTCAATTGTGCAATTATCTTTAAAAAATATTCAAACCTTCTCTAAAAATTAATCTACTTGGTTCTCATATGAAAATAGCAATCGCAGGAACCGGCTACGTCGGCCTATCTAACGCCATGCTGCTGTCACAACACCATAAGGTGGTGGCAGTGGATATCGTCCCTGAAAAAGTGGCGATGTTAAACAACCATCAATCACCGATTGTTGATGCAGAAATTGAACAGTTTTTAACGGAAAAGACCCTCAATTTTCGCGCTACAGAAGATAAAACTGAGGCCTACACAGGCGCTCAGTTCGTGATTGTGGCTACACCAACTGACTATGACCCAAAAACCAATTACTTCAATACTAGATCGGTTGAGTCTGTTATTCATGATGTGAATGAAATTAACCCGCAAGCGACGATCATCGTGAAATCCACTATTCCGGTGGGCTTTACCGCGCGTTTACGTGAAGAATTTGGTTATACCAACGTGATTTTCTCTCCTGAATTTTTACGTGAAGGCCGCGCTTTGTGGGATAACTTGCACCCGTCCCGTATCGTGGTGGGAGAGCGTTCAGAGCGTGCGAAAATTTTTGTGGATTTACTGCTTGAAGGCGCAATTAAGAAAGACGTTCCTGTGCTATTTACCGATGGCACCGAAGCCGAAGCCATTAAACTGTTTGCCAACACTTATTTAGCGATGCGTGTGGCGTACTTTAATGAGCTCGACACCTATGCAGAAAGCCGCGGTTTAAATGCACGCCAAATTATTGAAGGCGTTTCATTAGACCCACGTATTGGTAGCCATTATAACAACCCATCATTCGGTTACGGTGGTTATTGTTTACCGAAAGATACCAAGCAGTTGTTAGCCAACTACGATGACGTGCCAAATAACCTGATTAACGCCATTGTGGAATCAAACCGTACCCGCAAGGACTTTATTTCGGATGCGATTATTGCTAAAGCACCACGCAGAGTCGGTGTTTATCGCTTAGTCATGAAAGCAGGGTCAGATAACTTCCGTGCTTCAGCAGTGCAAGGCATCATGAAACGTATTAAAGCTAAGGGAATTGAAGTTGTCGTTTATGAACCAGTAATGAAAGAAACAGAATTTTTCCATTCTAAAGTAGTTAATGACTTAGCAGAGTTTAAAGCTCAATGCGATATCATCTTAGCAAATAGGATGGTACCTGAGATCGAAGATGTAGCCGATAAAGTCTATACCCGCGATTTATTTGGTAATGACTAACTTCTAACTATTATGGCAGCATTTTTGCCAAATTACGAGCATCAATATAAACTACTTCCGTTGTCACATTATGTATAAGTGGGAATGATGATTTACATCATCACTTATACCTTATCTAATCATTTTTTATCATAGGATGGTACCGTGTTTAGGAAGCCTTTCCCACTTACACTACTAACAATAAGTATTTTATTAACAGGCTGCACCATCACCCCCGGTGCCTATATATCAACCTCAGGCAAAAATGTGATTGATACGGGTGACCGTGACATTACTAAATTGGTTGATATCTATCCAATCTCACCAAAATTATTGGATGATATGTACACCGCTCCCACCATTGCTAAACCGAATGCGCAGTTAGAAAAGCAACTGACTCATTATGAATATCGCGTGGGTGCAGGCGATGTATTAACCATTACAGTTTGGGACCACCCTGAATTGACTATCCCTGCGGGTTCATACCGTAGTGCGCAAGACTCCGGGAACTGGGTACATTCCGATGGGACTATCTACTACCCGTATATTGGTAAAGTCAAAGTGATCGGTAAAACCGTCACTGAAATCCGTACTCTGATCAGCAACCGTTTAGCCACCTATATTGAATCCCCACAAGTGGATGTGAGTATTGCCGCCTTCCGCTCACAAAAAATGTATGTGTCAGGCGAAGTCGCCAAACCGGGTACACTCCCTATCACTAACGTTCCTTTAACTATCTTAGAAGCCTTTAATAATGCCGGTGGTTTAACTGAAAAAGCCGATTGGGATAATGTGGTGCTTACCCGTAACGGCAAAGAAATCAAAGTGTCATTACAAGATTTGGTTCAGTATGGGGATTTAACCCAAAACTACCTGATGCTACCGGGTGATGTGCTGTATGTACCACGTAATGACAGCCAAAAAGTGTTTGTGATGGGTGAAGTGGGTCAACCAACGACCTTAACCATTGACCGTGCGGGTATGAGTATTACTGAAGCCCTAAGCAAAGCGAGTGGGATAGACCAAAATACTGCCAATGCAACGGGTGTATTTGTTATCCGCCCAATTAAAAACCAACCAGCGGAAGACAAAGAACTCGAAGCGCTATTACCGAAAAAAATGGCCGCTGTTTATCAGTTAGACCTATCAGATGCGACATCGCTTGTGATGGGTACTGAATTTAAACTACAGCCTTATGACTTAGTGTATGTTACCGCTGCGCCTGTGGTGCGTTGGAACCGTTTGATTACCCAACTGTTACCAACTATCGCTTCATATAATCAGTTAACCGAAGGTACCAAGCGTATTCACGACTGGTAATCGATATGTTTAATAATATTCTCGTTGTTTGTATGGGAAATATCTGTCGCTCTCCTACGGGGGAGCGTTTATTACAACAGTATTTTCCCGAAAAAACTGTTCATTCGGCAGGTATTATCGCTAAAAATGATATGCCTGCTTATGACAGTGCCATCCGGATTGCCGAGCAACATAGCCTTTCCCTTGAAAACCATCAATCACGTCGATTAACCAGCGAAATATGCCATAAAGCAGACTTAATCCTAGTGATGGAAAACGATCATATTGCTAAAATCCACCAGCAGTTTCCTGAAACTCGCGGTAAAGTGATGTTATTTGGGCAATGGATCAATAAAACTGAAATCCCTGACCCGCACAAACGCAGCGATGAAATGTTTGAACATGTTTACCAGTTGATGGAAAAAGCCGCGATTGCTTGGCAAGGCAAAATTTAATTTTATTTATTGGATGACTTAACATTTAACCTATTATGAACACAACAAAAAATAGCTCCCCTGCCTCAGATGAAATCGATCTGCTCGCTCTGTTTAAAGTTTTGAAATCCAACACCATTAAAATTGGGTTTTTTACTGTTATTTTTGCGGCTATCGCCATTGCATACAGTTTATTAGCAACCCCCATATACCAAGCGAATGCGACCTTACAGTATGACAAATTAGGTCAGGTCTCATTACTTGACCAAATGAGTGATGTCATGCCATTTGGTAACAGCAATAACCAAGTCGACTCTGAAATTGAAGTTATCAAATCCCGCATGGTATTGGGCAAAACCGTTGCAGACTTGAACTTAGACACTCAAGCAGCCCCTGAAGGCTTCGTCAGTAAGTTACTTGGTGAAGTGGCTCCCGTCCATATTGCCCTATTTCAATTACCTGAAAACTTAATTGGCCAGCCATTGACCCTAACTTATTTAGGGGATAATAATTATTCCCTCAATGTGGATGGCCAAGTCTTGCAAGGTAAAGTCGGTGAAGTGCTCAAACAAGGTGAAATTAACTTATTAATTTCCAGTTTCGCGGCTGAAACTGGCGAAGAGTTTTCATTAATCAAAAATGCCCGTTACTCTACCATTGAAGACTTACGCAATACCCTAACCATCGCGGAAGTGGGCAAAGGTACCGGTATTATCAGTTTAGCCATTAAAGGTGCGGATCAAGTTGAGAATGTTAATATTCTCAACAGTGTTATCCAAAACTATGTAGACCAAAATACCGAACGTAAAAAAGAAGTCACCAACAATACACTCGTGTTCTTAGATGGCTACTTACCTACGATTAAAAAGAAATTAGATAACTACGAAAACCAGCTCAATGCCTTTCGCAAAAAGAATGAATCGATTGACCTCTCTTTAGAAGCCAAAGCCGCTTTAGATACTGCTTTGCAGGTCGAAGAGAAACTTAATGAATTGACCTTCAAAGAAGTGGAGATTCAACAGTTATATACCCGTAACCACCCGGCTTATCAGTCTCTATTAGATAAACGCCAACAGTTGTTACGTGAGAAAGAAAAAATCAGCAAAAACATTCAAAAATTACCGAATACCCAACAAGAAATCGTCCGTTTAACCCGTGATGTAGAAGCGGAACAAGCAATTTACGCTCAATTAGTGGCAAAACAGCAAGAGCTCAGCGTACTGAACTCCGGTATTACTGCCGATGTGCGTATTATTGATTCTGCGGAGTCCCAACCAAAACCAGTGGCACCGAAAAAATCACTGATTGTTGCTCTTGCCACTATCCTTGGTTTTATTATCGGCTGCGCGTATGTGATTGCTCGCGAGTTCTTTAATAATAAAATTAAGAGTACAGAAGATATCGATGCATTGGGTGTCAACGTCTACGCCACCATTCCTTTCTCAGCCCATGAGAAAAAACTGATTGAGGCAGGCAATAAAAGCCCATTAGCGATAGAAAACCCAGCAGATACCGCGGTTGAAGCTATCCGTTCATTACGTACCAGCGTGTACTTCTCGGTAATGAATCAAGGTAACAACCTGGTGATGGTGACTAGTGCATCGCCAGGTGTGGGGAAAAGTTTTGTTACCTCCAATATGGCGGTGGTACTGGCTAACGCAGGTAAGAAAGTGTTATTAATTGACACTGACTTACGTAAAGGCCGTTTGCACAAAGCCTTTGGCTTAAGCAATAAAGCGGGCTTATCTGAATATCTGTCACAGCAAAACATAGAATCACCCACTATTCATGCCAACGTAATTGAAAACCTCGATGTGATTTGCCGTGGTAAAAATGTTACTCACTCGTCTGAGTTATTAATGGGTGAGCGCTTTAAGCAGTTGCTGGATAAAGTCAAAAACCAATACGACATTGTGGTGATCGATACCGCACCAATCTTAGCAATTACTGACTCGGCGATTATTGGTAAATATGTCGGTACTTCATTACTGATTGCTTTCTACGGGGTGAATACCGTGAAAGATGTCGATTTATCACTGAAACGCTTTAAGCAAAATGATATCGAAATTACGGGTGTGATCTTGAATGGTATCGATGCAAGATCTGACGATTATAACTACCATTACGAATATTAAGACTCAGGAATATTGAGATGAATAATCAACACGTTCTCGTTACTGGTGGTCTTGGCTACATTGGTAGCCATACCTGTGTACAGATGATCCAGCAAGGGATGCAGCCGGTTATTTTAGATAACTTGCATAATGCTAACCTTGAAGTGCTTAACCGTATTGAAGCTATCACAGGTGTTAAGCCGGTCTTTTACCAAGGTGATGTGCGTGATGGCCAAATTTTAGAATCTATTTTTGCTAATCATCAAATTCATTCCGTCATTCACTTTGCTGGGTTAAAAGCCGTTGGTGAGTCAGTACAGAAACCGATTGAATACTATGATGTTAACGTCAATGGCACACTGGTATTAGTGGAAAGCATGAAAAAAGCTGGTGTTAAAAGCCTGATTTTTAGTTCATCGGCAACCGTATATGGCGACCCTGAAGAAGTACCATTAACAGAAAATTCCAAAGTCGGTGGAACCACCAACCCATATGGAACCAGTAAGTATATGGTTGAGCGTATCCTTTCGGATTTATATACTGCGGAAGATGATTGGTCACTGACATTGCTGCGTTACTTTAACCCTGTTGGCGCACACCCATCCGGAACCATGGGGGAAGACCCGCAAGGTATTCCAAATAATTTGGCACCGTTTGTTTCACAAGTCGCTGTAGGCCGCCGCCCACAAGTCATGGTATTTGGTAATGATTACCCAACACCGGATGGTACTGGTGTGCGTGACTATATTCACGTGATGGATTTAGCAGATGGCCATATTGCCGCACTGAATAAAGTTAGCCAACAAGCAGGATTACATGTTTACAATCTTGGTACAGGAACTGGCACAAGTGTGCTGGAAATTATTACTGCTTTTGAAAAAGCGGCAGGTAAACCAATTAAATATGAGATTGTAGCAAGACGCCCCGGTGATATTGCGGAATGCTGGTCTAGCCCAGAAAAAGCATTGAAAGATTTAAACTGGAAGGCACAGTATTCAATTCAAGATATGGTGAATGATAGCTGGCGTTGGCAGTCCATGAACCCTAATGGTTATAACAGCTAGCCTCAACGAGTTATTTCAGAGACGAGCCTTTATGGCTCGTTTTTTGTTTTCAGGGGTACAAATAATTTTTACGGTACAAATAAAAGTTCCACATGAAAACAAAGCCATTTGCGCGTAAACTCTTCTCATCATTTCTTATCAAAAATATCAGCTTAACGTTATGCCACACATTGTTTTATTCGAACCGGAAATACCGCCAAATACTGGCAATATCATTCGTCTTTGTGCCAATACTGGCTTTGATTTGCATCTTATTCACCCTCTTGGGTTTACATGGGATGATAAACGCCTACGCCGTGCGGGTTTAGACTATAGCGAATTTGCCGATATCAAGCACCACCATGATTATTTTACTTTTTTAAAAAGTGAAGGGCTAAACCCGGATAATAACCAATCTGAAAGTGGGGCTCGCGTGTTTGCCTTAACCACTAAAGGTAAACCAAGCCACAGCAATGTCAGCTACCAACAAAATGACTATTTGATGTTTGGCCCTGAAACTCGCGGCTTACCGCCTTATGTGCTAGATAACATGCCAATGGAGCAGAAAATTCGTATTCCTATGTTGGCAGACAGCCGCAGTATGAATTTATCCAACTCTGTGGCAGTGGTTGTGTTTGAAGCATGGAGGCAATTGGGGTATTCAGGGGCGCTGCTAAAGGACTAGACTATAAAAGGAGCTCAGTTTGAGTTCCTTTAGTTTGAATCAATAAAAAAATGCTCTCCACCAATTAATGGGATCAACCTTGCGAGCACACTATCAAGAACCCCCTCATCAGCAACTACTCCAAACTTCATACTTCTATCTTTCCAAGATAGTGTTTGAATAAGGTTTGCCGCAGCAACACACGGAGTATCAAGATTATTTATCCCTACTTCTGTTATGTGCCCTCTAATGCTTGTGCTAATAGGACAACAAATTACCAAGCCTGATTTTTTATTATATTCCACACTGGATAAAACGAGTGCAGGCCGATATTTTCCTATTTCTTTTCCTTTCGTTGGGTCAAAATCTAACCAAATAATATCATTTCGCCTTGGTATGTAACTTTTACTCATTCACCAATTTCCATATCATTAATTTGAGCAAGTTCATCTGAATGACTATTATATTCATTCATATTGTCAAGCAAATAAGCTTCAGAAAACATCCTTATCTTCTTTTTGGGAGAAAGAACCAAATTACCGTTATTAACAGAAATATCAAGACGTTGACCAACCTCAATACCTAATTGTTTTAAGATAGCTGATGGGATAACAATGCCTTGGCTATTTCCCCATTTTTTTATAGCAACGCTCATTTCTCTTACCCCATACTTATTTTTGAGTATATTAGTTTCTCAATGTATAAACATTGTATAACTTCATTGAGGTTAAAGCAAATTTTTGGTCGATTTATATACAAATGAAGGAAATCAAAAATGAAAACGATCGAACTAGAACCCTCACAACTCAAATTCCATCCCCATCTTCAAAACCCCAAATACTGCCATTAAAGTTTTGATCCATTTCTAAGGACGGTTTATCGCTGGTTGGTTTACCGACAATACGTGCTGGAACCCCTGCCACTGTGGTATGCGGTGGAACTGGATGAAGCACGACTGAACCTGCACCAATTTTTGCGCCGCGGCCAATTTCAATATTACCGAGTATTTTTGCCCCTGCGCCAATCATCACCCCTTCCCTCACTTTCGGGTGGCGGTCACCACAGGTTTTCCCAGTACCACCGAGTGTGACGGATTGTAGGATTGATACATCATTTTCCACAATTGCAGTTTCCCCAATCACGATGCCAGTTGCGTGGTCAAGCATGATGCCACAACCAATACGGGCGGCTGGGTGGATATCGACCCCAAATGATACAGAAATTTGATTTTGCAGGTAAACCGCCAGCGCTTGGCGGCCTTCTTTCCACAGCCAATTACCGATGCGATAGGCTTGCAAGGCGTGGAAACCTTTCAAATACAATAATGGAGTGGAATATTTATCAACGGCGGGGTCACGTAGGCGAACCGCGGCTAAGTCCATTGCTGCAGAGAAAATCATGCCTTCGTCATTGCGATAAGCTTCTTCAACAATTTCACGCACTTCAAGCGCTGGCATAATCGGCGAGCTCAGTTTATTGGCTAGCATATAGCTGAGCGCACTGCCTAAATTGTCGTGCTTTAACAATGTCGCGTTAAAAAAGCTGGCGAGGAGTGGTTCGCAGTCTGCAAGAGACTTCGCTTCATCTTTAATGAAACCCCAAATTCTATCCAGTTCTTCACGCGACATAATCACTCACCTATCTATTTTTATTAATCATGCAGCTTTGGCATATCTGCAATTTCATCTTTCGTCGCACGCCCTAGTAGTGCTTGCGCCGCCTCTAACACATTTTTATGGCGGTAAAGGATTTGATAAATTTGCTCAGTAATTGGCATTTCAACACCTGCCCGCTCAGCCAGTGCGCGAACTTCCTTGGTATTGCGATAGCCTTCAACGACTTGGCCAATCTCTTTTTCTGCATCTTCAACGCTAACGCCATCACCTAGCATCATGCCAAAACGGCGGTTACGGGATTGGTTATCTGTACACGTTAACACAAGGTCACCTAAGCCTGCCATACCCATAAAAGTTGCAGGGTCTGCTCCCAAAGCTGCACCTAAACGGCTCATTTCAGCTAAACCGCGGGTAATCAATGCAGTACGTGCATTCGCACCAAAGCCCATGCCATCAGAAATACCGGCACCAATAGCAATCACGTTTTTTACTGCACCGCCCAGTTGCACCCCAACCATATCCGGGTTCTTATAGACGCGAAAGCTCTTGCCGCAATGGAATAACTTTTGTAAGTCATCACCAAATTGGCTATCGCTTGCAGCAACAGAAATTGCTGTTGGTAAACCTGCGGCGAGCTCTTTTGCAAACGTTGGACCTGATAACACAGCCAGAGGAATTTCATTACCTAATACCTCACGTGCCACTTCTTGTAACAAACGGCCAGTATCCCTTTCTAAGCCTTTAGTCGCCCAAATAATACGGGAGTCTGCGCGTAAGTATGGCTGGATTTGCTTTAGTACATCACCAAAAACATGGCTCGGTACCACAATCAAGATATTGGGGCTCGCCTCAACGGCGCGTTTTAAGTCCGTTTCGAGAGATAAACTATCAGGAAAAGAAACGCCAGGCAAAAACGCCTGATTGCTGCGATCTTGTTCTAATTGATGAATGTGTTTTGGGTCATGGCCCCATAACACAACCTGATGTGCATTACGTGCAAGCGTAATGGCTAAAGCGGTGCCGTACGAGCCGGCACCGATCACTGTCATTGAAGCAGTATTCATTAAGCGTCCTATTGAGCTTCTGAGTTCTGCGCTTGTTCACCTTGTTGCTGCTGTAAATAGTTCATGAACAGTGCATCAAAGTTAACTGGCGCTAAGTTCAATTGTGGGAATGTACCACGGCCCACTAAGCTAGTGATTGCTTCACGTGCATATGGGAACAGGATGTTCGGGCAATATGCACCTAAGCAATGTGCCATTTGAGTACCTTCAATACCTTCGATAGAGAAAACACCCGCTTGCTGGACTTCACACAGGAAAGCGGTTTCTTCACCTAAAGTTGCAGTCGTTGTGACGCGTAAAACAACTTCATAAACACCTTCAGACAGCTGAGTTGAAGAAGTATCTAAATCTAATTTAATTTCTGGCTGCCACTCGTGTTGAAAGATGTGTGGTGCATTAGGTGCTTCAAATGAAACGTCTTTTGCATAAATGCGTTGAATTTGAAAAACCATTTCTGAGTTGTTTTGTTCTGACATAGTTTATGTACCTTTAACTTCCATATGAATTTTCCCTGTCATTCTTTGAGCTACAGGGGTGTTCGCTGCATTGCGCTACCCAAGTCACATACTGCGAATATAACTTGGGAGCAAATACATGCTGGATAACTACTTCTTACCACGAGCTAGCGGAAGGTTTTCACCTGCCCAGCCAGAGATCCCTTCTTTCAGGACAAAGACTTTTTCAAAACCGTGTTGTGCCAGCTGTTCAGCAGGTTTACCTGATTCCATACCACTCGCAGAAACGATAATCACTGGTTTCTGTTTGTGTTTTTCTAATTCACCTAAATTATTCTCTTTAATTTCAGACGGTGTTAAGTTAATAGAATCAATAATGTGCCCTTTACGGAAATCATCGCGAGAACGTAAATCGACAACAACCGCCTCTTCTTTATTAATCAGTGTAATCGCTTGTGAACGAGCAATCACTTTCGTTTTAGAGAAAAGGCCTTTAAAGGTCATAACAACCACAGCAACTAATAGCGCTATCCAAACCAGACTCAATAACATGTTCCGGCTTACAAATTGCATGATTTCTTGGATCATGGGGGGCAATCACTCCCGTTAGTTAAAAACGAATATCAAAGGGTTCTGAGTATACCTTTGTGTTGAGCTAATTACAGCCAATTCCCGCAAACTAGCTTATTTTTTTTGCGCCAAGGCACGCAAAATTAACACCGTTCAGTGAAAAATCGCTTTTCTGTTTCGAAGCGGTACGCAAATATTTTATCATAAACGTGCGAAACAGGTCTAAATCGTGCTTCAAATAGGCAGTGAATAAGAAAAAAGTATTGAATACTGGCTATACAAAATAAATCAGTGATAATAAAACTGTGTTATTTGACTTAATATAGTTCTGATTCAGGGCAAAAGTCCGAATTTATAAATGTTTTCAATACTATTTGTTAGACAGTGCTGGAAACCATCACTTGCAGATGAAATAATCAGTTATTGCATTTAATTGAGGTGATTTATCACGATGGCCAATACACATCATCGAATGAAAATTTCATTTATTCGTCAGGCTATTAGCGCTCTCTTTGGGTTAGGGTTGCTTGCGCTCGCCCCAACACAAACTGTGTTTGCCAACCAGATCACTGAAAATAAAGGGCAATTACATGATTTACTCAAAAGTATTGCTGAAAAAGAAAAAAGCGTAAAAGAACAACAAGCCAAGCGCTCAGCACTGCTTGAACAACTTAAACAACAAGAGCAAAGCATTTCCGCCGCAGGGCGTAGCCTGCATGAAACTCAAAATCAGCTAAAACAATTAGATAAAGAAATTGTTTCCTTAAATAGCAATATCAAGCAGCTACAAACCAAAAAACAACAACAAGAAAAATTATTAGCTGACCAACTAGACGCTGCCTTCCGGTTAGGTAAACACCAAGGGTTAACCCTCATGTTCAAAGGTGAAGAAGGCCAGCGAGAAGAACGTATTTTGGCCTATTACAGCTATTTAAATCAAGCGCGTGAAAAAAACATTGCCGCATTAGAAGAAACCACTAAAGAGCTACAAGAACAAAAACAACTCGAACAAAAAAAACAAGCCGAACAAAAAACAACGCTGGCTCGCCAGCAACAAGAAAAACGAAAGTTGGATAATGCACGTGCTTCACGGCAAAAAACCTTAAATGCCCTTGAAAGTACATTAAAAGAAGACCAAAAAAATCTTGCTGTTCTAAAACAAAACGAAGCGAGATTACGCGACAAAATTGCTCGCGCCGAACGTGAAGCTAAGGCCAGAGCAGAGCGAGAGGCCAAAGAAGCCGCACGTATTCGCGCACAAGTCGCTGAAAAAGAGCGCCAAGCCAAACAAAAAGGCTCAACCTATAAACCGTCAGAGAGTGAACGTTCTCTGATGTCCCGTACTGGCGGTTTAGGGCGCCCTGCTGGGCAAGCTATTTGGCCAGTTCGCGGCTCATTGCTTCATAACTACGGTGATGTCATTTCCAGCGAACTGCGTTGGAAAGGCATGGTTATCGCCGCTAATGAAGGAACGCAAGTCAAAGCCATCGCTGATGGGCGTGTGTTACTGGCTGACTGGTTGCAAGGCTATGGGCTCGTTGTCGTCGTTGAACACGGTAAAGGGGATATGAGCCTGTATGGTTATAACCAAAGTGCCTTAGTGAATGTTGGCCAAGAGGTTAGAGCGGGCCAACCTATCGCCTTAGTGGGTAGCAGTGGCGGCCAAGAACGTCCTGCCCTCTATTTTGAAATTCGCAGACAAGGTAAAACCGTGAACCCTCGTCCATGGTTAGGACGATAAATTTTAAATTCAATTAATTAGGATAACATTATGTTGAAGCACTTTCCCTTTCGGCCACTCATTCTCTTCTCATTATTGATGATGTGTCTACCGGTGAGTGCTGCAAAATTAGCGATTGTGATTGACGATTTCGGATATCGCGTCAAGGAAGATAACCAAATTTTAGCCTTATCCCCAGCGGTGACTATTGCCATTTTGCCAAGCTCACCTCATGGCCGTGAAGTCGCAGAAAAAGCACATCAGCAAGGACGTGATATTCTCATTCACATGCCAATGAAACCATTGAGCAAGCAACCATTAGAGAAAGACACATTGGCCCCATCGATGAGTGCAGAGGAAATTGACCGTATTATTAAAAATGCGATAAGCCGGGTTCCCTATGCAAAAGGTATGAATAACCATATGGGAAGTGAGATGACGTCTAACTTGGCAGGAATGCGCCATGTGATGCACAGCCTGTCAAAGTCAAACTTGTTTTTCCTCGATAGCGTGACTATTGGCAATACTCAAGCAGGTAATGCTGCCAAAGAGTACAGCGTTCCCACGTTACGTCGCCATATTTTTATTGATAACCACCAATCGGAAGAAGAAACCCGCACTCAGTTGAATAAAGCCGTTGCTTACGCGCGTAAACACGGCAGTGCGGTTGCCATTGGCCATCCGCACCCATCTACCGTTCGAGCCTTGCAAAAATACCTTGCCCAACTTCCTGCTGATGTTGAATTAGTTGCCGTTAGTACTCTGCTGAGCCCTCAATCTAAAACTAAACAACCAACATCATTAAGAATGTTATCTGAAGAAGCGAAGAAGGCACAGCCTCAGTCCGAACAACCAATGCAAAATGAAATAAAAACAGCGCCAACCGAAGAAGCTGTTATTGGGCAACCTGAGACCGTTAGCCAACCAGAAAATGTGATTATTCCGCAAGAGCTCGGTATATGTGAGTTTACATTACCAACCTCTAAGCGACAGGGAATTGATTTTATTATGTTTGTTGTTGAGAGTATTTATAACGATAAGGCTTTACAACCCCTGCTGGTTTCGGGCGATAAAGCGCAAAAACGCCCGCTTTTCAAGCAACAGCAGTAAGCCATTTGTATTCCCCCTTCTTAGTGCAAAAGCCAAGAAGGGGACTGGATATGATAAAAATTTAATCCCAGTTTAAAATCACTTTACCAGATTGGCCTGAACGCATGATATCAAAGCCTTTTTGGAACTCATCAATGGGGAATTGATGAGTGATAATTGGTGATAAATCTAAACCAGATTGAATGAGTGTCGCCATTTTGTACCATGTTTCGAACATTTCTCGGCCGTAGATCCCTTTAATAAATAACCCTTTAAAGATCACTTGGCTCCAATCCGTTGCCATTGAGGCAGGAGGAATCCCTAATAGGGCGATTCTGCCACCGTGGTTCATGGTGTCTAACATGGTCTGAAAAGCGGCTGGAGCACCAGAAACTTCTAATGCAACATCAAAACCTTCTTTCATTCCCAATTCGTTCATCACGTCTTTTAAATTTTCACGACTGACGTTCACGGCACGGGAAACCCCCATTTTTTTCGCGAGTTCAAGTCGATAATCATTCACATCCGTGATAACAACATGTCGTGCTCCCACATGTCGGCACACTGCGGCTGCCATGATGCCAATAGGCCCAGCGCCGGAAACCAGCACATCTTCCCCCACTAAATCAAAGGAAAGTGCCGTATGAACTGCGTTACCAAATGGGTCAAAAATCGCCGCTATTTCATCAGGAATGTTATCGGGAATTTTAAAAGCATTAAATGCGGGGATCACCAAATATTCAGCAAAACACCCTTCTCGGTTAACCCCTACTCCAATCGTATTGCGGCAAAGATGGGTACGCCCGCCGCGACAATTCCGACAATGGCCACAAGTAATATGCCCTTCCCCTGACACTCGGTCACCAATTTTAAAGCCTTTGACTTCCTGCCCAATTGCAACAATTTCCCCTATATACTCATGACCGACAACCATTGGAACAGGAATAGTTTTTTGTGACCATTCATCCCAGTTATAGATATGTACATCCGTACCACAAATCGCAGTTTTACGAATTTTGATCATCACATCATTGTGCCCGAGTTCCGGTTTCGGAACATCCGTCATCCATATACCTGGTTCAGCTTTCAGTTTGGACAGTGCTTTCATAAAAGACCTTTTATTTGATTATTTTTAATTTTCTACCAATGCGGGTGAATGCATCAACAGCGTGTAAAATATCCTCCTCACTATGCGCTGCAGACATCTGAGTGCGAATACGTGCCAGACCTTGCGGTACAACAGGATAGAAAAAGCCCGTGACATAAATACCTTCATCAAGTAACTCTTCTGCAAAAATTTGGGCAAGTTTAGCTTCACCTAACATGACTGGGATGATGGCATGGTCTGCTCCAGCCAAGGTGAAACCCGCTGCTGTCATTTTTTCCCTAAATAACACAGCATTACGCCATAACTTCTCACGTAATGAATGACCTTCTTTCATCATATCGATCACTTTGATAGATGCGGCTACAATTGCAGGAGCGAGTGAGTTCGAAAATAAATAAGGGCGAGAACGCTGACGCAGCCATTCAACGACCTCTTTTTTCGCTGCCGTATAACCACCGGATGCACCGCCGAGGGCTTTACCTAATGTCCCCGTGATAATATCGATACGCCCCATTACATCGCAATACTCATGGCTACCACGGCCATTTTCCCCAACAAAACCAACAGCATGTGAATCATCCACCATCACCAATGCTTGGTATTCGTCGGCAAGGTCACAAATGGATTTTAAATCCGCGATAACACCATCCATCGAGAACACACCATCTGTGGCAATCAAAATATGGCGAGCCCCTGCTGTTTTGGCTTCCTCTAAACGTGCTTTTAATTCCACCATATTGTTATTGCTGTAACGGTAGCGTTTAGCCTTACTTAACCTAACCCCATCAATAATTGATGCATGATTTAATGCATCTGAAATAATGGCATCTTCCGGTCCTAATAAGGTTTCAAACAGCCCACCATTTGCATCAAAACAGGATGAGTAGAGAATGGCATCTTCCATCCCAAGAAAGTCAGCAATTTTGCTTTCTAGCACTTTATGGCTGTCTTGCGTTCCACAAATAAAGCGCACAGAAGCCATCCCAAAACCATGGCTATCCATTCCTTGTTTAGCGGCCTCGATGAGTTCGGGGTGGTTTGCAAGACCAAGATAATTGTTAGCACAGAAATTAATAACTCGCTGGCCACCTGCAATTTCAATGTCAGCATCTTGTGAAGTCGTAATAATGCGTTCGTTTTTAAATAACCCGTCGGCTTCAATTTGTACCAATTGCTCTTGAATCTGCTGATAAAATCTTTCTGACATGATTTCTTCCTGTAAAGTGACTATTAATTGAGTTTAATAATAGTCTCTACACGTAGCGATATTCACAGCATAAATAAGTTAAGTTTGTAGCCAAGATCACGATATTTCCCTTGTTCTCATTTAAGTGTTAGCTCAATTCTCTTCTATCAATGCTACCGTCAGCGCCAAGAGATGTTATTATAGTCACCAATTACGATCCTATTTTCTTAACCCATTTGAGGTATACCCAATGATCATAGTCACTGGCGGAGCTGGTTTTATTGGCAGCAATATTATTAAAGCCCTAAATGCAATCGGCCGTACAGATATCCTAGTCGTTGATAATCTGAAAGACGGGACTAAATTCGCTAACCTTGTTGACCTTGATATTGCGGATTATGCAGATAAAGAAGATTTTATTGGCAGTATCATTGCGGGTGATGATTTCGGCGATGTCGATGCGGTATTCCATGAAGGTGCTTGCTCGTCAACCACGGAGTGGGATGGCAAGTATATGATGGACAATAACTATCAGTATTCGAAAGAGTTACTGCACTATTGTTTGGATCGCGAAATCCCATTCTTGTACGCTTCTTCCGCAGCAACCTATGGTGGTCGTAGCGATAATTTTATTGAAGAACGCCAATTTGAAAAACCATTAAATGTCTATGGTTATTCGAAATTCCAATTTGACCAATATGTGCGTGAAATCCTGCCTGAAGCTAACTCACAAATCTGTGGTTTCCGCTATTTCAATGTCTATGGGCCGAATGAAGACCATAAAGGCAGCATGGCAAGCGTTGCTTATCACTTAAATAAACAAATCAATGAAGGGCAAAGTCCAAAACTGTTCGAGGGGAGCGATACTTTCCGCCGTGACTTTATTTATGTGGGTGATGTGGCTGCGGTAAACTTATGGTTCTGGGAAAATAATGTTTCAGGTATTTTTAACTGCGGAACAGGACGTGCGGAATCTTTCCAAGCTGTTGCTGATGCAGTCACTGAATTCCACAAAGATAAAAATGTGGCTATCGAATACATTGAATTCCCTGAAAAATTAAAAGGTCGCTACCAAAGCTTCACACAAGCTGACCTCACTAAGCTACGTGCCGCCGGTTATACCGCACCATTTAAAACGGTTGCAGAAGGTGTCACCGAATATATGCATTTGCTCAATAAAGACGCGTAACGCTTATTTCTGAAAAATTATTTATGAAAATATTGGTGATCGGCCCTTCATGGGTAGGGGATATGATGATGTCACAAAGCCTTTATCGTACGATCAAGGCGTTGCATCCCCATGCACAGATTGATGTGATGGCACCACAATGGTGTCGTCCTTTACTCGCCAAAATGCCCGAGGTTAACGAAGCCATTCCTATGCCTCTCGGACATGGTGCTTTGGAAATTGGGGAACGTCGTCGATTAGGTAAGAGTTTGCGGGTAAATGGCTATGATCAAGCTATTGTGTTACCAAATTCCTTAAAGTCTGCATTTGTGCCTTTCTTTGCAAACATCCCCAAAAGAACAGGGTGGCGTGGAGAAATGCGCTATGGCCTACTCAATGATATTCGTCCACTAAATAAAGAAGCTTTTCCTTTAATGGTGCAAAGATATGTTGCTCTTGCTTATGATAAGCAAACTATTAAATCAGCTTCCGATATTCCGACACCCATTTTACCGCCTAAACTAGTGACGGTGCCGCAAGAAGTTACTGAAACCCTGCAAACCTTTGGGGTTGATGGTTCTCGCCCTATTATTGGTTTTTGCCCTGGCGCAGAGTTCGGCCCCGCCAAACGTTGGCCCCATTATCACTACGCCTCTCTTGCTCAAACACTGATTAGCCAAAAAGGCTATCAAGTACTGCTATTTGGTTCACAAAAAGACCACGAGGCAGGTGAAGCCATTCGTCTAGAGCTGGCCGATGATGCGAAATTACATTGCCATAATTTTTCAGGTAAAACATCTTTAGAACAAGCCGTTAATCTAATCGATGCCTGTAATGCAGTTGTCAGTAATGACTCTGGTTTGATGCATGTCGCGGCAGCGCTAGGTAAACCTCTTGTCGCCTTGTATGGCCCAAGTAGCCCTGATTTTACCCCGCCATTATCAGATAAAGCAGAAGTCATTCGCCTAATTACGGGGTATCACAAAGTGCGTAAAGGTGACGGTGAAAGTGGTTATCACCAAAGTTTGATTGATATCCAACCTCAATTAGTTATCGATGCGTTAGCTCGGTTAAATATAGGTATTGAATGATGAGAGTATTATTAGTCAAGACATCTTCAATGGGAGATGTTCTACACTCATTACCTGCACTGACCGATGCACAGCAAGCCATATCGGGTATTCAATTCGATTGGGTCGTTGAGGAAGGCTTCGCGCAAATTCCAACATGGCACAGTGCCGTTAACCAGGTGATCCCTGTGGCCATTCGCCGCTGGCGAAAAAATTGGTTTTCTGCGCCGATCAGAGCCGAACGTGCCGAATTTCGCAAGAAATTACAAGCAACACATTATGATGCTGTCATTGATGCACAAGGGTTATTAAAGAGCGCTTTTCTTGTCACCCGCTTAGCGCATGGTGATAAACATGGCTATGACCGCCATAGTATTCGCGAACCATTAGCCAGCTTCTTTTATGACCATCGTTACGCAATCAGCAAGCAACAACACGCCGTTGAACGTATTCGCCAGTTATTTGCCAAAAGTCTTGGTTACACCTGCCCAACACAACAAGGCGATTACGCGATTGCTCGACACTTTTTGCAGTCTGCAGAAGAGCATCAAAGCCCTTATGTCATTTTTTTGCATTCAACTACCCGTGATGACAAACATTGGCCTGAAGAAAATTGGCGAGAACTTATTGGACTGATGGCTGAAAGTGGTATCAAAATCAAATTGCCCTGGGGAGCACCTCATGAGCAGCAACGTGCAGAACGATTAGCAAAAGGCTTTGATTTTGTTGAGGTCTTACCTAAACTCACGTTAGCTGAAGTTGCACAGCAAATTGCAAACGCTAAAGCGGTGGTTTCTGTCGATACTGGGCTTAGCCATTTAACAGCGGCACTTGATAAACCTAATTTTACCCTGTTTGGCCCCACCGACCCCGGCTTGATTGGGGGATATGGGCAAGGGCAACATACGATTAAATCTCCGAATAACCATATTGAGGATATAAGTGCTATCTACACTTATGAACAGTTGAAACATTTTCTATAGAAAGGTATCTTAGCTACTCAAGCCTTTTAGTCTTTTACCGCATCATTTACGTAGGCAATCTTTTTTCGTCTACTCAATACCAGACATTAATTATAATGAATAATTCAATTACAATCATAACGGCATTTTTTGACATCGGTAGAGGAAATTGGAATAGAAAAAATGGCCGATCTAACTCATTAGAGTGCACAAATAATACCTACTATAAGTATTTCAGTAGATTAGCAAAGCTTGAAAACACGATTGTTGTTTTTACAACATCGGATTTACAAGAAAAAATCCTTTCAATGAGAAAAGGTAAAACAACTCATATCATTACGATTGATCTCCATAAAAAATTCAAATTTATTATCAAAAAAATAGAACGAATTCAAAGCAGTGGTACATTTAAACAACTAATCGACCCAAAATTATTACGATTCCCTGAATATTGGTCACCTGAATATGTTTTAATTAATAATCTAAAACCTTATTTTGTCAAAAAGGCCATTGACCTAGGTTTAGTTGATAATGCTCTCGCTGCTTGGGTTGATTTTGGTTATATCCGAAATAATGAAAATATTTATGGAATTAATGAATGGTACCACCCATTCAGTGAAAATAAGATTCACTTATTTACTATACAAGATACTTCAAACCTCACTGATGAACAGTCAATCTTAAAAACAATATTAAGTAATGACCCACATATAATCGGCGGTGTTTTAGTCGCTAGTAAAGAAAAATGGCCTGAATTTTGTAGAATTGTCTTTGAGACACAAAAGAAGTTTTTATCTTCAGGTATTATTGATGATGACCAAGGTGTATTTTTAACCTGTGTAAGTAAGTACCCAAATATTTTCCAATTAAATTACTTAGGGTATATGAAATGGCGGAATGTATTTAAACTATTTAATAATGGTTCAAAATACAATCGTCTTATGCGTTTAGCTATATCACTAAAATTAATTCGATAAATAAGTCTAACTTGTAAGAATAGGCCTTTAAAAAGGCTCTATTCTCAACTAGTAATTATTTCTCTGGTGCAATAAACCCAAAGCACATGGTTTCAGGGGCGGCATCCGGTTCAGAACGATAAATCACATCTTCTTTTTCTATCGTAAATTGTGGCCAGAACTTACGTACCTTGGCAAAGTTTTCATGGGCGCAATCATCATATTTCTTGCCCAGCAATAATGCACCATGTTGACGAATTTCGGCTTCAGTAATATCACGGTTGTACACATTTGGCGGCATATGTTTTTCCATTGACCAGGGTTGGATCACATGCGGTCTATCCTTGCCATAAATAATAAACCATTGATATTGGTTATCTTCTCCACCAACATATTTAACTGGCGTGCCATATCGCTGGTACCAACGTTGTTCCCCGTCTGCTATCAAGGTTTTTACACCAATAAATTTTTGCCCTGCTCCACGGATATTCGCTGCCTGAACCGTGATATAACCAACCACGACTAAAACACCAAAAATGGCAAAACCAACCAATGACTTCTTAAACGGTTTTCTTGGCATCACGGTTATTGAGCCAACAAATAAAGGCGCACTAATAGCCATAAATGGCTGCAACCATTCAGTTATTCGACCACCATCGTGGAAAGAGAACCAGCCGTATATCACAACCAGTGGAAAAAGAAGGATAAAGTTAGCCATGCGGTTAGGCAACGCTTTAGGCCACCCTAACTTTCCGCCACTGCAATAAACAATAATCGCAGCAATCACTAACGGATAAAACACGCTAAGTGCGGCTTGTGTGGTATGAAGATTAAACCCAGGGTCGATTTGTGAATCTACCCATTTAAAAGCCGAAAAGTCCGTTGCCATCAACCAAAAGAAATTTGGCAATACCAAAGCAAACCATAAAGCAATCGCAAGGTAAAAAACAGGATGACGATAACTTTGACGAGCTTGTTTTACGAATAGGGTCAATAAGAAAACAGACCCAACTAGCGCCAAGGTTGAGTATTTACCCATAGTTGCAAGACCCGCAAATAAGGCAAACGGTAACCACCATGCAGGGTTATCATCAACAGCACGTAAAAAGAAATAGATAACCCAAGGCCATAATGTCACTAAAATATAGTTATCATTATAAGGAATGATATCGAAATTAATGACACCAGATAAATTCAACATTAGCATTGCAAACCAAGCGAAATCACGACGCCCAGTCAAACGAAAGGTTAGCTTCCACACCCCAAGTAAACCAAATGCAATACCGACAAAATGGCTAAAATACCAATAAAAGCTGTAGGAGATATCAAGGTAAATTGCAGGCCACATCATGACGCCAACAAACCATGGGTTTTTAGGTGATCCCCACTCCCCATTCATTCCCCAGTTCACTGCTTCTACTGTGTCATAAGGTACGGTTGGGTCGAAATAAAAACTCGCTAAGATCCAAACTATGGCATAGCTTATGACCCATAAATAAACATATTTATTTGAAATTGATTGATTAGTGGCTGGCATATAGTCTTAAAAAGATAAGCAAAAGTTCCAACATTCCATTTGGATACTACCCTAATAGTAATAAACCAAATCGAATGACTCTATAATAAACGAGGCAGTCTACTATAGTTTAAATGCAATACTAGGATGTGCCATAAAATATTCGCAATTCATTGCTGTAATGTTCAAGTTAATACTCAAAAAAAGACATTACTTAGCTTTATTGCTCTCTCGGGGGTAAATAGGGTTGTAACAGTTTTAATAATCGTTGAAGAGCGCCTTGGTTCTCATGAAGAACCTCAGCGGCATGGCGCCCATAATATAACCGGTAATCTTCATCAGAAAGTAAACTTGTCACGGCTTGAGCCATTGATTCACTGTCTGTCACCGTAATTAAGCCATCTGCTTGAGTTAGTTTTCCACAAATATCTTTGAAATTAAATGTGTGAGGCCCCATTAACACAGGTAGCGCATGAGCTGCCGCTTCGAGCGGGTTATGCCCTCCAGTTTCTACCAAGCTTCCCCCGACAAAAGCAATGTCTGCAATTCCATATAACAGCATCAGTTCACCCATGGTATCACCAATCACCACTTGAACCTCTGCGGAAGGAATCGTATTCGCACTGCGACGAATAAAGGTTAAACCGGCTTTTTGAGTTAGTTCTTCTGCTTTGGCAAAGCGTTCTGGGTGACGAGGGACTAAAATTAACAATAAATCAGGAAAACGAGATAATAATTTTTGATGTGTTTCTAAGACAATCGCTTCTTCACCCTCGTGAGTGCTGGTCGCTATCCAGACTGGGCGATGCGCCGCCCATTGTCGGCGTAAAGTTATTGCCCTGACAGCTAATTCAGGCGTCACAGAGATATCAAACTTCAGGCTCCCCGTGACACTCAATTGCATTCGCCGCAACCCTAATTGAACGAAACGTTCACCATCTTCCTGATGCTGTGCTGCGACCATGGTGACATTACGAAGCATTCGTTTCACAAAGCTGCCTAGCTTTTGATACCCTGCAGCAGAGCGCTCAGAAAGTCTTGCATTTGCAATAACCAATGGAATTTTACGTTTATGCAATTGGTTAATCATATTTGGCCATAGCTCAGTTTCCATTATGATCACAAGTTTTGGGTCGACTTGTTTCAGGAAGCGGTGCATTGAGCCAGGAAGGTCATAAGGTAAATAAACGTGGTCGACATCATCACCAAATGCAGAAAGAACACGCTCTGAGCCCGTTGGTGTCATCGTGGTTACTGTAATTGGCAAAGACGGATAATGATGGCGAAGTGCGCGGACTAGTGGAACGGCTGCGAGGGTTTCCCCGACAGAAACTGAATGTAATAAAATACCTTGAGGTTTTACTTTTCCCGCACAAAAACCATATCGTTCACCCCAGCGTTTACGATAGGCAGGCGCTTTACGGCTGCGCAGCAATAGGCGAACCCATATAAATGGTTGGATAAGATAAAGAAGTACCTGATATAGACGCAGCAATAACATTCGATCTGATTCACTTACCAAAATTGGCGCTATCTTACCATAAAGCTCAAATAAAAGTGTGTAGAATATGCACCTAAAAATAGCAGTAAAATCTCATCTACAGTTGCAACCCTACTAGATAGCCGATAATGTTAACGCTTATTCATGCTATTTTTTCGAATAGATAATACAAACAACGAGATACTATCATCATGATACACAAGGCTATTTACCCTGGTACGTTCGACCCAGTAACATCAGGACATGTTGATATTGTTACCCGAGCAGCAGCAATGTTTGACCATGTCCTGTTGGCTATTGCTAATAGCCAACGAAAAAACCCGATGTTTTCCCTTGATGAGCGCGTAGCCCTTGCTAAAGAAGTAACTTCTCACCTTGATAATGTTGAAGTTGTTGGGTTTTCTGAGCTTATGGCTAATTTTGCGCAAAAAAATGGCGCAAATATTCTTATTCGGGGCGTTCGTTCTGTGGCTGATTTCGAATATGAGTGGCAATTAGCGAATATGAACCGCCATTTTGTTCCTGACTTGGAAACCGTATTTTTATTACCATCGCAGAGTTTATCCTTTGTTTCCTCATCTTTAATCAAGGATGTTGCACTTCACGATGGTGATATTTCGTCTTTCCTACCCCCAGTGGTTGCTGAGGCAATGCTAAAGAAACTCAATAAAAAATAGCAAGGTTTCGCTATTTTTGACATTGCGGACAAAAGAAGGTGCTACGTTGCCCCTGTTTAATGCTTTCGATTGGCGTACCACACATTGAGCAGGGTTCACCTTTTTTTCCATAGACAAACAATTCTTGGGCAAAGTAACCCGGTTTACCATCCGACTGTAAAAAATCTTTCAGTGTCGTACCGCCTTGTTCAATAGAGCGCTGTAACACCTTTTTGATCTGCAACACTAGTTCAGTAATTTCAGCTAACGTTAAGGTATTTGTGATTTTTTCAGGTGATATTTTTGTTGCAAATAATGCTTCGTTAGCATAAATATTGCCTACACCAACAACGACTTTGTTATCCATTAACCATGGCTTAATTGCCACTTTTTTCTTTTGCGCTAATTCATAAAGATATTGCGGGTTAAAGGCGTCTGATAATGGCTCAGGCCCTAAGTGTGCAAGTACCGAACTGTTTTCTAAATCATCACACCAGAGCCAAGCGCCAAACCGGCGAGGATCCGTATAGCGCAATACCTTGCCATCTCGCATGACTAAATCCACGTGGTCATGTTTTTCTTCAGGCAATTCTTCGGTCAGAATACGCACACTACCAGACATTCCCAAGTGAACAATAATCCAGCCTTTTTGTAGCTCAATCAGCAAATACTTAGCGCGACGTTGAACACTCAAAACCGCTTCATCTGATAAACTTTTAATTTGTTCACTAACTGGCCAACGTAAACGACCGTTACGTACAATGGCGTAAGAGATTGTATTACCGACTAAATGTGGCTCTATTCCACGACGACTGGTCTCAACTTCTGGTAGTTCTGGCATATATAAACTCGCATTTTTCGCTTAAGGATACCATTTCGCAATTACCCCCATGAGCTCATCTTTGACAATTTCCCAAGTGAAATTATCATAAGCATGTTTTTTAGCATGGTAAGCTATTTCTTGACTATTTGGGTGATTTAACGCGCTAGTAATATCCTCCGCCATACTCAAAGGCGAAAGTGGCTCCCTGAAAATAAACCCAGTTTCATTATGGGAAATAAACTCTACCATTGCTCCTCGCTGGCTCGCTATCACAGGGCGACCCGAAGCCATCGCCTCTAATGCAACCATACAAAATGGCTCTGGAGCGATGGAAGGTACAGCAATCACATCCGCAAGAGAATAATAGTGCCGAATTTTTTCAGGATGAACACCACCTAAGAAAATGCACTGCTCACCCAAATTTTTTGCATAATCTTTTACTTCGTCTTGATATTGCGCTAGTTCACCTTTTAATGCAGCATTTGGGTCACCTACAATGACGAGCTTATAACGAGGGTCTTCTTTAAAGAAAGTCTCGCACGCCTGCATTAATTCAAGTAATCCTTTATCTCTAGCGATCCGGCCAGCGAATAAAACTATTTTATCTTCTGCTGTTAGCCCAAAATCCTCACGCTTGACCTCAGGTGGCTGAGCATAAATTTCACCATCAAACCCATTACGAACAACTTCAATAAGCGCATTTGGTAAACGTTCTCTGTACCAATTTTTCATAAAATGGCTTGGCACAATGATTTTTATGTCTTCAGGGACATCTTTAGGCTCGTACAAATTATGCATGTGTAACACAACATTATTATGTCCTTCTTTCTTAATTATTTTTTTGAAGGATTTAATATGATTGTGAACAAAAATAACACTTTTATTCGGGTTTGGCGAAAATTGATGTTTAATTTTGACAATTCTATCTGCATAAGAATATGGGTCTAACCTTGTCCATTTCTTAAATAGTCTTGTATACACTTTTCCAAACTTAATACGCTCAATTTCACAATACTCATTAACAACAGAATGAGCGCTATATCCATCATTTCGTATACAAACGATTCGGTTTTCAATGTCTAATCGTTTAGCGACATTGTACATCCACGATTCAATTGCAGCCGCACTTTTAGGAGGTATAGAAAATATAGGTGAAACTGTTAAGACAATCTTATTAATCATCATATTATTTTCTTTTTTTTGTATGTTTTTCAAACAAGTAATATATGCCTGACAAAATACCTGATAAATAAGAGCCTTGCTTTAATAAGTGCTTGTACTCTTTTTTCCTTTCAGCAAATTTAGTGGCACACTTTAAATCATCCTTTGTCCAAGGTGATTGTGCTAATGCTTTATAAAAAGGCTGAGAAGAAGGATAGTTCGCCCATTTATGCCAAGGCTTACTCACCCCCGTGTAATGAATTAAAACTGTTTCAGGTGTAATAATGGTTTGATATTTTTGATGAGTTCGGTCATACAGTTCATTTTTTAGTGTATAAACCGTATTAAATTTCTGATTAAGTAATATCAGGTCATTCCTTAAAATAAGGTTTAACACATCTTGATCTGGGTACTTAAACCGTTGTTTCGCATTTTCTGCAGATAACAATTCGAAACATTGCTGAGTAACTCGTTTTTCGTGCCATTTTTTTAAGTTCACAAACATAACACCCGAGTTAAAATAGGTCTCAGCTAACTTTGGAGTGTGAAGCCGTATCTCACTTTTTGTTCTTACACCGATGTCATCGGCAATAACACCACAAACTTTATCTTTAATTAAATCAGCCGCCAAATTCAATTGGCCATTACAGATAACATCCGCATCCAAATATAGAGCAACATCATAATCTTTCGAGAGATAATCTAAAGCAACTAACCGAAAATACATTGCTGAAGACCAAATATCAGAAGCTGGCAATGTTTTTAGTAATTGATTATCCAATTCATAAATATGAAATTCAGCTGGAAACTGATGAGAAATAACCTTCAGCTTATCTAAAAAGCTAGGGCTGACTTTATCTAAAAAATAATGAAATCTGAAGAGCGTATTTGGGTTATTAATAAGTAAAGAGACCGCTGAAACACCAGCACCAAACTGATAGTTTTCATCCGAACCATAAATAACATCAAGACATGGTAATGAGGAATTACTCGTATTAGCCCCCTCATTTAGTAGGTATTTATTTGTTATCAGGTTATTCATGGCACACTCTTTTCTGCTTAGTTGAACTATGTCCCATCATGGCGATTAAAAAACCTAAAAGAATACCTAAAGGCTTAAGGTCCACTTGTTCAAACATCCCACGAACGAGATAAAAACTAATAAGGCTTAACAGCAATGCAATGAAAGCAAAGTAAATTTCCGGTTCATCAGACCTATTTTTTATCCCTTGCATTGAGGAATAGCACATTGACAAAAATACCGCACTAAATATCGCTAACCCTGCAATACCCGCACCAAACCAAATATAAAGCCAAATATTATGGGGCCCAATAGATCGCTTAAATGTCCATTCCGGATGATTTTTTACAACACTATTGTACTTTTCATGATAGATTTTATCGCCAAAACCATAACCGATAACTGGATTTTCCAGTATAAGCTCAAAAGCGGTTCCTTGGGTTCCATTAGTATAACGGTGAGTGCTATCTGTCTGCTCTAGCTTATAAAACAGTTTTTTACTTGTATCGGGATAAATTAGTTTAATTGAAATAAGTGAAATTACCGAAAGGCATAATACAACCCCAATTAGCTTCCAAGGACGTTTAAAACACAAAAATAATAACCCCGCGACTGCGACTGCAACCCATGCCCCTCGAGCTAACGTTCCAAGTAAAACAAACAGAAATACAATACTTAAAATATAGAAATAAATAAGTTTAGATTTAGGCAATAAATACCAAAGAATAGGAAGTATTGGAAAGAAGAAAACTAACGCATCCGAAACATGCCTAAAATCATAAGTAGTAAACGGTAAAATACCCTGCTGATAGGCTATATAGTAGCGGCATAACTCAACAAGTAAAACTAAGGCTAACGATACAGTAAAACTCGTTAATAATAGTTTTGAAATCTCTTTTAGGCTTTCTCTATATAAAATAATTGGCAATAAAAGTGATAAACTTAGTATTCCATAATTCAATAAATTATTGTTAATAGTTTTAATAGATACACTTAATATGTTTGAATAAGATATTGATATATAAAGAAAAATAGAAAAAACAACAACTAAATATAAAAGTTTATTATTTAATCTTTTTAGCACTTTTTTTGTATCTAAAGACAGATAAACCAAAGATGTGGCTATCATCAAATAGAACAGAATATGCTTATATCTGGTTACATTTTCCACAAAAAAAAGAACAACAAAGATTAGCACCAAAGCTTTGTTATACTTTGAGAGAATACTTTCATTTCTATCTAAAAAAGACATAACTTGCCCAATTATTATTTACTTAATTTAACCAAAAAATACTGAAGATTATTTTTTATACCAGAGAGAATTTTTCCCTGATTAAACATATGTTTAGCACAATAGCGCAAATGATTACTGCTGTTAGCCTTCAGTAACGGAATGTCTTTCCAAGGTGATGCATTTTTTGCATTAATAAAGGGCTGAGCTGTTGGGTAATTAGCCCACTCATGCCAAGGCTTAGTTGGGCCAATATAATGAATCAATACAGTTTCAGGCGTTATTGGGTTCTCTTTTTTGCCTTTTTGCAGCTCATAATTAATACTATATTGAGTGTTGTATTTGCCATCAAGGTAAATGACTTTCCCTGTTAATAGCATATTTAAGATATCTTGATCTAAATAGGATAATTTTGCTTTAACAACATCTTGAGAAAGTAAGTCCATTGCTTTCGTTGAGATATCAAATTTTGACCAATTCACTAAATTTAAGACTAAAAAACCTGCATTAAAATACCCCGAAGCGATGCTCGGGATCCCTAACGCATCAGCTCTTTTTTGCCACCAAATACTATCCCTTTCAGGCACAACTGCAGCTATTTCATCATCTTTAAACGGAATATTTAACAGTGGCTGCAGCGTTCCTTGACACATAATATCTGCATCCATATAGATCATTCTATCTAGCTGATTTGAAAAGTAATCCGCAATAATAAACCTGAAATAAGTTGCATATGACCAATTTTTGGTACTTGGTAGCAATTTAAGCTGTTCACAGTCAACTAAATAAACTTTAATACTCGTCTTATATTGCTCTGCGAGCTGTTTAAATAATTTACTTTGCTCATCATCAAAGTAGTCAGTAAACACATGAAATGAAAAAGAGATATCAGGATTTGTTTTTAATAGAGAAGCAATCGAGATCCCACAACCATATAGAAAATTACGGTCAATCCCATAGGAAATATGTAAGCTATCATTATTAACAATAGCGTCTGGTGACGATAAATCAATTTGCTGTGTAACCGCATTTTCTTTATTGAAGAACATTTATATCTCTCTTCTCTCTTTGACTCACAATGACTTTCTAATTGTGCGTTCTTTAATTTGTGCAGCTTTGCTTTCCGCTTTAGCTATCAATGATGCTTCTTGTTGCAAAATAACTCGCAGCGATAAGCCAAAATAGATTTTCATAAAACGAAGAATATCACGCTGAGTTAGCCCAATATTTAATGATGAGTAATATAAACCAATTAAATCTTTATTGCGCCAACGGGTTGGAACAGAATTTCTGAGTTGTGCCCGATGTAAATCAATTACTGATATTTTTAACTGTTCTTCATTTCCCGTAAATGGCAAATGCAGTAAAAAATGGCAAATATAACAATCACGATGGTTAATACCGGTCGCGTGCATTTTACGCACCATCTTCGCAACACGACGAATAATCATTTGTTTGGTACTAAAAGTTGGCGGGTTATCTAGCCAATTTGCACAATAATCTTCCAAACTCACCGTCGGGGTCAAATCTTCAGTAATAATAAAGGAGTGACGACGAAGAGGGTTAATCCCTTTTTGCCCAAAAGCTCGACCATTCATCGTGTCAACTCCCACTTGAGTCAGTTGATGAATAGCATTCCACTCTCGATCAGCGCCTAATACCGGCAACCGAAAAGAAAATAGATTTTTAAGAACTTCCTTTAGTGTAGTCCCATAATGAATTTTTATAAAATAGCTGCGTCCCTCAAGTTCAAAACGCAGAGTTTTACGCGATTCTAACGCACGAAAAACTTCACCTTGTAGCTTATCCGCCTCGATAAATGGATCTTTATTCTTCCACAATTCACTAAAAGGGGGTTTTAACTCAATCATTCGCTTCCCCTAAAATAATATCTGCGGCTTTTTCTGGTAAACTATATAAATCTTCTGTATCGGCAAAATATCGCGCATTACTTGCCCATTGTGCTAATTGAACCGGATTTTTTAAACTATCTTCTAGAGCCAAGTTCAGAACCGTTTGCTCAAAGGGCTCATTTACCACAATACCGCATTTAGCTTGGCTAATAAATGAAGCATATCCACACACTTCTGTGACAATAATCGGTAAACCCGCGGTAATTGCCTCTAATAACACAATACCAGCAGCTTCTTGGTAAGCCGGATGCATTAATATATCGGCTGCAGCCATTAATTCTGCAATATCATTACGTCCACTAAAGAAAGAGACTTGCGAACCAATGCCTAACGTTTTTGCTAACTGCTGGTATTTCGCCGGCTTATCTTGGCCAACTACCATTAATAACGTGCTTTTCTTAATCTCTTCGGGTAATGCCGCAATGGCTTTTATGGTGCGATCGACGCCTTTACGTTTGAAGTCAGAACCCACCTGCAATACTAAAAATGCAGATTCAGGTATTTGATTTTTTTCACGATAAACTTTTTTAGCTTCCGCAACTTGCTTATCATACTTTCTATCTTGGGCAATACCGGGAGGCAGCATATGAAAACGCACATCTTCAGTCCCATAATGCTCTTTAAAATGACTAATTTGATGTGGCGTTAACATGAGTAATTGTGTCGGCTTTCCCACTGCAAAAACAGCTTTTTCAAATGCGGCATAGTGTTTATAGCGAGGCGTCAGCTTATAAAAAAAACCTTTTTCTTCAGCGACTTTTTGTGCATAACAAACATCTGCTGCATAATAAATATCTAGTCCTGGCATTTTATTGAAACCAACTACCCGCTCAGCAGGATGCTGCTTTAAATGCGCCAACACCCAGTCACAATATTGTGCGTTTCGTCCATGATTCGTTTTTGATGTCACCGGCACGATAATAATTTCAAAGCCGCTAGGCTTATCACCATCCCATGATTGGGTATAGACACGTACGTGATGCCCACGTGATTGGCATTCCGTTGCAATACGTAGAAAATCCCGCTGTAACCCACCAAACGGAAAGTATTTATATAAGCAAAATGCCAGATTCATGTTAATACCTTGTCATCATAGAGCGAATATTCATCGGCAATATTTTCTCTGTGGCTTTAATTACATCGGATGCAGGGACAATAGATAAATACTTTTTACTGCGGTCAAGTTCATCTCGCGGAGGCATAGGTTCATAGTCTCCGGCCCAGAATTGCACACTATTATCGCTCCAAGGCCGCCAAAAAATATGATTTGTCGCACCGAAAAGACACACAATTGGTGTTTTGACTGCAGCAGCAATGTGCATCGGTGCAGAATCAACACCGATGAATAGAGCGGCATGAGCAATCAGTGCGCCTAACTCTGGAAATGAAGTCTTTCCTGCAAGCTCAGTAACAGGCGTTGTTTGGCAACCATTTGCAATATCACTGATACATTCTAAATCTTCTTTACTCGGTCCCGATGTTAAAACCACTTGATAACCACGAGACTGCAATGCATCAATGACGGCTGAAAACTTTTCATTATCCCAACACTTAAAAGCTTGGCGCGCTGTTGGTTGAATAACGACATAGCTGCTATGGACACCTAAGCTTAGTAACCTTTCATCAATATTTTTCCAATCCTGCTCTGAATAAGACATCGTTAGATGCGTTTTTAATTCTTTTATTTCTAACGGCTTGAGCACTGATAGGTTATTCAGAACAACGTGTTCGCCTTCAGGTTCTATCAAATGCGTAAAACTATTACGCCAGTATTTAGAATCTCGATGGGTAAATTGATGGGAAATTTTTGTGTCAGCAGGAATAGCCCGAACTAATACACTCACCATCCACTGATCTGCAAGGTTAACAACTAAATCGTATTTATTTTTACGCAGCTTTAGCAGTAGCTTAATAAAATTACATGCTTTACTCAGCCCACTACTTTTTTTCCCCGCCATGCCGTACAAAGCGTTAATTTCAGCATTTTCAGAGAGAATGGGGATAGTATCCTGATAAAGCAAAACGTCAATTTCAGCATCAGGATATCGGTGTTTTAATGAGCTGATAACGGGTGTTGTCAGCAACATGTCCCCATGAAACCTCATCTTGATCACAAGAATTTTTTTAAACTGTTTTTTCACCAGGCACTCTTAATCAAGTCTATATGTAAAAGACAATAGTCATTCGACAACAAATATCATTATTAATTCAATGAATACTCACTATGTTACTACTTTCATAATAATGGTCATAGCTTCGAATGCACATATCCGCGACAACCCAAATTTTAGGTAAAAAAAAACTCAGCCGAAGCTGAGTTTTTAACGCAGAAAGCAAAATTATTTGATTTTTGCTTCTTTGTAGATCACATGCTTACGAACAACTGGATCGAATTTTTTCAGTTCCAGTTTTTCTGGCATTGTGCGCTTGTTCTTCGTAGTGGTATAGAAATGACCTGTACCTTCAGAAGAGACTAGCTTGATTTTCTCGCGAATACCTTTAGCCATTTTTTAGCTCCTTAGTACTTCTCACCACGGGTACGCAGTTCAGCAAGAACAGCATCAATACCCTTTTTATCGATAACACGCATACCTTTAGCAGATACACGCAGTGTTACGAAACGTTTCTCAGACTCAACCCAGAAACGGTGAGAGTGCAGGTTTGGCAAAAAACGACGTTTGGTCGCGTTTAATGCGTGTGAACGATTGTTACCGCTCATTGGACGCTTGCCAGTAACTTGGCAGACTCGTGACATGTCTATTCTCCAAAAATCTAATCAGCTCGAGCTTTTTTGTTCTGGGTATGGCCGCCTCGTCAGGCTTAGGAGCCCATCTCAGCAAACTTTCATTGACTGAAAAAACCGTTGATACCTAAATAAAGATTTACTTTACTAAAACGTAAAAATTTACTGAGATAGGCCCTTCTCGCCAAACCCAAGATCCTTAAAGGTGGCGTAGTATACGCTTTCCATCGTTTTCACTCAAGCCCAACACAAAGAAAGTTGTCATTTTTTAGGCAAAAAAATAATTTTATAACCATCCTCGCTCCACAAATGACACACATTGCTTATGCCCAACGACAAAATGGTCAAGCAATTTAATCCCCATAATAGTACAAGCACGTTGGATACGCTCTGTCACTTGCCTGTCTGCTACGCTTGGTTCCGGATTACCTGATGGATGGTTATGGGCGAGTATAATCCCGTTTGCATTCATTTTTATGGCAAAGCGAATGATTTCTCTGGGGTGAACTTCAACTTTGTTTAAAGTACCTTTAAACAACTCTTCATGACAAATAATTTGATTTTTATTATTTAAAAATATCACGACAAAAACTTCACGCTCTTGCCCTGCGAACAAATCCAACAACTTTGCTTTCAACTGTTCAGGCCCAGTCATCACATCTTCATGTAAAAATTGTTCAGAGAAAAAACGGCGAGCTAATTCACTCACAGCCTGTAATTGGGTAAATTTACAACTCCCCATTCCTTTACATTGCTTGAGTTTTTCGTAGTCTGCTTGTAGAAGCAAATATACTGAACCAAACTCCTGTATTAAACGCTTCGCAAGCTGTAAAACGGGTTCGCCTTGGCTCCCTGTACGTAGAAAAATAGCGAGTAGTTCAGCATCAGATAACGCAGCTGCCCCGTATGCGAGTAGCTTTTCCCTTGGTGGTAGGTCTAGATGTTCACTCATCATATTTTTTGTCCCTAAATCCCTTGCTTCCTTTTTATCTAGTCTAAAAAACATTCACAATCACTCTCATAAGGGTTTGCGTAGCGCTTCGCAAAAATAGTACTGTGATGAAAAATCGAGCGCGCCACCTCGCGCTTCTCTGTGGTAATATGCCTCCCATGTTGACCGAATTGGATAAAAATAATGAATCAACTGTCACTATTAGGTAAGCAGATAGTTATTGGTATTAGTGGGGGCATTGCTGCGTACAAAATCCCTGAACTCACCCGCCGTTTGCGCGATAAAGGTGCGATAGTACGCGTTGTGATGACTCAAGGTGCTAAAGCCTTTATTACACCTTTAACCTTGCAAGCCGTTTCAGGGCATCCCGTTTCTGATGACCTGCTAGACCCTGCTGCTGAGGCTGCTATGGGCCATATTGAACTGGCTAAATGGGCAGATCTCATTATTCTAGCACCGGCTACTGCGGATTTAATTGCTCGCCTCAGTGCAGGAATGGCAAATGACTTACTCACAACAGTTTGCCTTGCTTCCGCAGCACCGATTGCACTTGTGCCAGCAATGAACCAACAAATGTACCGAGCAAAAGCAACCCAAGAAAATTTAATCAAATTGCAACAACGTCAATGTATGATTTGGGGGCCAGATGCAGGTAGCCAAGCCTGTGGTGATATTGGCCCTGGTCGCATGATTGACCCACTAGAAATTGTTCGTCTAGCCAATGAGTTTTTTACCCCTAAACTCGACTTACAAGGCATCAAATTAATGATCACTGCGGGCCCAACACGGGAAGCGCTAGACCCAGTTCGCTTTATTAGTAACCATAGTTCGGGGAAAATGGGTTTTGCCATTGCTAAAGCAGCCAGTCAACGTGGTGCCGATGTCACTTTAATTGCGGGCCCTGTAAATATTGAAACACCAGAAGGCGTTAACCGAATTGATGTCATGAGTGGCTTAGAGATGTATGAACAAGTGCATCAAACCATTGCTGAACAAAATATTTTTATTGGTTGCGCTGCAGTTGCAGATTATCGCGCAAAAAACATTGCTGAAAATAAAATAAAAAAACAAGGTGATGAAGTTTCTATTACACTTATCAAAAATCCAGATATCGTGGCTAGTGTCGGAAACCTAAAACACAATAGGCCATATGTTGTTGGATTTGCAGCTGAAACCCAAAATGTGGAAGAATATGCACGCCAAAAACGACAACAAAAGCAACTCGACCTCATTTGTGCCAATGACGTCTCACTAGCAGACAACGGGTTTAATAGCGATAACAACGCGTTACATCTTTTTGATGCAAACGGTGATACCCGTTTGCCTCACTGTAATAAAAACGAATTAAGCCACTATTTACTTGACGAGATACTTCAACGTTATGAAAAAAATTGACCTAAAAATCCTCGATAGCCGTATCGGTAATGAATTTCCTCTACCAGCCTATGCCACCACAGGTTCTGCTGGTTTAGACCTACGTGCATGCCTTGATGCACCAATCGATTTGGCACCAGGTCAAACAGAACTTATTCCAACAGGTTTAGCCATTCACATTGCAGATGAAAGTCTTGCTGCAGTCATCTTGCCTCGGTCCGGTTTAGGTCATAAACATGGCGTTGTACTGGGCAACCTCGTTGGCCTCATTGATTCTGATTATCAAGGCCAGCTCATGGTGTCTGTCTGGAACCGCAGTGACAAAGCTTTTACCATTGAACCTGGTGAACGTATGGCACAAATGGTGTTTGTCCCGGTTGTTCAGGCGGAATTTAATATTGTTGATGATTTTGACACAACCGAGCGTGGAACTGGCGGTTTCGGTCATTCTGGCCGTCAATAAATAGAACATCCTGATAACTAATATGCTAGATAGAACCTAAATTAGGTTCTATCTTTATGAATAAAAACAATCAGCCGCATATTTTCTTTCAGGAAGCTTGCTCAACATTACTTATATTTTAAACATTTTTTAAATCCATTTTGCTTCGAAACTCTCTTTACTAAGAGCAAAATTTTGGATAGTTTGTTTTGCTGTTTTAGCAGGGGTCTTATTAGACATGGCAGAAAAAGCGATAACACAAAAACGTAACAGACGTGATGAGATTTTACAGGCTCTTGCGTTAATGTTAGAAAGTAGTGATGGCAGCCAACGTATTACAACAGCAAAACTTGCTGCTACGGTTGGTGTATCAGAAGCTGCGCTATATCGTCATTTTCCGAGTAAAATGAAAATGTTCGATAGCCTTATTGGGTTTATTGAAGACTCATTAGTTTCACGCATTAATCTGATTTTAACTGATGAAAAAGATACGATAATTAGAATTAAACTAATACTTGCCCTAATACTTGGGTTTTCCGAGAAAAATCCTGGGCTTACGCGTATAATGACTGGCCATGCTCTGATGTTTGAGCAAGATAGGCTGCAAGATCGTATTAACCAATTATTTGAACGTATAGAATCACAATTACGGCAGGTCTTAAAAGAGAAAAAAATACGTGATGGCCATGGGTTTATTCATGATGAGTCATTACTTGCTTCTCAGTTACTAGCCTTTTGTGAAGGGATGCTCTCTCGTTTTGTGCGTTCTGAGTTTCGTTATCGGCCAACCGTCGAGTTTGAATCGCGCTGGCCTTTAATTCTAGCTCAGTTACAATAACCGATTATTTATACTACTCACCCCGCCCATCATTGGGCGAGGGCTTTTTTTATTCAATTCCGTATTGTTCGCGATAAGCCTTCATAGCCGCTAAATGTTCCTGCATACCTTCCTTTTCAGCAAGATAGGTGATTAAATCGCTCATGGTAATAATTGAGTAAACTTTACAACCATAATCACGCTCAACCTCTTGTACTGCTGAAATTTCACCTTTGCCTTTTTCTTGGCGATCAAGGCATAACAGAACACCATTCAACGTAGCTTGTTGTTGTTTAATAATTTCCATTGATTCACGAATTGCCGTCCCTGCGGTAATCACATCATCAACTACCACAACACGCCCTTGTAAAGGACTTCCGACTAACACGCCGCCTTCCCCATGGTCTTTAGCTTCTTTGCGGTTGAAGCAGTATGGCATATCGATGTCATGGTGCTCAGAAAGTGCTACCGCTGTCGTCGTTGCAATGGGGATCCCTTTATACGCTGGACCAAAAATGACATCACACTCAATTGCGCTATCTTGTAATGCTTGTGCATAAAAACGACCGACAAGTGCCAGATCACGCCCTGTATTAAATAACCCCGCATTGAAAAAGTAAGGGCTTTTACGACCTGATTTCAGCGTAAACTCACCAAATTTAAGTACCTGTTTTTTCATGGCAAGTTCAATAAAATCGCGCTGATAGGCTTTCATTGGTCATTCTCCTCGTTGATGATTATTTATCTATTTTCAAAGCTGGCACACTAGTTGATGAACCAGCAGGCATAAAAAAGGCGACTTTTCAGCCGCCTAATTAATGATTAACTTACTTCAGCGCTTCTCGCTGAGCTTCAAAAATGGTATTTAAACCTGTTTTAGCTAACGCCAATAGGGCTAATAACTCTTCATGACTAAACGGTTCGCCTTCTGCGGTGCCCTGTACTTCAATCATTCGGCCATCATCCATCATGACAACATTCATATCGGTTTCAGCTGCAGAATCTTCAACATACTCAAGATCACATAGAGCTTCTTGGTTTACAATTCCAACCGAAACGGCAGCAACCATTGATTTTAGTGGGCTTTTTGCAATTTTACCTTGCTCAACCATGTTATTCAGTGCATCAACAAGCGCCACACAAGCACCAGAAATCGCTGCTGTCCGTGTACCACCATCCGCTTGAATAACATCACAGTCTAAAGTAATCGTGTATTCACCTAATTTTTTAAGGTCAACCGCAGCACGTAAAGAACGTGCAATTAAACGTTGGATTTCCATCGTACGACCGGTTTGTTTTCCTCGTGCAGCTTCACGTTGATTACGTGAGTTTGTTGCGCGCGGTAACATGCCATACTCCGCTGTAACCCAACCTTGCCCCTGCCCTTTTAAAAAGCGAGGAACCCCTTCTTCAACAGTTGCATTACATAACACCTTCGTGTCGCCAAACTCAATAAGAACAGAGCCTTCTGCATGCTTAGTATAGTTGCGCGTGATGGTAATCGGGCGCATTTGGTCTGCTTGTCTATCTGCTGGGCGCATGGTGTTATCTCCATTATCAACTCAAATTGGGACGCATTATACGTTGTTCAAGCGATAATGCCTATCCTGTCATCCTGCATAGCGTTATAATCGCCTAAATCTTTACGATAATGGGAACGAATTATGATCCGTAGTATGACCGCTTTTGCCCGTCGGGATATCAAGGGTGAATGGGGGAATGCGGCCTGGGAGCTGCGTTCCGTGAACCAACGTTATTTAGAAACGTATATTCGCTTACCTGAGCAATTCAGAAGCCTTGAGCCCGTTATTCGCGAACGTCTGCGTTCTCGCCTAACACGTGGAAAGGTAGAATGTAGCCTACGCTTTGAGTTAGATGGCGCAAATCGTGGTGAATTAATCCTAAATGAACAATTAGCACGCCAATTAATCAGTGCTGCGAATTGGGTTAAAAATTACAGCCATGAAGGTGAAATAAACCCATTAGAAATTTTGCGTTGGCCGGGTGTGATGTCAGCAGGTGAACAAGATTTAGATGTCATCAGCGAACAGCTACTGGCAGGCTTAGATGAAGCTATTGATGCTTTCATTCAAAGCCGTGAAGCTGAAGGTGCTTCATTGCATGCACTCATCGAACAACGCCTTGATGGCGTCTTAGTTGAAGTCGCAAAAGTACGTCAACATATGCCAGAAATTTTACAGTGGCAACGTGAACGCTTACAAAATAAGTTAGAAGAAGCTGATATTCAAGTGGATAACAACCGTCTGGAACAAGAACTTATTCTATTGGCTCAACGTGTTGATGTTGCAGAAGAACTGGATAGACTAGAAGCTCACGTTAAAGAAACGCGTAATATCTTGAAGAAAAAAGAGGCAACTGGTCGCCGCCTTGACTTTATGATGCAAGAATTCAACCGCGAAGCTAATACGTTAGCGTCAAAATCAATTAATAGCGAAGTTACAACCTCTGCAGTTGAACTCAAAGTATTAATCGAGCAAATGAGAGAACAAATTCAGAATATTGAATAATCACTCCTTGACGATTTTAATCCATAAAAAGCTAATCGACCTTAATTATCGTTTGGCTTTTTTTGGAGATATTCTCAATATTTACTCGAAATAGGTGCTAGTTGTCACGATTTTTGAAGCTATACTCCACAACACCCCTTCGACGATATTAAAAAATTTATACCGAAGCAGTATTAATTATTCTTTCTCAAATAATTAGTAACGTCGATTAAATCGTTTCCCATGAAATCATAAAAACTTGATTTTTCATAATAAAATTTATTACCTATCTATTTTCCTAAAAATAAGATCTCGCTCATAAATCAATCAAATGTTTTGAGTTCAGTCACAGATAACAAAACAGATCTTTGACACCTCAATAACTGCTTATTAACATCCGTCTTGTATACAAGTTGAATTCAATATAAATACAATAAGGTTGATTACCTCGACAAACCAATAAAAAGGTAACTCTATGTCACATAATGATTCTGTTGTAACACCAGCAACGAAAGACTCACCAGGGCGTTTACGTTGGGGATTAGCAGCAATATTTTTTATTATCGGTTTGATTGCGTATATGGATCGCGCCAATATTTCCATTGTGGCCGAACATATGATGACCGATTTAGGAATGAGCAAAGTTCAATTTGGCTTTTTGGGTGCGTTATTTTCTCTTGGCTATGCACTAGCCCAAATCCCAAGCGGGATACTTGCAGAGCGGTTTGGTAGCAGACTAATCGCAACCATCAGCCTATATATTTGGTCTGCATTTACCATCTTAACTGTCGTGGCTCCTACCTATATTTGGCTATGTATCGTACGCTTCCTATTCGGCGTTGGGGAAGCGCCGCTCTACCCTGCAAATGCCGTTTTTAATACATGGTGGTTTCGCCAAAATGAAAAGGCACGAGCCGCTAGCTTCTTACTTGCCGGTTCCTATTTTGGGCCTGTGATTGCCCCCACTCTTACCGTATTTATTATGATTTCATTCGGGTGGCATGCCGTTTTCTATATATTTGGTGTGATTGGCATTCTTATCGGCATGGTTTGGTATTTTTTTGCCAGAAATAAGCCTGAGCAACACCCTAAAATTTCTCAAAGTGAAATCGCATTCATCCATGAAGGCCGAACAATTAGTGAGCAAGGCGGTACTGATGTTAAAGCCCCTTGGCGCAAATTTATGAAAGAACGTCCTTTCTGGGCTGTTGGCTTCCAATATTTTTTTGTTGCCTATATGACCACCTTATTCATGATTTGGTTACCCACCTACTTACAAGAAGCTCGAGGCTTTTCATTAACCCAAATGGGCGTAGCCGCCAGTTTTCCTTGGTTAGCAATTTGTATCGCAGTACTCACTGCAGGCTCAATTTCTGATTGGTTACTCAACAAAGGGTACTCGCAGTTAGTCGCTAGGGGCTATATCGCGATTGCCGGTTTTATTCTATTTATCGTGGGGATTTGCGGCGCAGCTCAAACTGAAAGTGCCATCGCTAGTGTTGCATGGCTAACCCTTGCGCTCGGCTCTCTAGGATTACCAGTTGTGACCTCTTGGGCAATCGCAGCAGATAAAGGCCGCCAATATGCTGGCTCGGTCAGTGGATGGATGAACTTGTGGGGTAATCTCGGTGGTGTTATTTCCCCTATTTTATGTGGCTGGCTTGCACAGCATTTTGGCTGGACCGTCGCTTTACTTTTCAATGTGATACCTATCAGTTTAGCGATTGTTTGCTGGTTTTTCATTCAGCCTGATAAACCTTTAGCTGCTGCCGTTAATCCTGACTAATTTTTACCCAAAACACATTATATTCAATAAATAAAGGTGTCCTTATGTTTACATTAAATCCTCGAGTTGCCTGTTTTAGCCCAGAAGTTATCGAAAGTTGCCGTGATGTTTGCCCGTCAACTATTGGACACATGACCGACTTCGGTTTTCTAAAAACATTACGCCCACAAATTGAACAGTGCCAATTTATTGGTAATGCTGTAACTGTACGTATTCCGCATATGGATTCATCTGCTGTACATAAGGTTTTCGACATCGTGCAAGAAGGCGATGTTGTCTGTATCGATATGTCTGGGGATTATGATCGTGCTTGTTGGGGCGAAATGGTTTCTTACATGGCACGGGCAAAGAAAATTGCCGGCGCAGTTATTGATGGTTGTGTCACTGATATCAAAGCATTACGTGAGATTGGTGTTCCTATTTATGCACGTAAAGTGAGCCCGTTGACGACGCGAATCTTAGGTATTGAAGGCGCAATTAATGTGCCAATTAGTATAGATGGCGTAACGATTCATCCCGGTAATTTAATCATCGCAGATGGTGATGGCATTTTAGTCGCCGATGAAGTTACTCTGCAAGAATATCGTCAACGAGCCCTTAATGCTCAACATGCTGAAATTGATGTTAAAAAGCGCATTGATGCTGGTGAAACATTAGCGGCGATTTCAGGTGCAGCTAAATTTTTTGAATAAGGAGACTCCATGAAAATTGCAATTGCTCAGCTTGCCAGTAGCCCAGATAAAGCTCTAAATTTAAAAAAAGCCTGTGACGCTATACAAAAAGCTGCTCAAGGCGGTGCCGACCTCGTCCTATTGCCGGAAATGTTCATGGCATTTGTTCCTGCAGATAGCGGTATTAGCTATGCCGATGTCGCAGAGCCTGTTGATGGCCCTTTTGTCTCCGAGTTGGCAAAAACCGCTAAACAATGCGGTATTTATGTGACTTGTGGAATTTATGAAAGTGCCCCGAATGAGCCGAAAAGAGCATTCAACACGACAATTATGTTGAACCGCCAAGGTGAGCTTATCTATCATTACCAAAAAACCCACCTGTATGATGCCTTTTCATATCAGGAATCCCTCAACATTATTCAAAGTAATAATGCGTTAAAACCTGTGGAAACTGAATTTGGCAAAATTGGCGTTTTAGTCTGTTATGAGTTGCGTTTCCCAGAAGTTGCTCGAAAACTAACCTTAGCTGGCGCAGACCTTATACTCGTTCCCACAGCATGGGTAAGTGGGCCACTTAAAGAGGAGCATTACCAAACATTAGTTAAAGCACGCGCTTTGGAGAACACAATTCCTGTCTGCGCATGTGACCAAACTGGTAATATTTTTATTGGCCGCAGCCTTGTTTGTGATGCGCTTGGCGTAACCATTGCCTCTGCTGGCTACGATGAAACACTATTTTTTGCTGAAATATCAACGCAGCATACCGCAGAAACACGAGAAAAATTACCTTGCATGCAAAACCGGCGCCCTGAGCTGTATTAGTCTAAAAAACTGGCAAGGATGCTGGTTTATTCAACAAGTTAAGTTCAATTACCCACCAAAATTTAACAGCACCCTAAATAATATAAAACTAGTGCATTACTTGTATACCAGCCTATTCCTTTCTATACTCACTAAAATTTCTATTATTAACACAAGATCCTGATGAAAGATAAACCACTAAGCCAACAAGCCTATACCGCAATTAAGCATAAAATTCTCAGTAAGCAATTTGGAGAGGAAAGTTATACCTCTGAAAATAGCTTAGTTGAGGAACTCGGTATGAGTCGCACCCCAATTCGCGAAGCCTTATATCAATTGCAAAATGAAGGCTTAGTCAAAATTATCCCTCGAAAAGGTGTTTTTATTCAGAAACTATCGTTAAAAGAGACTCGAGATAATTATGATTTACGCTTAGCAATTGAGTCACATGCAATTAAATTAGTGCGTGAATATTTAACTAATGAGCATTTTTCTATTTTAGAGACCATTATTGAGCGGCAAAATGAATTATTGAAGGAAAATGACTATCAAGGTTGGATAAAAGAAGATGAACGATTCCACCGTTTCTTCTTAGAATTACTGGATAACTCAGTTTTCTTAGATTTAGCGGACAATATTCGCCAGCGAGTATATTTTCAGCCCGACCCTATTTATCGCAATGAATATTATTATGAATCTACACGCCAACATCAGCAATTGGTTGAGCAACTCAAAGCAAAAGAATTTACCCTTGCGGAAGAAACGCTGACTGAGCATATTTTACGCGGTAAACGTAATTATGTTTAATGTTAAAACTAACAAAAAAGAGAAAACCAAATTTATGGTTTTCTCTTAAATTGAATGTTATTTATAACGATTTATCTTAGCTAGATTTGGCTTCTTTCAGTGCTGCGTCTTTATCATGGTGATAATGGAACGTAAATTGGAATATTATTGCCAATACAACAGTATAAGAAGCAAAAACTAACCAAATCATTTGCCAATCTTTAATACCATCCACGGTGTAATAGTCGACAACCAATCCACTTAGTATCGCACCAAAATAGGCCCCAACACCGTTAACCATTGTCATAAATAAGCCTTGGGCACTCGCACGCATACGCGTATCTACTTCTCTTTCAATAAATATAGAGCCTGAAATATTAAAGAAATCAAATGCGCAGCCATAAACAATCATCGACATGATCAAGAACATCAAACCAATGGCTGATGGGTCGCCAAACGCAAAGAAACCAAAGCGTAGTGTCCAAGCGAACATACTTAATAACATGACTGTTTTAATGCCATAGCGTTTCAAGAAAAATGGAATTGCTAAGATAAAACACACTTCAGCCATCTGAGAGATCGATAATAATATCGATGGATACTGTACCACCAAACTATCTTGGTATAACGGGTTCAGCCCGAAGTCGTGCAAGAATGGGTTACCAAATGTATTCGTGATTTGTAAAACAGCGCCAAGTAACATAGCGAATAAGAAAAATACCGCCATAATAGGCTTTTTAAATAACACCAAAGCATCTAAACCTAGCTTACTGATCCAACTACTTGAAATCGCTTTTTTATTGACTTCAATTTTTGGCAAAGTTAGTGAATAAAGCGCTAAAAGCAATGAACAACCACCTGCAATATAAAGCTGCATACTACTTAGCTCAAATTTCAATAAGCTAATGCTCCACATTGCAACAATAAAGCCTACCGTACCAAACACACGAATAGGTGGAAAGTTACTCACTGAATCGAGCTGATATTGGCTTAATGATGAATAACTGATGCTATTTGAGAGTGCAATTGTTGGCATAAAGGCCATTGCATTAATTAACATCACCCAGAACATGATAGTTGAACTTGTGACTGTTGCGGCATAAAACAATGCAGCAGCCCCAATCAAATGGCAAATCATATATAAACGATTTGCTGGAATGTATTTATCTGCAATGATTCCGATAAGCCCGGGCATTAAAATAGCAGCAATACCCTTTGAGCTATACACCATACCGACTTCTGCACCTGAAAAACTCAATGTTTTCATCATGTACGAGCCGAGTGTAACTAACCAACTTCCCCAAACAAAATATTGCAGGAAAAGCATGATTTTCAAGCGGGATTTAATATTCATACAAGGCTCCGTTTGGAGTTATATTTATTTGTTTTTATTTTCAACTCAGCAATGGTAACACCCATAAGGATGACAGCAACACCAACAAACTGAATGAATTCAAGAGGTAAATGCAATACCGTTACGGATAATAAAATCGTGACAGGTAACTGCATTGAGCTAACAATGGTCGCTAAACTGGTACCGATCAGTGGAGTACCTTTGGCAAACATCCACATACCGAAGAAAGAACCAAAGAAAGCCAGAGGTAATCCGTATGAGAAAAATAGAGATTGAAACGTTGAAGCGCTCAATAAGAATGTTGGCGGAACAACAATTGATGTCAAAATTGCGCCCCCTGTTACCATAATTGCAGAACGCATCATAGGATCTGTTTTAACCGCTAATGCTCCACTGACGTAAACACGAATAGCGTTCGATAATGCTGCACATAATCCTAATAGCACACCAAGCCAGTGAAACACGATCCCTGAACTGTTTAACAAACCTGTCGCTAATACTGTTCCAATTAATATCACCACAACTGACACCATGGTCATTACGGGAGGAATTTTGCGGTCAATAAATGCGTTAATTGCAACCCCCATCCATGTAAATTGCAAAAAGAGTACGACACCAAGTGCAGGGGATAAATATTGCAATGATGCATAATACAAAAGCCCGGTTAACCCGGTTGTCGTCCCAGTGAGTAACATTAATAGGCCTTGCCGACGTGTTGGCCATACTAGACGTGCTTTTTTAACTAATACGCCTGCGACAACAAAAAACCACAGTAAAATCGCACCTAATACCGTTTGGCTACCGATGACATCATTCAAGGAATACCCTGCGCGGTAGGCCAACACGACGAGTGTTGAAAGGATGCCATAACTACAAGCGCCTAAAGAAACTAAAATTAGACCTTTAAATTTCATTTCAATATTCACCTTATTTAGTGTCATGGACATCTTTATATTAGTTTGAGAAAAAGAACCTAAAAAATTAGAAGCGTTCGATCACGCCTGTCACTAATTTCAAGAAGGTCGCTTTAACTTTTTCAGCTGTTTCAATAACTTCGTCATGACTAAGTGGCTGTTCTAAAATACCGCAAGCCATATTGGTTAAGCAGGAAATGCCCACTGTTTTAATTTGTGAATGATGAGCGACCAGAGCTTCTGGTACGGTAGACATACCAACAGCATCTGCGCCTAAGGTTCTGATCATACGAATTTCGGCAGGTGTTTCATAAGTTGGGCCTGTCCACCATGCATAAACACCTTCACGGACAGAAACACCTTGTTCAGCCGCTACATTCTTGATTGTTTGGCGTAATTCTTTGTTATACACCTCACTGACATCCAAGAAACGCACCCCTAATTCAGGGTTATTTGGCCCCATCAGTGGGTTATTTGCAGTTAAATTAATATGATCGGTAATAATCATCAGATCACCTGGGTTGAAGTCGGTATTTACCGCACCGCAGGCATTGGTGATAATCAATTTTTCAACACCCAACGCTTTCATCAAACGCACAGGGAAAGTGACTTGGTCAAGGGTAAAGCCTTCGTAATAGTGGAAACGGCCTTTCATGGCAACCACATTTTTACCTGCGATGGTGCCGATCACCAATTCATTGGCATGCCCTACCGCTTCAGATTTAGCAAAGTGTGGAATTTCGCTATAAGGAATATGCACTGCATTTTCTAATGTATCCGCGAACGGACCGAGTCCTGAACCCAGAATAATGCCCACTGTTGGTTTAATATCTGTGCGAGACTGAATAAAGCTTAAGCTTTCTAGAATATCTTTTGTATGATGCATGGTTGTCTCCAAATTGACATCGACTAAAAATTGTTAAAATTGATCATAAAGCAATTTAGAAACAGAACAGCGATCTTAATCTCATTTTAATAAAAAGTATTTCGATATGATGTGTCACAGGAAGCAGAATCTTATGCGTATATTTGCTAATCTTTATCGATAGAGTCGGAATGAAAAGGAGTGAGGCGCTTGTTACATACACTATTAAATGAATTTCGCACCTCAAAAAATTCAAAAACACAAAAACTCAAAACGCTTTACCGATTAATTTTAAACCATGGTCCCATTAGGGCAGAGACGTTGACATCACTGGCTAGCATGAAACCAGCAACTTGTGCTCGGTTACTCGACGAACTTGGGAGAAATCACTTAATTTCGACTTCTGAGCTCGGAGAGTCGACCGGTGGCCGCAAACCAATCCTCTATAACATTAATGCTGCAGATGGTTATCTTGTTGGCATTGAAATGAGTGATATATATTCAACGATTGTTTTACAAAACCTAAAATTGGATATTTTAGGTATGGTAAAAGTGAAATATGAGCACCTAGAAACCGCAGAAAATATGGTGGATCATCTGCTCAACAGATTAGATATTTTATTAGCTGAACATGGACTTAGCGTAGAAAGCTTGTTGGGTATCGGCATCGCCATCGACCATATTTTAGAACGTGATAAACTGCCATATCATCAATACCACGCAAGAATAAAAGAACTTCACGACTACATTTCCAGTAAAGTTCCTTGTTTTGTGTTACTCGGAAGTGGGATTAGTTTTGCGGCTTTTGCTGAGTATCGCTTGCGCTATACCTCTGATAGCCAAAGATTTTTATTCACAACCTGTGATACTGATATTCGCAGTTGCACCATCATCAATAACCAATACGCTCCGGCCCCCATTAGTACAGCTCAAGCCTTTGGCCATACAACGATTGATATTAATGGCCAGCGCTGTGAATGTGGGTCATTTGGCTGTTTAAAGCAATATAGTTCACTGTCTGCGATTAAGGCACGAGTAATCCAGCAACTCAGGTTGGGTAAAAGTTCAATAATCAATGAATTAGTTAATAATGAGTCTGAAATTAGCTACCATACTATTTTCCAAGCTCTCACATTGGACGATGCCCTGTGCCTCGAAGCGCTTGGTGAAGCGGCCTATTATTATGGTATCGCCATCGCTAATGCTATTTTAACGACTCAAGCCGATGTGGTGGTGTGCGGCGGCACCCTGACACCTAAAAATCACTTTTTTGAGATGACCAAAAAGTCGATTGAAGAAAAACTCGCTATTTTCCCCCATATTAAGACACGCATTTATCCCGCCAATGATTCATATGAAATCGTTGCTCAGGGTGCTGGTGGAATGGTAATGGAGAAGTACCTTGCTGATTAAGCGGTTCTTTCATTAAAACAGATAGAGTGTAGAATAAATCAACAAACCTATACTCTATCACTATTAATGAGGGGATCATGTTAGAATTTGAACACATCAGTAACACGGCGAAATCACTGGTACTACAGCAACTTAATTCTCAATCTCCTCTTGTTCATTGCATGACAAACGATGTTGTTCAGACCTTCACTGCCAATGTCCTATTAGCACTCGGCTGTTCCCCAGCCATGGTGATTGAACCCGAAGAAGCTGAGCAGTTTGCCGCTATCGCACATGGCTTACTAATTAATGTGGGCACATTAACGACAGAGCGTCGATATGCGATGAAATGTGCGGTTAACAGTGCAAATCAAGCACAAAAACCTTGGGTACTTGACCCTGTCGCTGCAGGTGCGCTCAGCTTTCGTACCCATTTTTGCCATGAATTGTTGACACTCAAACCTGCCGCTATTCGCGGTAATGCTTCTGAAATTATGGCGTTAGCAGGAAGCAGTGCAGGTGGCAGAGGCGTTGATTCCCTTAACTCCACTGATGATGCACTCCCCGCGGCACAATTATTAGCGAGACAAGCTAAGACTATTGTTGCGATAAGCGGTGAAGTGGATTACATCACCGATGGAACACGCACCTTTGCGGTGACTGGCGGCCATATTTTAATGACTCGGGTGGTCGGTACGGGATGCGCTCTTTCTGCGGTGGTTGCTGCATGTTGTGCTCTACCTGGTGATAGGCTGCAAAATGTTGCCGCTGCTTGCGCTATCATGAAGCAAGCCGGAGAAACCGCAACCCAGCGCTGCCATGGGACAGGTAGTTTTATCCCTGAATTTTTAGATGCGCTTTATCAATAGTTTTGTTGTGATCGGTAACTTTGTTATTTTCGGTAATTTAGTAGTAATGAAAACTTGGCATAGCACACTAAAGCCGAGTTTTCTTTCCTCTTATTTTTCTTGACCAATGACGAAAGTTATCTCTAAAACGAATAAAGCGATAAACACAATTTTTGCTATCGGGTTCAATATCGTAAAAACGCTGTAATGCAATTAAATCATTCGCTTTGCAAATAGCAAAATTACCATAATCTGATAAATCAATAACCTTTAGCCCCACATTGGTTACAACAAAGTTTCCTGCATGGATGTCATTAGAAGATAAACCATAGTTATGTAATTGGTTAATGACAGACTTCATTTCTGCATAGTAAGGCGTAATATCATCCAGTTCAGATAAAACCGTTCCTTCCACATATTCCGCAATAATCCATGTTTCTACTGACTCACGACCGACCATTTTTTCAGCAACGAAATAGATGTCATTGGTTACCATACAACCTTTATTTTGAGCAGAGACTAATCGCATTAATAACTGTGAATAAAAAGGTCCTGAAATAATACGCATCAACCGTTTTTCAATACGCTTATCCCGTTCTTTTTCACATTTAATAATATAGTTTTGCCCATCTACATGAATACGAGCAACACTTCTCTCAATATTTCCGCTACTTAAATTCTTACCCGAGATCTTCCCATCAATATAATCATTAACAATTTGCCAAAAATCTATCTCACCTTCTTTTTGATAGGTGATAAAACCGTCTCTTTGTTTTTTTATTATGTTCTGCATAGCAAAATAGCCAATTTTTAATCAATTGACGGATGCTAGCAAATGGCAAACGACATTTCTTAGCGATTGTTGCAAAATGGCGTCTAAAAATAGGTAAGTTGTGCGATATACCTCAAAATTGGTAAGGTTTTAGAAAAGCTGTACGGCTCTATCTATGAGAGCAGGTCACCATAGTGCCAACCTACTCTCATAAAAACCGCTTAGTCGTTACCAAATAAATCGCGGGTATAGACTTTCTCTGCCACATCTTCCAGCTCAGGCACCATCCGGTTGGCTAAAATAATGTCGCTTTCTGCTTTGAAAGTCTCTAAGTCACGAATAACTTTAGAGCGGAAAAATTCATTTTCTTTTAAAACAGGCTCATACACCACCACTTCGATACCCTTGGCTTTGATGCGTTTCATCACACCCTGTACCGCAGAGGCGCGGAAATTATCAGAGCCAGCCTTCATCACTAAGCGATAAACACCGACTTTACGTGGTGCTTTAGCAATAATCGCATCGGAAATAAAGTCTTTGCGGGTACGGTTCGATTCCACAATGGCGTTAATCAAGTTATTTGGCACATCATCGTAGTTAGCTAACAGTTGTTTGGTATCTTTTGGTAAACAATAACCACCGTAACCGAATGATGGGTTGTTATAATGGCTGCCAATACGTGGGTCTAAAGAGACCCCTTCAATAATTTGGCGTGCATTTAGACCGCGGCTTTCTGCATAGGTGTCGAGCTCATTAAAGTATGCCACACGCATCGCTAAATAGGTGTTGGCAAACAGCTTAATGGCTTCGGCTTCGGTGCCATCCGTAAATAACACGGGAACGTCTTTTTTAATCGCACCTTCAAGCAGTAAATCCGCAAAAATTTTCGCGCGCTCTGAACGCTCTCCTACCACGATACGGGACGGGTGCAAGTTATCCCACAAAGCGCGGCCTTCACGTAAAAATTCAGGGGAGAAAATCACGTTGGTATAACCAAATTCTTCACGTAAACGCGCGGTAAAGCCCACCGGAATAGTGGATTTTACGATGATCGTCGCTTGCGGGTTAATTTCATTCACATCATGAATAACAGACTCAACCGATCTAGTATTGAAGTAATTGGTTTTTGGGTCATAGTCAGTTGGTGTAGCCACAATCACGTACTGAGCGCCTGTGTAGGCCTCTGTTTTATCTTCTGTAGCGCGAAAATTGAGCATCTTTTCCGTTAAAAATTGCTCAATTTCTGCATCAACAATCGGTGATTGATGGTTGTTTAACATCGCCACTTTTTCAGGGATGATGTCCACGGCGACCACTTCGTGGTGTTGTGACAGCAACATGGCGTTAGATAAGCCGACGTAACCGGTTCCTGCGATTGCTATTTTCAAACTTGCCTCTCAAATCCTGCTAAAGATGTTACAGCTTATTGATATTATTGGTGGTAATAAGAACGATACCAATCCACAAATGCCTGAACACCCTGCTCAATAGAAACTTGTGGGCGATAACCAGTCACATTAAACAAGTCTTCTGTATCCGCCCAAGTGGTGTATACATCACCCGCTTGCATAGGTAAAAAGTTTTTAATCGCTTCTTTACCCAGTGCTTTTTCCAGTGCAGAAATAAATTCAATCAATTTAACGGGTTGACCATTACCAATATTATAGATTCGATATGGCGCGCTGCTTTCTGCCGGTGATGCCGAAGGGTTATTCGGGTTTGCTTGTGGAATTATATCTGAAATACGGATCACACCTTCGACAATATCATCAACAAAAGTGAAATCACGACTGAGATTGCCGTTATTATAGACATCGATAGGCTCGCCCGCCAAAATAGCTTTCGTAAACTTGAATAAAGCCATGTCTGGGCGCCCCCATGGGCCGTAAACCGTAAAGAAGCGCAACCCAGTCGTTGGAAGCTGGTATAAATGCGAGTAGGAGTGCGCCATTAATTCATTGGCTTTCTTCGTTGCCGCATACAGTGAAATAGGGTGATCGGTTGCCATGTCCGTGGTAAATGGCGTCTTATCGGTCACTCCGTACACCGAACTTGAAGAGGCATAGACCAAATGCTTCACTTTTGCTTGGCGACAGCCTTCTAAAATAGCGAGGTGACCAGTCAAATTACTGTCTGCATAAGCAAATGGGTTTTCCAATGAGTAACGGACCCCCGCTTGTGCTGCTAGGTGAATGACTCGGTCAAATTGCTCTTGGGTACACAATACCCGAACGGTTTCACGGTCAGTGAGGTCAAGATGAATAAAGCGAAATAAAGGGAACTGCTCCAATAAATGTAAACGGGATTGTTTAAGCCCTTGATCATAATATGCATTTAAGTTATCAATCCCAACAACTTCATGTCCGTCCTCTAATAAACGCTGGCAAAGCTTAAAACCAATAAAACCCGCACTTCCCGTGACCAAATATTTCATATTCATTGTCTTCTAGCGTTAAACCATTCTTAAGCTCTGAATGAGCACCAAATTTCACAGAAAAAATACCTAAAATTAAGACAAAAATAATAACGAATGGTTTTGTTATTAAAACAAGAAAGCCTAAAAAAATAATAAATTTTAAGAAAGTATTAATATTTTAGGTAGGAAATAACAAAAAAGAGGGGATCAGCCGTAAATATCTACGGCTGATAATAACATACTATTGCATATCACCTTTATTGGCGTTAGCCGCTTCTAAAGTTCCATAAACATAGTTACGGTAGCTATCAAGTAACTTCTGGTCTTCACAATCATTCAGCTTGCCATCACATAAGTGACGCATTTTGATGTTGGCCTCATAAAATGGGGATATTTTTAAATTCGCTCTTTCCAATAAAATACCACCTAAGAAGGAAATATCGGTTAGCTGGCCCGTTTTGATCACCGTCCCTGATTTTAAATTATCCCGTAAGGTAAATTGTGTTAAGTAAGCGGGAGATGAAAATGAAGAATTATACTGATTTAAACTAATGCCTGGTTGATGGTCACCAAAATATAAAAACATCAACGGGCGCTCACGTTTTTCAATAAAGTCTGCAAAATTGCGTATTGATGCATCTGAAGTGGCGATTTTGTCCATATAATGGCTAAATTCACCCGCAGCATCAGGGTTTTTAATTTTGTCTTTTATGCCATAGTCATCACTATGACTCTCTTTATAAGGGCCATGTTCATACATGGTAAGAGAGAAAATAAATACAGGTTTATCTGTTTCTTGAGCTAAGATTTCTTTCACGTATTTCAGCATATCATCGGTGCTGATCGTCCATAAGTTATCTTGTAGTTTTCCTGGGTAGCCAAGTTCTTGTGGTTGAATAATTCTATCAACCCCAAGCGTTTCATAGGCATGGCCTGAATGGTATGCACCTTTATTAAAAGGAGTAAGTACCACAGTATAATAACCGTTGGCCTTCATTTCTTTGAATAAGCTATTTTTAAGGTGGTCAACGATAAAATAAAATACACCGCTTTTTTGCGCACCGAAATCATCGCTATTTAAGCCAGTTAAGGCGGAGAATTCAGATAACCAAGTTCCCCCTCCAAAAGTTTGTACCCGCATCTGACTATGCGCACTTACGCCATTATCTTGCTGGAACATAAATAAATTGGGAAGCTTGGTTCCTTCAGGTAAATCATAAATATGTGGGTCAACAGTAGATTCTTGTAGTAATAAAACGATGTCTGGCTTTTCTGATACCACATTATTTTCTAGGGAGATAGCAGCTGCTTTTTTCACAAAGTAATCAGCTGAACCTGCAAATTCAGGAGACTGATAACTCGCATTTTGTGCTGACATAATAATATTGGTCACTGTCCCTCGGCCTTTTGGCAACGTCTGAGACCATCTGTCATAATAATGTGAGCTTGTGAAGTTAATACTAAAATAACCTGCAACAATAAGAACGACACCAATAACGCGAGTAATCTTTGATTTACTTGGTTTGACCAACCGCCAGCTAATAACCCCATTAATGACTAATAATATAAGCAACCCGACCAATGCGACACCCGCTAACCAATAATGACCCAAGGTCCCCATATTGGAAGTGTCCGTCATGATATTGATATCACTAAAGAAGAGTTGTTCTTTGTAATAATGAACTTTTAACTGGTTCAGGAATTTAATGATGATAAATAATGTACTGGTAATAATCACAGAAAATAACCAGCGGGCTGTTAGCACCATTAAAATACCGAATAAAACGGCATATACACTGACCGATATGAGTGCAGGATAAATTACACTACCTTTTTCAAAGACTAAGAAAAGGGAGCCAATAAAGATCAATGCCAGATAAAAGCCTGCAAATAACTTTTTCTTCATTAGTTTTACCACAAGTTTAATATTGGAGGTTGCTATGAAGCACTACTATAACGGATTAAAACACTCAATTTATTCAACGAAAATGCCTTTATCTCGTAAATGGTGACCATCGCCTTTACGACGAGTAAAACCGCTTTTATCAAAAAACTCAAGAATTTGAATCGCGAGTTTTCGACCAATCCCTAATTCGTTACGAAAATCAGCCGCAAAAATAGCTTCATTTTCCAAGCAATAACGATGAATAAGTGAAGCAAAATAATTAATTTGTTCATGACTATAATAGCGGTCACGAACTATTGCTGTAATTAACCCCATTTGTGCCGCCTTTTTTAACACGCGGCGCATCGTATCTTCTTCATAACCACTTTCTAATGCTAAATCACGCACCCACCACGCCTCATTACGTGAAAATAATGGGTATATTTGTTGCCAAATCAGCTGCTGTTGCGCATCAAAAACCAACCCATGTTGAGGCATATGCAACCAGCCACGTGTTTGCTTAATAACATTGTCAGTAATTAGGTCATCAATGAATTTAAAGGCTAATGCTTCACTCATTGAAGGCAGAGCCATACGTTTTAAACGTGCTTTGCCAACACCAATTTGGTCACTGTGTATTTCATTAAATTTTTCAAGAGTTTGAACGATATGTTCTTTCGCTATTTGCGTTTTAAATATGGATAAAACGTGATTGCCAACCCGTTCCACATCCGTTTTTGCTAATAAGTTATCTAACGCCTCATGGGTGAGCTGCCGCGCCCAACTGTAATCCCGTAAATTAAGTTCACCTTGTGGAAGTTGTAACTTAAAGTGAGCCAGTTCGTCTTGTTCTCGGCAAAGCCTAGATAACCAATCCAAAAACTCTGGGAGTCTTTTACCTCGGCGTGGGGAAACCAAACGTATCACTCGAGCCCCACCTAACGTTTGGCGAGCGCTAATATCACGAATGATTAACCGGTCATTCTCTACTAACCATAATGGGGTATCTAAAATTAATTCTGCGAGAACAGGGGTTTCTCCTTGTTCCACTAATAATGATACTCGGCCAGTGATATGGCTTGCACCATGATAGAGATGCACAGGCTGCCAGTGCTTAATTAATGTATCGCATTCCAGTTCGACAATAACCCGTGTTGCAATAAATGCGGGTTGCTCTGCAAGTAACCAATCACCTCGAGTGATATTTTCTTTATCAATATCACCTGTCAAATTTAAAGCCACACGGTCCCCCGCGACAGCGAATTCAGATATTTGGTTTTGCCGGTGAATACCTCTGACACGAACTTGCTTATCCGCCCCAGTCACCCAAAGTGACTCGCCAACGTGAATTTTTCCCGCTAACGCGGTACCAGTCACCACAATCCCTGCACCTTTAACCAAAAAAACGCGGTCAATGGCTAAACGAAAACGACGTTGGATATTGGGATGTGAACCACTTTGCTGATGAAGCTGTTGCAGATATAACCGTAGCGCATCAATGCCACGCCCATCTTCAATAGACGTAATAAATAGTTTTGCATCTGGCCAACCTTGCTGAGCCAACTCAGAGGTAACTTGCTCCGTGACCTGTTCAATTCGCGAATGATCAACTCTGTCAGCCTTCGTCAGTATGACACTGACATTTTCACAGCCCGCTAGTCTTAAAATAGAAAGGTGTTCTAGGGTTTGCGCCATTACACCATCATCACAAGCGACAACCAAAAGCGCATGATTTATACCGCCAATCCCAGCCAACATATTGGCTAAAAACTTTTCGTGTCCTGGAACGTCGATAAAACCAATCGAGCTACCATCAGGCTGCGGCCAGTAGGCATACCCTAGGTCAATGGTCATTCCGCGCTTTTTTTCCTCGGGGAGGTGTGCGGTATTTACGCCAGTAATAGCTTGAATTAATGAGGTTTTGCCATGGTCAACATGGCCTGCTGTCGCAAAAATCATGAAAGTAAAGCCTGTAATAACGCATGTTCATCATCAAGACAGCGCAGGTCAAGCCACAATTTACCTTCTTTCATACGCCCAATCACAGGTTGAGGTAACTGACGCCATTGCGTAGCGAGTTGCTCTAATGTGCTACCTTTTCCATTTAATGGTGTAAAGGTTACCGCAAAGCTTGGAAGACGGTCGATGGGAAGTGAGCCGCTACCTATTTGTGAGAGGCAATGCTCAACTTCAACAATAAATTTATCCCCGTAAAAGGCTTGTAGAGCAACAACTATGCTTTCTGCGCTATCACGAATAGTTTCAGGATCTCGTGTTAGCCAACGTAATGTGGGTAATTCTGTTGTGAGTTTTTCGGGCGTTAAATACAGTTTTAGCGTTGCTTCAAGTGCAGCTAGAACCATTTTATCAACCCGTAAAGCACGTTTTAATGGATGTTTTTGAATTGCATCAATCCATTTCTTCTTCCCTAAAATAATCCCTGCTTGTGGACCACCGAGAAGTTTATCTCCAGAAATTGAAACTAAATCAATACCTTGAGAAAGGTAACTTTGTGGCATGGGCTCTGCGGGTAGCCCATAAGCCGTCATGTCAATCATCGAACCACTGCCTAAATCAATTGCCGTTGGTAATTGGTACTTTCTACCTAGCTCTGCAAGCTCTTCACCTTCAACTTCAGCAGTAAATCCTTCAATACTGTAATTGCTGGTATGCACTTTCATTAATAGTGCAGTTTGATCATTAATCGCATTCTCATAGTCACGTAAGTGGGTCCGATTTGTTGTTCCCACTTCAACTAATTGGCAGCCAGCCTGAGCCATGACATCAGGCACTCGAAAAGCCCCGCCAATCTCAACTAATTCACCACGAGAAACAATAACTTGCTGGCCATTCGCAACCGTTGCTAACAATAATAAAACTGCAGCAGCATTATTATTAACAATACACGCATCTTCTGCGCCAGTGAGCTCACACAGTAAATCAGCAATCGCACGGTCACGATGCCCACGCATCGCGCCATCTAGAGAATATTCTAATGTGACAGGCGAACTCATCACTTGGCTAACCGCATTCACGGCTGTGGTCGACATTACCGCACGGCCTAAATTGGTATGTAACACCGTACCGGTCAAGTTAAACACGTTTTTTAGGGCACTTTGCCCTAAAGCTTGATGGCGTTGAGCTAACTCTTTTACCCAATCTTCCTGCCAGGCAGGTAATTTCCCTGCCTGTGCAATACAGGTTCGAGCTTGCTCTTGCATCTCACGTAAACATGCAGTGACCCAGTGAGCCCCTGATTGTTCAATCAATATTTGCACTTCATCGAGTTGCAATAATTTATCAATCGCAGGAAGTTGGCGATATAAAACCAAGTCTGATTCAGCCATAGTCACGATTCTCTTTTACCGCTTATTTTTCACCAGGGAACAAGAACGGATTAATACTGCTACGTGCAAAACCTTCTTCTTCCATGCGAGCATCTAAAATAATTGACGCTAAATCATCAGCGACAGCTTCAACTTTAGCTTCTTTTTCTTGATAAAGGATTTTCAGATAGCTACCACAATCACCACAGCTTTCAGCTTTAACAGCCGCATTTTCATCATCCAATGACCAATAATTCAATTTACCCGTTTGCTCACAGTTACTGCATTTAACGCGCACCATATGCCATTCAGTTTCACATAAATTACAGTGCAAATAACGTAAACCTTGTGATGTACCAATTTGCACAATACTCGACACTGGCATGCTATTACATACAGGGCAGAAATGACGATGGTCACCATGTTCTGCACGCGCTTTACCCGGGATATTTGCTGCCATTTGTGCCCAATACACCGATAATGCAGCCCAAATAAACATCGATTTATCCGCAGGAACTTTTTCAAATTCTTCATTTAGCAGCGCAGTTGCCATAGCTTCAAGTTCTGTTTCAGACGCTTTATTCAGGTTTTCTAACGCAGGGCGTACAGACTCAGGCACGACTGGCATTAATTCGGCAATAATTGCCGTCAATAATTTGTGCCAATGTGTTGTGCGTGGAAATGTTTTTGCATCCAATGGCGAATTATTGGTATTTGTTGAACGCTCAAGGATAGATGCCATATCCATTTCTAATGGATTATCATGCTGTGCATTATGTTGCGCGGTTGCCACTTCAGCGGCAAAATTCAGATAATCTGCAAAAGGATGTTCTCCCGCACCAAGTTCTTTAAGTCGCTCAGCACGGCGCTGATATAAGCTTTTTAAGTTAGGAAACAGAACTGGTGGAATAAAACCAATTCCTTTTTCTTTCAATCTTTCTTGTCCTAACTCTTCTTTAGGAACGATACGAATACCCATTGCGTTCTCTCTTTTCTATTTTTTTATAACGACAATTCCCGAGAAAAGGCTATTTATTTTCTCGAAAGCGTTTTGCTCATCATATTTATATCCGCGAAAGCGGTTCTCTAATGTTCAGGATAAAACAAAAGTCATCTTGAGGCTACTCTAGCCCCTGAATTATCCCTTCCATTAACCCGGAGTAGATCAAGGTAAATGTAAATCAGGATGATGATTGTTTTATTTGATATAAATAAATTGTTATCACTAGGATAAAAATTCTGAAGTTATGGTTTGAAGTGGTTATGACTACAAGCTTATGCTGCAAGCAGCCTTCTATTTGCAACAGGAATAGGTATTTCACTCTTATCTCAGGTGTTTTTTATTGCCGTTCTTCAATAAGAAATAAATAAAAACATAAATATATTTAATATCATATCTACTGTACCTTTTAGATAAAAATAAATATAAAAAGCATTTATGGTCAATAGAATACGCGACCAAATACTATTCGGTCGCGTAACAATGAAATAACAGTTTTGCTTCTTTAGGGGTATAACAGTCCCTTTGGTATCATCAAAATACCAAATAAAAAGCCAATATTGTTAACAATGAATTAGGTTTTAGATTTTCAGTAATTCAGGGTAATACATACGCTTAATTGCGAGCTCTAAACCTCTAACTTCTGCTAAACCTTTTAAGCGCCCAATAGCGGAATAGCCTGGATTGGTCACCTTTTTCAAATCATCTAAAATTTGGTGGCCATGGTCTGGTCTCATTGGAATGGGTGCAAGCCCCGCAGCATAGCGTTTTTGTTCAACCGCTAAAATGGCTTTGACCACTTCAAACATATCAACATCACCTGCAATATGATTGCCTTCATGGAAGGTATTCGGGTTATTTTCTCTCACCGTTGAACGTAAGTGCGTGAAATGAATGCGATCACCAAATTCATTAATCATTTTTACTAGGTCGTTATCGGCTCGTACACCATAAGAACCTGTGCACATAGTAAACCCATTATGAATACTATCGCAGCTTTGCTTAATAAACCGCATATCTTCAATGGTAGAAACAATACGTGGCAGGCCTAAAATTGGGCGTGGAGGGTCATCAGGGTGAATAGCTAAAACCACATTTTCTTCTTCACAGACAGGAACGATTTTCTGCAAGAAATAACGTAAGTTCTCACGTAACTGATTTTCATCAATATTATTATACAGCGCCAAGCGCTCACGGAATTGGTCTAATGTATAACCTTCTTCCGCACCCGGTAGCCCTGCGATGATGGTTTTAATCAGGTTTTCAATGTCATCAGATGACATATTGGCATAATACTCAGCCGCTTCTTTAACTTCTTGTTCTGAATAACTCTCTGCCGCATTTTCACGCTTTAAAATATGAATTTCAAACGCAGCAAAAGCAATATTATCAAACCGTAACGCTTTGGAGCCATCCGGTAGCGTGTAAGCAAGGTCAGTACGCGTCCAATCTAGAATTGGCATAAAATTATAGCAAATGGTCTTAATACCACAGGATGCTAAATTACGAATACTCTGTTGGTAATTTTGAATATAGAGATCAAAATTACCTTGTTGAGTTTTAATATCTTCGTGAACAGGAATACTTTCCACGACAGACCAAACTAACCCAGCATCTTCAATAATAGCCTTACGCTTTAAAATCTCCTCGACACTCCAAACTTCACCGTTAGGAATATGGTGGAGCGCAGAGACGATACCTGTCGCCTCTGCTTGCCTAGCATCACTTAAAGAAACAGGGTCATTAGGACCGTACCAACGCCACGTATGCTCCATGAGTACTTCTCCTTCGATTATTCAAAAATAGTCTGATAAGGAATTGTTTCAAATAGGTAACCATCAAAATTGGGGTCATCAAAATCAGAAAGCTGCATTAGCGTATTTTTGACATTCTCTAAATGCTGCCACATCTCTTTTTTAGCCAACTCCGGATCACGTTTTTGTAGTGCATTTAAAATATTTTCATGATCAACCAACCACTTTTTTCGGTAAGTCGTGTTGTCAATATGTTCGTGAAGCTTATCCCACATAGGGCTTTGTAACCGCACAGCCCAGATATCATCAATAATCTTCGCCATCATGTCATTCTTGCTTGCGCGAGCAATTAACACATGGAACTTATGATCATTAGCATCGTCACTTTCATTATTCGCGACTTTGATTCGCTCATCTTCTAATAATGCGCGGATCTCTTGGATATCGGCTTTTGTTGCTGACAAAGCAGCGCATGCAGCTATTGCACTTTCAATCACTTGGCGAGCTTGCAGTATTTCAAAAGGGCCATGATCTAAACTTTTAATTTCATCAATCAATAGGTCTGGATGATTAATGACATAAACCCCAGAACCTTTCTTGATAGAAACCAATTTTTCAATTTCCAACATGATGAGTGCTTCACGTACCAATGAGCGACTAACATCATATTTTTTAGCGATCTCACGCTCTGGCATTAAACGACTTCCTATCGGATATTCACCAGATGCAATGAGCTCTTTTAACTGCTGACCTAGGTATTGGTACGAGCGGTATTGAGTTTTCATATATATGTACAACGCGTTGTCGAATTAAATTTAGTTCTTCCATTGTAGATTATCGTCCCTCATTACAATGGTCAACCAATTTATCCACTATTTCCGCAAAATTAGTTAACCAATTTGTGATCAGATTCACTTATTGTCGTCTTTTTAGTCATTGTTTTTTAATTTACCGATTGATAGAGTGAAAAAAAGAGAATTTGGTCAACCAATAAATAAACCACTTTGAGTATTTCATGGTAATTTGGTTGATCAGTTGGTTAACAAGTAATAGGGATTTGGGCCAAAATGAAAATTATAAAAGCAGAAGTCTTTGTATGTAGCCCCGGTCGTAATTTTGTCACATTAAAAATTACAACCGATGAAGGCGTATATGGATTAGGTGATGCCACCCTTAACGGGAGGGAGCTCTCTGTAGCATCCTATCTTCAAGATCACCTCTGTCCTCAGCTAATAGGCCGTGACCCACATAAAATTGAAGATATTTATCAGTTCTTCTATAAGGGAGCTTACTGGCGTAGAGGCCCAGTTACGATGTCCGCCATTTCTGCGATTGATATGGCACTGTGGGATATTAAAGGCAAAATTGCCAACCTTCCGGTCTATCAGTTACTCGGTGGCGCTTCTCGTGAAGGAGTGATGGTTTATTGCCACACCACGGGTACCGATATTGCTGAAACACTAGATAACTACGCAAAATATAAAGAAAAAGGTTTTAAAGCGATCCGTGTGCAGTGTGGCATTCCAGGAATGGCAACTACCTATGGACAGAGTAAAGGAAAAAACCTTGCTTATGAACCTGCCACAAAAGGCCATCACCCCGAAGAACAACTTTGGTCAACCGAAAAATATCTGGATTTTATGCCCAAACTGTTTGAAGCCGTTCGGGACAAATACGGATTTAATGAACACCTTCTACACGATATGCACCATCGCTTGACCCCTATTGAAGCGGCTCGCTTCGGTAAAAGTATTGAAGATTATCGATTATTTTGGATGGAAGACCCAACACCAGCAGAAAACCAAGCTTGTTTTAGATTAATTCGTCAACATACCGTCACCCCAATCGCCGTAGGTGAAGTTTTTAATAGCATTTGGGATTGTAAACAACTGATTGAAGAGCAACTCATCGATTATATCCGCACCACAATTACCCATGCCGGAGGTATTACAGGCATGCGCCGAATTGCGGACTTTGCATCGCTTTACCAAGTCAGAACCGGTTCTCATGGTCCATCTGACCTATCCCCAATTTGCCATGCTGCCGCCTTACACTTTGACCTTTGGGTACCCAATTTCGGCGTTCAAGAGTTTATGGGCTATTCAGAAGAAATGTTGTCCGTATTTACGACTAACTGGACGTTCAACGATGGTTATATGCACCCAAGTGATAAGCCCGGTTTAGGTATCGATTTTGATGAAAAACTGGCAGCGAAATACCCGTACAACCCAGCTTATCTTCCAGTCGCTCGTCTCGAAGACGGCACGTTGTGGAACTGGTAATTTTTATTTTATTCGGAGTCAAATATGAAAGCTGTAAAATCGGTAGTAATCAAAGAACCCAATACATTATTGATTGAAGAACGTTCAGTTCCTGAACCGGCTGAAAACCAAGTACAAATAAAAGTTCGCTTAGCTGGCATTTGTGGTTCTGACAGCCATATCTACCGTGGCCATAACCCATTTGCAAAATATCCACGTGTGATTGGCCATGAGTTTTTCGGTGTCATTGAAAAAGTGGGTTCAGGCATAGATAGCAAACGCATTGGTGAACGAGTCTCTATCGACCCTGTCCTTAGCTGTGGTCATTGTTACCCATGCTCAATTGGTAAACCAAATGTGTGTGAAACACTAGAAGTATTGGGTGTTCATACTGATGGCGGGTTCACTGAATATGTCAATGTCCCTGCGGCTAATGCTTATACTATTCCTGATTCAATCAGCGATGAGTGTGCCGTTACCGTTGAGCCATACTCTATTGCCGCCAACGTGACTTCGCATGTTCATCCAACTCAAGATGACATCGCATTAGTCTATGGTGCGGGTACGATTGGGTTAACCTGCGCACAGGTTCTCAAAGGGGTTTATCAAGTCAAAACCTTGATCATGGTTGACCGCGTGGCTGAGCGTTTAGCTAGAGCAAAAGATTGTGGTGCTGATATTGTCATTGATAACTCACAAACCCCACTACCAGATCAACTCAAAACACTGGGTCTTCGCCCAACGTTAGTACTTGATGCAGCTTGCCATCCCGCTATCTTACAAGAAGCCGTCTTGATTGCTTCTCCCGCAGCAAGAGTTTCTATTATGGGCTTTTCAAGTGAAGCAAGTGCCGTTACACAGCAAAGTATCACCAGCAAAGAGATTTCATTGTTTTCTTCACGTTTGAATGCCAAAAAATTCCCTGAGGTGATTAGCTGGATAGAATCTAAAAAAATTGACCCAACGAAAATCTTGACGCATCAGTTCCCATTCACTGAAGCGCAAGAGGCAATCTTAACCTTTGAAAAAGACCAGAAAACCTGCTGTAAAATTCTTTTAACCTTTTAATTTAATTAAAAAAACTAAATCCGATTTGGATACTACCCTACGTGATTAATAGGATAATAATATGAATACTCAGTCAATTGACCCATCAGGGAAAGTGGAACGCAGTTCTGGCGATCTAACCAAAGCTGCAGTTTCTGGCTGGCTAGGAACCGCTCTAGAGTTTATGGATTTCCAGCTTTACTCGTTAGGTGCAGCACTTGTTTTCCATGAAATATTTTTCCCTGAACAATCCGCTTCAATGGCATTAATTCTTGCGATGGGAACTTACGGTGCCGGATATGTCGCACGTATTGTTGGTGCGATTTTCTTTGGTCAAATGGGCGACCGAATCGGCCGTAAAAAAGTACTCTTTATCACCATCACCATGATGGGGGTGTGTACTACATTAATCGGGGTATTACCAACCTACGCACAGGTAGGTATCCTCGCACCGCTGTTATTAGTTCTCTTGCGAATTATTCAAGGCTTAGGGGCAGGCGCTGAAATTTCGGGTGCAGGTACCATGCTAGCAGAATATGCACCAAAAGGCCGTCGTGGTATTGTGGCCTCATTAGTGGGTCTGGGAACAAACTGTGGCACATTAAGCGCAACTGCAATTTGGGCTGTCATGTTCTTCTGGTTAGATAAGTCAGACTTATTGGCTTGGGGCTGGCGTGTACCTTTCTTGGCAAGCTTCGTGGTAATGCTGTTTGCAGTATGGTTACGACTGAATCTGAAAGAAAGCCCTGTATTTGAGAAAGTGCAAAATACGGAAGAACAAGAAGCCAAAGTTGCAGTACAAACACCACCGAAAGAAAGTTTCTTTGCCATGTTTAAATCTAAAGCATTTTGGTTAGCGACTGGCATTCGTTTCGGTCAAGCAGGTAACTCTGGGTTAATTCAAACTTTCTTAGCAGGATATTTGGTTCAAAGCCTGTTGTTTGATAAGAGTATTCCAACTGATGCGATCATGATCAGCTCCGTTGTCGGTTTCCTAACTATTCCTGTGATTGGTCTGATATCCGATAAATTTGGTCGTCGTATTCCTTATATTATTCTTAGCTTATCTGCTATGTTGCTCGCCTATCCGATGTTATCTGTCATCGTCGATGGTGCGAACAGTGTTAGCTTAATTACCATCTGTATTATTATCGTTCATAACTGTTCAGTACTCGGATTATTTGCCTTAGAAAATATTACGATGGCTGAAATGTTCAACTCACGTAATCGCTTCACCGGTATGGCTGTGGCCAAAGAAATTGGTGGCTTAATTGCCTCTGGCTTAGGCCCAGTTCTAGCAGGTATTTTCTGTAGTGTCACCGGAAGCTGGTGGCCAATTGCCATCATGATCATCATTTACTCTGCCATTTCATTAATCAGCGCCATCATCATGCCTGAAGTGAAAGATCGTGATTTAACCAGTACGTTGGATGCTGTTGAAGAGGCTGAACAACAAAAAGGTAAAGTGAAATATGCAACTGTCAACCAATAACCTAAACCAATTACCTGCGAATATCAAAGTACCAAGCTATGATAGGGAGCAGATAAAGGTAAAAATGCTTCACTTAGGTTTCGGCGCGTTCCATCGCGCCCACCAAGCCATCTTTGCGGATATTTTAGCTACAGAACAGCAGAGTAATTGGGGTTTTTGCGAAGTCAATTTAGTCGGTGGCGAGCAACAAATTGAAGATTTACTCGCTCAAGATTGCCTTTATAACGTAGTTGAAATGCAAGGCGATAATTGGCAAACCCGTACGGTGGGGGTGGTAAAAGAAGCATTACACCCAACCATTCACGGAATTGATGCTGTTATCAATCGCATGTTAGACCCTAACATTGCCATCGTTTCCATGACTGTTACTGAAAAAGGTTATTGCTATGTACCCGCGACAGGCTCGATTGATTTTGCTAACCCCGCTATCGCACATGATTTAGCCTCACCAAATGCTCCAAAATCATTGCCGGGCCTGATTGTTGAAGCGTTAAAACGCCGTAAAGCACTGGGTATTGCACCATTTACAGTCATGTCCTGTGATAATATGCCTGAAAATGGCCATATCACGAAAAATGTCATTTTAGCGATGGCCGCAAAACAGGATATCGCACTGGCCAATTGGATTGAAGCCAACGTCACTTTTCCATCTACCATGGTGGATAGAATTGTACCTGCCATGACACCAGACACTGCAGAGAAAATTCAATCTCAACTGGGCCCTATCGTCGATAACGTCGCCATTGCCTGTGAGCCATTTCGCCAGTGGGTGATTGAAGATAATTTTGTCGCGGGTCGTCCTGAGTGGGAAAAAGCGGGCGCTCAATTAGTGACAGATGTCATTCCATTTGAAGAAATGAAACTGCGTATGTTAAATGGTAGCCACTCTTTCCTTGCATATTTAGGTTATTTGGCTGGTTATCAATACATTAATGAGTGCATGCAGGATAGCGCTTATGAAAAAGCGGCTTATCACTTGATGGTCAATGAGCAAGCGCCAACGTTATCCATCAAAAATGTGGATTTACCCGCCTATGCTAATGCCCTGATTGAGCGTTTCAAAAATACGGGGTTGAAACATCGTACTTGGCAAATCGCGATGGATGGAACGTTGAAATTATCTCAACGTTTACTCGACTCTATCCAAATTCATCTTAAAAACGGCCGATCATTTGATTATTTAGCCTTAGCGGTTGCAGGATGGATGCGTTATGTCAGCGGAAAAGATGATCATGGTGCAGAAATTCAAGTCAGCGACCCACAGGCTGTAAAATTGGCTGAACTAGTTGCAAACAGCACTGATGATGAAAGTCGTGTTCATGCACTGCTTTCTCTCAACAGTTTGTTTACCAAAGAACTCGTTAATAATTCGTTGTTTACTGAAAAGGTGACTGCATTCTACCTTTCACTACGTGATAACGGTGCCCAAAAAACGGTTGAAGCGCTTAACCACCAGCACGCCTTGTAACAACATCTTAGTAGGCGGGGCTTCCCCCGCCTCTTTCACTCAAACTAGTTTGAATCTATTGGCATTCCTTTATTTTCTTTCGAAAACTGATGTCCAAAGAAAAATATCAAACACAATGGGATTAATGTAGCAAATAAAGCGTATTCCTTTGCAAAATCAGCTAATAACACCATCATGAAAGCCCCGCCAGCAAAACCCAATAGCGTCAGAAAATAACAATAACTTTTATATAATGCACTTTTTCTTTCTTGGCCTTTAAATGCAATAGATTCTGCCAATGAACTAAAGCCAAGTTGCACATTCAAAGTAACCGCAATATTGCCATATAGCATGCCATTAATCTTATGAAACGCATTACCTTGCATTCCCGCAATAAAAGAAAGAGCCCAAACAGCATGAAACCCATTTGACTGTACGTTAAATAAAAAAATATAAATAATAAGTAATAATAAAAGGACAATTTCCAGTGACAATAACGTAAATGTCCAAGTTTTTTCATCAGTATTATAGCGATAACGGATCCATGCCAACAGCATTGCTCCCGCACCAAAGGAAATAATAGAAATAATATAAGGCATCACTGCGGTTAGGCCGTGCTTAGCAAACTCATAGCCTAACATAATAATATTGCCTGACTGAAAAGTAGCGAATGATTTAGTCGTAAAAAAGGCATATCCATCGAGCATTCCTGACGCAATAGCTAATAAAAATGCGATAGTGGGTAGCTGCATAAAAGGAACTTTTGGAGAGGAAATCATAGTTTACTTACCTGTCTTGATGATTCTTTTTCTGACTGACTTAGTCGACTAATAATCGAGGTGATGTATACCGTAAAAATAGGAAAAACCGTCATACCGGTAGCCGCTAGAATAGTGGTAATGACTTTGCCAGCACTCGTCACAGGGATAATATTTGAACCCAATGTGGTGACAGTCATTGCCGCCCACCAAATGGCATCCCCATACGTTTTAACATCAACATTAAGACCCCTTTCGAAAATGTAAAAAATTAAGCTAATAAAATAAACCGTTGAAAATAACAAAATCATATAAGATAAAAATAATGCTGTCGTATTTCGTTTTACAACCATCATCATAAGCATGACAAACGCTGCACCACCACGAAATAAGGGGATAAACCGAATAAGATAAATTTGCTCCTCAGTAAATTTTATCGATGTGTAATCCAATATGGTTAAATACGGAACAGATAACAAAACGATAATCGCGTATTTTTTGACAAACTTTTTTTTATTTTTTGAAATAAATAAAAAAATAAAAAAATCACATGTAAAATAAATACAGATCCAAAATTGAATATCAAAGTAAATTGACCGCTTAAGAAAGGGGTCATGATTAAAGGTTTCAATAGAAATACTCGCTATTAAAACCAACGAGGCCACAATCCCTAAAAAATGAAGTGTTTTAATCCACGTTTCTTGACTACCAAACTGTCGAAAAGTCAGCATATTAATAATCTAATTATTGAAGCCATTAATAGGGCTTTTATTCATGATAAGATCCCGTTGCTATTTCTCTAACAACAACGGGAAAATATAAACATTACTGTGTTAACGGGGGAAACCAAATAGCTTGCTGACCACTCACCAACCGTTCTTGGTTAATCCACGTAAAAGGAGCAGGTACCTGAGCTTGCAAACGCACATCTTCAGCCCCTCGTTGTGCTGTTAAGGTTGGAGTAAGCACGACAGGCTCTGGCCCATAAATAGCCGCTGACGTAGAATCACGTTCGTTTCGTCCTCCACAAACCACCCATAATTGGTTTAATGTCGCGATGGCATAAGGGATAAAATCGGCACGTCCTGTCGGCGGCTCTTCAACCGAAAAAAGATGGCTATCAATTTCTACTTTTAAATCACTCGGGATACCGGCTGGCGCAGCAAGGATATCAGCGCGTAACGTACTGTATAACCCCCCTAATTCAGGAACATCTAATTCATGTGCAGCCGCCAGTGCAATACGCCCAATTGGCGTTGCTGTCACACTCACAGAACTACCCGCTGTTGCCCAGCCACTATCTCGCTCATTAAGATGTGTAACGCGATAGCGCGCTAATATTTCCCCTAATGGCCCTGCAAGCACCACCGTATGGAACAATCTATCCGTTTCAATTTCAGGGTAGCTTCCAACAATATACCCTTTCCCCTTTTGAGCCGCCTTACTCAATGTTTGCTCAAAAATGCCCCCTTGTTGTTCGGCATAAGACAAAATAATGTTGGGATCGTTGGTATAAGGTAGCGCAGAAAGCTCAGGAAGAACCAGCAGCTCATTTTCTCCCACTTGGATTGAGTCTAGCTTAGAAACTGATTTTTCCCACTGCGCCGCAATCAGCGTTGTTTGCGTTATTGTTGATGTGGCATTGATATCTGTCGGGCTACGATGAAAAGCAAGCATTGGGAAATATAATTCAGGCCGACGCTTCGCCAGTAATGCATCGCGCTGTTTATCCGCTTCATCTAAGTCAATCATCGCACTGTATATGCCATTTAACCCCGGTTCTAACTCTAATGGGCTAAGCACTGGAGATTGAGCCACTTTATGTCCTGATGGCGCCCATACGCTCGAACCACCATTATAATAGAGCTGCCCTTTGGTAATTGGATTAGTTTCAATTCCACTACGTGTTGCACAAATTACCCAGACACCATTGAAAGCACTCATATGCTGTACATGGGCAACGGTTGAGTGATCCCCAAGCATTTCAGCAGGACTCGCGTTAGGCATCATTCGATCGGATACTGAATGCCAACCAATGATTTGTGCCCCTTCTAATGCGGCTAACCGTACATATTGCCAGTAAGTATCATCATAACAAATCAGTAATGCAATACGGCCAATCGGTGTTTCAAAGGTTTTGACGCCGGTATTACCAGGAGCAAACACTTTTTGATCTTGAGAATTTAGGCCTATTTTACGATATTTACCAATAATGCCTTCCGGCCCCATCAAAACAGCTGAATTATAAGCCAGTCCAGTTTCGCTATCCCGCTCCGCGATACCCACACTCATATACATTCCTGTTCGAGCCAGTACAGGCAGTATTGCAGCAGTCGTTTTTCCCGGGATAGTATCTAAATAAGGTGCTAATTCTGTAGAGTCCGAAAATAAATAACCACTCACTGCCGTTTCTGGAAATACAGCATAATTTACCCCTTGAGCGGCCACTTTTTCTGCCGCTTCAACTAAACGTTGAATATTTCCATTTAAATCTCCCCATGCAGGAATAAAATCAACGGCTGCCACCTTACTACTTTTTTTTATTTCAGCAATACTCATACAATAATCCTTATTCAAAGAATTTATTAGTAAATAAATAATTTTTTGCTATTAATAAAAATAAATATTAAATAGGAAGAACATTTCTATAATTCCAAATAATTTAGGTAATAATAGCTTGAGTGTAGCGGCTATATTTGAATGCATCGAGTATCTAAATATAGCCGCTAATATTAATTTTCTTTTTTAGAGAGTCATATTAAGAGCGAATTTAATGTTATTAATTAAATAACATTATTTTTTTTCATTTCCATAATTTGTTCATCACTATAACCAAGCTCTTTTAACACTTCGTTATTATGTTCCCCTAACAATGGAGCACTTTTAATTTCAGGAATAAACGCTGAAAACTTCATTGGGCAACCCACCGTTAAATATGAGCCTCGTTTTGGTTGTTGAACCTCGACAATTGAGCCACTACGACGCAAAGAAGGGTCTTCCATAATTTCTTTCATACTTAATACTGCAGAACATGGCACATCAAACTGATCAAAATAATCGGTTAGTGCATGTTTATCTTTGTCTTTGGCGATTTCTTCGATTGCATCCCATACATCTTGGATATGGCTTGCACGTGCCTGTGTAGTAGCAAAAGCAGGGTCAGTCTTCCATTCTGGGCGCCCAATTGCATCACAGGTATTTTCCCAATTATGATCTTGATTAATAAAATAAATATAGGCATTTGGATCAACATCACTGCCTTTACATTTGAGCATCGTCCCCGGCTGGCCACCCCCACTCGAATTTCCCCCACGGGGAACTGCATCACCAAATGTTCCATTGGAATATTGAGGATACTCCTCTAAGAAACCGAGTTTTTCTAAACGTTGTTGATCACGTAATTTCACACGACATAAATTAAGCACCGCATCTTGCATCGACATCGTAACACGTTGCCCTTTACCTGTTTTTTCTCGGTGTAATAATGCCGTCAGTATGCCTATCAATAAATGCATCCCCGTGTTACTGTCCCCCAAGGCCGCAGCGCTTACCGTCGGAGGGCCATCAGGAAAACCTGTCGTTGATGCGGAACCTCCTGCAGATTGAGCAACATTTTCATAGGCTTTAACATTCGCATAGGGTGAATTTTCATTAAACCCTTTAATCGAGCCAAAAATTAACCGAGGATTAAGTTCTTGGATGTACTCCCACGTAAACCCCATATGGTCGATAGCCCCCGGATGAAAATTTTCAACTAATACATCAGACTGACGTATTAATTTCTCCATCACGGCTTTTCCCTCTGGGGTTTTGGTATTAAGCTCTAAAGAGCGTTTATTACTATTTAACATCGTAAAATATAACGCATCGACATCAGGGATATCTCGTAATTGATTACGAGTTACATCCCCAACCCCTGGACGTTCAATTTTGATTACATCAGCACCGAACCAAGCAAGCATTTGTGTACAAGATGGGCCTGACTGGACTCCAGTAAAATCAAGAACACGTATCCCATCAAGCGGTTTTGAAGAAGTCATAATTCACCTTTTTACAAAACTGCCATGGCGTCATTTCTCACGCCATGGCAACTCATTTTGACCTATTTATTCTTTCTATGAAACAAGTCGAGAGATATAGATCCACGCTGGAGCTGCGATGATAAAACCAAGCACACTCACCGCCAGCGATGCTGTTCCTGTCCGGGTATACAGATTAAAGCGACTCGCAATAATTATTCCAGAGAAAGCAGGTGGCAACGCCCCGGCTAATACCATCATTTGCAGTTGCTCTGTCCCCATATTAAACATCATACCTGCCAGTAACATTAACCCTGGCATTAACACTAGCTTTAATAACGTGTTATAGACAATCTCACCATCGAACTCGAACTTATTCGCGGCTAATGTCAGGCCCGCAGCAAATACCGCAACACCGGAGTTTGCTTTCGCAATTAAATCAAATGTCGGGTCCCAAACCGTTGGAATTTTCACACCAACCAGTACCAAAGCAGTCGCGAGTACCGGAGCCCATACGACAGGTTCTTTAAAGGCTGAGATTAATGCATCCATACCGCCACCGCCTTTTTTCCCTTCTGCATCAGATGGGTTCAGTAAGAACAAGCCGATAGGGATTGTAATGGCATTAACGATGATGGATATAATGGCAACAACTAACCCCGTTGAAACGGTTTCACCATAAATAGGGTCTAGAACCGCAAACCCTAAGAAACCAATTGTCGGAGAACCTGCAATTAATGCACATACCGCAGCTTCGCCACGACTATGTTTAAAAATATATTTACAGCTAAAGAAAGAGAAAAAGAAACAAACGAGCAAGACCACAAATGAAATAATAGTCAATTTAGCGTCTGCAAATATCATTTCTCGATTAGCACGCGCGATAGACACAAATAATGCAGCAGGTAATGCGTAATTTAATACCAACTTATTAAATGCTTTCGCTTGGTCACTGGTAAACACATTTCGTTTACCACTCACATAACCTAGTACCATAATAATAATGATAGGTAATAGGTCGCTCATAAAAATCTTATACATAAAATCAGCCATAAGACCCACCTATTTGGCAATAAGACCCCGTACGCAGCTCATCAATATGAGCCGCGTAAGGTAATCTTTGTTAGTTAACGTGATGCTGCGTTAATTCTTCACTACAGACTTCGGATTTAAATTACCAATATGGCCACTTTCCGTTCCAACAGCAGGGTCAATAACGACATTTATCAAGGTTGGATGACCCGATGTTAAACCTGCCTTCAAGGCTTCCTGTATCTCTGCTGGCGTTGTTGCTTGATAACCAATGCCACCAAAAGCCTCGATCATTTTGTCATAACGCGCTCCACCCATTAAAACTGTAGGGGAAGGGTCTTGGTCACCATGGAGATTTACGCCATCACCACGGTAAATCCCACCATTATTGAAAATCAAAATGGTGACAGGCAATTTGTAACGACAAATCGTTTCAATTTCCATACCACTAAAGCCGAATGCACTATCGCCTTCAATCGCTACAACAGGCTTACCACTGGTTACAGCAGCACCAACTGCATAGCCCATTCCAACGCCCATCACGCCCCAGGTTCCACAATCTAAGCGTTTACGTGGTTGGTACATATCAATAATATTTCGTCCGTTATCAAGCGTGTTAGCACCTTCATTGACGACATAAACATCTTGGTGATCGACCAGCACATCACGGATTGCACGTAAGGCGTTAAAGTAATTCATAGGAGAAGTGTCAGTGTTTAACTTAACTGCCATTTTCTCGACATTAATTTTCTTGTGCTCATCAATACTAGCAAGCCATTCCGTTGGAGATTTAACAGGGATTGATTTAAGCCCTGCCAATAAAGACTCGATACTTGAGTAAATATCACCAACAACAGGTGCGGTTATTGGGCGGTTACTATCAATTTCAGAAGGTTCAATATCTAACTGAATGAATTGAGTTTCTGGTGACCAGTGCTTACCTTTACCATGATCAAGTAACCAATTAAGGCGAGCTCCCATTAACACCACAACATCCGCACTGGATAAGGCATATGAACGAGCAGATGCCGCTGACTGAGGATGCGTATCTGGTAACAGCCCTTTTGCCATTGACATCGGTAAATAAGGGATACCCGTCGTTTCAATAAATTGACGAATATTGTCATCCGCTTGAGCATAAGCGGCGCCTTTACCCAAAATAATTAATGGCCGCTTAGCTGAGGCGAGCAGCTTAAGGGCTTTATTCACTGAATCGGGTGATGGAATTTGTCTTGGCGCAGGGTCTTCGACTGTAAAAATGGTTTTATCCGCCGCGTCTTTATCCATCACGGCAGACAACACTTCCGTTGTTAAATCAAGATAAACTCCACCTGGACGGCCTGATACCGAAGCACGGATTGCTCGCGCGAGTGCGATACCAAGGTCTTCGGGTTTATTCACACGGTAAGACGCTTTTACAAAGGGTTTTGCCGTGTTCATTTGGTCTAATTCTTCGTAATCACCCTGCTGCAAATCAATTATTGCTCTGTCGCTCGAACCACTGATTTGAATCATTGGAAAACCGTTGGTGGTTGCATTAGCCAGCGCCACCATGCCATTTAAAAAACCAGGCGCCGAAACCGTTAAGCAGATACCCGGTTTTTGGGTGATAAAACCACTAATTGCAGCCGCATTACCCGCGGATTGTTCATGGCGAAATCCAATATAGCGAATACCTTCAGCTTGTGCATGCCTTGCCATGTCAGTCACTGGAATTCCAACAACACCGTAGATTGTATCAATGCCATTTTTTTTAAGCGCATCGACAATAATATGCATACCATCAGTCAGGTTTTGGGTTTGATCAGCAGACATGTCTACCTCATAATTAACTGATTAAAAGATTAAAGGGAGTGATAAGTCACTCCCAATTTTTAAAATTAGATCGCTTTGTTCGCACGCATAGCTGCAATTTCATCTGCGCTATAGCCTAATTCAGTTAGGACTTGATCTGTGTGCTCACCCAACAATGGCGCGCTTTTGATATCAGGTGTAAATGAGGAGAATTTCATCGGGCAACCCACCGTCAAGTAAGTCCCGCGTTTTGGTTGTTCAACTTCAACAATACTTCCACTCTTACGCAGCGATTGGTCTCGTGCAATTTCACGCATACTGAGTACAGGGGCGCAAGGTACACCGTATTTACTCAAATATTCGACCGCTTCATGTTTATCTTTATCTGCTAAGAATTTTTCAATTTCAGCAAAAATATCAAAGATATGAGGTTGACGAGCCTTTGGTGTATTGTAAGCAGGGTCAGTTGCCCATTCAGGCTTACCAATAGCGACACAGGTTTGCTCCCAGTCCTGTTCTTGGATAGTAAAATAAATATAAGCATTTGGGTCAGTTTCCCAGCCTTTACATTTTAAAATCCAACCTGGCTGGCCGCCGCCGCCAGCATTACCACCACGAGGAACAGCATCACCAAACGTACCATTTGGATATTGCGGGTATTCTTCAAGGTAGCCAATTTTCTCTAATCGTTGCTGGTCACGAAGTTTGACTCGGCACAAGTTGAGTACAGCGTCTTGCATCGACATAGTCACTCGCTGACCTTTGCCTGTTTTCTCGCGGTGTAATAGCGCTGCAAGTAAGCCTATGAGCAAGTGCATACCCGTATTGCTATCACCTAATGCTGCGGCACTCACTAATGGTGGGCCATCCCAAAAACCTGTCGTGGAGGCAGCTCCACCAGCAGCTTGGGCAACGTTCTCATAGGCCTTAACATCTGCATAAGGTGAGTCTTCATCAAAACCTTTAATTGAACCAAAAATCAAACGAGGATTTAATTCTTGAATGTGTTCCCAAGTGAAACCCATATGGTCAATTGCACCTGGATGGAAGTTCTCAACGAGGACGTCGGCTTGCTTAATCAACCGCTCCATCACCTCTTTACCTTCTGGTGTTTTGGTATTTAATTCTACTGAGCGCTTATTACTATTAAGCATTGTGAAATACAGCGCATCCACATCAGGGATATCCCTTAATTGATTGCGCGTGACATCTCCAACTCCCGGACGTTCAATCTTAATAACATCCGCGCCGAACCACGCTAACATTTGAGTACAAGATGGCCCTGATTGTACACCGGTGAAATCCAGTACTTTAATACCTTGTAAAGGAAGATCCATGTGTTACCTCTTTATTTAGCTGTCGTAAAAGGAATGTATGACGGTTCAATTATTTAGCTGCGTTAAAAAGATATTTATATATATGATGGTTTTTATATTTATTACTAACTACATGACTATTTTTATTAAATAATATCACCAATGTCCAGTAATTAATTCTATTAATATATGTAAACCATATCATTCTTAAAACACTCCAACGCCAGCATATTAATTCAACTTAAACTTGCAATTAGAAACAAAATATCGAATTAATCAACAATGTTCATTTAAGATAGCTATTTATTGATCTAATATCAATATTCAATAGCTATTCACAAAGAAATAACAATTATAAAAATTATTTATTATCAACAAATTAAAGAATTATCATCTTTTTTTTACATAAAAATAAAACAAATAAATATTTATTTGTTTATTCTTGGTTTAAAAACCAATGTAAATTATACGCGAAATAAGAGCATCTTTATTTGATGTGTATTTTGTATTAATCTTATTTTGATTAACTATAATGATAATAAATCGTAAACAGGTCATCAAATAAATATATCTAATTTTCTTTCTTTCAAATAAATTGAATGTTTATGTTTTTTAGATATAAAAAACCCACAAATAACATTAGTCATTTGTGGGTTTGATAACAACAATAATAAAACTTAGTTTTTCTCTTGTTGCTGTTTTTGCTGTTTTTCTTTTTCCAAAAGCTGACGGTACCACAATGGATGGTGCTTTCTAGCCCAACCACGAGTCACCCAACCTTCAACCATCGCACGCACTGAACCTTTCACCCAAATCGCAGCATAAGCGTGAACCACAATCATGATGATCAGCGCAATCGCAGAGAGCGAGTGAATAAGAATAGCTGCACGATAAACAGGGATTGGGAAGTAATCGGCGAAATAAGGACGCCACATGATCACACCCGTGACCACCAGCGCTAATAAGCAGATAGTGACTACCCAATACACCCCTTTTTGGCCGAGGTTATATTGACCTACATCACCTGCTTCTTCGTTTTTCAGTACTTTACCGATATTTTTTGCCCACTTGATATCTTCTTTATTAATGAAGTTATGGTGGAAATAGCGGAAGAACATAAATACGAACAGCAAGAACATCGCCGTACCCACAAATGGATGCAAAATTCGCGACAGCTGTGGTGTGCCTAAAATGTTCATAAACCAGTTTAGTGAAGGGAAAAAGAACCCTAACCCACTGATTGCGGTGAACAAAAAGCAAATCACAACCGCCCAGTGATTGATCCTTTCAATCGGTTTATGGCGGATGATTTTGTCGTTATCATCTGGCATCATTTCTGATCCTCCCCTTCTTTTGATTTCGAAGTGTCAGAGGACATTGCATTATGCATATCTTCTAAAGCTTCTTCTTCATCTTTTTTGGAGACGCGGTTCGGACCAATACCCACATAGTGGAAGATGGCCGCCGCAAATGTTGCAGCAAAACCAACCGCTGCTAACGGCTTCCAGATACCTTTCCAGAAAGTGACTGTAGGGCTGATTGTCGGGTTTTCCGGCAATCCGTGATACAACTGCGGTTTATCTGCATGGTGTAAAACGTACATCACGTGCGTACCACCAACCCCCTCAGGGTCATATAAACCTGCGTTTGCATAACCACGAGTTTTCAGCTCTTCAACACGCTCACCAGCCATGTTAATCATGTCTTCTTTGCTACCGAAGTGGATAGCGCCGGTTGGACACGTTTTCACACACGCAGGCTCTTGACCGACTTCAACACGGTCAACACACAGCGTACATTTGTATGCACGGTTATCTTCTGGGTTGATGCGCGGTACATCAAACGGACAACCCGCAATACAATAACCACAACCAATACAATGTTCTGATTGGAAATCAACGATACCGTTTTTGTACTGTACTATCGCGCCTTCCGAAGGGCACGCCTTCAGACAGCCTGGGTCAGCACAGTGCATACAACCATCTTTACGGATCAGCCATTCAAATTTATCGTTCTCTTCCACTTCAGAGAAGCGCATTACCGTCCATGATTTAGCGGTTAAATCTGTTGGGTTATCATATACCCCAACGTTCGTCCCGATTTTGTCACGGATATCGTTCCATTCGGAACACGCGACCTGACAAGCTTTACAGCCGATACAGGTCGTCACATCGATAAGCTTTGCAACTTCTTCCTTATAGTCCCGCACCTGAGGCGCGGGAGTCAGGGAATTGGTGGCAGAGCGACGAATAATGTCCTGAGATTGCATTGACATAATTTATCTCCTTACACCTTTTCCACATTGACAAGGAACGATTTAAATTCCGGTGTCTGAGTATTCGCATCACCCACATACGGCGTTAACGTGTTAGCAATAAAGCCTTTCACAGCCAAGCCTTCAAAGCCCCAGTGAATAGGGATACCGATAGTATCAATATCTTTACCCGCCACTTTCAGCGTATGAATACGTTTGGTGACCACCGCTTTTGCTTTGATATAACCGCGTTTAGAGCTGACTTTCACCGTATCACCTTGTTTGATACCTTTTTCATTCGCCAGACGTTCACCAATTTCAATGAACTGTTGTGGCTGAATGATGGCATTTAACAAGGCATGCTTTGTCCAATAGTGGAAATGTTCAGTCAAACGATAAGTCGTTCCCACATAAGGGAATTCTGTCGCTTTACCCATTTGTGCCCAGTCATCTTTAAACACACGAGCAGCAGGGTTTGATACGACTTTTGGATGCAATGGGTTAGTATCCAGCGGCGTTTCAATTGGTTCGTAGTGCTCTGGGAATGGGCCTTCAGCCATTTTATCCAGTGCGAATAGACGTCCCATACCTTCTGGCTGCATGATAAATGGACCAACACCACTTCCCGGCGCAGCATTGCTATAGTCAGGAATATCCATTCCTATCCATTTGCTACCGTTCCACTCAAGGATTTGGCGTTTCGGATCCCACGGTTTACCCATTGGGTCTGCCGATGCACGGTTATAAATCACACGACGGTTTAGAGGCCACGCCCATGCCCAACCTAATGTGTTACCTAGACCCGTTGGGTCAGAGTTATCACGGTTAGCCATTTGGTTACCTTTCGGCGTCCAACTACCGGTGAAAATCCAGCAACCACTTGCAGTAGTACCATCATCACGCAATTGGGCAAACGAACTCAACAGCTCACCTTTTTTCGCAATAACGTTGCCATCCGCATCTTTTAAGTCAACTAAAGCATAACCATTGTTTTCTTGAGCGACTTCTTCTGGCGTTGGGTTATCACGGTCGAAGTAATTCCAAGTCATACTTAGAACTTGTTCAGGTACTGCACCACCTTCAGAGGCATACAGTTGGCGTAGACGATGGAAAATACCAGACAGAATTTCACCATCACTGATCGCTTCACCTGGGGCATCCGCACCTTTCCAGTGCCATTGTAACCAACGCGCTGAGTTAACAATCGAACCATTTTCTTCAGCAAAACAGCAAGATGGCAGGCGGAATACCGTAGTTTGGATTTCTTCCGGATTCACATCATTCATTTCGCCGTGGTTTTGCCAGAAATTCGAGGTTTCCGTATTCAGTGGGTCAACGGTAATCAAAAATTTCAGTTTTGACAGCGACTTAACGACTTTGTTTTTATTCGGGAATGATGCTAATGGGTTAAAGCCTTGGCAGATATAGCCGTTAACTTCCCCTTTATCCATCATTTCGAAATAACGCAGCACATCATAGCCTTGATCCCATTTCGGTAATAAATCAAAGCCCCAATTATTTTCTTTCTGCGCTTTATCTCCGTAGAAAGTCTTCATCAAACTAACAAAGAATTTCGGGTAGTTACCCCAATAGTTAACTTGACCTTCAACCGTTGCTTTTGGCGTGTTTGCAGCTAAGTAACTTTCTAATGTGGTTTGTTTGTCTGATGGTAAGGTTAAATAACCCGGTAAGCTCTGAGATAGCAAACCTAAGTCAGTTAGACCTTGGATATTAGAGTGACCACGCAGTGCGTTTACACCACCGCCTAACATCCCCATATTACCCAGCAGTAATTGGATCATCGCCATGGTACGAATATTTTGCGCACCCACGGTATGTTGAGTCCAACCTAATGCATATAAGAACGATGCTGTTTTATCTTTAGCACTCGTTTCTGCAAGGTATTCACAGACTTGCAAGAAATCTTTAATTGGCGTACCACAGATGTTATTCACCACTTCAGGTGTATAACGGCTGACGTGTTCTTTTAATAGATTTAACACACAACGTGGGTGTTTCAGAGTCGGATCGCGCAGCGCAAGGCCGTTTTCATCCATCTCATAGTTCCACGTGGTTTTATCATATTGACGTTTTTCTTCGTCATAACCTGTAAACAGGCCGTCATCAAAACCATAATCTTCACGAATAACTAAACTGGCGTTGGTATACGCTTCCACGTATTCACGCTGAATTTTTTCATTATCCAGTAAGTATTTGATAACACCTGATAAGAACGCGATATCTGTACCCGAACGGATAGGCGTGTAAAAATCCGCCACTGCCGCAGTACGGGTAAAGCGTGGGTCAATAACAATAAGTTTGGCTTTATTATGGATTTTAGCTTCCATCGCCCAGCGGAAACCGACTGGATGCGCTTCTGCTGCATTTCCACCCATAACGACAACTAGGTTTGCATTTTTAATGTCAACCCAGTGGTTGGTCATCGCACCGCGACCAAATGTTGGAGCAAGACTTGCTACCGTTGGTCCGTGTCAGACACGCGCTTGGTTATCAACGGCAAGCATGCCGAGAGCGCGGGTGAATTTTTGCGTTACAAATCCGCTTTCGTTACTCCCCGCCGATGCGCATAGCATACCGGTGGTCAGCCAACGATTTACCGTGACACCGTCTTTATTTTTCTCAATAAAGTTCGCATCGCGGTCTTCTTTCATTAACTTAGCGATACGGTCAAATGCTTCGTTCCACGTGATACGTTTCCACTCATTAGTACCCGGCTCACGCACTTCAGGATACTTCAAGCGACTTTCACTGTGGATGAAATCGATAAGTCCAGCACCTTTCGGACAAAGTGCACCACGGTTTACCGGATGATCCGGGTCCCCTTCAATATGGAAAATGCTCTCTTTTGCATTTTTCGCGCCATCACCGAGGCTGTACATTAACAGCCCACAGCCGACAGAACAGTAGGTACAGGTATTTCTGGTCTCTTTCGCACGCAGTAATTTATACTGGCGCGTTGACGCTAACGCGGTGGCGGGTGCAAAACCCAAGGCCGCTGCCGTCGTACCTGCCATACCGCCAGCGCAGATCTTAAAGAACTGCCTTCTGCTGACTTGCATGGGGATCTCCTCATTTACATTGCTCATGTTTACCTAACGCCAATCGCGATAATCAGGTAAACTGTTTTTATTCAACGTCTTCCTTACGTCCCAGGTTCATTGCCCGGCAAATGGTGTAAATTCTTTTTACCCATAATTAATATTATGTATCATTAATGCTAGGAATTCATCTAATGCATGAAACAAATACTACAAATGACTCCAAATTAACCAAAATGATTGGCTTAAATCACACAACCGTGCAACAAAAAGGCAACCTGAATTTACTCGTAAATGACTATGTAGCAGAAGAATCTCCTGTCGCTTTAGTCTTCAATGGCATATCCCATGTGGTAATGATGGCAACGCCAAAAGATCTTGAGGATTTTGCAGTCGGCTTCGCACTTTCTGAAGGGATAATACAGTCAGATGATGAAATTCGTGGAATTGATATCGTGGAAGGCTGCAACCGCGGAATTGAAGTGCATGTTGAATTATCTAGCCGTCGGTTTATGGAACTCAAAGAACGTCGCCGTAATTTAGCAGGGCGTACAGGCTGTGGTATTTGTGGCACTGAGCAACTCGATGAAATTTTCAAACCGATCGCCCCACTACCTTTCACCCAAACCTTCTCTCTCTCGCATCTCGATAATGCATTACATGAATTGAAAAAAGTGCAAGAAATTGGTGCACTGACAGGTTGTACCCATGCGGCCGCATGGATTTCACCAGAAGGGCAATTAGTCGGTGGATGTGAAGATGTCGGCCGTCATGTGGCTCTGGATAAACTTTTAGGTATGAAACATCGTAACCAATGGCAACAAGGCGCAGTACTGGTTTCTAGCCGTGCTAGCTATGAAATGGTACAAAAAGCCGCTAGCTGTGGTGCAGAAATTCTATTTGCTGTTTCCGCCGCCACTGCACTCGCTATTGAAGTCGCAGAAAAAGCCAATTTGACCTTAGTCGGCTTTTGTCGTCAAGGTAAAGCGACGGTGTTTACGCACGGGAGTCGGGTAAGGGATTGACTAAGCTTATTTAAACTTAGAGCACTTATGAATTAAAGCTAGTTTTTTCGAATCTACAAATAGAATTGAATAATCCAATTTATATTGCTGTACTTTTTCTAACTGATTTAGCTTTTGTTTTATACTTTGGTTCTATTGTTCCCATAGAATGAAGCCGACCAATTAGCTTCGAGGTTATACTCATACTTATAGCATATTGATTGTTTTTAATAGCATTCCACATGCTAAGCTCTTCAAACAATTTAAAGTGTTGTTCATTTCGTACTAATAAATTGTTCCTATCAATGACCACACCAGTTACAAGTTTGGTTCCATTTGGTGGATACAATTTAGTTTTAGTTGGATGCATTTCATGCCCATATCTAGAAATTATTTTTTTTACTGTTGATTTAAAAAGACGATTAACATTTTTTCCAGAAAAAGTAAGATCATCTACATAAACTGTCATTATGACATCATGTTTTTGACAAATATTCTCTAACTCGTTAAACATCCTAACATTTGCCCAGTATGCTAATGGCATACTGATCCTACTACCTGTCGGTAAATGTTTATGACAAGTACACAAGTCTGCCAATATTTCAGCTATATCAGCAGAGCATGACATAACGCTATAAAAAAAAGAAAAAATCATATTCCATGAAGTTGATGGATAAAATGATTTTATATCTGAAGTCATTAATGCATTTGTATTTAAATGGATATTTGCATTAGTTACATTTGAATAGCCTTTTTTCCCAGAGTGTAAGTACTCTGGGGTAATAATTCTTATTAATAGGCTAGCAATCCTTGTATGGACTACATCTAAATTCCTAGAGGGTTTTTGGATCTTTCTAATTTTTCCGGATTTACCAATACTTTCAAACTCTGAATAATTTCCAGAATCGACTCGTAAACTTCGAATTTGAGATAAGGGTGTGCGTAAAAGAATAGCTAATTTTTTTTTACTTGATAGCTTATGAAATGGAGAATCTGTTAGCTGGTATGCTTTATTCTTATTATTAAGAGTTAATTTTTGACTCATTTTTACTAACAACCCATTCCAAAATTTTCAGTGCCTTTCCCGCAAAAAGTGACCTAATTCTATTAATCCTCTTATTCTTCACTGGAGATAAAGACTCAGAGAAAAAAACTAGTGATGATACCGGAATATCAAATACTTTAGAATATGCCTCTAATATTGGTTTCGTAACAGGTAAAATACCAGACTCTAATTGAATAAGTGTATCTTTTGGTATTCCAAGCTCACTGGAAGCATCAAGGCGAGTCATTTCATGATATTGCCTAACCAAACGCAGTGTTTTTGCAATCATAAAAATACCTATATCATAGTGTTGAAACGAGGGAGAGCACATTACTCATCACCCTCTAATTTATCTAACCAACGGGTTACAATATCAACGAATCTAATGATTCTCCAGAGCAACTTCAATATGGATGACATTTTTCGAGGTTTCTTTTCTTGTGCTTGCTGGCCAATATTTGCTTGATGATTACTCATAGTTTTTCCTTATACCTCAAAACACGACCAAGTATATGGCCGCTAAAATTTTGAGTTCGCCCTATAAGGAAGGGATTAACCAGCACGAGCTCCCGTTCCACGCAACTTTGGGTCGCCCCAAAGTTGCGAATTCCATCATGTTCATGTCATGCAGCACAACAGTGAAGCGACTAGGCATGCGGGAAGTAGGTAGAAAGACAAGTCTTTCCGCGAATACCGAAATATTCAATTAATGGCGAATATATCCCATTCTGCAAATACTTTTTCAGTATATAATTAAAAGCCATGGTTAATCAAGATTATATGTGGATAACTTCATTTATTGATTTAAAAATCACCACTCCTCCTTCCATCCGGAGTCTGATTTTGATGAGCCGCTTTCATTTCGTGGTTTAATATCGAGTTCTAAATCGAGGGCAGATAAAATCTTAAAAAGGTTTCTAATTTGGTAGAGTCAGGAAAAAGTTCAAAACTGGAGACAGTATCTTGCCGAATACCCACTTTACTTGCAACTTTACTTTGAGATAATTTTTTCGTCTCTCTGACATCTTTCATGTAAGCACTAAGTTGCCGGGTATTGGTCACTTTCATTTTAACACCTATCTTGTTTAGCTCTAATAATATTTACCTGCTATAACCGGTAAAACATAAATAACACGCTATAGCGTGTAAAAATATATCGACAAGTATTATTCAAAAATAAACACAATACTGAGCCTTAAAGCGAGTGCAGCATCCATAAATTAGGTTCGATATATTCCACTTGCTGTCGTAGCACATCGGCAGTAACAGGAACTAATGCTCCTGAGATAATATATTGCCCTGACTGCGGATATTTCATATCCGTCCATGATTGCCAATCAGCAATGGAACCGGTAATCACCATTGAACGATGAACGGGCTGCAGTACCGTGGCACCCAAGCGCCAATGGGTTCTAATCCACGGATCAAACGGCTCACCTTGCTCATTTTTCCACCCGCAATATTCATCAAAATCCTGTAACGGGTAACGATGCTTCAGTGTTGGGCGAACAGGCACAATCACTGATTTTGCCCCATGGCTCTGAGCAGCCGTTTTTAGTGCATTGATCAATAAAGCAGGTATTTGCTGACCTCGATATTGCGGGTCAACCGTAACAGATAATGCCGAGATATAAGGCTCACCACCTTGCTGGTTTTCCATTGCGAAGTTGAAAATCGCATCCCAGCCCATTTCCGCTAATTTGCTAAAATCACCATAAGGCCATAAAAAAGGCACGGAGCGAATAATACCAACCACTCTTTCCAGACTATTTTCATTCACTGTTGCGATAAATTGAAAATGAGAATAGGGCTCCTCATCAAGCCTCTCCCAATATTCATCACACACCGATGATTGGCTCATAAACTGCGGCCATAACTTATCAAGAAAACGTTCGCACTCGTCGATTAAGTCAGGACGTTGAGCGTAACTTTGAATGTTAACCTGCAATGATTTATTCATGGTTTTTATCTGTTAGTTTGGTTAATCAACCATTTTAGAAAAATAAAAACGCCAAGAGCTTAAGGTAAGATTAAAACAACAAAAAGAAGGGGAACCTACACGTGATTACGTGTAGGTAACAGATTATTTCCCAATACAAAAACTTGAGAAAATACGGCCTAATAAATCATCAGAAGTGAACTCACCAGTGATTTCGCTGAGTTCTTGCTGAGCTAAACGTAATTCTTCCGCTAATAACTCACCGGAGCGAGCGTTCACTAACTGGTCATAGCCCTGTTCTAGGTGAACAGCTGCCGCATTCAATGCTTGTAAATGGCGACTACGAGCAAGGAAACCACCCTCAGTATTGCTATTAAAGCCAATGGTTTCTTTTAGGTGATCGCGCAACAAATCAATGCCTTTTTCTTCGCGTGCAGACAAACGAATTAACGGATAACGAGTATTATCAATAAACTCAACTGGTTCGCCTGTCATATCGGCTTTGTTACGAATTACGGTGACCGGAAGTTCATCAGGTAAGCGCGCCATAAATTCAGGCCAAATTTCTTGTGGTTCCGTGGCATTAGTTGTAGTGCTATCAACCATAAACAGCACATGGTCCGCTTGTTCAATTTCTTTCCAAGCTCGTTCGATACCAATTCGCTCAACTTCATCACTGGCTTCGCGCAGGCCTGCAGTATCAATGATATGCAATGGCATACCATCAATATGAATATGTTCACGTAATACATCACGCGTCGTTCCCGCAATATCCGTGACAATCGCAGCCTCACGCCCCGCCAATGCATTTAGCAAGCTCGATTTTCCTGCATTTGGGCGCCCTGCAATTACCACTTTCATTCCTTCACGCAATAAACTACCTTGGCGCGCTTGGGAGCGAACTTGTTCTAAATCTGCCACCACTTCGTTGAGTTTAGCTTCAATTTTACCGTCAGACAGGAAGTCAATTTCTTCATCTGGGAAATCGATAGCTGCTTCCACATAGATGCGCAAGTGAGTGAGTGCTTCCACCAATTGGTGAATATGAGAAGAAAATGCGCCCTGTAACGAATTCATCGCTGAACGCGCCGCTTGTTCAGAACTCGCGTCAATCAAATCGGCAATTGCTTCCGCTTGGGCTAAATCGAGCTTATCGTTTAAAAATGCTCGCTCAGAAAATTCACCAGGATTCGCAATGCGAATACCATCAATCGTTAGTATTCTTCTGAGCAATAAATCAAGAATAACTGGCCCGCCGTGTCCTTGTAATTCAAGCACATCTTCACCCGTAAATGAATTTGGCCCAGGGAAGTAAAGCGCAATACCTTGGTCAAGAACAGAGCCATCCTCATCACGAAATGGCAGGTAATCCGCATAACGTGGTTTAGGGAGTTTTCCCAACACGATTTCGGCAATCTGCGCCGCTTTCGGGCCAGATACACGTAAAATACCGACACCACCACGACCGGGAGGTGTTGCCTGTGCGACGATAGTATCGTTGATTTGCATGATGTTTCTCTGTTTTGACTTAAAAACTGTTTTTTGAAAAGAATAAAGGCGACCGTGTTTGGTCGCCTTAATACTACTATAGAATCCCGCTTTGTGAAGCCATTCTCAGTTTACTGAGAAGCGAGACTATTTTTTCTCTTTTTTATCGCGACTGTGCAGACCACGTTTTTCCAGACCACGGTAAATCACTTGTTGCTGGATGATGGTGACTAAGTTACTCACGATATAATACAGAACCAGACCTGATGGGAACCACAGGAAGAAGATGGTGAACACGACTGGCATGTACGTCATAATCTTCTGCTGCATTGGGTCAGTCACAGCGGTTGGTGACATTTTCTGAATCACAAACATCGTCACACCCATCAATACTGGCAGAATGTAGTACGGGTCTTGTGCAGACAAGTCTTGAATCCAACCAAAGAATGGTGCGTGACGCAGTTCAACAGAACCCATCAACATATAGTAAAGTGCAAGGAAGATAGGCATTTGAATCAGCAGAGGTAAACAACCACCCAGTGGGTTTACTTTTTCTGCTTTATACATCGCCATCATTTCTTGGCTCATACGTTGTTTATCATCACCAATACGCTCACGCATTGCAGCCAGTTTAGGTTGCAGTAAACGCATTTTCGCCATCGAGGTGTACTGTGCTTTAGTCAGTGGGTACATAATACCACGAACGATAAAGGTGATAACGATGATAGCAATACCCCAGTTACCCACAAAACCGTGAATGAATTTCAGCAGTTTAAACAGTGGCTGAGAGATAAACCATAACCAACCATAATCAACGGTTAAGTCTAAATGTGGTGCAACTGCAGCCATTTCAGACTGAATTTCAGGACCAACCCATAACGTTGATGAATAAGTACCAGCGCCATTAGCTGCGATAGTCATTGGTTCACTCTTATAACCAATGATGGCAGATTTTTTATCAAGGTCAATGGTGTAGAAAGTACTCTTTTCAGCACTTGCCGGGATCCACGCGGTTGCAAAATACTGTTGCAACATCGCTACCCAGCCACCTTTGGTGGTTAAGTCGAGGTTTTTATCTTCGATGTCGCCAAAGCTATATTTTTTATAGTTGTTTTCATCAGAAGAATACGCCGCACCACGATAGGTATGCAGAGCAAAATTGCTGCTGCCAGTGTCACGCTCTTTAGGTAACTCGATAGTTTGTTTTAACTGACCGAAGAAAGCGAGACTCAGTGGTTGAGCGGTTGGGTTTTGAATACTGTATTCAACTTCAACAGTATATTGGCCACGTTTAACAATGTACGTTTTCTGATATATAACACCGTTATTATCAGTAAATGTCATTGGTACGCGCAAGACGTCTTGGCCTTTCTCTAATGTGAAAGTTGTAGAATCTGCGCTATACAGCGGACGTTCGCCATTATTATTTGCTGGGTTGTCTGGACCATGAAGACCAATCAAACCACTCTGTGCCTGGTAGACAAAGCCTGGATTAGTTTCCAGTAAACGGAAAGGGCTTTCCGAATGAAGGGTCGCAGGATAGGCTAACAGGTCAGCCTCATCGATATCACCACCACGAGTATTGATGCGAATATCCAGTACATCAGTTTTGACTGTGATGAGCTTACCTTGCCCACTGCCAGTTACGGCTTGAGCATCACTGCTTGGCATATCCGCTTGTTGCGAAGTTTGAACAGTTTTAACGTCCTGAGCAACTTTATCGCTCTCCCAGGCCTGCCAAACTAAGAACGACACGAACAACAAAGCGATGAGTAGAAGATTGCGTTGCGAATCCATCGTTATAATTCTCTATTATCATCAGTTTTTCTAGGTGGGACAGGATCATCTCCACCAGCGTGTAAAGGGTGGCATTTTAATACGCGTTTCGCCGTTAACCAACTCCCTTTTAGCATACCAAACCTGCGCAATGCCTCAATTCCGTAATTTGAACAAGTAGGATTGAAGCGACAACGAGGCCCTAACAACGGGCTAATTGCCAGTTGGTAGCCTCTGATCAGCATGATCAGGATTTTTGAGCCAAGCGACGGTGACGACGCCATAACTTATCCAATGCTTCCGTGATCTGTTGATTGTCGAGATTAGCGACCCCTTTCCTTACCAATACCACAAAGTCCATTGAAGGCAACTCATGTTGATGCAGACGAAAATATTCACGCGCTAACCGTTTAATACGATTTCGCTCATGAGCTCGTTTAACATTTTTTTTGGCGATGGTAAGACCGATGCGGGGATGCCCCAGCTCGTTTAGGCGACCAAGGATTGTTATCTCTGGGGAACTCGCCCTCTGCGGCTGCTTAAAGACATTATCGAAATGCCTGGGAGTTAACAAACGTAACTCCCGGGTAAAAGCGAGCGTAACCACTTGAATAGAGGGCTAGCTTTATTACTTAGATGAAACGGTCAGACGAGCGCGGCCTTTAGCACGACGGCGAGCCAGAACCTGACGACCATTTTTAGTGGCCATACGAGCACGGAAACCGTGTGAACGGTTGCGCTTCAGTACGGACGGTTGAAAAGTGCGTTTCATAACGATTTCTACCTAACTTTTAAATTTATTACTGATTCAGTAAACGCGTTGGCAACCAGTGGAAACTGATTTACACCTGTGCCTCTATCGCAACAATATAGAAAGAGGCAGGATTGTAATAAAACATAGGGGGTCACGTCAATGAAATGACGCAATCAAACCACTTTTATTTATAGCCTGGCTGACCGGTTTGCCGACATATGTTGTGACAGCCGACGAATGATTACATTCGCATACTGGCTGAAAACCTGTTTTTTGCCCCGCCCCACCTAACATTAACGTTAAAATAAAGCGATATAGCCCAACAAGTTTACCTCAGTTTCGTGTAAAAATCACATCTGTACTGTACACAGGGAGGAAGATTATACGGACTCCGACCCAAAGCGCAAGGATCTTCAAGAGATCTAAAAATATTTTTTGATCATACAGAATATTTACTGTAAATCGTCTAAAGTTATCCCCAGCATGTGGAAAAATGACGATAAATTTAGGTAGCCCAATCTATTTCTTCTTTATAAGAGGGGCCTTATCACATTTACCTGTGGATAAAAAGCATAAAAACTGTGTAAAAGAATGGAGATCTCTGACTAATTTTGCGGTATGATCGCTGGTCTATTTCTGATCCATCGATCGGCAATATGCAGTAAGTAAGCGTTAATCTAAAATATTTTTGGGTCATAGCACTAAGAATGAGCCCGAGAAACTCTTTGTTTACATCCGTACTTCTTGTTCCATTGACCTTGTTTAGGGGAGTCCAACGTGTCACTTTCGCTTTGGCAGCAATGTCTTGCCCGATTGCAGGATGAACTACCTGCCACAGAATTCAGTATGTGGATACGACCCCTTCAAGCTGAATTAAACGACAATACACTGGCACTTTATGCCCCAAATCGTTTCGTTCTCGACTGGGTTAGAGACAAGTACATCAATAATATCAATGAATTATTGAATGACTTTTGTGGAACTGACGCGCCTGCACTACACTTTGAGGTAGGCAACAAACCGATTACAGTCGCACCGGCAGCAACACAAGCACGTACAACTCAACAAGTACCTGCGTTTGCCGTTCCGTCAGCCCCAATTAAACCGAGTTGGGACAACTCAGCCAAAGTACAACCAGAAGTTGCTTATCGTTCTAATGTAAACCCTAAGCACACTTTTGATAACTTTGTTGAAGGTAAATCGAACCAATTGGCTCGCGCTGCTGCGAGGCAAGTGGCAGAAAATCCAGGTGGTGCCTACAACCCATTATTTCTTTATGGTGGGACTGGTTTAGGTAAAACCCACTTATTACATGCTGTCGGCAATAGTATTATGCAGCATAAAGCCAACGCTCGCGTGGTTTATATGCACTCTGAACGTTTTGTTCAAGATATGGTCAAAGCTCTACAGAACAACGCAATTGAAGAATTCAAACGTTATTACCGTTCTGTAGATGCGCTACTCATTGATGATATCCAGTTTTTTGCTAACAAAGAGCGCTCACAAGAAGAATTTTTCCATACTTTTAATGCGCTACTAGAAGGCAATCAGCAAATTATTTTGACCTCTGACCGTTACCCAAAAGAGATTAACGGTGTGGAAGATCGCTTAAAATCGCGTTTTGGTTGGGGCCTAACTGTTGCAATCGAACCACCAGAGTTAGAAACTCGCGTGGCGATTTTAATGAAAAAAGCAGATGAAAATGAAATCCAACTTCCGGGTGAAGTGGCCTTTTTCATCGCCAAACGCCTTCGCTCGAACGTTCGTGAATTAGAAGGGGCGTTAAATCGTGTGATTGCCAACGCAAACTTTACTGGCCGCGCGATTACTATCGATTTTGTCAGAGAAGCACTGCGTGACCTATTAGCACTACAAGAAAAGCTGGTAACTATTGATAATATTCAAAAAACAGTTGCTGAATATTATAAAATTAAGGTAGCAGATTTATTGTCTAAGCGCCGTTCCCGTTCTGTCGCGCGTCCGCGTCAGATGGCAATGGCACTGGCAAAAGAGCTGACTAACCATAGTTTACCTGAAATCGGGGATGCCTTTGGCGGCCGTGACCATACCACGGTGTTACATGCTTGCCGTAAAATTGAACAATTACGGGAAGAAAGCCATGACATCAAAGAAGATTTTTCTAATTTAATCAGAACATTATCATCTTAATTGCTATGAAATTTACAATAGAACGCGAGCAGTTATTAAAACCGTTACAACAGGTTAGTGGTCCTTTAGGTGGGCGTCCAACTCTGCCTATTTTAGGTAACCTTTTATTACAGGTGAAAGAAGGCACCCTCCAACTCACTGGGACCGACCTTGAAATGGAGATGATGGCCAATGTTGCCCTAACAGGGGAGCACGAAATTGGCGCAACCACCGTGCCCGCACGCAAATTTTTTGATATCTGGCGTGGGTTACCTGAAGGTTCTGAAATTCATGTAGAGCTGAATGATGACAGACTGCTCGTCCGTTCTGGACGTAGCCGCTTTTCATTATCCACATTGCCAGCTGCTGACTTTCCAAACTTGGATGACTGGCAAAGCGAAGTGGAATTTTCTCTTCCGCAATCAATACTGAAACGTTTAATTGAAGCTACTCAGTTTTCAATGGCGCACCAAGATGTCCGTTATTACCTTAACGGTATGCTATTTGAAACCGAAGACCAAATGCTCAGAACCGTTTCCACAGACGGTCACAGGCTTGCCGTGTGTGCGATGGATATTGGTCAATCGCTACCTTCTCATTCAGTGATAGTACCTCGTAAAGGGGTCATTGAGTTAATGCGTTTGTTAGATGGTGGTGACACCCCTCTACAACTGCAAATCGGCAGTAATAATATTCGTGCTCACGTTGGGGATTTTATCTTTACCTCTAAATTGGTTGACGGCCGTTTCCCTGATTACCGCCGAGTACTACCGAAAAATCCAAACAAAACCTTAGAAGCACGCTGTGATTTACTCAAACAAGCCTTTTCTCGCGCTGCGATTTTATCGAATGAGAAATTCCGCGGTGTGCGTTTATATTTCAGTGAAAACCAACTGCGCATTACAGCTAATAACCCAGAGCAAGAAGAAGCTGAAGAAATTGTTGATGTTAGCTACCAAGGTACTGAGATGGAAATTGGCTTTAACGTCAGCTACATCTTAGATGTCTTAAATGCACTAAAAAGTGAAAATGTGCAACTTCTGTTAACCGATGCCGTTTCCAGTGTGCAGATTGAAGACGCTGACAGTAAAGCAGCGGTGTATGTTGTCATGCCAATGCGCTTGTAATCGGTATTTATGATCCTTTCGCGTTTATTGATCCGTGATTTTCGAAATATTGAAAATGCGGATCTCTCCCTTGCTAATGGGTTCAATTTTTTAATTGGCCCCAATGGGAGCGGTAAAACCAGCATATTGGAAGCCATATATACACTCGGTCATGGCCGTGCATTTCGCAGCATTCAAGCGAACCGGGTTATTCGTCATGAGCAAGAGCAATTCATTCTTCATGGTAAACTTAGCCATTTAGATGAACAGCGAAACGACCTTTCACTAGGTTTAAGCAAAAACCGTGATGGTGATAGTAAAGTTCGAATAGACGGTACTGATGGCCATAAAATTGCAGAGCTAGCAAAATTATTGCCAATGCAACTGATTACCCCTGAAGGGTTTACTTTGCTAAATGGTGGTCCTAAATATCGACGTGCTTTTATTGATTGGGGTTGTTTTCACAATGACCCGCTGTTTTTTTCAGTATGGTCAGATTTAAAACGGTTATTAAAACAACGCAATGCCGCTTTACGGCAAGTTACTCGTTATGAGCAAATTCGTCATTGGGATAAACAACTGGCACCGCTTTCTGAGCAAATAAGCCAATGGCGCCATGACTATATTGCAGGTATTGCCGAAAATATCGAGCAAACTTGCCAACAATTTTTACCCGAATTTTCACTCTCAGTATCCTTCCAACGCGGTTGGGATAAAGAAATTGATTATTCAGAACAATTAGAGCGCCAATTTGAGCGTGATAGAGCGCTAACCTATACCGCTTCAGGGCCACATAAAGCTGATTTGCGTATTCGAGCAAATGGAACACCTGTTGAAGATATGCTTTCACGAGGCCAATTGAAGCTACTTATGTGTGCATTAAGATTAGCGCAGGGTGAGTTTTTCACCCATCAGAGCGGGCAACGATGCCTGTATCTACTGGATGATTTTGCTTCTGAACTTGATGCTGGCCGTCGCCAATTACTGGCAGCCCGCCTCAAAGCTACACAAGCGCAAGTGTTTGTCAGTGCCATTACACCTGAGCAAGTTAATGATATGATAGATGCAAATAGCAAGATGTTTAGTGTAGAACATGGCAAAATAGAAGTTCAACCTCAGGAATAGAAAGAGCAGGAAACGTTGATGTCGAATACATATGACTCCTCAAGTATCAAGGTATTAAAAGGACTGGATGCGGTGCGTAAGCGCCCGGGCATGTATATCGGTGATACAGACGATGGAACAGGTCTTCATCACATGGTTTTCGAGGTTGTCGACAACGCTATCGACGAAGCCCTCGCAGGCTTTTGTGATGATATCGTGATCACTATCCATGCCGATAACTCTATCTCCGTACAGGATGATGGACGTGGTATCCCTACAGGTATCCACGAAGAAGAAGGTGTATCAGCCGCAGAGGTTATCATGACCGTTCTGCACGCAGGCGGAAAATTTGATGACAACTCCTATAAAGTCTCCGGTGGTTTACACGGTGTTGGGGTTTCCGTTGTTAACGCCTTATCTGAAAAATTAGAATTAGTTATCCGCCGTGATGGCAAAGTTCATGAGCAAATCTACAAACACGGTGAGCCTCAAGGGCCTCTGACTGTTGTCGGTGAAACTGACCAAACAGGAACACGCGTTCGTTTTTGGCCAAGCATGGACACCTTTAAAGGTGTGACTGAATTTGAATATGATGTCTTAGCAAAACGCTTACGTGAGTTATCGTTCCTAAACTCAGGTGTTTCTATTAAGCTCGTCGATAAACGCGATGGCAAAGAAGACCATTTCCATTATGAAGGCGGTATCAAAGCCTTTGTTGAGTATTTAAGCCGTAATAAAACCCCTATCCACCCTTCTGTCTTTTATTTTTCAACTGAAAAAGACGGTATTGGCGTTGAAGTTTCAATGCAGTGGAATGATGGGTTCCAAGAAAATGTATACTGCTTCACCAATAACATTCCTCAGCGCGATGGGGGTACTCACCTCGCTGGTTTCCGTGCAGCAATGACACGCACATTAAATAACTACATGGAAAAAGAAGGCTATCAGAAGAAAAGCAAAGTCAACGCAACCGGTGACGATGCACGTGAAGGCCTGATTGCAGTTATTTCAGTAAAAGTTCCCGACCCTAAATTCTCATCACAAACCAAAGAAAAATTGGTCTCTTCCGAAGTGAAAACGGCGGTTGAAACGATGATGAACGAAAAACTGGTTGAATATTTACTGGAAAACCCGAACGATGCAAAAATCGTTGTGGGCAAAATTATTGATGCCGCACGCGCACGTGAAGCGGCGCGCAAAGCTCGCGAAATGACTCGTCGTAAAGGCGCATTAGATTTAGCTGGCTTGCCAGGTAAACTGGCTGACTGCCAAGAACGTGACCCTGCACTATCTGAACTGTACCTTGTGGAAGGGGACTCCGCGGGCGGCTCTGCAAAACAAGGCCGTAACCGTAAGAACCAAGCCATTTTGCCACTGAAAGGTAAAATTCTAAACGTAGAAAAAGCGCGTTTCGATAAAATGCTATCTTCACAGGAAGTTGCAACCCTGATTACGGCATTAGGCTGTGGTATTGGCCGTGATGAATACAATCCTGACAAACTGCGTTATCACAGCATTATTATCATGACGGATGCGGACGTCGATGGTTCGCACATTCGTACGTTACTGTTGACCTTCTTCTATCGCCAAATGCCTGAAATCGTTGAACGTGGCCATATCTTTATTGCTCAACCACCACTGTATAAAGTGAAACGTGGTAAACAAGAGCAGTACATTAAAGATGACGATGCGATGGACGATTACCTGATTTCTATCGCCCTTGATGGCGCAGAGCTGCATTTAAGTGCCGAAGCGCCAGCTATGAAAGGTGAAGAACTCGAAAAACTGGTTGTCGAATATAATGCCGCACACCGTATTATTCGTCGTCTTGAGCGCCTTTATCCTCAAGCCCTACTTAACAGCCTGGTTTATCAGTCAACCTTGACTGAAGATGATTTAAAAGTCAGCGAAAAAGTGGAAGAATGGGCTAAAACGCTGGTTAAGCGCTTAGAAGATAACGAACAATTCGGTAGCACTTATAGCTATGTCATTAATGAAAACCGTGAACGTCAATTATTCGAGCCAACAATCCGTATTCGTACCCATGGTGTTGATACCGACTATAACCTCGATTTTGACTTTGTTCATGGCAGCGAATACCGCCGTATCACTCATTTAGGCGACTTAATCAGCGGCTTAATTGAAGAAGGTGCTTATATCAAGCGCGGTGAACGTCGCCAAGATATCAGTAACTTTGAAGAAGCTCTGGCTTGGTTAACACGTGAGTCTCGTCGTGGCCTATACGTACAACGTTATAAAGGTCTTGGAGAAATGAACCCAGAACAACTTTGGGAAACCACCATGAACCCAGAAACGCGCCGTATGATGCGTGTGACGGTGAAAGATGCGATTGCAACAGACTTACTATTCACCACATTAATGGGTGATGCTGTTGAGCCACGTCGTGCATTTATCGAAGAAAATGCCTTAAAAGCAGCGAATATTGATATCTAATTATTCAGCTAACTAAATAATATTTAATAACCCCATCCGAAAGTTTGGGGTTATTTTTTTGATTTTTTCTATAATTATTATCTTATTTTTATGATTTAATTAAACCAATAATAAAAAACAAAAAAAACGAAACTAATCAATACAAAACCACTTTACAAAGGAAAAAACAATTAAAAATAAAGCTTAACGCTCTAATTAATAAGATTTTTTTATTTTCAAAACTGTCATAAAAAATAAACATATTATAAATAAACTCCGCAAAATAAAATTTTTACCAATAGCATCGGCGGAATTATAATGAGAAAAACTTTTATTTCAGCATCAATGACTTTATTGCCATTCATATTCATGAATACTCTAACAGCTAAAACTAATATTTTAGAATTAGAGAAAAATATTATTGATACAAGAGGTGTATGGCTTGAAGACATTAAAAATAATATTATTAATAATACGCCTAAAGAAGGCAGCGAAGTTGCTGAGCAAGATAGGCTTATTAGTAACGAATACATCAATATCACTGGTGAGCGGGAAAGTTTAGCACTCGCAGATAAATCCCAAGACTCAGGTTATTTATTTAACAGTTATCAAACGATACTGTTTGGTAAACATGATATTAATCTAAGAGATCATAACCAATATAAAGCAATCAGCTTATTACATGATACAAGTACTCGTGCCTATGATGAAAAAAAACAACGTACTAGGTCAATTGATTTTATTCTAAAAGATCATTTTAAACGCGGTCGTCCTTATCAAGTATTGGATGAAGAAGGTCACTATATTGCAGGCTATTCACAAATACAGGGCTCATCTTACCCTAGTGGCCATACGTGGAATGGTTTTAAGCAAGCTGCGGTATTGGCGATGATTTTTCCTGAAAAAGGCAGTGAAACTTTCAATCGAGCTATTGAATATGGTGAAAGCCGTGTGATTGTTGGCGCACACTTTGCCACTGATACAATCGCTTCTCGTGTAGGTAATTATTATTTATTGTCACAGCTCCTATCCGATGAGAAAAATACCAAATTCATTGTTGATTCGGCAAAAAATATTCGTAATGATATTTCATCATCATGTTCAAATAACATACTAAATTGCCTAACAGCTTCTACTCCTATAACCAATGACCACATGGGTTATTATGGAAAAAAAGAAATACAAAATATATCAATGATCGAGCCTAAAAATATACCTAAAACGGCAGGTTATTTACTTCGATTACGTTTCCCTTACTTGAATAATGCACAATGGGATCATATTTTAGCCAGTACCGCATATCCAAGCCAATCAATTGCAGGTTGGAATATCAAAGAAAATGACCCAAACTCCTATTGGGGATTAATTAACTTACCTGCGGCTTATCAGGGTCCCTCTTATTTATATGAAAATTTTATCATTAATCAAGATACTAATGACTTTGATATTGCCAATTTTGGAAAGTTAGATGAATGGAAAAATAATATTCAAGGGACTGGAAAGTTAACGAAACAAGGCCAAGGGACATTAGTATTGTCAGGTAATAATACCTTTGCTGGCTTCACAGTAAATCAAGGCCATTTAGTCTTAACCGGCGAAAATAAATATTCGCAAAAATCCGACATTAATGGCGGAATGGTTACCCTTAAAAAACACTTAGACTCCGCAGTTGATATCCAAAAAGGAACGTTAGTTCTAGATGATGGAAAAATCGGTGCTTCTGTTAATATTAACCGCCACGGTTTACTTATGGGCAATGGAAGCATTCGACAATTAACCGCCAACCAAGGTGCTGCCGTTGCACCCGGCCACTCAATTGGCACAATTAACATTGTTGATTCTGTGACTTTTGCTCCGGGCAGCCATTATGTGGTTGAAATCAATCCAGCAGGTCAAAACGATCAGATCATCAGCCAAGGCTCTGCTTCATTAAAAGGCGGTACCGTCAGTGTCACTCTTGAAAATCATAATAGTCCGCTCTCTAAACAAGATATCAACCGCTTATTTAATACAGAATATACAATATTAAGTGCTCAAAAAGGGGTTGATGGCCAATTTGATGGCGTTGTGCCTAATTACCAGTTTATTGGAACGACACTAAATTACACTCCCAAAGAAGTCACTCTTAAAATAGGGCGTAATAACACTGCATTTTCTAGTGCAGCTGCAACGCAAAACCAAATCGCCGTGGCTAAGGCTATTGAAACGCTTCCTACGTACCATACGCTTTATGACCGCACATTGAAAAGCCAAACAAAACAACAAGCTCGAGCAATATTTCACGATGTCACTGGGCAAATATACGCTGACATATTATCCAACCAAATAAATAATAGCCGTCAGATTAAAGAGGCACTCCTTGATCAAGCTCGATTGTCTGAATCATGGAGTAGCGAAAACAAGGGCAATGTATGGGCAAAAATGCTCTATGATTGGGATAAAACAACTGGCGATAACAATGCCTCTGGGTATCAATCATCAAATTATGGTCTATTGCTTGGGGCAAATAGACGTTTTATTAACGACAAAATGACTTTCGGTATCGCCGCAGGCTTTAGCCAAAGTGACTTATCTGGCCATCTTGGCCACGGTAATAGTAATAACTACCATGCTGCCATTTATGGTAGCGCTTTATGGCAGCCGCTTGCGGTTCGTGCAGGGCTTAGTCACACTTCACACCTCATTCATACTGAACGTACAATCAGTAATGGTACGAGTCACTCTGCAAGCTATTACACTAATACCCATCAGGCATTTATGGAGCTGGCCTATCCAATCCAATCAAATTGGATGAATATTGAGCCATTTACCAATTTCACTTATATTAGTGCGATGAACCATGCAATTAATGAGAATATTAGCAGCACATCACTGCAGGCGCGTAAGCAACGCATCAATACAACGCTTTCAACTGTTGGGCTACGTCTTGATAATCAATGGAAACTAGGTAAAACATCAAATATTGGTTTGCATGGTGAGCTTAACTGGCAATATCAATATGGGAATCTGAATAGAGGTATAAAACTGAATTTTTCCGATACCACGAGCTCATTTATGACACAAAGTGTTCCTACATCACGCCATGGAATGGCATTAAAAGTCGGTACCGATATCAATATAAAAGAAAATACTAAGCTATCAATTAATTATAATAAATTTTTATCAAAAAATTATAGCGATAACAATATTGATGCCAAAATTGCGGTAACTTTCTAAATCAATATCTCACCTCCCCTCGCAAGTTGTGAGGGGCAGGTCATGACTAAACATCACGAGATTTTACAGTTTTTTACGCCATTATTTTGATTACCTTACCTTTTTTTATGTTATAAACGAACAATGTCTTAAGTTAATTAGATGTTAACTTATTATTTTTAATTGCCTCTATAACCTCAGGTAAGGTCAAAAATACTTAAAATAACACTATGATACGCCAAATTATTATTTTAATTTATGCATTATTGATATCTATAACTCCTGTGTTTTTCAGTGGAGATGTTAGCAATATCGCGGATATTGCCATCGTAATTTCAGGAGCGCTGATAATACTGTTATGTGCAGGTATCTATCGTTTTTTGCTTGGCAAAATTTTCACGGTGTTTGTTTCACTCCTGTGGGCTCTCAATTTATCTGTTTCATTTTTCTTTTATCAAAAGCACGATATCCGCTTTTCTTCTTCGATTGCAGAAACTTTTATCAATACCAATAGCAGTGAAACGGTAGGAATGCTTTCCTATAACATTGGTTATGTTATATTTTATCTTTTTGTTTTTTCAGCTTATTTAGTATGTATTCATCAATGCGCAAAATACATGAATCGCCGTATCACAGCGATAAGTATGGCGCTAATTTGTGGCTATCTATTAGCCATTCCAGCCTATTACGCATCATTATTTAATAAACCTGATAGCGCGTTATTGATCACGGAAAAATACTTCTTAAATACTCCCTTCTACAATGCCGCGGCTTTAGTCAAAAACTTATATGAAAACCGGGGGATAAAAAAAATATCATCACAGAAAGTTGCTTTTAATTACCAGAAAAAAACCTCTGATACTGAAATCTATGTACTTGTCATCGGTGAATCATTACGCCGTGACCATATGGGCTTTTATGGCTATCAATATGATACAACACCTAATTTAAATCAGCGCAAATCTCAGATATTGGCTTTTCAACAAGCGTATTCTCCAGCACCAGTGACTATCTTGTCGGTTCCTATTTCACTGTCTAATATTCGCTTTGAACAAATGCAGGATAAATCACACTATTCAGACAATATCATTTCATTGGCCAATCATGCGGGCTTTAAAACCTACTGGATCAGCAACCAAGGCAAAACCAATAAACGTACCAGTATCATTTCTGCTATTGCCTCTATGTCGCAAAAGAAAACTTGGAACGAATTTGTCGGCTATGACGAAGAGCTACAAGATGACTTCAAGAACGCTATCAATGACCCCACTGATAAGAAAAAACTTATTGTTTTACACACTTATGGTAGCCATGAACCAGCCTGTAACCGCTTTCCTGAAACTGAGCTAAAAACATTTAGTGGCCAAGAAGATGACGATTGCTACGACAGTTCAATTGCTTATACCGATAAATTTATCGAAAATCTTATGCAGCAACTCGAAGGTAAACCTGCAACTTTGATGTACTATTCAGATCACGCATTGCAACGCTTAGACAGTGATAACAATATTCACTACCATCATGGTGTTAACAACCCAAGAAAAGAAGCCTATGAAATCCCCTTGCTGATTTGGTACAGCCAAAGTGCGAGTAAACCAAGTATCAACCCAGAAAATTTGCAGTCCTCCTATTCTACGGCGAATAATTATTGGCTAATCAGTGATTGGCTTAATATACAACAAGGCGCAGAGCAAGCTTGCTTATCGCCTTTACGTAAATGTTATCAACCCAACAAAAATATTCAGGTAATCGATGGAAATCGAAATATTTTATCCATTAGTCAATTACCTTCAGAAACCATAGACCCACAATAAAACTCGATATTTTGCCAATATTTGCTCATAGTTAACAAATATGAATCCAGCTTACTTATCGAGTCGAGGTCTTAATGTTCGATTTAGTTTTTTTACGTGAATTACTGGTGTCTAGTGTTCACGTACTCCAGTTACTTTTAGAAGCTATTTCAGTCATCTGCGTGGTGATTGGGTTAGTAAAGACCCTGATAGTCTGGATACGCACCCAGAAATCACGTAAGGCTCGTTATTGTTTTGGTGATTGGTTAGCAACTGCATTAGAGTTCCAGCTCGCTGCTGATATTTTAGCAACGACCGTCGACCCAGATTTAGATAGCCTTATCAAATTAGGTATCATTGCCGTGATCCGTACATTCTTAAACTACTTCTTAGCAAAAGAGTTAGAACATCAGCCTCCGCAGAATGACCCCGCTCGTCATTAATTTAGACACAAAAAAACCTGCACATTTTAGTGTGCAGGTTAATATAAAATTACTGATTACAGTTCAGAAACTATAGCAAAATACGTAACATACGACGAAGCGGCTCAGCGGCGCCCCACAGTAATTGGTCACCAACCGTAAAGGCAGATAGGTATTCAGGGCCCATATTCAGTTTACGTAAGCGACCAACAGGGGTGCTAAGCGTACCAGTTACTGCCGCAGGTGTTAACTCACGCATGGTGATTTCACGGTCATTAGGAACTACTTTCACCCAGTCATTATGTGAGGCAAGTAATTGCTCAACTTCATTCAACGGAACATCTTTTTTCAGCTTCAATGTGAAAGCTTGGCTATGGCAACGCAACGCACCAATACGTACACATAAACCATCAACAGGAATAATATGACTTCCTGTCGCAAGAATTTTGTTAGTTTCTGCTTGGCCTTTCCACTCTTCGCGGCTTTGGCCGTTTTCTAATGCTTTATCAATCCATGGGATCAGGCTACCTGCTAATGGTACGCCGAATGCATCCGTTGGCATTGTGCCACTACGAGTGAAGTCTGTGACTTTTTTCTCGATATCTAAAATAGCTGAGGCCGGGTCTTGGAGTTCTTTAGCAACTTGTGTGTGCAAAGACCCCATTTGAGCCAGAAGCTCACGCATATTACGTGCCCCAGCCCCTGATGCCGCTTGATACGTTGCCACAGATGCCCATTCCACTAAATTATTAGTGAACAGCCCACCTAAAGACATCAACATCAAACTTACCGTACAATTCCCACCGACAAAGGTCTTAATGCCTTTATTTAAGCCGTCTTGGATATGTTGGTTGTTCACAGGATCAAGAATAATAATCGCATCATCTTTCATACGTAATGAAGACGCAGCATCAATCCAATAGCCATTCCAACCTGATTCACGAAGTTTAGGATAAACTTCGTTGGTGTAATCGCCACCTTGGCAGCTAATAATGATATCCAATGCCTTTAGCGCATCAATATCAAAAGCATCCTGTAAAACACCACGATGACCACCGTAGACAGGGGCTTCTTCACCCTGTTGTGATGTGGTAAAGAAAACAGGATGAATCGCATCAAAATCACGTTCTTCTACCATTCTCTGCATCAATACTGAGCCGACCATTCCTCGCCAGCCAACAAACCCGACATTTTTCATTTTTACTCACCCTGTTCGTTTAAATTTTCACCAAAAAATTTCCAGTTCCGACTTTACAACATGGATACTGTCATTTTTGTCATTCACCCAAATTGAAACTAGAAATTTTTCGGATGTATCTTGCGTTATATCATTCGAGTTGCAGGTAAGCGACAAGTGAAGAGAGTCCGAATCACATACATATGTATGTGATTCGTCAGTCTGAGCGCAGTCAACACCCATGCAACTTGAAGGATGATAAGTATAAACTTGACAAAATATGCACCAGTGCGCAAGTGAATTTCATCACTAATAATAAGAAGATTAGTAATCATGCTAATAATCGAAGAAATCAGTGGATAAAAAACAAATAAAAAAAAGCCACGGCAGAGAGCAATAATCTGCAATGGCTAAGCAAATAAAATATAAAGCGATACAGGAAAAATTTTATAATTATGTGTGAATCAAATAGCTAGCGTTTTTTCTTACAACCTTGCACCGCTTTAAAGCGCGGGTTTGTCTTGCATATCACATACACTCGACCACGGCGGCGAACAACTTGGCAATCTGGATGACGGGTTTTTGCCGTTTTTAATGAACTCAGTACTTTCATCTTTATTTACCCTCTGACTGTAAAAAACGACCAAAACGCTTCTGGAACTGTGCCGTTTTACCTTCCTGAGAAATCATTTTCTGTTTACCGGTATAAAACGGATGTGACTGAGAAGAAACATCAAGCGTGACATATGGAAATATTTCACCTTCATATTCAATTGTTTTTTCAGTCTTTATTGTTGATCCTACTTTGAAATAGGCATCAGCACTTGTGTCATGAAAAACCACGGTACGGTATTGTGGATGGATCCCCTGTTTCATAATAACCACCTAAATGTAATGTTATAATATAACAATAGCTCATTTAAAATAGTGGTGCAATTATTTTTTATTCAAAAATATTTAAGACGAAAAATGATGAAAAAATTTCACATAAAAAATAAATACCAAAACAGTAATTTATCCTCCAATGAACTTTTGTATAATTAGATTAGTAGATTCCATCATTTATTATTTATCAAATAGATACATTATCTTTTTAATAAATAAACCATTAGGGGAAGATGAAAATGTATTACGGCTTTGACATGGGCGGGACAAAAATTGAACTTGCCGTCTTTGACAACGAACTAAATCAGGTCTGGCAAAAACGTGCCCCCACACCTAAAGATGATTACCAAACGCTCTTAAATACGTTTCTCGAACTCACACTGGAAGCAGATGAAAAATTTAACTGCCAAGGAAAAGTGGGTGTTGGTGTTCCTGGTATCGTAAACCACGCTGAAGGAACCGTTTTTACAACCAATGTCCCTACCGCTCAATATAAGCCTTTAATTCATGATCTTGCTAATATATTACAGCGCCCAGTAAAAGTGGAAAATGATGCCAATTGCTTTGCATTATCAGAAGCTTGGGATCCTGATTTCAAACGCTATCCAACTGTACTTGGCTTAATTTTAGGTACCGGTGTAGGCGGTGGGTTCATTATCAATGGTAAAGTTTTATCCGGTAAAAATGGAATTGCAGGGGAAATAGGCCACATGAACCTCAGTGTTCGTGGAGCAAAATTGTTAGGGGAAAAAGTTCCTGAAATAACTTGCGGCTGTGGCCAAACTGCTTGCTTTGAAACCTACCTATCAGGCCCAGGTTTTGAGCGCATTTATTCCTCATTCACCAATGAAAAACGTTCAGCTATCGAAATTATCGAGCAATATAAACAAGGCGATATTCAAGCAAAAGAACATGTTAACCGCTATATGTCATTACTTGCGATGTTTATGGGGCAAATTGTCACTGTTTTTGACCCCGATTTAGTGGTGATTGGCGGAGGATTATCGCAGTTTGAAGAGATCTATAAACAACTACCAGAAGTGCTTCCACAATACCTCTATGGCATAGCGACATTACCAGCAATCGAAAAAGCACGTTATGGTGACTCTGGAGGCGCAAGAGGTGCTGCATTCCTCAACTTGATAGACTAATCTTACTTTTTTGCGCTTCATAACGGTTTTCATCCATGAAGCGCGAATTTATCACTTTAATCTTATTTATTTTCCCCATTTTGTACTTTAAACACGCTTATTATAGTTGAGAATGATTATCATCAACTTAGTTATTAATGGTAAAATCCTATCTCATTAATGGCTTACTATTATTGATAACACTTTAGGAATAACTTCATCAAATAAAACTGGATAAACAACCAGTGCTATAAGAGACTTCAAAAAATTAAAAGTGCTTATAGACTAGTCTGATACTGCTATTAATTAAAAAATATATTATTAAGCTAAATTATTTTATGGTGATAAATTAAACAAACATTCCTTTTCGCATAAGCTCAATAATGCATTAATAATAAAGAGAAAACCCTATGAGTTTGTTTTTCCATAACAGTTTGATGTTCCCAACAATTATCTTTAGTGGTTTACTAATCATTGTTTTATTTTATTGGTTATGTGCCGCTTTTGGCTTATTGGATATCGACGTATTTAATCTTGATACTGAATTTAATGCTGGTATTGATGCAACTGGTTTTGCTGGCTGGTTAACCAAGCTTGGCTTAGCCGGAATCCCTGTCACCATTATTGTCACACTATTTACTCTTTTTGGTTGGATAATCAGTTATTTCAGCGTACATGTCTTCATTCGCTTCATTGATACTGATTTATTACGCTATCTCGTCAGCTTCGCCGTTTTTGCGATCACCCTATTTATCTCTCTTCATTTAACCGCTTTGTGTTTAAAACCTGTGCGCAAAAAATTGGTGAGTCTCAATAAACCCAAAACAGTACAACAGCTTATTGGTAAATACGCCACTGTACGTTCGGGAACAGTAAGTGAACAAAATGGTGAGGCGCTATTAGAAGATGGTGGAGCTGGGTTAATTTTACAAATACGAGCGCCATCTTCCGAACAGTTAAAACGCGGTGATCATGTTGTCATCATTAGCTATGACGCAGCATCGCACAGTTATCAAGTTGTCAGTGAAAATGAATTTCGCCACGGATAACTTCTCTTTTTAAAAATAAATATCTTGCTTGCATAATCGAAATGACGTCATCGTCAGAACCAATGGAGAATCAATATGGACTTGGCTGCACTAATGCCCTTTTTAACAATTATCGGGGGGATCATCCTAGTTATTTTAGGGTTCTTTGGGTTATTCAAAGCCTTCTATATCAAAGTTCCACAAGGTACTGCTTTGATTGTCAATGACATGTCATCACAACCTAAAGTGCATTTTACAGGGGCATTAGTTTACCCTGTCATCTACAAAAAAGAATTCATGCGCATTTCATTGTTAACACTTGAAGTTGACCGTCGAGGTAAAGATGGCTTGATTTGCCACGATAACTTACGTGCTGATATCACAGTTGCTTTCTATTTGCGTGTAAACGAAACGACGGAAGATGTCCTAAAAGTTGCGAAAGCTATCGGTGTTGACCGTGCATCAGACCATCAAGCAGTCAGTGCTTTATTCAGCGCAAAATTCTCTGAAGCCTTAAAAACAGTAGGTAAGCAACTGGATTTAGCGACCTTATTTGAAAACCGACAAGATTTCCGTGATCGCATTGTTGATGTGATAGGAAAAGATCTTAACGGCTATGCTCTTGAAGATGTGGCGATTGATTACCTAGAACAAACACCAAAATCAGCGTTAGACCCAAACAATATCTTTGACTCCGAAGGTATTCGTAAAATTACTGAAATCACTGCGATTCACAATATTGAAACCAACCAAAAAGAACGTGACCAAGAGCTGGCTATTCAAAAGAAAAATGTTGAAACTCGCGAAGCAAGTTTGGCCCTAGAGCGCCAACAAGCCGATGCCGAAGCGCGTCAAAAACGTGAAATTGATAATATTCGTGCGCGTGAACAAGCTGAAACTTTACGTGTTCAAGAAGAAGAACGTCTAAAATCAGAACAAGCTCGTATCCAAACTCAGCAAGAGATTGAAATTCGTGAAGAAAACCGCATGCGCGAAGTTGAAGTCGCCCAACAAAACCGTACTCGTGCAGTCGCCATCGAAGAAGAACGAGTGAGCCGCGCACGTGAGCTCGAAATTGTTGCCCGTGAAAGAGAAGTTGAATTACAGCGTATAGAAAAAGAAAAAGCTCTCGAAGAAGAACGTAAAAATATCTCCAACGTTATACGTGAACGTGTAGCCGTTGAAAAAACCGTGGCACAAGAAGAAGAACGAATCAAAGAAGTTCGTGAAATATCTGAAGCTGAACGCATGCGCCAAGTCACCGTGATTAACGCACAAGCAGAAGCCGAAGAATCATTAGTTCGCCAAGTGAAAAAAGCCGAAGCGGATGAGGCCAGCGCTAAGCACCGTGCAGAAGAAATAAGCACCATGGCACAAGCAGAGTTAGAAGCATCGGCAAAACAAGCCGAAGCCAAAAAACGCTTAGCTGAAGGAGTAGAAGCCGAACACGCGGCATTAGGTTTAGCAGAAGCTCGAGTTCGCCAAGCAACCGCAGAGGCAGAAGAAAAAGAAGGGCTTGTTCTTGCCAATATTACGGCTGAGAAACTGTTAGCAGAAGCTCGTGGGCTGAAAGAAAAAGGCTTAACGGAAGCTCAAGTAATGGAAGCCAAAGCCAAAGCAGAACAACAACAAGGGTTTGCTGAAGCAAAAATCCTTGAAGAGAAATTAGCCGCCCAAGCTCGTGGTGAAGAACAACAAGCAAATGCCAAAGAAAAACTAGGCTTGGCTGATGCGAAAGTACTGGAAGAAAAACTGGCAGCACAAGCTCGAGGGGAAGGCCAATTAGGTTCGGCACAAGCAGAGGTTATCCGCCAACGCCTGAAAGCTGAAGCCGATGGTTTAACTGACAAATTTAAATCAATGGATCACCTCAGTGATACCGCTCGTTCTCACGAAGAGTTCCGCATGCGCCTTGAGAAAGAGTTTGAACAAGCCATGGCCTCTATCGACGCTAATAAAGAAATTGCCCGAGAGCAAGCTGATGTATTGGCTGCAGCACTTAGCAAAACTAATATTGAAATTGTGGGTGGCGATGGCAGCTTCTTCAATACTTTCTCTAAGGCACTAAGCCTCGGCAAAGCCGTTGATGGTTTTATGGATAAAAGCAGCTTTGCAAAAGAAAATGTAGAAAAACTCATTAATCGTAGCAAAGAAGACAAAAAAGTTGATATTGCCACATTATTGAAAAATCCTGAAGTTCAAGATCTTATAAACGGTTTTATGGCAGCTAAAGGGGCTAATCAGCCAGCAAAAAATGTCATATCAAAACCGATTCCACCAACGGATGACCAACTGTAAACCTTTGGTACATTGGGGTAGTGAACCTACCCCTCATTGTTTTCCATTTTTATTGTCTTAGTTAAGGGAATTCGCTGCGCAATGTCAGATATTCAGGATACGGATCGCGAACAAGAAATACTCGATAGTGCCGTTGCAGAAGGTGGTGCTTATGAAATATTACGCAAACGCCTGACCGACCAAGGGCAACAACTTCATCAAAAAGCTGCACAACTCAATGAAATGCGGTTAGATGAATTCGGCCAAAGCCAAATGGATATTATTGGTCGCATTCGCATTCGTACTGAAAATAATTGCCAAGCAAGGGATATTGTCCGCGTAGGTAAATGGCTTTTATTTGGCTATAATGTCTTCCTCGGCCTGAAAAAAGAGACACACCTCGAAGATGTGTTTTCACTATATCGGTTAATTGAAAACGACGATGAATTTGATGTTGAAGCTGTCCCTTATGAAGATACCTTCTTAAGCAATAATCGCTTTGTTCAAGATTTCACTGAACTCTATACCTACTATAAGAACACACAGTTACTGCAACTTGTTGAACGGGACGGCAAACTTCTTGCTAGTTTTCAAATTGGCGATCGCATCACGGACGTGCGAGTTTTTCGCTGGTCAATCTCCAGCGACAAGCGCAAAATTGAGTATATTGATAACCGGGGTGAACGCGATATTGCCCTCCCTCCAGCCTATGACTTTGAATGGCAAAAAACCACACGAGAAGACACTGTTAACGGTCGATACCCTCACATCAATATTCTTGACACTGTATTCATTGAAACTATCGGCGGTGATCTAACCATAAAGTGTGAAAATAATACTGAAGACGGTTTAGGGATTTACCGAGAGGCGGTTCTTGATAAAAACCAATCACTAGACGACGCGCAAATTGAATATGCACAAACCGGCAGTTTAATTATCCTAAAAGTATTACCTTATCGGGAAGAAACTTGGCGTTACTTAGTTTACAACACGCTATCTCAATCAGTACAACGCATTGATGCCATCGGGCAAGCTTGTGTCCAGTTACCAGAAGACCACGGCATTATTTTTCCTGGCGGCTATTACTTACAAAATGGTGACTATAAAACGTTTGAACAACCTATGGATGGAATGCGTTTTCGCCGTTTGCGCCGCTCTCCGAATGGGGAAGATGTTCTATATGTTTTTTATTCACCAAATCAAGGGCGCATAGCTCTATTCAATTATAATTTAATTGAACGAACACTTTCAATTCCACTCATTGGCCATGGTTACGCCATGCTTGAAGATGGAAAAATGGTACTATTTGAAGGTGAAGGGGAAGAAGCGACTCGCGTTCACCCTATGCAAGTTTGGCAAACCCCGTTTTACTCAGAAGAATTTGCCGATCAACAGCCGACTCGTAGCGGTTTTTTAGGACGTATAGGCAATGCAGACTTAGTTCGTGGTATTTCTGAAATATTACATGTTTCCAAAGAAATAGAAGGCAGCCAAATTTCTATCGCTCGCTACGAACAACTCAGCCAACAAGCAAAAAATTTACTGGATATTTATTACTGGTTTGGTGATGAGCAATGCCTTGGTATTGGCAAATTACTCAAAGAAATCACCCAAACCAGTGAACTGGTTCTTGATGAATATGAAAAGGTCGAAAGCATACGGCAGCAATCTGCCAAATCAATGAATGAGGCCATTAACCGCCAAAAATCACTGATTTCACTTACGTTGCCTGAAAGCTGGGCCGATATTCAACAATTTGTTGATGGCTTAAATGCCCTAAGTGCTCAACGCGGGCACTTGATTTCACTACGTGAATTTCGCTATATGGATTTAAAAAAGCTTAGCGAAATGGAAGCTGAAATAGAAAAAAATCAACAATATGTCTCACAAGAAACCGCTGTTTTCCTTGCGAGTGATAAAGCTTTACACCCCTTTAAAACACAGTTAACTGTTTTCGAAGAACAAATAGAAAAAGCCCAAAACAGTGCCCAGTTAGACATTCCCATGAAAGATATGGAAAAAATGTCTGCTGACTTAGATATGCTTTCAAACCTAATGGCTTCACTGAGTTTCAATGATGTCACACAACAAACTCACATTATTGATGCTATTTCGCAAATCTATGCTCAACTAAACCAATCCCGAGCCCGCTTACAACAAAAACGAAAATCACAAAGCAGTGTGGAAACTGTCGCACAATTTGGTGCTCAATTCCGGCTGTTTAGCCAAGGCATTACCAATGCACTGTCTCTTGCTACTGACCCTGAACGTTGTGATGATCAGCTATCAAGATTACTCGTTCAGTTAGAAGAGCTCGAAAGCCAATTTAGTAGTCATGATGAATTTCTTGATGATATCTTATCTAAACGGGAAGAATTACTCGAAACCTTTGAATCTCATAAACAAGTTCTTATTGATGACCGCCAACGACGTGCACAAAATTTAGTCACTGCTGCAGATCGTCTACTAGACAGCCTGCAACGACGAACAACTCGTTTACAGTCTCAAGATGAACTCAATGCCTTCTTTGCTTCCGACCCTCTCGCAATTAAAACGCGTGAAATCATTGAAAAATTAAGGGAAATTAACGATAACGTTAAAGCTGATGATATTGATGCACGACTCAAATCCTCTCGGGATCAAGCCATTCGAGTTTTACGCGATAAAACAGATATTTTTGAAGATGGTGGGAATGTCATTAAACTCGGGCGCCACCGATTCAGTGTCAATACCCAAGAGCTAGACCTCACCATTTTACCGAAAAATGAACAACTATGGATTTATCTCACAGGGACAGATTTCCAAGAACCAATAGAAAATGAACGACTATCACAGCTCAAACCCTATTGGAGCGCCTCATTAGAATCTGAATCTGATACAGTTTACCGTGCCGAATACCTTGCCTATTCAATTATCTATGCTGCAACAAAACGCCAAGAAGGACTAGATTTTGGCGTACTAAAAAACGCGTTAACATCTACGGAAAAACTTGAAAAAATTGTCCGTGATTTTGCTAGCCCCCGTTATAAAGAGGGCTATGAGAAAGGTATCCACGACCATGATGCCATTGCTTTACTGAAAAAACTAATTCCAATCGGTGAAAGTGCAGATTTATTACGGTATAGCCCAACAGCTCGTGCTATCGCAGCTATTTATTGGCAGCAAGTTCAAAACGATGATTTTCCTGCACTATGGCCTGAACGAGCAAGAACAGCCATGAATATTCACCAGTTATTCCATAATGACAATGCATTACTTGACCTACAAGCCGAAATTGAAGCTGGAGTTAGCTTGTTTTTGCAAGATAACCCCATTCAATGTCAAACCTATGAGCAAACTCAAGCTGCTGAATACCTTAGCTTTGCACTAGCAAGAACCCCGATAGAACTCGTCTATAGCAAATACGCGAGGGAGTTAGTTTTAGCACTCCAAAGCCGCTTAGAAGAAGCTCATATGTGGGTTGATTTTAATCGCTCACAACAAAATTTAGGGACTCGTTACGCCCAGCGCTGGTCATTAGTTCAAAACTGGTTACAAGGGCTGTGCTCGACCCCTGAATTTGCTCATCTTGTTCCATACATACCGGGTGCTATTGCTATTATTATCTTAGATAAAGTAGCTTCAGCACGCTTTAGTGAAGTTGATCTTTACTTTAAAGTTAACGGGTTACTTGGTGAACACCCGACTATTGAAAACCAAACTCTATCATTGAGCTTAGATAACTACTTCAGTCGGATGCGCGGACAACGGAAACGTTTTATTCCTGAATTTCGTCAATATCAATCCCTGCGCCAACAGATTGTTACTGAAGAGCGTAGCCGTTTAAAACTGCATGAATATAAAGCAAAACCATTAAGTTCTTTTGTGCGTAACAAGCTGATAAACGATGTCTATTTACCTATCATTGGCGATAATATGGCAAAACAAATTGGCGCTTTAGGGGAAGGTAAACGCACAGATCTCATGGGGCTGCTATTAATGATTTCACCTCCCGGATACGGTAAAACCACCTTAATGGAATATACCGCTGATCGTTTAGGGCTCATTTTTATGAAGGTCAATGGCCCTGCACTTGGCCATGATGTACTCTCTCTTGACCCTGAACAAGCACCTAATGCAACAGCAAGACAAGAGTTAGAAAAACTCAATCTAGCCTTAGAAATGGGTAATAATGTCATGTTATACATCGATGATATTCAGCACACCCACCCTGAGTTTTTGCAAAAATTTATATCCTTATGTGATGGAACAAGGCGAATTGAAGGCGTTTGGAAAGGCAAAACCAAAACGTATGACATGCGGGGTAAAAAATTCTGCGTCGTGATGGCGGGTAACCCCTATACCGAGTCAGGGGAAGTTTTCCGAATTCCTGACATGCTTGCAAACCGCGCCGATATTTATAACCTTGGTGAAGTATTAGGCGGTATGGATGAAGCATTTGCTCTAAGCTATATCGAAAACAGCCTGACATCAAACCCAGTATTAGCCCCTCTTGCATTACGAGACCTGAACGACCTGTACTTATTTGTCGATAAATCAATGGGGAAATCTGTCTCTACCAACACTTTAAGTTACCCATATTCTGACGCAGAAATTAATGAAATTACTTCGGTAATCAGTAAATTAATCAAACTACGGAATGTTGTATTGAAAGTAAATCAACACTATATCGCCAGTGCTGCGCAATCCGATAAATACCGAACAGAACCTGCATTTCGCTTGCAAGGTAGCTACCGTAATATGAATAAACTCAGCGAAAAAGTCTCTTCTGTTATGAATGATGATGAACTGGAGAGGGTACTGGATGACCATTACCTTGGAGAAGCACAACTTTTAACGACTGGCGCAGAAGAAAACTTATTAAAACTTGCAGAGTTACGTGGCACGTTAACAGAAAAAGACGCAGCACGTTGGCAACAAATTAAGAAAGACTTTATGCGTAATAAGGCTCTTGGCGGTGATAATGCAGATATTGGTGATCGCGTTGTGGGGCAATTGGCCTCATTAGTCGAAAGTGTTCAAGCGCTTGGTAACCCCTAATGAACTATTTACAAGGGCATCCTCGCATTAAGCTATTAGTCTGTATTGTTGCAATTTTTATTATTGCTCAACTAATTAACAGTTTAACCGCGGGGGGACTCATTCAATTTGGTCTCATTCCTCGCACTGAATGGGGGCTATTAGGTATCTTCTTTGCCCCATTTATCCATGGCAGTTGGCAGCATTTAATCAGTAACTTACCCCCATTTATCATCTTAAGTGCGCTATTACTGCATCGCACCATAAAAGCTTACGTATTGGCATCACTGTTTATCATCGTTGCTGGGGGTTTAACTGTTTGGTTATTTGGCCGAAATGCAGTTCATATTGGTGCCAGTGGCTGGGTTTTTGGGTTATGGGGCTTACTCATCGCCCAAGGTTTTTTCCGTCGAAACTGGGTTGATATAGCTATCGCGTTATTAGTGCTATTCTATTTTGGCACAATGGCCAGCGGCTTATTACCTACTCACTTATACATCTCAACAGAGTCACATATAGCTGGGGCTATTGCTGGAGTTATCTATGCATGGCTAAGTCATCATTACCATAAAAAAAACAGCAATCACTCACCTTAAAATAGTATCCAATACAGTTATGACACGTTTTTTGTAATTTATTTAAATTTATGTATCTTTTTCTGTGATCGTGATTCGCATATTAACAATCAACCATAAATTAACCATTTATTAACAACACAATAGTGCTAGTCTCAAAAAAATAATAACAACATGAGACTCAATAAATGAAAAAACACCTCATCTCTACCGCTATTGTTTTAAGTTTAAGCTCACTATCACTCTCATCATTTTCTCAGTCAATTCAAATTAAAATTGAACGAGATAACTATGGTGTTCCTCACATCTATGCGAATGATACTTATAGCCTTTTCTATGGATATGGCTATGCTGTGGCACAAGACCGATTATTCCAAATGGAAATGGCTAAACGCAGTACCCAAGGAACAGTTTCCGAAGTGTTAGGTAAAGATTACATTTCTTTTGATAAAGAAATCAGAAACAACTATTGGCCTGATTCTATCCACCAGCAAATCACGCAATTATCCCCTAAAGAACAAGATATTTTGCAGGGTTATGCGGATGGCATGAATGCATGGATTAAACAAATCAATGCTAAACCGGATGACTTAATGCCTAAACAGTTCATTGATTATGATTTTTTACCATCCCAATGGACGAGTTTTGATGTTGCGATGATAATGGTCGGTACAATGGCAAACCGCTTTTCCGATATGAATAGTGAAATTGATAATCTAGCATTACTCACTGCGCTTAAAGATAAGTATGGTGAACAAATGGGAATGGCGTTTTTTAACCAAATTAATTGGCTTAATAACCCCAACGCACCAACAACAATCTCATCAGAAGAATTCACCTATTCAAATTCACAAAAAACAAAAAATATAGCGCAATTGAATCAAATTAGTGATTACCGACTTACTGCTCCCATGTTTGAACGCACGGCAAAAGATGCAACAGGAAAATTAATAGCGCTTTCTTCCCAGGAAAATAATGCGTTAATCGCTAAACAATATGAACAAAGCGGTGCTAATGGCCTAGCAGGGTATCCAACCACCAGTAATGTTTGGCTTGTTGGAAAAACAAAAGCGTCTGGCGCAAAAGCCATTTTACTTAATGGCCCACAGTTTGGTTGGTTTAACCCTGCCTATACATACGGTATAGGGTTACATGGAGCCGGGTTTAATATTGTTGGAAATACACCGTTTGCTTATCCCGCTATTTTATTCGGTCATAATGGGCAAATTTCTTGGGGCTCTACAGCGGGTTTTGGTGACGGCGTTGATATTTTTGCAGAACAAATTTCACCTGAAGATCCAAATAGCTACTTCCACCAAGGGCAGTGGAAACAAATGCTATCGCGCCAAGAGACATTAAATGTAAAAGGTGAAAAACCCATTACTTTTGAAGTATACCGCACTGTGCATGGTAATGTAGTCAAGCGTGATAATACCACTCACACCGCATACAGCAAAGCTCGCACATGGGATGGCAAAGAGCTTACATCCTTAATGGCTTGGGTAAAACAAGGGCAGGCGCAAAACTGGCAGCAATGGCTAGACCAAGCACAAAATCAAGCACTGACGATTAATTGGTATTATGCGGATAAAGACGGAAATATTGGTTATGTCCATACCGGGCACTACCCTAAACGCCAAACTAACCATGACCCCCGTTTACCCGTATCAGGCACGGGAGAATGGGACTGGAAAGGGATGCAGCCCTTTGCAAATAATCCTAAAGTCTATAATCCCAAATCCGGTTACATCGCTAACTGGAATAACTCCCCAGCTAAAAATTATCCTGCTAGCGACTTATTTGCCTTCTTATGGGGAAGTGCAGATAGAGTAACAGAAATCGATAACCGCATTGAGGCCTATGATAAGTTAACAGCTGATGATATGTGGACGATTTTACAACAAACTAGCCGTGTCGACCTCAATCATCGCTTATTTACCCCATTTTTGGCTCAAGCGACACAAGGTTTGCCATCAAATGACAATACCGTCAAATTAGTCTCCTTGCTCCAACAGTGGGATTGTATAAACCAGTTATCAGGTGATGGAAAACACTATGTTCATCCAGGGTCTGCAATCCTCGATATTTGGTTAAAAGAAATGCTTAAAGCCACTCTAGGCCAAACGATCCCCGCACCATTTGATAAATGGTATCTAGCAAGTGGTTATGAAACGACACAAGAAGGCCCTACAGGGTCTTTAAATATCAGTACAGGCGCAAAATTACTGTATGAGTCTCTCTTAGAAGATAAATCGCCAATACCCCAGCCTATCGATCTATTTTCAGGACAATCGCGGAATGATGTAATTAGAAAAGCACTGAATGCGACCTACCAAAAAATGAGAGTAAAATACGGTGATAACCCAGCTAATTGGCAAACACCCGCCACAGCATTAACCTTCCGTGAAAATAATTTCTTTGGTGTGCCACAAGCCTTACCTCAAGAAAATGTCCATCAAAATGAATACCATAATCGGGGAACTGAAAACGACCTAATTGTGTTTACCGAAAAAGGGGTGAGTGCATGGGACATTGTTGCTCCAGGGCAAAGTGGCTTTATTTCCCCGCAAGGAAAACCTTCACCTCACTACCAAGACCAACTCTCGTTATACCAGCAGTTTGGTAAGAAACCGTTATGGCTTGATAACGAAGAGCTAGCACCACATATAGAGTCAACTGAAACATTGATGATTGAGAGATAATACTATTACTAAACTAAATACCAAGGTGTCTTGGTATTTAGTTATTAACCTTTACACGATAGACACAACGCCCTGCGCTATTTAATAAGTACTGTTCACGCTCAATACTAGCATCATCCCCCACAATATCACTGAACAACGCCAATTCCGAACGACAAAAATTTTGGCAAGCGGTGGCTGCAGCACAAATTGGACAATGGTTTTCGATGAATAACCAACTGTCATCATCTTGTTCAACCTTCGCCATATACCCTTCTTCGCTACGCACTTCAGCCAACGCCTCAAGCCGCTCAGCTAACGGTAAATTTTTACAACGAGAAAAATATTTTTCTCGGCTTTCCGTTTCCCTTTGGCTAATCAGCTTTTCTAGACCTTCATCACCAAAAATAGTCCGAACAGAATCAATCAATTGAAGAGCAAGTTGCGCATGAGTATCCGGAAAACGTTGATGCCCCAGTTCTGTTAACACCCAATTTTGCCGAGGGCGCCCAGCCCCTGTTTGCGATAAGCACTGCGCCCCCTCAACTAACCCCAACGAAGTCAGTTTTTGAATGTGTTGCCTTGCTGCTTCCCCTGTCATATTTAAATCATTTGCGATCACTGCGGTAGAAATAGGCCCTTTAGTTTTGATACAAAAAAGAACCTTATCCACAGCCTGTGTTAAATTTAGATTATCAAAGTAATTACTTGCATTAATCATTATGCGACTCTATTATCCAAGCTATTACTTGGATAATACCTCTTTTTCCACCATTCCGTCTAGCGGGTCTCTCTATGAGCAATGAAACTTCAACCGTACCTCAAGCCAAGTGGGCTGATTTACTCAGTGGCACCAATGCGTTACTCACTATTGCTTTAACTGGCGGTGTTGCACTACATGCTATCAATATTTATATCGTAACAACCATATTGCCCAGTGTCGTTAACGATATTGGCGGCCTTGAATATTATGCATGGAATACCACTTTATTTGTCGCAACATCCATTGTTGGTTCTGCCCTTTCCAGTAAAGTATTAGACAGTTTTGGGCCTAAATTTTCTTATTTATTCGCGCTCATTCTATTTTCTTTAGGGTCTATTTGGTGCGCAGCTTCCCCATCAATGTTGGTATTACTAGGCGGGAGAGCATTACAAGGACTTGGTGGCGGTATTTTATTTGCTCTTAGCTATGCATTAATTCGCATTGTTTTTACTGAAAACTTATGGTCTCGAGCCATGGGTGTTGTTTCAGGTATGTGGGGAATAGCAACACTCTGTGGCCCTGCAATTGGTGGTATTTTTGCTGAAAGTGGCCACTGGCGTTGGGCGTTTTGGGCTTTACTTCCTGTCGCGGTTTTTCTAGCGCTCATTGTCATCAATCAACTCCCTAAAAAACAAACTCAAGCACCAAAAACCAGTAAAATTCCATTCTTAGCGATTTCTCTGTTAGTGATATCCGTTCTTGCTATCTCAATTGGAAGTTTGTCTGATAGTTTATTCATGAACCTAATTGGCTTGTTAATTGGCCTAGCCATACTGCTGACTATTGCTTTACTCGATGGTAAAAATGACAAACGTTTATTACCAACAGGAGCCTATTCACTCAAGAATCCCCTTGGCGTCATATTTTTAACCATGTGTTTGTTAGTTGGTGGCATGACAACCGAAATTTATGTCCCTTATTTCTTACAAACCATCCATCTGTTTTCTCCGCTCACAGCCGGTTATTTAACTGCAATAATGGCAGCGGGTTGGACCATTGGGGCACTCTTTAGTGCCAATAAAACGGGGGCTATTGTTATCCGAATTATTCGAACAGGCCCGTTCATCATATTTATTTCTTTAATTGTACTTGCTGTTCTAACGCATAATCAACAGCTTATCGAATCATGGCCATTGTTCGTTATTTATCTCATCGCCATGGCTGGGGTTGGTCTAGGAATTGGTGTGTGTTGGCCTCATCTCGTACTACGTGTTTTTAAGAATGCGCCAGAGGGCGAGGAAAATCTCGCATCATCTTCAATTATTACCATTCAATTGTATGCAACCGCGCTATCTGCCGCCTTAGTGGGAGTCGTCGTCAATAATAGCGGGTTAATTAGCCCCGGAGGGATCGCGGGAGCACAGCAAGCTTCAATCTGGTTATTCGCCCTATTTGCAATTAGCCCATTACTCGCAACGGTATTAATCCGCAAAATAAAATAAAGAGCAAAAGGGAGTAAAAGCTCCCTTTTTGCGGGAAAATCAACCTAATTAATTTACTAATGCCTTTTTGGAACGTAACAAATAAGGCAGAACAATAATACTGATCAGCAGAACAAAAATAGTTGCTACCATCACCCCTAAGAAAGCATGGTCAAAGGCAATATTGGCCTGATTTATCAATGCTGATGCAGTATTTTCTGGTAGTGATTCAGAAACTAATAAGGCCTCATCAATACTGTCATAAACTTTATCGCTGACAGTCATGTCTTCAGGTAATGAGAGTTTTAACGTATAGATAGCACTCATTAATCCCCCCATAAAGGTGACACCTAAGACACTGCCAATTTCATAAGCAATTTCTTCAATTGATGCTGCCATTCCTGCTTTTTCATCAGGGGCATTTAACATCACTGTCGTTGACGCCGTCGTGAATATCGCACCAAGGCCAAACCCAATAAGAAAGAGGAATGAAAGTAACAAAATACCTGTCGAAGTTTGGTACACCATCGTTAAACCAACGACACCAATTAACGTACAAGTAAACCCGAAAACAGTGAGTTTTATCTCACCAAATTTATGAAGGTACATACCTGCCAATGGTGCAGCTATCACTGAAGCCAATGGAATTGGAATGATATATAAAGCCGCTTCAAACGGAGTATAACCTAAAACCAGTTGCAGCCGTTGGCTGAGCAATAATTCAACACCAACGATAACCACGATAGATAACACAGCCATCATCAGCCCTGCATTGAATTTAGGATGCTTTAATAGCGTAAAATCAATCATTGGGGATATTGATTTAACTTGTCGATTTCTAAATACCACCAAAAAGAAAACACCAATAACGCCTGAAGCCCATACCGCAGGCCAGTCTGTATAAGGTTTTCCGAGCTCCTTCAACGCATAAATAACGCCAATTAAGCCAATTAAGACTAAAATAGAACCGAAAATGTCGATTTTTTTGTCGCTGTTACCACCACACTTAGGGATCAAGTAACACGCAAACGGAATAACCAATAAAACGACTGGAACATTAATTAAAAAAACAGAGCCCCACCAAAAGTGGTTAAGTAAGATACCGCCGATCAAAGGGCCTATTGCCGCTCCACCTGAAGCAACCGCAGACCATATTCCAATAGCTAATGCCCTTTCTTTTGGATCTAAAAAAACATGCCTGACAATAGCAAGGGTGGCAGGCATACTTAACGCTGCGCCAACAGCTAAAAAACCTCGAGACAAAATCAAACTTGTTGCTGTTGGTGAAAAAGCAGCACACAACGAGGCTAAACCAAATAACGGTAGCCCCAATAAAAACATTTGCTTGTGACCAACTTTATCACTTAGCATCCCTGCAGCAGGTAATAACCCAGCGACCACCAGTGGGTAAGCATTCATTATCCACAGTTTTTCAGATGACGTAGCGCCTAAATCATGGGTTAATTTAGGTAACGCGGTATACAGTACAGTGACATCAATAACGATAAGAAACAGTACACTTGAAACTAATAGAAGCACTATCCAGCGCTTATAATCGGTTAACATAAAATTCTCTCAATGAGTTTATTTGATCATGATTTTTGTGCTGATCGTGCTACAATATAAATCCATACGTACGTATTGAAAAGAGGTTTTTCTAAATGGGACGTCAACGAACAATCGATAGAGAAAAATTACTTGATGCCGCTGAAGATATTGTTCTACAACAAGGTGCTACCGCTCTCACTATCGATGCAGTTGCCAAAGCGATGGGGATCTCCAAAGGCGGTGTTCAGTACTGTTTTGGCAATAAAGATGCCTTAATTGATGCAATGTTTGAGCGTTGGGGCCAGTCTTACGATGAAATTTTTAATCAAGTGACGCTGCAAGATAACTCTCCTGAAGGGCAAATTTTTGCTCATATGCAAGCTACCCACCAGCACGATAAAGTTGCAATGGCAAAAGGCGCTTCCTTAATGGCATCCTTATTACAAACCCCTGAATATCTGGAAAGTACGCGTACTTGGTATCGTGAACGGCTTGCGAGACTAGATACTTCAACAGAAAAAGGCAAACAAGCAAGAATTGTATTTCTAGCAACAGAAGGCGCTTTTATGCTGCGCTATATGGGATTCATGGAAATTGATGATAATGAATGGCAATCTATATTTAGTGATTTGAAAAATTTATTAAAGGGTTAGCCTTAGTCTCTTTTTTTGATATAGATAATGACTCCACTCCAATAAAATAATTATAAACCAAATGGAGATCATTAAAAATGAACATAGATAGATTAAAATATTTTATAGAAATAAATAATAACAATAGTATTATTAATAATAAAAAATCATTCAGCTACAATATAAAAGAAAAACCCATCAACACTAACTGTGTCTCTTTATTAAAGATGAAATTTGAAAAGATAGATACAAACACAAAAAATTTAAAAAATACACACAAAAATAAAGCACAAAACCTCATAAAAAAAGAATCATTAGAATACGATATTAGCGCATTTAAAAATGATTTAATGAAAAAAAACCTTTATTTTATTTATAGTTCACCAAACTCAAAAAAAATAGAGTTAATACACAATCATAATGAAAACAAAATAAATAGTGAAAATGCAATTTTTATCAATATGTTTGATTTATTAAAAAATGAACCGGATGGTTCCATATATAAAATAAATAATTACATCATCAAAATAACCAATAAAAACAAAAAACTAACAATAAATGATAATCGATTTACTCACAACATCACTTTAAAAAATGGGAAAGACATATTAATAGAAAGATATAATAAAAAAAGTAAATTTTCATTTTAATAAAGAATAACCCGGCAAAAACAGATTGTCGGGTTATTCTTACCATCAGTATATTACGGATTTATTTCCCAATACATTTACATATTTAATTTAAATAAAAAACACTAAACATAATAATTAAGGTGGATTTAAGAAGAAATAATAATACTTAATTTTATCATTCTTGGTGCTGATATTATTTTAAAATTATCTAGTATGAAAAATGTGTTTTACTTTCCTATGCAGCAAGATTAGGTGATTGAATCATTAAGACATAAAATCAGTTTTAATGATTCAAGAAAATCCCCTTATCATCGTCAGTTATAATTTGTTTTAACGATTTATGAATACCGCCATCATCTGTTTGCAAGATAAATACAAATAAAACCTGACAAAGTACCGATTGAGGGCAATGACGAGGCCGATATTTTGAATAGGGAGACCATCCATTAGCAAGATACCTTTCATGCATTCGCTTCATTGCATCAACAACAGAGTTCGCAGCTTGCCCTTTGTTGATTTTAGTCGATTTTTTTTGGTGATATAAAAAAGCATCAGTAACCGTTTTAGATATAATATAGAAAACTTGCCCAACAGATAATTTTTCTAATAAATAGGTGATGTTTTTTGTTGTTTTTTCACCAATCTGAAAAGATGTAAAATTATATTCATCCATTTCATAATTCAAATAAAAAAAACACTCAAATAGATTATTTTTCTTACATAACTCAATCAGTGATTTTTTATTTTCTTGTAAGTAATAAATATTGGCTAACTTTAGCTCTAGTAGGTCAATAATCGTAGATAAACTATTAGTTTCTTTAAAAATAACTTCCCAGCACATAAATATATTATTAAAATAAATATAATCTTCACTAACACTTATATACTTTAAATTAGTAACTGAACTTACTGCAATCACACCTGCAGTATAAAGCTGTTCTATGATTAACAGGTCAAACTTATAATTCGGTGTTAATTTTTTATACCTTTGATTATCCAAGCTATCTAAATACATTAGATTTTCATCAGCACAACACCGTATAAGTGCAAGTAAAAAAACACTATTTTCAAAAGAAAGATCATTGATACTTAAAGCATTTTCTTTTTTTAAAAATAATAGATTATCAATATATTCAATTTTTTCTTGCCTTTCTTTTTCATTCTCTATACGAATACAATCAACACAAATATGTTCAAAATTAATTAAATGTGAAAAATGGCTCCTATCTCGTAAAAATTCCATTTCACCACATGCTACACATTTTAGTTTTAAACAATAAGCTTTGCAGCTTCTAGCCACAATAGCTTTTATTTCTTTGGATTTTAATTGTGTTTTTTCTTCTATCTTAATCATTGAATATGAAAATCGGCCATTTTCTTCAAGCTGCCAATATAGTTGGCATACAAATTCATATTCCTTATCAATAATATCAATAAATATAATTTCCATATGTTTATTTCCTTGTTTTTTATTATGTTATATTAAAAAAAACAAAAAATAGAAATTATATTATGACAAAAAAATAAAAAGGCTCATTACGGTTAAATAATGAGCCCTTTATTAATCAATTTATTGATTACTCAACTGTCACCGACTTCGCCAAGTTACGGGGTTGGTCTACGTCTGTACCTTTAATCAATGCAACGTGATAAGACAACAGTTGCAGAGGAACGGTGTAGAAAATAGGTGCGATGAGCTCTTCAACATGAGGCAGAGAAACAATTTTCATATTTTCACTGGCTTCAAAGCCCGCATCTTGGTCAGCAAATACATACAGCAAACCACCACGCGCACGAACTTCCTCGATGTTTGATTTCAGTTTTTCTAACAGTTCATTGTTAGGTGCAACGATGATAACAGGCATGTCGGCATCAATTAACGCTAATGGGCCATGCTTTAACTCACCAGCAGCATACGCTTCTGCGTGAATGTAAGAAATCTCTTTTAATTTCAGTGCTCCTTCAACGGCAATAGGGAACTGATCACCGCGGCCTAAGAACAACGCATGGTGTTTATCTGAGAAATCTTCTGCCAATGCTTCGATAACTTTATCTTGCGATAACATGCTTTCAATACGCGCAGGCAATGCATGTAGAGCGTGAGAAATGTTTTCTTCGAGCTCAGGGTTGGCGCCTTTCAAGCGACCCATATACGCCACTAGCATCAGTAAGACAGTTAGCTGAGTAGTAAACGCTTTAGTGGATGCCACACCAATTTCAGCCCCTGCTTTGGTCATCAGGGCAAATTCAGATTCACGTACCAGTGAAGAGCCCGCAACGTTACACACTGCTAAAGAGGTCAAATAGCCTAATTCTTTAGATAAACGCAGGGCTGCGAGTGTATCTGCGGTTTCACCTGATTGAGACAGTGTTATCATTAAACTGTTTTTACGGTGTGCAGGGTTGCGATAACGATACTCAGAAGCAATTTCCACATCACAGGGAATACCGGCCAAAGACTCAAACCAATAACGAGCCACCATGCCAGCATTGTAAGATGTTCCGCAAGCTACGATTTGGATATGTTCAACTTGAGATAAAATTTCACTCGCACGAGGGCCTAATTCGCTTAAATCGATACCATTGTCTTTGCTAAAACGCCCTTCAAGGGTGTTTTTAATCGCCATCGGCTGTTCATAAATCTCTTTTTGCATGTAATGACGGTAAACGCCTTTATCGCCCGCATCATATTGAACGTTTGATTCAATTTGCTCACGGTCAACAGCTTCACCATTTTTATCAAAAATACGAACAGTACGACGAGTAACTTCAGCAACATCCCCTTCTTCAAGGTAGATAAAGCGGCGAGTCACAGGCAACAATGCTAATTGGTCTGATGCTAAGAAGTTTTCACCGACACCTAAACCAATAACCAATGGGCTACCAGAACGTGCAGCGACTAATAATTCAGGAATACGGCTATCCATAATTACCGTACCGTAAGCACCGCGTAATTGTGGGATAACACGTTGAACCACTTCCACCAGCGAGCCACCTTTTTGTTGTTCATGGTGAACAAGATGGGCAATCACTTCAGTGTCTGTTTCTGAACTAAAGACATAACCGAGTTTTTTCAGTTCATCTTTCAGTTCTAAATAGTTTTCAATAATGCCGTTATGAACAACGGCAATATAACCAGAGGTATGTGGGTGAGCATTACGTTCACTTGGAATACCATGAGTCGCCCAACGGGTATGTGCAATCCCCGTTCCACCCGATACTGGGTTTTTCTCCGCTTCTTCCGCTAACATTTGCACTTTGCCGACTTCACGTAAGCGTTGCAAATGACCTTCGTGATCAACTACAGCCATACCCGCTGAGTCATAACCACGATATTCAAGACGACGAAGACCTTCTAACAGAATTTCTGCAATATCACGTTGTGCAACAGCACCTACAATTCCACACATATTTTTTTGATTCCTAGACAAAAGGTTTCTTTCTTGAGAAACCTTTATTTGTCGCAACCTAATTGTTGTACAGTTTTCACTGCTCCCCAGCCTTGTAGAAAATGGGGATATTATTTTTATATTGCTACCTTGGGTAGCTATTTTAATTTTTGCTATTTAAATAGCTTTTTTATCATAGGAGAGATAACGCTACCTCTCCTCAATATTTACTTATTTTTTCTTAACTGGACGTTGCCAGTTTTTAATATGCATTTGCTTTACACGGCTGACAACGAGTTCGTCTTCATTCACGTCACGAGTTACCGTCGTACCCGCGCCAATTGTTGCACCTTTTGCTACAGAAACTGGAGCGACTAATTGAGTGTCTGAACCTACAAATACATCATCACCAATAACAGTTTTATGTTTATTGGCGCCATCATAATTACAAGTGATGGTACCTGCGCCAATATTGACGTTATCACCGATTTGAGCATCGCCTAGGTAACTTAAATGACCCGCTTTAGAACCTAAACCTAAAGAGGCATTTTTCATTTCGACGAAATTACCGACGTGTGCTTTGGCTGCTAATTTAGCACCTGGACGTAAACGCGCAAAAGGACCAACCGTACATTCAGCTGATAATTCAGAGTTTTCTATGACTGAATACGGGCTAATCACTGAGTTATCACCGATTACACAATCTTTCAAAATACAGCCAGATTGAATATGTACGTTATTCCCTAATGTAACGTTACCTTCGATAATCACGTTAGTATCAATAATAATATCGCGACCATGAGTTAGATTTCCGCGCAGGTCAAAACGTGCAGGGTCAATTAGCATCACACCGGCTAATAACAGTTTTTCCGCTTGTTCTTTCTGATAAACTCTTTCTAACGCAGCCAGCTGTAGGCGGTTATTCACCCCTTCCATCTCACTTAAATGTTTAGGATGAACGGTTGCAATTTTATTACCTTCTTTATGTGCTAATGCAATAATATCAGTAATATAGTATTCGCCTTGTGCGTTATCGTTGTTCAGCTGTGCCAACCAACGTTTGAAATCTTTACCACTGGCAACCATGATCCCAGTGTTAATCTCTTGGATTTTACGTTGCTCTTCAGTCGCATCTTTTTGCTCAATAATACCGACAACTTCATTATTTTCACGAATGATACGGCCATACCCTGTTGGGTTATCTAAAATAACCGTCAGCAAGCCAATACCACCTTCTGGCTTCACTTCAATTAAGCGATCTAAGGTATCTTTAGCAATTAATGGTACATCGCCATATAACATGACAATATTTTCATCGTCTTGAAAGCTTGGCGCGGCTTGTTGCATCGCATGGCCAGTGCCGAGCTGTTCGGCCTGCAATACCCAATTGAGGTTTTGCTCACCTAGTTTTTCTTTCAGTAAATCACCGCCATGTCCGTATACCAGATGAATATCTGATGCACCAATGGATTTTGCTGTATCTATAACATGCTGAACCATTGGTTTGCCTGCAAGCAAATGCAAAACTTTAGGTAGCTCTGAATACATCCGTGTGCCTTTACCGGCAGCTAAAATCACGACACTTTTTCTTTGCACAGTCATTTTTCCTGAAACTCCAACTTAGGGATGAAAGTAAACCTATTTCCTTTATAAATTACTACATATTTCGCTCAAATAAAAAAGCCAGTTAGACTTAACCAACTGGCTTTTTTTACTATACCGCTATCATTACATTAGCTTTTTAGTTAACTCGATGACTCGAAGTTTCGCTATTGCTTTTGCAAGTTCTGCTGATGCCTGAGCATAATCAACATCGCCGTGAGCTTTACGGACGTGTTCTTCCGCTTTGCGTTTAGACTCCACTGCACGAGCTTCGTCTAAATCTTTACCACGGATCGCTGTATCAGCGAGTACGATAACACCATTTGGTTGTACTTCTAAAATACCGCCGGAGAGGTAAATTAGCTCTTCTTCACCAAACTGTTTGGTAATACGTACCATGCCCGGTTTTATGGCAGTCAGCAGCGGGGTATGCTGCGGGTAAATCCCCAGCTCACCTTCACTACCTGTCACCTGAATTTTCTGTACCATGCCTTCAAACATTTGTTTTTCAGCACTCACTACAGTCAGGTGGTATGTCATTGCAGCTACCATATCAACCTCCTGTCAGCTGGATTAAAGCTTTTTCGCTTTTTCCACAGCTTCTTCAATGGTACCAACCATATAGAACGCTTGTTCTGGCAGGTGGTCGTAATCACCGTTCAGGATCCCACTGAAGCCACGGATAGTGTCTTTCAGAGAAACGAACTTACCTGGTGAACCGGTAAATACTTCAGCAACGAAGAATGGTTGAGACAGGAAGCGCTGGATCTTACGAGCACGAGCAACAACCAGTTTGTCTTCTTCAGACAGTTCATCCATACCCAGAATTGCAATGATATCTTTCAGTTCTTGGTAACGTTGCAGAATAGACTGAACGCCACGAGCAACATCATAGTGCTCTTGACCAACAACCAGTGGGTCAAGCTGACGGCTAGTAGAATCCAGAGGGTCAACCGCAGGGTAAATACCCAGTGATGCGATTTGACGGCTCAGAACAACTGTCGCGTCTAAGTGAGCAAAGGTAGTTGCTGGTGATGGGTCAGTTAAGTCATCCGCAGGAACGTAAACCGCTTGAACGGAAGTGATAGAACCCGTTTGAGTTGAGGTAATACGTTCTTGCAGAACACCCATCTCTTCCGCCAGCGTTGGCTGATAACCTACCGCTGAAGGCATACGACCTAACAGTGCTGATACTTCAGTACCTGCCAGTGTATAACGATAGATGTTGTCAACGAACAGCAGTACGTCACGACCTTCGTCACGGAATTTTTCAGCCATAGTCAGACCAGTCAACGCAACGCGTAGACGGTTTCCTGGTGGCTCATTCATCTGGCCATAAACCAGTGATACTTTATCCAGAACGTTTGAGTCGGTCATTTCATGATAGAAGTCGTTCCCTTCACGAGTACGCTCACCAACACCTGCGAATACTGAGTAACCTGAGTGCTCAATCGCGATGTTACGGATCAGTTCCATCATGTTTACTGTTTTACCAACACCCGCACCGCCGAACAGACCAACTTTACCACCTTTAGCGAATGGACAGATTAAGTCCATTACTTTGATACCGGTTTCCAGCAGTTCTGTTGAGTTAGCTAATTCTTCATAGCTAGGTGCAGCACGGTGAATTGACCAGCGCTCTTCTTCGCCGATATCACCTTTCATATCAATAGGTTGACCCAGAACGTTCATGATACGTCCTAAAGTTGCTTTACCTACTGGTACTTCAATTGGGTGCTCTAAGTTTACAACTTCTAAACCACGGCTCAGGCCATCTGATGTACCCATTGCGATACAACGGACAACACCACCGCCTAACTGTTGCTGAACTTCCAGCACCAGTTTTTCTTTACCGTTAACAACCTCAAGAGCGTCGTACACTTTTGGTACGTCATCTTGAGGGAACTCGACGTCCACAACGGCGCCGATTACCTGGATAATCTTTCCAGTAGCCATCTTGAATCCTCTACGTAATTCGTAAACCTAGCTGTTAAACCGCGGAAGCACCCGAAACAATTTCGGTAAGCTCCTGAGTAATGCTGGCCTGACGAGCTTTGTTGTAAACCAACTGCAACTCTTTGATCAGGTTTCCACCATTATCAGTAGCGGCTTTCATCGCTACCATTCGTGCGGCCTGCTCACTAGCCAGGTTTTCAACGACGCCCTGATAAACCTGCGACTCGATATAACGACGTAGCAGGGTATCCAGCAACGCCTTAGGATCGGGTTCGTAAATGTAATCCCAAGACTTCTTCTTCAGTGTTTCATCATCGCTTGCAGGCAATGGTAACAATTGAAGAATAGTTGGCTCCTGAGACATTGTATTGATGAACTTATTCGTCACCACATACAGTTTATCCAAACGCCCTTCATCATAGGCTTGTAGCATTGTGTTAACTGGACCAATCAAGTCCGAAAGCGTTGGGTTATCCCCCATTCCGGTAACTTGAGTCACGACATTGCCGCCCACAGAACCGAAGAATGATACCGCTTTAGAACCGATTAAAGCCAAATCAACCTGAACGTTTTTCTCAGACCATGACTTCATATCTGCTAATAGTTTTTTGAACAGGTTAATGTTCAAGCCACCACACAGACCGCGGTCTGTTGAAACAACCAGATACCCGACACGCTTAACTTCACGCTCTTCGAGATATGGATGTTTATATTCCAGATTACCTAACGCTAGGTGACCAATCACACTGCGCATGGTTTCTGCATAAGGACGGCTGGCCGCCATGCGTTCCTGCGTTTTACGCATTTTGGACGCAGCGACCATTTCCATCGCTTTAGTGATCTTTTGTGTATTTTGTACACTTCCGATCTTGGAACGTATCTCTTTTGCGCCGGCCATTTCTGCTTCTCCTTATTAACCAGACGGCCCTAGGAACTGGGCCGAATAGTATTACCAGGACTGAGTTGCTTTAAATGATTCGAGCAGTTTTTTCAACTTGCCTTCGATATCATCGTTATAGCTACCAGCCGGGCCAATTTCGTTCATAAGGTCAGCATGCTCGCGCTGTGCAAAAGAAACTAAAGCAGCTTCAAACGCACCAATTTTCGCTAACTCAACATCATCCAAGAACCCACGTTCTGCCGCGAACAGAGACAGTGCCTGCTCTGCTACTGACATTGGTGCGTACTGTTTCTGTTTCAGCAGTTCAGTTACTTTCTGACCATGACTTAACTGTTTACGAGTCGCGTCATCGAGGTCGGAAGCAAACTGAGCAAACGCTGCCAGTTCACGATACTGAGCAAGTGCGGTACGGATACCACCAGACAGTTTCTTGATAATTTTAGTCTGAGCAGCACCACCAACACGAGATACTGAAATACCTGGGTTAACCGCTGGACGAATACCAGAGTTAAACAGGTTAGATTCCAGGAAGATCTGACCATCTGTAATCGAAATTACGTTTGTTGGTACGAATGCAGAAACGTCACCAGCTTGGGTTTCAATGATAGGCAGAGCTGTCAATGAACCTGTTTTGCCTTTAACTTCGCCTTTAGTAAAGTTTTCTACGTATTCAGCGTTAACGCGAGCAGCACGCTCAAGTAAACGTGAGTGCAGATAGAAAACGTCACCTGGGTAAGCTTCACGTCCTGGTGGACGACGCAGCAACAGTGAGATTTGACGGTATGCAACAGCCTGTTTAGACAGGTCATCGTATACGATCAGTGCATCTTCACCGCGGTCACGGAAATATTCACCCATCGCGCAACCAGCATATGGCGCTAAGTATTGCAGAGCAGCTGATTCAGATGCTGTAGCAACAACAACAATAGTGTTTTGCAGTGCGCCGTGTTCTTCCAATTTACGAACTACGTTAGAAACGGTAGACGCTTTCTGGCCGATAGCCACGTACACACATTTGATGCCTGAGTCGCGTTGGTTGATGATTGCATCGATAGCCAAAGCAGTTTTACCTGTTTGACGGTCACCGATAACAAGCTCACGCTGACCACGACCGATTGGGATCATGGCATCGACTGATTTATAACCAGTTTGAACTGGTTGATCAACGGATTGACGGTCGATAACACCTGGCGCAATAACTTCTACAGGAGAGAAGCCATCGTTATCAACAGGACCTTTACCATCAATTGGTTGACCCAGTGTATTCACAACACGTCCTAGCAGGCCACGGCCTACTGGAACTTCAAGAATACGACCAGTACATTTAACTTTCATGCCTTCTGCCAAGTCGGCATAAGGACCCATAACGACCGCACCAACAGAGTCACGCTCTAAGTTCAGTGCGATAGCGTAACGGTTGCCAGGCAGCGCGATCATTTCACCCTGCATGACTTCGGCTAAACCGTGAATACGAATAATACCGTCATTAACGGATACAATCGTACCTTCATTGTGAGCTTCACTCACAACATCGAACTGAGCAATACGCTGTTTGATCAGTTCGCTGATTTCGGTGGAATTCAGTTGCATATGCTCCAGTCCCCTTAAGACTGCAAGACGTCAGTTAAACGCTCTAAGCGACCGCGGATACTCCCGTCAATAACGAGGTCTCCAGCACGAATGATCACTCCAGCAATAACAGACTTATCAATTTTGCAATTCAGCTTAACTTTGCGTGACAGACGTTTTTCCATCGCTGCAGAAATTTTAGCTGACTGCTGTTCACTCAGTTCGTTAGCAGAAATCACATCAACTTCAATGGTTGATTCCAGAGAATCGCGCAATTGGATAAACTGCGTCAACACTTCTGGCAGCGTCGTTAAACGCCCGTTATCTGCCATAACACGAATCAGATTCTGAACATGCTCGTCAATTTCATCTCCACAAACAGAGATAAACGTTTTAGCTAATGTTTCTGGTGCAATAGAACCAGAAAGCAGCTCCCCAACCTGTTCATTGCGCGTCACCTCAGCGGTGAAGGCTAGCATTTCCTGCCATTTAGCAACAGCTTGGTTTTCCACAGCAAAGTCAAAAGCTGCTTTGGCGTAGGGGCGAGCTACAGTAGCAATTTCAGACATGCCCCTCCCTCCTTACAGTTCAGCGACTAGTTTATCAACGATGTCGCTGTTAGCAGCTTCATCCACGGAACGTTCGATGATCTTCTCGGCACCTGCGATAGCAAGCATCGCAACCTGTTTACGTAACTCTTCACGTGCACGTTTACGCTCAGCATCAATTTCAGCTTGCGCTTGTGCGACGATTTTTGCACGTTCTGCTTCCGCTTCTGCTTTTGCTTCATCAATCATTTGAACGCGTTGTTTATTCGCTTGTTCAATGATGACTTGAGCTTCAGCTTTCGCTTTTTTCAGTCGGTCGGTTGCGTCGGTTTGCGCCAGTTCCAGGTTCTTTTTAGCACGTTCTGCGGAAGATAAACCGTCAGCAATTTCTTTCTGACGCTTTTCAATGGCCGCCATAATCGGTGGCCATACATACTTCATACAGAACCAAACAAACAGGACAAACGCGATAGCCTGGCCGAGGATTGTTGCATTTAGATTCACAGACAATACCTCATATTCATTAGTGAATTAATGTTCTTACAGTGTTCCGTAACGTTAATTAGGCAACAGCGAACATTACATACAAGCCCAGACCAACAGCAATCATCGGAATAGCATCGACCAGACCCATTACGATAAAGAACTGTGTACGCAGCAGAGGAATTAAATCTGGCTGACGAGCAGCACCTTCTAAAAATTTACCACCTAGGATGCCGATACCGATCGCAGCACCGATCGCCGCTAAGCCCATCATCACAGCGGCAGCCATGTACAGCAGATCCATACTCAGGTTTTCCATGACAGTCTCCAGTTTGTTTCAGTTAATACAATTATTGATAAAATTAAATTAGTGTTCTTCAGATGCCATCGACAGATAGACAACCGTCAGAACCATAAAAATAAAAGCTTGTAGCGTAATAATCAGTATGTGGAAGATAGCCCAAGGTAGGCTTAACAACCACTGTGACCACCACGGTAGCAGAGCCGCGATAAGAATAAAGATCAATTCACCTGCATACATGTTACCAAACAGTCGCAGACCGAGTGATACAGGTTTTGACAGCAGGCTTACCCCTTCAAGAATCAAGTTGACTGGAATGAAGACAGGATGGTTAAAAGGCTGCATTGTGAGCTCTTTTGTAAATCCGCCAATTCCTTTCATTTTGATGCTGTAGAAGAGGATTAGGATAAACACACCAATAGCCATCGATAATGTGACACTAACATCTGCGGTTGGCACTGCACGTAATGCAGGTAACCCGAGATAATGCTCAGCAATATACGGAAGGAAATCAATTGGGAGTAAATCCATTAGGTTCATTAAGAATACCCAGACGAACACCGTTAATGCTAAAGGAGCAATAACTTTGCTCTTGCCGTGATACATATCACGGACTGAGTTATCAACGAAACCAATGATCAGTTCTATTGCAGTCTGTAACTTACCGGGTACGCCACTAGTCGCATTAACTGCAACTCTTCTAAATAGCCACAGGAACAGAGCCCCGAGAACTACCGAGAAAAAAAGCGAGTCAATGTTCAACGTCCAAAATGTTGGACTAGCGTGGGGATCGACCAACTTAAAGGTACTCAGGTCCAACTGAAGGTTTCTCAGATGGTGGCCTATGTAATCCTCTGTAGTCATCACTTCTCCTGATGCAGACATGATGCCTCTTACCCTTTTGTAGTTTAAAAATACTTACCGTTTAAAAACGGCTGGTGCAACAATCTGAACAATTAGCACCGCTAAATAGGTCAAACCCAGTGGTGTTAATGACGCTTTGAACACACCGAAAGCAACAACTAAGACAGCGATAGTTGTAACAACCTTTAGCCCTGCTCCTAATGCTAAGAACCAGGCAATGCGGACAGGTTCATCCTCTCCTTTTGCTTTCTGAAATTGTGCTAGCAGCATAAATACGATATTTGGTAACCAGCATGCTAACCCACCAGCAAGAGCAGAGGCCCCCCATTCTATACTATTTGCACAGAAAGCCCCACTGAGGATCACTAAAGTTATAAACTGAACAGACAACTGCTTTGCAGCGTGTTTGTTGTCATAAAGGGATACAGACATAACTTTTTGTTTACTCCCAGCTCTTCTCAGCCTCAGAAACGCTAAGTGTTGTATAAAACTGCCTTTGCGTAAATGTGTCAAGAGACAAAAACGTGCAAATTATACGGGCAGGCGAAATGAATTCAATCAGTAAGTAGCGAAAAGGTGAATAAATATTTAATTTTTTCGAGTTGGCGCAGAATTGTCGCTGTAATAATTAATAAATAGTTAATGAATTGCTGCATATATTCACATTAATGTGATAAATATCACATTTAGCTTTATTCTCTTTATTTATTCTTTCAACTTTACTGACAACAAAAAATAGATTTAATCTGTAAATCAAACAATTAAAGAAGTAGATTTTTAAGTTAAATTTAAAAGTGATAAATCAAATATTTCACTATTAACTATTTATCTAGCTAAATCGATTAAGTCAAAATTGCCAATTTCCCTATATTTTTTCTTTCAACACCTTATTTTTGAAACTTATTCGTTATTTCTATGTAAATAACACGTGAAATATAAATATTTACTCTCTAGCTAAAAACAAGAATAGCCGGTGCTTTGTAACACACCGACTATCGCTCTAAAAGACAAAATATTTTGACAGAAAGCAACTTTATTTTATAGAAACTTTAACCAAATGCCGCTGTTCATCAAGTTCAGGCACTTCAAGCTCTGTGATAGATTCAATCACAAAACCTTCTGGTAGCGCCATTTCATCATCACGAATGACACCTTTAAGTGCATAAAAACGACCGCCAGATGAAGGTAAATGATGGCACCAACTCAGCATATCGTTCAGTGAAGCAAATGCGCGGCTAATCACCCCATCAAAACCATTTTCAATTGGGTACTCTTCAACACGCGATTGAACAGGTTCGATATTCGTTAGCCCTAGTTCATGTTGAACCTGTTTTAAAAAGCGTATCCGCTTCCCTAAGCTGTCCAATAAAACAAAATGGGAATCAGGCCGAACAATAGCTAAAGGAACGCCAGGTAAGCCTGGCCCCGTTCCTACATCAATAAATTTTGTTCCGTTGAGTTGACCGTTCACCACTATGCTGTCCATGATATGACGGATCAACATCTGTTGTGGGTCACGTACTGAAGTCAGGTTATAGGCTTTGTTCCATTTAGCTAATAACCCAACATAGTCAACTAACTGCTGTTTTTGCTTTTCCGTTAAGTCAATATCGGTTTTTGCTAACAATTGATTAAGTTTCGATAATAAATCCATGTTAAGCACTCCGGCGTAGCATGCCTTGTTTTTTCAGCCAAACAAGTAAGATAGAGATTGCTGCAGGCGTAATCCCTGAAATTCGTGATGCTTGACCAATAGATGTCGGTTTATGGTCGTTCAGTTTCGCCATCACTTCGTTCGACAACCCTTTTACTTGTTTGTAATCGAGGTCAACAGGCAACAAGGTATTTTCATTACGTAGTTGTCTTTCGATTTCTTCTTTTTGGCGAGCGATATAACCTTCGTATTTAACTTGGATTTCCACTTGATCCGCAGCTTGAGGATCGTCAATACCTGGGGCAAACAGGTTAAGCGAGGTTAGCATTTGATACGTCATTTCTGGACGACGCAGTAAATCTTCCCCATTTGCTTCTTTCGATAATGGAACGGTTAAAATTCCATCTATCTCAGTATGGTTATCTGATTTAGGATGAACCCAAATATCTTTTAAGCGTTGACGTTCTTTTTCAATCAGTTCAACTTTTTTATTAAAGTGAGCCCAACGTACGTCATCAACTAAGCCTAACTCTCGGCCTTTTTCAGTGAGTCGCAAATCGGCATTGTCTTCACGAAGCATCAAACGGTATTCCGCACGTGAAGTAAACATACGGTAAGGTTCTTTTGTCCCTAAAGTACAAAGGTCGTCAACGAGAACACCGATATAAGCTTGGTCACGACGAGGGAACCAACCGTCTAAACCAAAGGCATGTTGTGCAGCATTAAGGCCCGCTAATAGCCCTTGAGCTCCGGCTTCTTCATAACCTGTTGTGCCGTTAATTTGGCCAGCAAAGAATAAACCTTCAATAAATTTACTCTCAAGCGTTTGTTTTAGATCTCTAGGGTCAAAGAAATCATACTCGATAGCATAACCAGGACGAATGATCCGTGCATTTTCCATTCCTTTCATGGAATGAACAATTTGCATTTGAACATCAAATGGTAAGCTGGTGGATATCCCGTTAGGATAAATTTCATTGCTCGTTAAGCCTTCTGGCTCTAAAAAGATCTGATGTGAGTCTTTATCTGCAAAACGCATGACTTTATCTTCGATCGAAGGGCAATAACGTGGGCCGATCCCTTCAATAACCCCTGCATACATAGGGCTACGATCTAGGTTATTTCTGATCACATCATGGGTTTTTTCATTGGTATAGGTGATATGACAAGGCATCTGTTGTGGATGTTGATCTTGTGAACCTAAGAATGAAAAAACGGGCATTGGGTCATCACCTAGCTGTTGAGCTAACTGACTGAAATCAATAGTTCTTGCATCAATACGTGGTGGCGTTCCTGTTTTTAAACGATTAACACGTAAAGGCAATTCTCTCAAACGTTGAGAAAGTGAAATTGAAGGGGGATCCCCTGCACGACCGCCACTGTAATTTTCTAAACCAATATGAATTTTGCCATCAAGGAAAGTACCAACGGTTAATACCACGGCTTTGGCTTTAAATTTTAAGCCCATACGGGTAATTGCCCCTGTAACTCGATTGTTTTCAACAAGCAAGTCTTCTACGGGTTGTTGGAAAATCATTAAATTAGGCTGATTTTCTAAAGCCATTCTGACAGCTTGGCGATACAGAACACGGTCAGCTTGCGCTCGGGTTGCACGAACAGCTGGCCCTTTGCTGGCATTTAATGTTCTAAATTGAATACCCGCTTTGTCTGTAGCGATGGCCATTAGACCACCTAGGGCATCAATTTCTCTAACCAGATGTCCCTTACCGATCCCACCGATGGCTGGGTTGCAAGACATCTGGCCCAATGTATCAATATTGTGAGTCAGTAATAGGGTTTGACGCCCCATACGTGCAGCTGCCATTGCTGCTTCAGTACCGGCATGACCACCACCAATTACGATGACGTCAAATTGCTCTGGATAAAACATGTGTGGACCTTAAACGTTAGAAAATGCGGATTGTGCATTTGAGGAGAGAATTCTACTCAAGTTTGAGGAAGAGACCAAGCTTTAGGTTTCCCCCTTATATAATATAAAGATCTTTTTATTTAAAGATCTCTTTATTAGATCTTTTATTAGGATCACCGGTTTCTGTGGATAAGTGGATTTTCACTTTAAAGATCATAAAACTGTAAAGGATCATATACTGTGAATGATCCGTGATCCATTTGCGTATAAGCTGGGATCAAAATGGGTACTTATACACAGGCCTTGGGAGCCTAAAAACTTATACTCTGGATAACTACGGGTTAATACCGGGATCTTCCCTGAGTTATCCACAGTTGATTGCTGGTTTTTTAATCAGATTAGAGTTCGTTTGCCCAAATTTTAACCCATTCTCCTGCGGGATCTTCCGGTATTTCGTGTTGTTGGACATCAATTTCCAAACATTCACCGATCCTTTTAGCCCCTTGCTTGATTAATAACGCATCTATTTTGTGGATAGCACCACAGAAAGTGTCATATTCAGAGCTACCGATCCCAACAGAGCCAAATTGGACTTCGCTTAGATCAGGAGCGCTTTCTTCTATTGAATCAAAAAGAGGTTGAATATTTTCAGGCAGATCACCTGCACCATGTGTTGAGCTCACCACCAGCCATATGCCTTCAAGTGTTAAGTCATCAAGCTCTGGGCCATGTTGAATTTCAGTTTCATGACCGAGTTCTTCTAAAATCTCAGCCATGTGCTCGGCAACATACTCCGCACTGCCCATTGTACTGCCACTTATTAAGGTTACTTTTGTCATGGTGATTCTCTTTCACAATAATAGGGCGCTATTGTACGCTGTGAATGAGCTGGGATCTACCTGTGGATAATGTGGTTATATCATTTTTTTTCTACGGGTTGATTGTTCGTAAGATCGGGTTTTGTAAGGAGATCAGTGTTTCTGTGGATTGTATCTCATCAATGGTCTGAATTTTGTTGATAAGTACGTCTTGTAAAGAATCGATAGAACGGCACATGACTTTAATAAAAATGCTGTATTGCCCTGTTGTGTAGTACACCTCGACAACTTCTTCTAAGGCATCTAATTTTTTTAGTGCGGTTGGGTAATCTTTTGCACTTTTTAAAATAATGCCAATAAAGCAACAAACATCGAACCCTAATTGTTTTGGGTTTATATCAATACGTGTGCCTTTAATAATTCCTGCTTGCTTCATTTTTTCGACTCGGACATGAATTGTTCCGGGGCTAACTGCGAATTTTTTTGCTAATTCAGCATACGGTATGCGCGCATTTCCCATTAATTCGTGAAGTATGTCACGATCGAGATTATCGATTTGATAATTTTCCGGCATTATTTCACCTCTATTTTAACGATTCTTCATTTTTATACCTGTTTTTTTATTTAAAATAAACAGTAAAGGCTTTTTTTAATGATGGATATTGAATTTATACCTCATTTTGTTGCTTAATCTATACATCAGCTAACACAGCTAACAAATTATGGGAATAAATTATGGACAAGTCATTTATCGAACATCAGCAACAAATTAGTTTTGTGAAATCGTATTTCTCACGTTTACTTGAAAAAGAATTAGGGTTAATTGAAGTTCAAGGACCAATCCTAAGCCGTTTAGGGGATGGTACTCAAGACAACTTATCGGGCAGTGAAAAAGCCGTTCAAGTAAAAGTGAAATCAATTCCAGGTGCAACCTTTGAAGTGGTTCATTCTTTGGCTAAATGGAAACGTAAAACATTAGGACGTTTCGGTTTTAGTAAAGGCCAAGGTCTATACACGCATATGAAAGCGTTGCGTCCGGACGAGGATCGCTTAACCCCAATCCACTCCGTCTATGTTGATCAGTGGGATTGGGAAAAAGTGATGGCAGATGAGGAACGTACACTTCCTTATCTGAAGCAGACAGTGGGTAAAATCTATAAGGCAATAAAAGAAACAGAAGCTGCCGTAAGTAAAGAGTTTGGGTTGGCACCGTTCCTGCCAGACCAAATCCACTTTATTCACAGTGAAGAATTGTTACAGCGCTATCCTGATTTAGATGCGAAAGGGCGTGAACGCGCAATCGCGAAAGAATTAGGTGCAGTATTCTTAATTGGTATCGGTGGTAAGCTATCTAGTGGTGAATCACATGATGTTCGTGCGCCAGACTACGACGATTGGACAACAAAAAATGAAGACGGTTTTTGTGGTTTGAACGGCGACATCATTGTGTGGAACCCTGTTTTACAGGACGCATTTGAGCTTTCTTCAATGGGAATTCGCGTAAGTCCTGAGTGTTTGACCCGTCAATTAAAGTTAACTGACGATGAAAAACGTATGGAATTAGAGTGGCACCAAGCATTAGTGAAAGGTGAAATGCCGCAAACTATCGGTGGTGGTATTGGCCAATCACGCTTAGTTATGCTACTTCTCCAACGCCAACACATTGGCCAAGTGCAATGTGGTGTATGGGGTGCTGAAATGCAAGAATCCGTTGAAGGTATGCTGTAATTAGCGACTAAATCGGCGTAACAACCTGCTTTTTAACCCAGTATCAAAACGCCAAATATGGTCAAAGATTTTCATGATGCTGGGTTTCCCATAATTTGATACAGATACCGCATGGAAGCGGTATTTACCTTTCTTCTGCATGGCTTTTATTTTTTGAATCAACTCATCAGGTAAACGCTGAGCAACAAAATCAGAAATCACTACGGCATCTGCATCTATCCACTGCTTTGATTCCAATTTTACTGCTGTTTCTTGCAAACAAGCCGCAAGATCAGTCCCACCTTTAAATGTTTGATGTAAAAATCGAATACATTGCTCTAGGCCATCAATAGAAAGTAAATCGTAATGCACAATTTCTGTGGAAAATAACATCACATGACATGAGCGGTTATCCGCCAGCGCAATTTTCATTAATGCGAGGCAAAAAGCCTTTGCACAGCGTTCATTTAAACCGCCCATCGAACCGGAAGTATCAATACATACAACAAATGGACCTCTCGGTTGTTCTTCATCATGGTGATGTGTTATTGGGCGAAGAACTTTCCTTTCTTGCCAGCTATCTCCTTGTAATCGATAAGTTAGAAGCTGTTTTTCAAGTAATTTTCGATAGAACTCAAATTCAATATCTTCAAGACCTAACATAGCGAGTTCTGCAGGTAATAACCGTAAAATATCGTCACTTTGATTTAAGCCATTAACTTGCTCAGGAACAGTTTCAGGCACTTTTTCCATGATAGTCATCGGTTCTAGCACCACGCTATCATCAGGGATTGCTTGTGCAGTTTGGCTACGGCCTAATAATTGTGCTATTTTTTCTAATTCAGGCTGCTGACGTAAAAATTCACTGTATCGGCTTAATAATTGGTCATTATAAGCGGAAGTCATGTTCACACCTTTGGTTAAATCCCACAACCGGCCTGCAGCACGTTCATTTTCACCTAAGATATCCTCTAAATTGCCACTTAGTGCTAATCGGCGCTGTAGTTCCGCCAGCAATTGTTCTTTTTCTTGTTCTAACATTTCTTTATGTAGAGTCGTCACTTGTAAAATTAAACTGACTCGCCATTTTTGTACAAACAGTGATTGCCTTGCACTGCGATTTTCTATTTTCCCGCTCTGTAACTGATGTGCTTCACGGTAAAAAGGAGAATCCAGTTGGTGAAGTTTTGCTATGACACTTGGTAATTGGATAAAAAAGGCATCTGTCGATATGCCAAGAGATTGACGATAAAGTTCAAACTCTTCTGAAAGTTGAGCAGGAACAAGCGCATCTTGCATACGCTGTTTGAGATCTTTTTTCCAACCGGATAAATCTTTTAGTAACGCTTTTTTTAATCTAGGGTGTTTTTCAAAAAAGACCGCCAATTGAGGGGTTGCTAACAAAGAGATAATTATCTCCTCGATTAATTGACCTTCATTAACCGAAAGCAGCATTTCTAGTGTGGCTAAACTTATCATCGTTATTCAGCCACTTTACCCGTGATTTGGTTACGTAATTGGTTTAGTTTCTCTGTGAGTTTCATGAAGCTTTGTTCAATATCTGCAAGCCAGTGTGATTCAATAAATAAGTTGGGCTGTTGTTTTTCAAACTGATAGCGTGCGGCTTGAATTTCTCCTTGAATTTTATCTAGCTTGTCTAGCCATTCTTGATTATTTGTATTTGGCGTGAGTGATGAGGCTTTATCTTGAATATATAAAGTAGATGATTGATGACTTATATCTAATAACTGTATCTGGTTTAAATTATTCACCTCAGCGGCAATGTCTTGTGCAAAACCAATCCCATTTAGGTGAGCGGATAGTGTCGTTCCTTTATTTAAAAACGTTATCAGGGATTTTTTATCAGTAGTTACAAAAGTCACTTTCATATTATGTAGTTGCAGTGGACGATGTAAAAATAGGGTAATTCGACCATCACTGATATTTTCGGGCAATACATATGACGCTTTACGAGCAAACATCGCATTGTTTTTATTGACTTTAAATGCATCTTGGTTGTTTTGGTCTTGGGTCGATGACATCCATTGCTGATAAGTCTGCTCTATTTCTCGAGTCAACTTTCGCTGCTGCCAGCCATCTTCTTGTAATAATGACTGTAATAGTTGTGGTAACGCATTCATAGATTGCATGTCATGCCAGAGGCAATCTTTTAATAACACAAGATCTAGAGGAGATACACTATTACGACCATTAAAGAAAGCACTTGCTTGTAATAAATAAACCGCTTTCTTCCAGCGCCTATCTGAAACATAAACCCGTTTGTCTGTTGCATCTAGTTGCTGACGTAATTGGTAAATTAATTCAAAACAGTGATCGGGTAGCGTAATTTTGGGTATTTCTTGTTGCCACTGTTGGTATTCTTCATCGCTGATTTTTAAATGTTCCGGCATTTGAGATTCATTCAGTGATGATTTTCCTGTTAATAGTGCGCGAAAATTTTGTTTTTCTTGCACTTTATCCAGCCAAATACGTACTAGCATTCTGTCGAATAGCGCTTCAAGGCTATTATCTGCATCAGGCAATTCATTGGATGCCGTTACTAATAACCGCATCGGGATAGATTTTTCTTCATCACCATTACGGAACTTGCGCTCATTTACCGCGGTTAATAAAGTATTTAAGATGGCAGGGCCTGCTTTCCATATCTCATCAAGGAATACGACTTCAGCGTCAGGTAAATAACCTTTAGTTAAACGTTCATATCGCCCTTCATCTTTTAACGCTTGTATTGAAAGAGGGCCAAAGATTTCTTCGGGTGTTGAAAATCGTGTCATTAAGTACTCAAAAGCATTCGCATGACGAAAAGCATATTTCATTCTTCGTGCAATTAAGCTTTTGGCAATACCCGGAGGGCCTAATAGAAATACGCTTTCGCCGCTTAATGTGGCTAATAAGCACAAACGAATAGCCTGCTGGCGTTCATATAAACCGCTTTCAAGGTAATTGCTTAGTTGGGCAATTCGTTCAGCAAGCTGCATTATTCATTCCTTTTATTAATAGAGGTGTTGATATCAAAACTATCAATTTCTTTTATTACATACTGCGACCTATTTTTCCATTTTTCTTTGACATGCCCCAATAAATAAGAAAAAACGATTCAGCTACAAGTGATTCAATAAGTTATTGTTTTTAAGTATTTCTAATGCGAACGAAACGTTTCGATATTGATCACAAATATCAACCATCAATATTGAGTTGTGACTTATCTTTACTATGATTACATGAGCGAAACGTTTCGCTTACTAGAATGGCGGTGAAAAATGAAAAAGGGTGTTTTACTTAATGCCAACGTTACCTCTGTAATTGCCAAGTTAGGTCATACGGACCAAATAACGCTTGCTGATGCAGGTTTGCCTATTTCTCAAGGAACGGAGCGTATTGATTTAGCCATTACTCAAGGCTTACCCGATTTCATGTCAGTTTTAAGTGTCATTACTCAAGAGATGCAAGTCGAAAAAGCCATTCTAGCTGAGGAAATCAGTACCATTAACCCACAAATGGAAGACGCTATTTTAGCTCACTTACAACAGTTAGAAGTCACCCAAAATAATACGATTGAAATTATTTATTGCAGCCATGAACGTTTTAAACAGCTGACTCATGACAGTAAAGCGGTGATCCGTACCGGAGAATGTTCACCGTTCGCTAACATTATTCTTTGTTCTGGTGTGACTTTCTGAGGTGATTATGCAACCTTTATTAGAACTTATCGGGATCGATAAATCATTTCCAGGGGTAAAGGCCCTCAGTGGTGCGACATTAAATGTCTACCCAGGAAAAGTCATGGCGCTGGTGGGGGAAAATGGGGCTGGCAAATCAACCATGATGAAAGTGCTGACGGGTATTTATAAAAAAGATGCTGGTCAAATCCGCTATTTAGGTAAAGAAGTCGCATTCAATGGCCCTAAAAGCTCCCAAGAAGCAGGAATAGGGATTATCCACCAAGAACTTAATTTAATACCTGAATTAACCATCGCAGAGAATATTTTTCTTGGTCGAGAGTATGTTAATGCGTTTGGCAAAATTGACTGGAAAAAAATGTTCAGTGAGTCTGACAAACTGCTTAAACGGCTTAACCTTGATTATGATAGCCATCAAACTATTGCGGAGCTTTCTATCGGCGAACAACAAATGGTGGAAATCGCTAAAGTCCTGAGCTTTCAATCACAAGTCATTATTATGGATGAACCCACAGATGCGCTAACCGACACAGAAACAGAATCCTTATTTAGAGTTATCGAAGACTTAAAAGCTCAAGGCTGCGGTATTGTTTATATTTCCCATCGTTTAAAAGAAATTTTTGAAATTTGCGACGATGTAACGGTGTTTCGCGATGGCCAGTTTATTGGTGAGAAACCCGTGAGTGAATTAGAAGAAGAAAAACTCATTGAAATGATGGTTGGTCGTAAACTTGAAGACCAGTATCCAAGAGTTGAGGTAGAAACCGGAAATATTAGGCTGCAACTTGAAGGCGTATCTGGGCCTGGTGTAACAAATGCCAACTTTACCCTGAGGAGCGGGGAAATTTTAGGTGTATCGGGTTTGATGGGCGCGGGGCGTACAGAGTTGATGAAAATCATCTACGGCGCGGCGACAAAAAAATCGGGCACGATAAAACTGGAAGGCAAACTCGTAACACTGAAAACACCACAAGACGGGCTGAATAATGGCATTGTTTATATTTCAGAAGACCGTAAACGTGATGGATTAGTATTAGGTATGTCAGTGAAAGAAAATATGTCATTGACAGCATTACGTTATTTCAGTCGTGCGGGAGGAAGCCTTAAGCATGGGGAAGAACAGCAAACCGTTAGCGATTTCATTCGGTTATTCAATATTAAAACCCCGTCAATGGACCAAATAATTGGCAATCTTTCAGGTGGTAATCAGCAAAAAGTGGCCATTGCGCGCGGCTTGATGACAAGACCAAAAGTACTGATCCTTGATGAACCAACTCGCGGTGTAGACGTTGGTGCTAAAAAAGAAATCTATCAATTAATTAACCAATTTAAAAAAGAAGGGCTGAGTATCATTTTAGTTTCTTCAGAAATGCCTGAAGTAATAGGAATGAGTGACCGCATTTTGGTGATGCACGAAGGTCATATCAGTGGTGAATTTTCAGCCAAAGACGCGACGCAGGAAGCCTTAATGGCAGCCGCCGTGGGTAAAAATTATGGCTCAGTTCAGGAGTTATCAGTATGAGTTCAACTACCGCATCATCAAAACGTTGGTTCAGCAAAGCATGGCTGATGGAGCAAAAATCATTAATCGCACTATTAGTTTTGATTGCCATCGTATCAACATTAAGCCCGAATTTTTTTACGGTTAATAACCTATTCAATATCCTACAACAAACCTCCGTTAATGCCATTATGGCCGTTGGAATGACATTAGTTATCTTAACGTCTGGAATTGACCTCTCTGTTGGGTCCTTATTAGCCTTAACGGGAGCAGTTGCAGCCTCAATGGTCGGGGCTGAAGTTAACGCATTAGTGGCTGTTGCGGGAGCACTAGCACTCGGTGCCGCTATCGGTGCATGTACAGGAGTGATTGTTGCAAAAGGAAAAGTCCAAGCTTTCATTGCGACTTTAGTCATGATGCTACTGCTGCGCGGTGTGACACGAGTTTACACAGACGGCAGCCCTATCAATACAGGATTTAGTGATAACGCAGACTTATTTGGTTGGTTTGGTATTGGCCGCCCATTTGGTATTCCTACCCCAGTCTGGTTAATGATCATCGTTTTTGCTGCGGCATGGTATATGTTGCACCATACTCGCCTTGGTCGTTACATCTACGCACTTGGTGGGAATGAAGCGGCTACCCGTCTTTCTGGTATTAATGTCGATCGCATTAAAATAGTGGTTTATGCCTTATGTGGACTGCTAGCGGCATTGGCGAGTGTCATTGAAGTTGCACGTTTATCATCAGCTCAGCCAATGGCAGGTAATGGGTATGAACTTGATGCTATCGCTGCGGTTGTACTTGGTGGTACCAGCCTTGCTGGTGGTAAGGGGCGTATCGTCGGAACATTGATTGGTGCGCTTATCCTTGGTTTCTTAAACAATGGATTAAACTTATTAGGTATTTCGTCAAACTACCAGATGATTGTTAAAGCTGTCGTCATCTTACTTGCTGTACTTGTTGATAATAAAAAGTAACCCTACAGGAAAATTATTATGAAACTGAACAAACTAGCAACGTTATTATCTGCAGTTGCACTGAGTGCAACGGTTAGTGTGAATGCGATGGCGAAAGATAGCATTGCACTCGTAATTTCTACATTGAATAACCCATTCTTTGTGACGATGAAAGACAGCGCACAAAAAGAAGCGGATAAACTCGGTTATGAGCTGATTGTTTTAGATTCTCAAGACAACCCAGCCAAAGAGTTAGCAAACGTACAAGATTTAACCGTTCGCGGTACAAAATTAATGTTAATTAACCCAACAGATTCAGATGCAGTGGGTAACTCAATATTAATGGCGAATAAAGCGAATATACCTGTAATTACTTTAGATAGAGCGGCTAACAAAGGTGAAGTTGTCAGCCATGTAGCATCTGATAACCGCATGGGCGGGAAGATGGCCGCTGACTACATTGCACAAAAAACAGGCAGTGAGGCTAAAGTTATTCAATTAGAAGGCATTTCAGGCACATCAGCCGCACGTGAGCGCGGTGAAGGTTTTAACACCGGTGCGAAAGAGCACAAATTCAATTTACTGGCGAGCCAACCGGCTGATTTCGATAGAACAAAAGGCTTGAACGTAATGCAAAACTTGTTAACGGCACATCCAGCTGTTCAAGCTGTATTTGCACAAAACGATGAAATGGCATTAGGGGCGTTAAGAGCTCTGCAAACCGCAGGCCGTACCGATGTTCTGGTTGTCGGTTTTGATGGAACAAATGATGGTATCAAAGCCGTTGAAGGCGGAAAATTAGGTGCAACGATTGCACAGCGCCCAGACCAAATTGGGATTGTTGGTGTTCAGATTGCAGATAAAGTCTTAAAAGGTGAAAAAGTGGCTCCAACGGTTCCGGTTGAATTAGAATTAGTGGTAAAACAATAAGATAAAAACCGCCGCGGCATACTGCGGCGGTTTATTTTAGTTTGCAATTCATTGGGTCATCAAAAAAGGAAATAAACGTTATGGGTACAGCAAAGCTGGTGGTTCTCGGTAGTATCAATGCTGATCATATATTAAATGTTAAGCATTTCCCTCAACCGGGTGAAACAGTTAGAGGTGATCATTACCAAGTTGCGTTTGGTGGAAAAGGCGCTAACCAAGCTGTTGCTGCTGGTCGCAGTGGTGCTGACATAACATTTATTGCCTGTGTTGGTGATGATGATATTGGGGTGAGTATAAAAAAACAGTTATCTCTCGATAACATTAAAACCGAATGTATTGATGCCATTGAAGGTGAAACGACAGGTGTCGCCCTCATTTATGTGAATCAACAAGGGGAAAATACGATTGGTATCAATGCAGGTGCAAATGCGCAACTTACTAAGGAAAGGTTAGGACATTATCAGCAAAAAATTGTGGAAGCGGATGCGGTATTGATGCAACTGGAATCTCCCATTGAAACAGTACAAATGGCTGCTGAAATAGCGAAGAAAAACAATACAAAAGTCATTTTGAACCCTGCACCCGCTCAATCTTTACCTGATTCATTATTATCATTAGTGGATATCATCACACCAAATGAAACAGAAGCTGAACATTTAACAGGTATTGCGGTTAATGATAATCAAGGTGCTCAGGATGCGGCTGAAGTCTTACATCAAAAAGGTATCAGTAAAGTGATGATAACACTCGGTTCTCGAGGCGTTTGGTATAGTGAAAAAGGTGCAGAAGGTAAAATAATTTCTGCATTTCGCGTAAAAGCAGTGGATACTATTGCCGCAGGTGATACATTCAATGGGGCTTACGTTACTGCACTGCTGGAAGGTAAGGCTGACGAAGAAGCGATTATTTTTGCCCATGCGGCAGCAGCGATAGCTGTGACTCGCCCTGGAGCTCAACCCTCTGTTCCATGGCGTAAAGAAATTGACCAGTTTTTGACTCAACAGGATTAACTTGTGGCAACAATGAAAGATGTGGCACGCCTTGCGGGGGTGTCGACATCCACCGTCTCTCACGTTATTAATCAAAATCGCTATGTCAGCGAGAGCATTACTGTACGCGTTAAAAATGCGATTGAAGAGTTAAACTATGCCCCCTCTGCGCTGGCACGTAGTTTAAAAATGAATCGCACGAATACGATTGGGATGTTACTGACAACAAGTAATAACCCATTCTACGCTGAGGTAGTGCGGGGTGTAGAACGTAGTTGCTACGAACGCGGTTATAGTTTGATTTTGTGCAACACTGAGGGCGACCTTCAGCGAATGAATCATAGCTTAGAAACATTGCTACAAAAGCGTGTTGATGGGTTACTGATTATGTGCACAGAAGTACAGGGGCCATCAAAACATGTTTTGGCTCGTTACCCCGCTGTGCCAACGGTTATGATGGACTGGTCTCCATTCGAGTCAGACGGAGACATTATTCAAGATAACTCTTTTCTTGGTGGGGAAATAGCCACTCGTTACCTTATTAAAGCAGGTTTCACTCGTATTGCATGTATTGCAGGGCCACAAGATAAATCACCAGCAAGAGCACGTCATCAAGGTTTTATTCAAGCCATGACTGATGGCGGCATTAATATTTATGATGATTATATCATTTTCAGTGATTTTGAATTTGCTGGTGGGTTTGAGTCCATGAATAAACTGCTCAGTTTACCTACCCCTCCCGAGGCTATTTTTGCAGGTAATGATGCGATGGCGGTGGGTGCTTATCAAGCTATATACCAAAAGGGCTTGAAAGTGCCTGATGATATTTCAATCATTGGTTATGATGATATCGATCTTTCGCCTTATATGATCCCACCACTTACAACAATTCATCAGCCAAAAGATAAGTTAGGCCAACAGGCTGTTGACCAACTTATTTATCGTATGGATAACCCAGAGGCAAAGGCGAGCATTTTGGTTCTTACCCCTGAGCTAATTGAGCGCCAATCGGTTAAAAAATATTAATTCTTCGCTTTTTTGGTTTTATTTTTTATTAAATTATCACCGTCTGTCTTACTTAATAATAAGAAGACAAAAGCTGAGATAAGCGTAATGACACCAACGGTAATAAAAGTATAGTGAAAATTATCGACCGTATTGCTATTAGGCTGTCCACCATAGAAGTTTAAGATTGCGGCACTGACTGCAATACCGAAGCTTATCGAGAGTTGCTGAGTCACCGCTAACATACTATTTCCCGCACTTGCATTATTGTCTGTTAAATCAGCCAAGCAAATAGTATTCATTGCGGTAAACTGTATTGACATCACCATTCCTAAAATGAATAAAGGTGCAATTAACAGGTAAATCGACATACTTGGTGATTGCAAGGAAAACTGGGCGATCATTAATCCAATAATTATGGTGATAACAAATAATGTATTACGGTAGCCGTATTTAGTCAGGATCCGAGTAACCCCAGATTTAGCAGTGATTGAACCTATTGCTAGTGGCGCCATCATCATTCCTGCCACAACGGCTTCGTAACCAAAACCCACTTGCAACATTAATGGCATTAAAAAAGGAATGCTGCCTGTTCCCAAGCGTGTTGCGATATTACCACTGATCCCAATAGAAAAAGTGCGCGTTTTAAATAGATTCAGTGGAATTATTGCATGCTTAACTCGCCTTGCGTGAAGAACATAAATAAATAAGAAGAGAAAACCCACTAAGACAATAATTGCAGGAACAGAGGTAGGAAGCGATTTATCACCAAATAAGTCTAAGCTGACAGATAGCATGACTAAGCCAAAGCCAAACAATAAGAACCCAAGCGTATCAAATTTACGTTTTGGCATTTTAAAGTCTGGCATATGTTTTAAGGCATAAAAAATACCTAAAACACCTATAGGAATATTAATAATAAATATCCAATGCCAAGTTGCATAGGTGACTAAGATACCACCTAACAGAGGCCCCAATATTGGGCCAACTAAACCTGGAATAGTGACAAAATTTAATATGGGTAGTAACTCACTTCGAGGGTAAGCCCTTATTAAGGCTAAACGGGCGACTGGCATCATCATTGCCCCACCAATACCCTGAATAACTCTAGAGGTTACTAAGAAATTTAAGGATGGCGAAAGGGCACAAAGTAATGAACCAAGAGAAAATAAGGAAACTGCTAAAATAAATATACGCCTTGTACCAAATCTATCAGCAAACCAGCCGCTTACAGGAATTAATAGCGCAACAGTAAGCGTATAGCTGACTACAGCTGATTGCATTGCAAGCGGCGAGTGATCAAGGCTTCTTGCAATATCGGGTAAAGCCGTATTCAAAATGGTGGCATCGAGCGCTTGCATGAAAAAGGCCATTGCCGCAATCCATGGAAGGCCAGACATATTTTTCGCTGTTTTGAACATCAGTTACCTATACAAATAAATTAAAGCTTCAATGGGATATTGTGTTGTTAGTCTTGTTTTTGGGTAATTGTTAGTAAGTTATAGCAAAGGTCGAGTGCTATTGTACTTTTACCATGAATAATTGCATTGGCAAGTTGTTGATGAATTTCGACCTCTATAACCTCATTATTAGTAATGACATCAAAGTAACGCTGATAAATAGAACGGAATAAATTAGCAAAAGAAATAAGAAAAGGATTGGCACAAGCTTTGTAAATAGTTAAATGGAAATGATAATCAACTTTTACCCAATGCTCTCTGTCAAATTCTTTGGCGAGTAGCTGCATTTCACTAGATAATAGTTGTAATGATTGTTTTTGCTCTTTTGTTGCATGTATCGCTGCAAGATAACAAGCCTGAGGTTCTATTGCGAGTCGAACCATTTTAAAGTGCTTCATTACAACAGATTGCTCTTCACTATTAGACCACCACGTTAAGAGATCTTGGTCTAAAAAATTCCAATTTGAAGGAGACATAACACGGGTGCCTATTTTGGGGCTTGCTAATACCATACCTTTTGCTGCTAATATTTTTATAGCTTCTCTTATAGCTGTTCGACTTGCTTGGAATTGTTCTGATAATTCTAATTCGCTAGGTAAAATGGAATCCGGTAAATAGGTGCTGGTTAAAATCAACTGGCCAAGATTTTCTGCAATAATATAAGAGCGATTTTTTTGTGAGGCTGTTTGTTGCTTATTTAATTCCATAATTCATCTCAAAGCATAATTCTTAGATACATATATTACGTGAGTAGATGTACAATTGCTGCTGAAATAGTCAATGCACAGACCAAATTTAACTTATAAATACCTTTTTGGCTAAAAAAAACACGAACAAAATAAAAACGTAAAAAAACACTTGCGAGAATTTTTCGACTCCCTATAATGCGCATCCGTTGTCACGACAAACCGGTTCGAAGAAAACTT
>NZ_JAMPLV010000015.1:0-94626 GCF_028477785.1 Providencia sp. PROV269 | reverse complement strand
AAACTCTGCTCTTGCTGGCTGAGTTTTGCCTGCAAGTCTTCCTGTTGTTTTTCACTTTGAGCCAACTGTTTTGCTAACGTATTCTGCGTGCTTTGATATGAATTAAGCTGCTCCTGAGCCGCTTTTAATGCATTTTCTAATGCAACTTTTTGTTCTGCTTGTTCAGTTTTTTCTGCCAGGGAAGCTTGAATTTTTTCTGCTAATTGTTCTTTTTCAACCAACTGGGCTTGTAATTGCTGGTTTTGAGACTCGAGTGATTTACTTTTTTCTTGCTGAGCAACTAAAGAAGATTGAACGCCATCTTTTTCACTTTTAGCCGTTGCTAGTTCATTTTCTTTTTGTTTTAACAACTCTTTTTGCTGTAAAAGCTCAGCTGTCACTGATTTTATCTGTTCATCAGTGTTACCAACGAGTTGTAGTTGATTTTTAGCCTCTGACTCTAATTTTGCAATATCAGCTGTCAGTTGCTCAATTTTCAAATTCGCTGAGGCAAATTGCTGTTCTTTTTCTGCTAATTGCTGTTTAAGTTGGGCTTGTTCAACAACACTTTCATTTAATTGCTTTTCAAGCTGAGCAATGGTTTCTTGAGTTTGTTGATTTTCTTGGCTCAATTGCTCAAGGCTATTTTGCTTTTGCTCAATTGTTTTTTGTGCATCCGCCAATTTAGCCTTTAATGTGTCAACTAAAGACTGGTCATCTGATGAATCTACAATCGTCTGTAATTGAGCTATTTGCTCTTTATTCTTCAGAACCTCATCATTTAATTTATCAATCTCAAATTGCTTTTCGGTAATTGTATGCGTTAATTGCGCAATACTCTTATTATGATTAATGAGTTCAGAAACAAGTTGTTCATCATTGAGTAAATGATTATAGGCAATAAGTTGGCCTACTCCTTGAGCAATACCAAACTTATATAAATGAGTTAATTGCTGACGTTCAATTAATTGCGCTAACTGCTCAAGATAAGCAGAGGCATTAATACCAGTTGGCTTAGCAAATTTAGACGCATATAAGCCGAGAGGGTCAAGAACTAATTGATACTTTGCGAAATCTTTTGCTAGATAAGCAGGATCCCATTGATTGCTTTGAAAAAAATAAGGGTAAGACGACAATAAAATAGGGGCTACGCCATTTTCTGTCGTCACCGCACACACCTCAGGAAACGTCGTTTTTTCTGGCTCAGTAGGATCTGCTTTCACTACATCTGTTTTCTTTGTTGATGTAGCCGCAGATTTATTCTTCCCTGTTGCTTTACTTTTAGTTCCTTTATTAGCTTTAGCTGCCGCAGATTTTTGTTTCTCTTTTGGCGCAGGAACAGTAGATAGCGAAGAAAAGATATCATAACCTTGGTTTTGTGTATTAACTGGCAATTGCTGCTTTTGTTCTTGCACTTTGCCTTCTTTTTCCATTTGAAGGTAAGTATCAAAATCATCAATTATATTGTTAAAGCGCTCTGCTTTTGGAGCATGACTAAAAAAAGTCGTAACAAGTGCCAGTGACACACAAAGCCTAAGGTTTATTCTCATAATCCACTAATTTTCTTCAATGTTGATTCGGTAGACAATACTGAGTTATAACGAACTTTTGCGCACAACACTTTAGTTTTGGATTCGATCGCCATTTGTAATAATTCAATTGTGTCTGGGCTAGCAGTACTTTCAACTTGTCGATATAGACGGTTGATTTCGCTAACTTCTTTAAATGAACCTACTAAGCGATTGTAATCTTTAGGTGAGAGTGTTTTGAGCGCGTTTAATTCTTTAACACACGTATTTAAATGGGCAAATGATTGCTGATCAGCACCATTTTCACCATAGCTTGTTGATGCTATTGGTGTACGACTAATGGCACTATTTAAAACTTTTTGAGATTCAGGGTATGTGTTATCAGTCTGGCCTGAATTCGTATCCGCAGTTGGTTGTGTTACTGGCTGAGCGGTACTTGCATTGACTGTCTGTTTACTTGGGGTATTCGGTGTTGCTGTATTGTATGTGTCTGAGCCAAATGTACAACCTGAAAGAAGAGCTGTACCTGCTATAAGCAAAGATGCAACATGAAATTTATTTTTTAAAAACATATGGTTACCTTACCAGCACTTTTCTTCGCTATTATAATGATGTCCAAAAAACCTAGTGTAAGCTAAAAATTAGCTATTTTCTATAAGTCCGAACGTAGAAATAGAGTCATCTCATAAATTTATGATTAACTTAACTTTAGTTTTAAAATTATTTTATTGCTATATTTTCATTAATTTTATGAGCTAATTCTCACTAGTCGTCCAATAAAGGAGTAAATTAACACCTTTTTCGGAATTTTTTATTATTTTATGTCAGATAACGATTAGGTTACTTGGTAAACCTTACTAGCAATTCAATACCTTTCAAGTAAACTCTTATTTTAGTTCTGTCATCTGAAACAATTGTTAACAAATAAAATGCTAGCTAACAAAAAATCTTATTTCATTTATCAAGCTGCTGACACATTTAAGCCTATGACATGAAAATAATCGCCATCACACCAAATATGGGTAACCTGCTTAATTCAATTCTACAGGTTAACAGTAATTAAAAATTATAAATAGAATCAATTTTTTATCAAAAAACGTATTTATAGACATTCAACTACGTAATAAAGCATAGCAGTTATCTGTCAGAATTACTTATATTAAATTGATACGATTCGTAACTCAAATTTATTTTTAATTAAAACATAGTGATTACATAGTCATAATCACTAAAAAAAAACTTTTCAGTGATTTCATTTTACGTTACTCATTTAACGTCTAGTAAATGGTGTTTTATTTTTTAACTAAAATGACCACTTGAATAAAACATGTGAAGAGTAATATTGATAGCTTATAAATATATGCCCGGAATTAACCGGGCATAATGCATTTAAGCTTTGCTAGGACGTAAAGCAGGGAATAAAATAACATCACGAATAGTATGGCTATTAGTGAATAACATCACCATACGGTCAATACCAATACCTAAACCGGCCGTTGGCGGTAAACCATGTTCTAATGCAGTAACATAGTCTTCATCATAGAACATTGCCTCATCATCACCTTCGTCTTTTTGACGAACTTGCTCAGCAAAACGCTCAGCTTGGTCTTCTGCATCATTTAATTCCGAGAAGCCGTTACCAATTTCACGGCCACCAATGAAGAATTCAAAACGGTCAGTAATGAATGGGTTGTCATCGTTACGGCGTGCTAATGGTGAAACTTCAGCTGGATACTCAGTAATAAATGTTGGCTGAATCAAGTGGCTTTCTGCAACTTCTTCAAAAATTTCACACTGAATACGGCCTAAGCCCCAGCTCTTTTCAATCTTAATACCGATAGACTGAGCAATCGCCACCGCTTTATCCATATCATCCAAATCAGCAACATTGGTTTCTGGGCGATATTTGCAAATCGCTTCTTTCATGGTGAGTTTGGCAAAAGGTTTACCAAAATCAAACTCTTGCTCGCCATACTGAACTACGGTATTACCTAATACTTTTTGTGTCAGTGTACGGAATAAATCTTCTGTCAACGCGATTAAGTCACGGTAATCCGCATAAGCCATATAGAGTTCCATCATAGTGAACTCTGGGTTATGACGTGGAGATAGCCCTTCATTACGGAAGTTACGGTTAATTTCAAATACTCGTTCAAAACCACCCACAACTAAGCGCTTGAGGTATAATTCAGGCGCAATACGCAAATACATATCGATATCTAATGCATTATGGTGAGTCACAAATGGACGTGCAGAAGCACCACCTGGAATGACTTGCATCATCGGTGTTTCCACTTCCATAAAACCGTAGCTAACCATAAAGTTACGTACTTCAGCGAGGATCTTCGAGCGAACAATAAAAGTATGACGAGATTCATCATTCGCAATTAAATCAAGGTAACGCTGACGGTAACGTGTTTCTTGGTCTGATAGACCGTGGAATTTGTCAGGTAATGGACGCAATGCTTTGGTTAATAAACGAACTTCATGACAATGAACAGTTAACTCGCCAGTTTTGGTTTTAAACAAACGGCCTTTAGCACCTAAGATATCGCCTAAGTCCCATTTTTTAAACTGTTCGTTATAGATGCCTTCTGCCAAGTCATCACGCGATACATAAATTTGAATGCGTCCGCCAACGTCCTGTAACGTGGCAAATGACGCTTTACCCATGATACGACGCGTCATCATACGGCCAGCAATCGATACTTCGATATTTAAGTCTTCAAGCTCTTCGGATGTTTTATCATCATATTGAGCATGAATTTTGTCGGAAATATCTTCACGACGAAAATCATTTGGAAATGGAATACCCTTTTCACGCAGTGCCGCTAATTTTTCTTTACGGGCTTTAAGTTCGTTATTCAAATCAGGTGCTTGTTCAACACCTTGTTGTTCCTGAGACATTTTTCCCTCACAGGCCAGCTTTTAAACTAGCTTCAATGAATTTATCCAAATCACCATCCAGTACGGCTTGCGTGTTACGCGTTTCCACACCAGTACGTAAATCTTTAATTCTTGCATCATCAAGGACATAAGAACGAATCTGGCTTCCCCAGCCAATATCAGACTTGTTCTCTTCCATCGCTTGCTTATCTGCATTTTTCTTTTGCATTTCCAGTTCGTATAGCTTCGCTTTTAACTGGCGCATAGCTTGGTCTTTATTTTTATGCTGCGAACGGTCATTCTGGCATTGCGTCACGATATTGGTTGGAATATGTGTGATACGTACCGCTGATTCCGTTTTGTTTACGTGCTGCCCACCAGCACCAGATGCACGGTACACATCGATACGCAAATCTGCTGGATTGATTTCGATATCAATATCATCATCAACTTCAGGATAAATAAACGCAGAACTAAAAGAAGTATGGCGACGCCCACCCGAGTCAAACGGGCTCTTACGAACCAAACGGTGAACACCCGTTTCCGTTCTTAACCATCCGTAGGCATAGTCACCAATAATTTTGACCGTTGCCGATTTTAGCCCGGCAACATCACCATCAGACTCTTCGATAATTTCGGTTTTAAAGCCCTTTGACTCGGCCCAACGCAAGTACATGCGTAATAACATACTTGCCCAATCTTGAGCCTCAGTACCGCCAGAACCCGCTTGTAAGTCAATGTAGCAGTCTGCGCTATCGTATTCGCCTGAGAACATACGACGAAATTCAAGTTGCTCTAACTTGCCTTGTAATTGCTCTAATTCAGCTTCTGCTTCATTGAATGTGTCTTCATCATCAGCTTCAACCGCTAGCTCTAATAAACCTTCAACATCTTCAAGGCCTTGCATCATCTGGTCAATCGTTTCAACAATTGCCTCAAGCGATGAGCGTTCTTTACCAAGGGCTTGTGCTCTCTCGGGTTCATTCCAGACATCTGGCTGTTCAAGCTCAGCGTTGACTTCTTCTAAGCGTTCTTTCTTGGCATCATAGTCAAAGATACCCCCTCAGAACCACTGTCCGTTCAGACAGGTCCTGAATCTTACTTTTTACTGGGTTTATTTCAAACGTCATTTTTCAATATCTTATGGTTAGTCAAAAATAATTTTTTATTCACAAACCGCTTAGTATAGCGGAATTTATCTCATGTTTATAGCGCCATCAAACGCTATTTACTGGTTATTCTTCTGGTTTATTACCAGCTTAATCCGGCCAAATATGCTCAATCATTAATTGTACGTTTCTTTGGCCACGATATTCGTTTACGTCTAATTTAAAGGCTATTTTAGCTTTTTTGATACTGTTGTCTGGCCATCTACGGACATCAATATTAAACATGATTGCATCTAACATTGGCCCACCATTCACAGGCTCTAGCATCAGTTTCAGATGACGTTCACCAACAAGCCTTTGCTGCAATAATTGAAACTCGCCATCAAAAATAGGTTCTGGAAATGCTTGCCCCCACGGGCCACTTTCTCGAATAAGTTCAGCCGTTTCTAAACAAAACTCATGGCGAGAAAGTTCACCATCACTCCAGATCACCCCAGCTAATTGCTCAGGTTGAACTAATTCACCCATCAATAATTCGAAATGATGTTTAAAGGCGTCAAATTGATCAACATGTAAAGTTAAACCTGCAGCCATTGCATGCCCACCAAATTTTTGCATGATACCGGGTTGTAACGTATTTAATCGTTCTAGTGCATCCCGCATATGAACACCTTGAATAGAGCGGCCAGAACCTTTTAATAAACCATCACCAGCAGGGGCAAATGCGATAACCGGACGATGATATTGTTCTTTGATCCTTGAAGCGAGTATACCGACAACACCTTGATGCCATTCAGGATGATATATGGCTAAGCCATTCGGTAACTGGTTTTCACCGTATTCGAATTGATTAAAAAGCACGAGTGCTTCTTGTTGCATACCCGCTTCAATCTCACGACGAGTTTGATTTAACCCATCTAACTCATTCGCCAGTTCCCTTGCATATGCCATATCGTCTGTCAGTAATAATTCAATACTCACTGACATATCATCTAATCGACCTGCCGCGTTTAATCTAGGACCAAGAGCAAAACCAAAATCATTTGCCACTAACCTAGATAAATCGCGGTTGGAAACCTCAACGAGGGCTTTAATTCCCGCGCAACAACGCCCTGCTCTAACACGATTTAGCCCTTGGTGAACTAAAATACGGTTATTGGTATCAAGAGGCACCACATCGGCAACGGTTCCCAATGCAACCAAATCAAGGTATTCGGCTAAATTAGGCTCTGCAAGCCCTTGTTTCGCAAACCATCCTTGCTGACGTAAATACGCACGTAAGGCTGACATTAAATAAAATGTGACACCTACCCCCGCTAATGATTTAGATGCAAAGCAACATTCATTTAAGTTCGGGTTGATTATCGCATCCGCAGCAGGCAACGTTTCCCCCGGCAGATGGTGGTCGGTAATAATTACATTCATTCCATAATGATTAGCGGCACCAACCCCTTCATGAGATGAAATGCCATTATCAACCGTTATAATGAGATTTGTTCCACGTTTACGGGCTTCTTCAACAACCAATGGCGTTAAACCATAGCCATTTTCAAAACGGTTCGGAACGATATAGTTGATATTTCTATATCCCATTGATTTTAAAGCTCGAATAGCTAATGCCGTACTTGTTGCTCCGTCGGCATCAAAATCACCAACAATAGTAATAGCTTCATGCTCAATTAGTGCGCGATAAAGTAGTGGTAATGCCTTATCAACACCCGATAATGACCGATAATCCAATAAATTAGCCGCTTTACGCTCTAACTGAGTTATGTCCGTGATGCCTCGGTGTTGGTAAATCCGTTGTAAAAGTTCAGGCAAGCCAAGAAGTTGAGCCGCAGAGCTTTGTTGCTGTCTTTGTTGTAAGAGCGTTTCTACATTCACAATAATTAACTATTTTTGGTTGAGTAATTGAACAAGGGCATCCGGTTTCATATAACCAGGTAGCATTTGCCCATCAGGTAGGATGATTGCTGGGGTTCCCGTCACTTTGAATAAATTACCCACACTCATATGCTTACTTAGGTCAATTTTGCAGTCATCAATGATCGCAACGTCCTCACCTTTAAACGCTTGAGTTAATGCCTTTTGTTGTAGGCCATTACACCAGATAGACGCCATTTTTTTCCCTACGTCACTATCTGCGCCTTGGCGTGGATAAGCCAGATAACGCACTGTGACACCTTGGCGGTTTAATTCATCAACAGACTCATGTAATTTCTTACAATAACCACAGCTAATATCGGTAAAAACGGTCACAACATACTTTTCTTGGGGAGCTTTAAAGATAATCATTTCATCTTTTAGCGCCTCTACTTTTTTCAATAACGGCTGGTTACTGATATTAACCGGGTTTTTACCGCTCATATCATAAATTGGCCCTTGCAATAAATACTTGCCGTCATCTGTGATGTATACAACGCCAGTTGATGTTTCAACCACATTCAGCCCAACAATGGGTGAAGGTTTAATCACCTCAACAACCATATTGTATTTTTCCAATGTATCACGGATAACTTTTTCTTCCGTTGCCCCATAGACTGTGGAAGTAAACGACGCAATACATGCGGCAGCCAATAATAACAATTTGCGTTTCATAGATAGTCCTTTAATCATGCATCACCCCCTTGGATGATGCTGCTCATGCAATACTCGTAACCGCTCAGTCGCAACATGAGTATAAATTTGTGTGGTTGATAGATCGCTATGACCTAACAACATTTGTACCACGCGTAAATCGGCCCCATGGTTGAGTAAATGGGTGGCAAAAGCGTGTCTTAGAACATGCGGTGAGAGTAGCTCACTGTCAATATGAGCAAGTACGGCATAATATTTTATTCGGTGCCAAAACGTTTGCCGAGTCATTTTCGTGCCACGTTTACTTGGGAATAGAATATCGCTCGTTTTGCCATTTAATAAATCAGGGCGACCTTCATCAATGTATTTCTCTAGCCAATATATTGCCTCTTCCCCCAAGGGAATCAATCTTTCTTTATCGCCTTTACCGACAACACGAATAACTCCCTGCCGCAAACTTATATCTGAGAACGTTAAACCGATTAATTCAGATACACGCAAACCACAGGCATATAACACTTCTAACATGGCTTTATCACGTAGCTCTAAAGCATCTTCGGTAGCAGGGGCGTTTAATAAATCTTCAACTTGTTTTTCACTTAAATCTTTGGGTAAACGCTGCGGAATTTTGGGTGCAGCAATGACCGCGGAGGGGTCATCCAGGCGAATTTTTTCCCGATACAAATATTGAAATAACCGACGCATCGCACTTAATAAACGTGCTGAACTGGTTGCTTTATATCCACAATCAATGCGTTCAGCAAAAAAAGATTGTAAGTCAATAGATTGAACATTTTCTAAATGCAACTGGTGAGCATCAAGCCATTTATCTAATAATTGAAGATCATTACGATAAGAAGCTAATGTATTTTCAGCAAGATCTTGTTCAAGCCAGATTGTATCAAGAAATTGTTCAATTAATGGATTAAGTTGTTTTGTTTCCACGACAGATCTACTTCCTTTCGATAATACCACACGATTCTATTATGCCTGAATGTGCCGGCTTCTGTTACAATACATCTCTTGTGATGAAAACCATAGCTGGACATAGTAATAATATATATGAAAATAGGTCTTTTTTACGGTTCTAGTACCTGTTATACCGAAATGGTTGCAGAAAAAATACGTGATATTCTCGGCGATGATTTCGTCACACTGCATAACGTTAACGATACACCGCCGGCAGAAATGGAACAGTATGATGTTCTTATTTTGGGAATACCTACGTGGGATTTTGGTGAAATACAAGAAGATTGGCTTGAAATTTGGGAAGCGCTTCCCAATCTTAACCTCGCAAATAAAATCATTGCGATGTATGGTCTTGGTGACCAAATAGATTATGGCGAGTGGTTTCTTGATGCCCTTGGCATGCTCTACCATCAACTAAAACCAACTGGTGCTAAATTCGTTGGCTTCTGGCCGACCGAAGGCTATACCTTTGATAGCCCTAAACCACTCAATGAAACCGGTGATATGTTTGTGGGGCTTGCATTAGATGAAGTTCACCAGTTTGAACAAACCGATGAACGCATCGCACAATGGTGTGTACAGATTTTTCAGGAAATTGAAGCTCTATTATAATACAAACTGATGTTTGCTTGCTCATCGATAATCCAAAGTGAGCGGCATCTAGCGGTATTTAGGCCACCAATTCGGTTGATCTTGGTTGCCTAGATATCAGGGTATTGCAGCAATAACTGGTTTAAATTACGCCAATTTTCCTCCGAAAGTGCGTCTTTAGCTACCCATAAATGGATCTTTTGCGGTTTGCCTTGTAACGCTTCTAATGTCAGCAATATGCCGTAACGAGTAAGCCAAGGTGCTTTCAGTATTCGCCACTCGTTTTTCTTCCACTGAAGCTTATTGCCATTAACCAGTACAGCAACCCCTTTTATTTTACTGATATTTTTCTGACTCTTTGCCCAACTCGCAACGACAACCACTAGTAGCGGCAGCCATATCATTGAGTTACCAGGAGACCATGGAGTCAGAAGCAAAAACATCCCAATGACCCCATGAACACAGGTTGAGAACAATTGAGTTTTCCATGAAATGGAGAGATTAGATTTCCACAGGACCACGATTTTTATTTTTTTCCTGAATCAGTTTAATCATACGAAAAAGTTCGTCATCATCTGGGCGGCCATGATTCATTAACCAGTTGAATAAGTCAGGGTCCGCACATTCTAATAATCGAACAAATACCTGCTTATCTTGGGTTGTCAGGTTATCATATTCATACTCAAAAAACGGCATGATTGAAATATCTAATTCACGCATACCACGGCGGCATGCCCAATGAATTCGTGCTTTATTCTCAATATCCATTCTACTACGGCCTTTTTTGCAGTTAACTGATTAGATTGATTATTTTCCATACTCTAACAGATTATCCGCCAAGAAAACATGTTATAGACTACATAGTTGTAATTTTAGTAGTAAAATACCGTTTTTCTACAAACAGCTGATGAAAAACTATTAGATAATACAGGTTCATCATAATAACTACTTGCAATGTTATCTAGCTATTTTACCATTAGGCACCCTTATCTATCAAAGAACAATAGGTGAAATCATGACTAACCACATTGATAGTACACAGCAATTTCCTCTCGGATCTCAGTCTTTACCACTCGTTTTGATTTCACTGGAAAACTGGGAACTTATTCACCTTCACGGCGCCGACGCAGAAAAATACCTGCAAGGTCAAGTGACCGCGGATATTGCCACACTCACACAATCACACGCATTAACAGCACACTGTGATCCCAAAGGTAAGATGTGGAGTGACCTCCGCTTATTCCATCACTTAGATGGCTATTCCTATCTATTAAGAACTAGCGTTGTCGATTCACAGCTCGCTGAACTGAAAAAATATGCTGTTTTCTCGAAAGTCACTTTTGAAAAGAAACCGGACCTAAAATTAATCGGGGTCGCAGGTAAAGGCGCTAGAGAAGCGCTGGCAACACTCTTTACTACATTACCAGACGACCAAAACCAAGTGGTTACTGACGGCGCTTCTACCATATTGCATTTTGCATTACCCACAGAGCGTTTTCTGGTGATCACAAGCGAAGAAACGGCACAAAAAATGGCTCAAACCTTGAGTGCTATTCAGGTCAATGATGAACAATGGCTAGCCCTTGATATCGAAGCTGGGTTTGCAGTTATCGATCAACAAAACAGTGCTCAACATTTACCTCAAGCAACCAATTTACAAGCCCTACCTCATGGTATTAGCTTTAAAAAAGGCTGTTATACCGGTCAAGAAATGGTTGCCCGTGCAAAATTCCGCGGTGCAAATAAACGTGCGATGTATACCTTAAAAGGCACAGGCACTACCATTCCTGCTATTGGTGAAGGTGTGGAATGGCAGCTTGGTGATAAATGGCGCCGTACAGGAACCGTGCTAGCGGCAATTCGCTTAGGTAGTGGCGAAATCTATGTACAAGTCATTATGAATAACGATATGGAAGCCGATAGCGTTTTCCGCGTTATGGGTGATGAGCAAAGTCATCTAACTATCGCACCATTACCTTATTCATTAGAAGAGAATTAATTGGAGTTTTTATGTCATCTGCATTAGGTAGCAAGCCCGTAGAGGTGGTTAATTTTGGGGCTTTTACCGAAGTCGTCCAATTTTTGATGGAATTAGATAAACTCAAAAGTGTTTATCGTAAAAATAAGTTATTGAACCGTGAACGCCAAGAAAATACAGCAGAACACAGTTGGCAATTTGCGGTTGCAGCCATGAGTTTTGCACCCTATGTACAAGGCGTTAATATCGAACATGCGATAAAACTTGCCCTTGTGCATGACATTGTTGAAATTGACGCAGGTGATGTATTGGTATTTGATAATGCCGCTCGTGATGCTATTCATGAAGAAGAAGTTAAAGCGGCTAAGCGTATTTTTAACTTACTGCCTAGCCCGCAAAATGAAACATTGCTAGCTTTATGGAATGAATATGATGCATTAGAAACCCCGGAATCTGTGTATGCGAATGCCATTGACCGAGCAATGCCAATGCTGATGAACCTGCACAATCAAGGGCAAAGCTGGGTCGAAAACCACATTCGTCTGGAACAAGTTCTCAGTAAATGTGATTATATTCAACAGATCCTACCTGAATTTTATCAACAACTTAAATTACAATTGGAGCTAGCTCAACAAAAAGGCTGGTTGCTGTAATTGTCGCCCAAAGCGGCTGAAAAGCCGCTTCATTTAACGTTTTACACTCATCTAATCTAATATGTATTGCCCATAGTAAGATATACCTTTTACTAATTCATTATTTTAATTTAAATAATAAACCACTTTATATTTTTTAATAATTATTAATCTCGACTTATATAGAAATACCAATATTAATAACTTGCTAATTATTAATATCACTCCTATCTTTATCATTGAACATTTGCCTGTGAGGTTTAAAATGCAAAAATTCAATGAATATTCAAATCCTTACCTTTTACTACTAGATGTCCATTCACCCGCTATAGTTCAATTCAATAAATCAACTCGTCAAACAATCCCAATTATCGAAGAACTCGGTGGAACCCCTGACGGCATTGCTATTGACCCTGCTAATCGATTAATTTATTGGAGCAATATGGGGGATGATTATGAAGCTGACGATGGCTCCATCAATGTGATGAATTTTGATGGCACTGGCAGAAAAATGCTATTAGGCAATGGAAAAATAAGAACGCCAAAACAATTACATCTTGATTTAGTGAATCAACGATTATATTGGTGTGACCGTGAAGGAGGTATGGTTTCATCGTGTAATATCGATGGTTCTAATTTATTCGTCCATGTAGCAAGACCCCGAGATAAACACAATAAAGTAGATATCTTAGACCAATGTGTTGGCATTACTGTTGATGTCGCAAATAATTGGCTCTACTGGACTCAAAAAGGAACCCCTAAAGGTAATTTAGGTCGTATCTTTAGGGTGCCATTAACGCCTAAAACCCAACAATCAGCCAATCAACGAAACGATATTCAATTGCTCCTTCAAGACCTACCCGAACCTATTGATTTATTGCTTGATGAAGAGACCCATATTTTATATTGGACAGATAGAGGCGCTGAGCCCGATGGTAATAGCTTAAATTGTGCCAATATTACTGCTGATGGATTAAGCCATTACAAGGTAATAAGCCGTGGTTTTAAAGAAGCAATTGGGCTGACATATGATAAACCAGCAAAACTGATGTATGTCGCCGACCTTAATGGAGGGGTTTACCAAGTCGTTATGGAAACAGGTGAAGTGGAAAAGCTATACCAAGGTAAAAATTATACGGGGATTTCACAATATTTAGGTTAGAAATATCCATAAATAAAGGCTTGATTTCAGTAAACTATCGAAATCAAGCCTAAAACATATTTAATTCACACTATTTAATGAAAGGTGTGATTTATTCCTACATATAATCTTCAATCGGTACGCACGAACAGTGTAGGTGACGGTCCCCATACACATCATCAAGGCGTTTTACCGCAGGCCAATATTTATTCGCTTTCGTTTGTTCAGTAGGGAATACGGCAAGCTCACGGCTATAACTATGAGGCCACTCCCCTGCTAACTCTGTTTGCACATGAGGCGAATTCACTAATGGGTTATCTTCTAACGTCCATTGGCCTTTCACTACTTGGTCAATTTCATCACGGATAGCTAACATAGCATCAATGAACCGATCAATTTCCGTAATACTTTCAGACTCTGTCGGCTCAATCATTAATGTTCCCGCCACAGGGAAAGACATGGTTGGTGCATGGAAACCATAATCAATCAAACGCTTAGCAATATCCAGTTCACTGATACCCGTGTCTTTTTTAATCGGACGTAAATCGACAATACACTCATGAGCCACATAGCCTTCTTGCCCTGTATATAAAATGTCATAACGACCAGAAAGACGCTTAGCAATATAGTTAGCATTTAAAATGGCAACTTGGCTGGCTTTGCGTAAGCCATAAGAGCCCATCATACGAATATACATCCAGCTAATTGGCAAAATTGATGCACTACCAAATGGGGCGGCTGATACCGCACCTTGGTCAGTTAACATTTCTTGCTCAACCACAGAGTGCCCCGGTACGAACGGTGCTAAGTGCTTTTTCACACCAATAGGCCCCATACCTGGGCCACCACCGCCATGAGGAATACAGAATGTTTTATGTAAATTTAGGTGAGAAACATCCGCACCAATAAAGCCTGGAGTTGTTAACCCAACCTGAGCATTCATATTTGCGCCATCAAGGTATACTTGGCCGCCATATTGGTGAATAATTTCACACACTTCACGAATACTTTCTTCATATACCCCGTGGGTTGATGGGTAAGTTACCATCACACAAGAAAGAGCTTCGCTATGTTGCTGGGCTTTTTCACGTAAATCAGTTAAGTCGATATTACCTTCATCATCACAACGCACTACCACCACTTCCATACCTGCCATATGCGCAGAAGCTGGATTAGTACCGTGAGCAGAAGCTGGGATCAAACAAATATTTCTCTCCCCTTCATTGCGACTTTCATGGTAACGACGAATAGCTAATAAACCTGCATATTCACCTTGAGCCCCTGAGTTAGGTTGCATACAAACCGCATCATAACCGGTCAATTGTACTAACCAATGAGAAAGCTGTTCTATCATTTGATGATAACCTTGCGCCTGCTCAGGTGGACAAAACGGATGTAGCTCGCCAAATTCAGGCCAGGTAATTGGGATCATTTCCGCAGCCGCATTAAGCTTCATGGTACAAGAACCGAGTGGGATCATAGCTTGGTTTAATGCTAAATCTTTGCGCTCTAAGCTATGCATGTAGCGCATCATTTCGGTTTCACTGTGGTAACGATGAAAGTTGGGATGAACTAAAATTTCATCATCACGTCTCATCGTGTTTGGAATTGCTTGTTCTGTCGCGGAAACTGACTGATCTAGTTTTTCAAAATCCAGCTTAGTTTCGACACCGGTGATCACTGCAAACAATTCATTTAAATCTTGACGGGTCGTGATTTCACTAAAAGTCACACCGACTGCACCACGAATGTCAGTGCGTAAATTCACTTTGGCTTTTTCAGCACGCGCTAGCACTGCTGTTTTGTCTGCGACTTCAATGCAAAGTGTATCAAACCAAGTTTTATGGCGTGATACGAAACCTGCATCTGCTAATGCCTTGGCAAAAATAGAGCTAAAGCGATGAATGCGCTCTGCAATTATTTTCAGCCCTTTTGGTCCATGATAAACCGCATACATGGCTGCAATATTGGCTAACAGCACTTGGGATGTACAAATATTCGAGTTCGCTTTTTCACGGCGAATATGCTGCTCACGGGTTTGCATCGCCATACGTAGTGCAGTATTACCTGCCGCATCACGAGACACACCGATAATACGTCCCGGCATTGCCCGTTTAAATTCGTCACGACACGCAAAAAATGCCGCATGAGGTCCACCATAACCCATGGGAACACCAAAACGTTGCGCAGAACCGAAGACAATATCCGCCCCTTGCTTACCCGGTGCGGTCAGTAATACTAGTGCCATCATATCTGCAGCAACACAGCTGACAATTTTACGCTCTTTTAGCTGAGCAAAGAGCGCGCTGTAGTCATGGACATTACCTGTCGAGCCAACCTGCTGAAGTAACACACCAAAAACACCTTCGTGTTCCAATGCTTTCTCTGCGCTATCCACAATCACTTCAAAACCAAAAGTACCCGCACGCGTGCGAACGACATCTAGCGTTTGCGGATGAACATCATCTGCTACAAAAAAGCGTTCTGCATCTTTCAGTTTGCTGATCCGTTTTGCCATTGCCATAGCTTCAGCCGCAGCAGTGGCTTCATCTAATAACGACGCAGAGGCAAGGTCTAAACCAGTAAGGTCGATAGTTACCTGTTGAAAATTCAATAATGATTCTAAACGACCTTGTGACACCTCCGGTTGGTATGGCGTATAAGCGGTATACCAACCCGGGTTTTCTAATAAATTACGCAAAATAACCGGCGGAAGCACTGCAGGCGCATACCCCATACCAATGTAGCTTTTGTAGCGCTTATTGAGTGACGCTATCGCTTTTAATTCAGCTAAGGCTTCTTGCTCAGTTGCTCCCCCACCCACTCTTGGTGGCTCTGCAAGCAAAATGGCTTTAGGGACAATTTTGTCCATCAAAGTATCTAATGACGTTGCACCCACGGTGTCTAACATGGTTTTTAATTGTTGTTCTGATGAACCAATGTGGCGCGAAATGAATTCTGAACGGTTTTCTAATTGACTCAGTGACATCGACATATCTGTGTTCCCATCCTTTGTCTGCTATGCATAAGTTGTAGGGCGATTATTACGGAACTTGCGAGATAACGCTTAAAATCAATGATATTGCTGCTTGTTTCTTGTTTCTTACTAATTATATTTTATCAATCCTCTAAATAGCTCATCTCATGGCTATCACTAAAAAGTGTTTATTCTAAATAGGTTGCGTTGTGGCTAGGCGGCAAACGTAGACAATCTTGGGGGACATACACAAGTATGTGACCCGAGTTGTTGAGTGCATCCACCCATAAAACAAGCGTATTAATAAATCCTATAAATAGTTCATCTTGTGGCTAGGCGGCAAACGAATAAGACCCTAGGAGCATACATCAGTATGTGACTAGGGCGAATGAGCGAAGCCAACGCCGCCACAAGAAGAAATATGACTAGGATTTTATTCTTCGGCTTCGATCATAGAGGTATAACCCGCCGCATCAATTAAATCCGCCAGCTCTGCGGTATCGGATGCTTTAATACGGAAAATCCAGCCTTCTTGGTATGGCTGTTCGTTCACAAGTTCTGGCGCATCATTCAGTTCGCCATTAACCGCCACAATTTCGCCACTCAGAGGAGCGTAAATATCGGATGCCGCTTTAACTGACTCGACGACTGCAACGTCATCACCTGCACTTACTGCAGTACCTACTTCGGGTAAATCAACAAACACCATGTCACCTAACGTTTCTTGCGCATGTTCGGTGATACCAACCGTAAACTCACCATTACCTTCATCGCGCAGCCACTCATGTTCACGGGTGTACATTAATTCTTTAGGTGTATTGCTCATCATTAGCCTCTCAATTTTTAAATTTATTAATTAGATTCGCCCAAATTACACTAAGCATTTTCCTTCACGGACAAAGCCCGGTTTAACGACGTCAACTGGCATCTCTCTTTGTCTGATTTCAACAATTGCTTTGCCTTGAATTCCGTTCGGGACACGCGCTAACGCAATACTAAAGCCAAGGGTTGGCGAGAAAGAGCCACTGGTTATCACCCCTTCTTGTAGTTTCCCAAGTTCATCAGTAAAGCGGACAACTTGCCCCGCACGCAGTATACCTTTTTCACGCATCACAATACCGACAAGTTTTTCAGTACCTTGTTCGCGTAATTTTTCCAATGCTTCACGGCCAATAAATTGGCGATCTTCAGGTTTCCAAGCGATCGTCCAGCCCATATTCGCGGCAAGGGGAGAAATGCTTTCATCCATATCTTGCCCATATAGGTTCATACCGGCTTCAAGGCGTAAGGTATCACGTGCCCCTAAGCCCGCAGGGTGAACTCCAGACTTAAGCAGTTTATGCCAAAATTCAACGACCTGCTCTTTAGGCAGGGCAATTTCATAACCTTTTTCACCAGTATACCCAGTGGTTGCGATGAACAAATCCCCTGCTTGAACACCATAAAATGGTTTCATTCCTTCAATAGCACTGTTTTGTTCCGCACTGAGTAATGAATGAACTTTTTCTGGCGCTTGTGGCCCTTGAACAGCCAATAGTGCTAAATCATCGCGAACACGAATTTCAACAGCATAGCCTTTAGCATGCTGCTCAATCCAAGCGAGGTCTTTATCACGTGTTGCTGAGTTGACGACGAGACGATAAAAGTCATCAGCGAGGTAATACACAATCAGGTCATCAATAACACCACCAGAAGCATTCAGCATACCTGTATATAAGGCTTTACCTTGCTCTGTAAGTTTATTGATATCGTTGGCGAGAAGATAACGCAGAAAATCACGACAGCCTTCGCCGTGTAAATCAACAATAGTCATATGGGAAACATCAAACATCCCTGCTTCGGTTCTGACAAAATTATGTTCATTGATCTGTGAACCATAATGCAACGGCATCATCCAACCATGAAAATCGACCATTTTTGCACCGCAGGCTATATGTTCATCATATAGTGTTGTTTGCTTTACCATGAATACCCTCTTTACATTATTAATATGACAGGGTGATTGCGTGGTGAAAATTACCCATCTGCAACAAAATCACGTGATAATTTTAACCCGACGCAAACGATAACTTTTTAAAAACCTACCACTGTTTGCGGTTCTATTCTATAAAAAAAAATAGGGCTACCATTCCTCTGTATTACTGATTGCGCTCTGATTTTGCCAGCGATTTTTGTTAAATAATTGAGAATGATCACTCAAAACCCTTACATTTAGAGTCTAATGGTGCAAAATATCACCAAAACTAGAATTTGAATGATACCTTGATAAATAAAACCCACCATAGCAATATAAATAAAACTAATGCGAAAAATGAATATAATTAGTTTTTTTCAGTCAGGAAATAAAAGAAGAGGTCTACGACTCATATTAAAACGAGGTCATTAGGATTATTTCTTATACAGAAATCAGTGATGACACTATGTGTATTGAGATAAATAAAGAAAAGGCACAATTGATAATATTGTGCCTTTACTGAAAGGAATTTAGAGAGAGTCTTCAACTTGGAGTTGTTCCAGCCACTTAGGCATATCAAACAGCCCCATCGCATGGTTCAATAATTGAGGTTTAACCCCCGGTAAGCTATCCGCTAATACTAACCCAATATCACGCAGCAACTTCTTCGCAGGGTTATTACCATCGAATAATTCACGGAAGCCTTGCATACCAGCTAACATCAACGCTGCACTGTGCTTACGGCTACGCTCATAGTCACGCAAGTATAAATATTGACCAAAGTCTTTGCCTTCACGGTGCAAACGTTTAATTTCACCAATCAGCATAGCGACATCCATAAAACCAAGGTTAACCCCTTGGCCCGCTAATGGATGGATGGTATGAGCCGCATCCCCTAACAACGCTAAACGTTGCGCCGCAAATTGCCTTGCATAGCGTCCAGTTAATGGAATAGTTAATCGATCACTTTCCACTTGGCAAAGACCAAGACGAATATCAAATGCAACTGCCAATTCTTTATTAAAATCAGTAGGTTCTAAAGACTGGCGCCTTGCTGCTTCGGTGGCTGGCTGAGACCAGACAATCGAGCAAAGATGCGGGTCACTTAATGGTAAAAACGCCAAAATACCTTTACCATCAAAAGCTTGGCGAGCAACACCTTCGTGAGGTTTTTCAGTTCGGACCGTAGCAACTAACGCGGTATGTTCATAATCCCAAAAGGTTAATGGGATATCCGCATGACTACGCAACCACGAGTTTGCCCCGTCAGCCCCCACAATTAACCGTGCTGTTAACATGTTTTCATCATCTAACGTAATAAAAACATCATTTTCTCCCCACACTACTTTTTTAATCGTTGCGGGTGCTAATAATGTCACATCGCGAAGCTGCGACGCCTTTTGCCATAGTGCATCACGTACGACATTATTTTCAACAATATGCCCTAAATGCGTTAAGTTGCGCTCTTGAGCGGTAAAAGTAATACGCCCAAAACTATCGTTATCCCAAACTTCCATGCCATTATATGCAGAAGCTCGCATTCCTTTAATCGTTGACCAAACACCTAAATAGGACAGTAACTTTTCACTTGCCGCATTAATAGCTGATACCCTTAATGCGTGCGGTTCTGCTGCACTAAATGGTACCTTAGGTGGATGATTCTCAATTACTGCAACACGTAGCCCACTCCCCTCAAGCCCACAAGCGAGTGCTAACCCAACCATACCACCACCGGCGATAACCACATCAAATGATTGCATATTCTTTATTCCTCTTTATTTCGTGGTTATTGGTGTGCAACCCAACCCAATGTTTGGCGAGCCAAAACATCACGAGCTGGCGGTAACATTTCCATTGCCATTAAACCTAAGTTACGCCCAACAATAAGCGGTAAACAGCGATTCGCAAATAAACGAACCAAACCGTCGGTTATCGTAACCGTTTTGTCTCTATCTAACGCCCGAGCTTGCTGGTATTGGCTTAGGAGTGAATAACGTCCAATATCTTGCCCCTTCGCGTCTGCATTTACCACCATGTGAGCCAATTGCATCACATCACGGATACCTAAATTAAAACCTTGCCCCGCAATAGGATGCAAAGTCTGAGCGGCATTTCCAACTAACACAACTCGATGACTGACTGGGTTAAGTGCTTTACGCAATACCAGTGGATAGCAATGGCGCTTACCTGCCATGACGATTTCACCTAACCGCCAGCCAAACGCTTGCTGTAATTTATCCATAAATGTCGCATCATCCCAAGCCCTGATGGTGTCTGCTTGCTCTTGTTGATGACACCAAACCAATGAACTACGGCCTTGTGACATCGGCAATAGTGCTAATGGGCCAAATTCAGTAAAACGTTCAAAAGCTTGGCCCTGCGGGTCAATGGCGGTTTTCACATTCGCGATAATAGCCACTTGCCCATAGTCATCCTGTTGCCATTGCATATGGCAGGCTTTACCTATCGCGGAATGGCTACCATCAGCAGCAATCAGTAATTCCCCGGTTACCTTATCGCCATTATCCAAGGTGACCGTAACGATATCTTGTTCACGATGAACATTTTCTACTTTTGCAGGGCAATAAAGGGTAACTCCAGGGGCTTTACGTAACAACGAAAACAGGCGGGCGCCAGCTTCGTGCAATTCAATGACATTGCCTAGAGCGTCGATATGATAATCATCGGCAGCAATGTTTACAAAACCAGCATGGCCTCTATCAGACACATGAACGTGATTAATGGGGGTCACACAATCTGCTAAAGCAGGCCAGACACCTATTTTTGCTAACGATTGGCAAGTACCGTGGGCTAACGCAATCGCACGTGCGTCGAACCCGGGATGTTTACCATCTGGCAAAGCTGCCTCGATTAATGAAACCGATAATTTTCCTTGGCTAAGGGATGATATCGCCAGTGCTAATGTTGCACCCGCCATACCGCCCCCCACGATGATCACATTCATGCGTTGTTTATTACCTTTCTATGATGACTGACATCTACCCTAAATTGTGCGTTGCTGCTGCCATTAGGGCTTCAATTTCATCAGCGTCTTTCACGACTAAGTCTGTTAAGTTTTCATTTCCGTTTTCGGTGATCACAATATCATCTTCGATACGTACACCAATTCCGCGATATTGCGGTGGCACATCGGCATCTGGAGCAATATACAAACCAGGCTCGACAGTTAATACCATTCCAACTTCAAGCACACGATCCCGGTCTGTACCGTAAAAACCTACGTCATGTACATCTAACCCTAACCAATGACTTAAACCATGCATAAAGAATGGCTGATATGCTTTGTTTTCGATCAATTGATCCACATCGCCTTGTAAAATTCCAAGTGCAACGAGGCCTTCAGTTTTGATACGAACAATTTCACGAGTCACCTCATGGATGCTGGTTCCCGGACGATATAGCTCTAACGCGGTATTTAATGCTTTGAGGACGATATCGTAAATTTCTCGTTGTGCTTGGCTAAATTTACCATTAACTGGGAAAGTACGTGTGATATCCCCTGCATAACCTTCAAACTCTGCACCCGCATCAATTAAGACTAATTCGCCATCCTTCATTAGGCTCTCATTTTCGGTGTAATGCAAAATACAGGCATTTTCACCACTGCCCACAATAGAGTTGTACGAAGGAAAACGTGCACCATGGCGAGTAAATTCGTGCTCTAACTCACCACAAAGTTGATATTCATACATATTAGGTCGGCAAGTTTCCATGGCTCTGACGTGTGCTAGAGCAGAAATTCGCCCAGCCATACGCAGGGTGTTAATTTCTTCTTCCGACTTAAATAAGCGCATTTCATGGACAATCGGCCGCCAATCTACCAATGTTTGTGGTGCTCGTAAGTTACGACGGCTGCCTTTACGTAAAATATCTAAGGCATCAAATAGCAATTTATCGGCATAGGCAAACTCACCCTGAGCATGATAAACCACGTCGAGGCCATTTAATAATTGATAAAGCTGCTCTTCTATTTCATTGAAAGGTAACGCTTTATCAATACCTAACTTCTCAGGAGCAGCATCTTGCCCAAGGCGGCGACCAAACCAAATCTCAGCAGTTAAATCACGAACACGGTTAAAAAGAACAGTATGGCTATGTTTTTCATCGCTCTTAATCAGGACTAATACAGCTTCAGGCTCACTAAACCCCGTCAAATAAAGGAAATCACTGTGTTGACGGTACGGGTATTCGCAATCCGCATTACGCTGCGCAGGAGGCGCTGAAAAAATAATTGCTGCACTGCCTGATTGCATTTGAGCCAATAATGCATTGCGACGAGAAATAAATTCCTGTTTATTCATACCGTTTTTGCCTTATTATCAGAATAATTAGATTGCTGAATATATTGCTTGTGTTTAACCAATCACATACAACATACACTGGCGAAATGACTTAAAACTGGATACATCCCGTTTTCAAGCACTTAATTTTATCAGTAATAAATTATTCATCGACAAAGTTAAGTGGCTTTGAAAACGCACATTAATAGAAATTAATGAAGAACGGGCTTATCATTTTCCACTGCCGTCGGGCCTTTAGTTGGCTCAATCAATGCAATGTAACATAATTGTACCGCCACCCTGACATACTCAATCACTTCTTCTAGCGCTTGCTCAAGTTCTTCTTGGTCTTCGTCTTCATCATAACCAAGCATACCAATATTGCGTAAATCGGTGATAACTTCGCTTATCTCTTTTTTATCAGCCAATTTCGGTTGTGTAACTCCAAGCCCTAATAAAAAGTGATTAACCCAACCAGCCAGTGCATCAGCATGGTCAAAAACAGAAGCGTCTTCGTCAGGGAATAGCATGGCAAATGCAAACTCGCTGTCATCAAGTGCTTCAAATGTGGTATCAAAAAGTTCTCGCAGTGGCTGTGCAACAGTTTGAGGGAAAGCTAAACCATCGTTAGCAAGGTCATGGACTAACGTTTGCCAGCTATGGTCACGGCCCCCACCACAGATCAACCCGGTTATTAGACCATGGATTTCCGCAGCAGTAAGTGCGATTGAGTGCTGTTGCAGGAGTTTGTCCAGTGATTCATAGTTTGGTAAAGATTTTTGTATAGACATCTGAATTCGTCATGTTAGCTTATGATTCGTGATATGCTACCATCAAGGATAGCCGCTAGACCAGTATGCTTTTGTCTTATCTATTAATTGCGCCAAATATGATGTATTTACGGCGAGTATTATTCAGTATGGAGGTATCATGTCCGCACAACCTGTCGACATCCAGATTTTCGGGCGCTCAATGCGAGTCAACTGCCCATCAGAACAAAAAGAAGCCCTTCTTGAGTCGGCTAAAGAATTAGAACAGCGCTTGCAAAATCTGAAAGATAGAAGCGGTGTCACCAATATGGAACAGCTTATTTTTATCGTAGCATTGAACGTCTGTCACGAATTAGCACAAGAAAAGACAAAAACGCGTGATTATGCTTATAATATGGAAGAGAAAATAAAAATGTTGCAGCACACAATCGAACAAGCGTTGCACGATCAGGTGAAAATTACTGAGAGGCAGGTATTGCCCCTAGAGTAAATCTGCTTATTAATCAGACACTAGTAGAAAAAAATATACAAAATTAAGGTTGCATTTTAAATCTAGTTTCGTACAATGAAATCACTGAGTAACGATAAGTTCTCAAACCAAATTTCTCTGAGATGCGCGTGAGTGGGCGAGTCCCCTGAGCCGATATTTCAACTAAATAGAATGTGGTTATGGCGCTGGTGAGCATGCCTGATTCGCTCAGGAAGCCTAAAGGTTGCTAAACTGCGTTCACCTTGAACCAAGGGTTCAAGGGTTACAGCCTACAACGGCATCTTGGAGACCCTCAATTAAGTTTCTGCTTATTTTTCATTTGTTTTCTACATAACCGTTCATCTTACGATATACTCTAAGTAATATAATTACTGGATTAACTGTTTTTATCGTATTTATAACAGGTTATCACATGCAAGATTCTCTCTCGACACAACGCCAGCTGGTACGTCAAACTATCCGTCAGGCACGCCGCCAACTAAGCCTTGAACAACAACAAAGTGCCGCTGAGCAAGTCATGCATAACGCATTACACCACCCGAAAATTGTACAAGCCAATAATATTGCTCTGTTTCTTTCTTTTGATGGGGAAATTAACACAAAGCCGCTTATTCATGCACTTTGGGCTCAAGGTAAGCAAGTGTACCTTCCTGTTTTACATCCTTTTAGTCGTCACCATTTGCTGTTTCTTCACTATCGTCCAGATAGCCAACTTGTTAAAAACCGATTTCATATTGATGAGCCACCACTTGATGTCAGAGATGTGCTACCACTCGAAAAACTGGATATCATGCTTATCCCATTAGTGGCATTTGATACTCAAGGGCAACGGTTAGGTATGGGAGGTGGGTTCTATGATAGAACTCTAGCAAATTGGCAACAAACCGGTTTTTATCCAATTGGCCTTGCCCATAATTGCCAGCAAGTCGAAAAGCTCCCTATCGCACACTGGGATATTCCCTTACCCGAAATTATTACGCCGCAAAAAATATGGCGCTGGTCATAAATACCCGCGCCATTATTTCACTCAATTTTTAGCGTAGTTTAGAATAATAAACGCGCACGAATGGTGCCTGGCAAGTCTTTTAATTTCTGAAGCGCTTCATCTGTTTGGTTTGGCGTTTGCATTAATACGTCAATAACCACATAACCTACATTACCTGATGTACGTAAATACTGGCCGACAACGTTAATATTATTTTCCGTGAATACTTGGTTAATACTATTCAGAATACCTGGACGGTTTTCATGAATATGCAAGAAACGGTTTGTATCTTCAGTATGCACTGGCAGAGAAACTTCAGGGAAATTAACCGCAGATAAGGTTGAACCATTATCTGAGTATTTCGCCAACTTACTTGCCACTTCTAGTCCAATATTTTCTTGAGCTTCTTCTGTAGACCCCCCAATGTGCGGCGTTAAAATCACATTGTCGAACTTAATCAATTCAGAGATAAATGGGTCATTAGGGTCATTATTTGCAGCAGGCTCGCTTGGGAAGACATCCACCGCTGCACCGGATAAATGCTTGCTTTCTAACGCTTCAGCCAGTGAAGGAATATCAACCACCGTTCCGCGTGATGCGTTAATGAAAATAGAGCCGGGTTTCATACGGTCAAATTGTTCTTTAGCAAACATATTTTTCGTACTTGGTGTTTCAGGTACATGTAAGCTCACAACATCGCTCATATTCAGCAGTTCAGTTAAAGAACGAACTTGTGTTGCGTTACCTAAAGGTAGTTTGTTTTCAATATCATAAAAGAAAACATTCATACCGATACCTTCAGCTAAGATCCCTAACTGAGTACCAATGTGACCATATCCAACAATACCAAGGCGCTTACCACGCGCTTCAAAACAGCCTTTAGCTTGTTTTTCCCAAATACCGCGGTGTGCTTGCATATTGGCTTCAGGAATGCGACGCAGTAAAAGTAATAACTGGCCTAATACCATTTCTGCAACAGAACGTGTATTCGAAAATGGTGCGTTAAAAACAGGAATACCGCGCTTTGCAGCGGCATCTAAATCAACTTGATTGGTGCCGATACAAAAGCAACCTACTGCAACGAGTTTTTCTGCTGCAGCGAAAATTTCTTCAGTAAGATGAGTACGGGAACGGATACCTACAAAACGTGCATCTTTAATCGCTTCTTTTAATTCTTCGTCGGATAACGCACTTTTGTGATATTCAATATTGGTGTAGCCCGCGGCTTTTAAGTTATCAACCGCACTTTGGTGCACACCTTCTAGCAGTAAAAATTTAATTTTGTCTTTTTGCAAAGATACCTTAACCATTTCCCTACCCTATCGTGAACGTACTTAAGATTTATAACAGATGAACATATGTGTTTGCCTAACATAGCTCAAGAGAGATGACATCTATCTACCTTGAGCTATGAGCGTATACCAACATAGCAAAAAATAGCGCAGTAGCAATACAACCGTTTGCTTAATGGGTACTAAAAAGCGCGAAGAAAAAGAAGTTAAATGGTAGAAAATCAGGGGCGGTAACACAAAATAAGGATTTTTCCTGCACAATGCCTATTTGTGTGAGATATATCACCAAAATAGCTCGATATAAAAAAAAATAAAATAAATTTCAAATTGATGATATTTATAAAACTGGTTAATTAATTTAGCGTTTATCAGCTCATAAACTAATTGCAAAATATTAGTAAAACAAAAAAGCCAGTGAGTATAATGCCACTGGCTTATTAGAATAATTGAATACGATAGAGATTATAACTTGATGGTTTTAACGCCTTCGTTTGCAGTTCCCATCAAAACGACGTCTGCGCCACGATTCGCGAACAACCCAACAGTCACGACACCCGCAATTCCGTTAATGGTATTTTCGAGTGCCACAGGGTCAACGATATTTAAATTATGGACATCTAAAATGACATTGCCGTTATCTGTAATTACATTTTGACGGTACTCTGGTGTACCACCCAGTTTAACCAATTCACGTGCCACATAGCTACGTGCCATTGGGATCACTTCAACAGGCAGTGGGAATTTACCCAACACATCAACTAGCTTAGATTGGTCAACGATACAGACAAAGGTTTTTGCAATTGCAGAAACAATTTTTTCACGTGTTAAAGCGGCACCACCGCCTTTGATCATATTCATGTGGTGGTCAACCTCATCAGCACCATCAACATAAACATCTAATGAATCTACTTCATTACAATCAAATACCGTAATACCCAATGATTTTAATTTTTGAGTTGATGCTTCTGAACTTGATACTGCGCCTTCTATTTGACCTTTCATTGTTGCTAATGCATCAATGAAGTGTGAAGCCGTTGAACCCGTTCCAACACCAACGATAGTGCCCGGTTTTACGTAATCAAGTGCTGCCCAACCTACCGCTTTTTTTAATTCGTCCTGAGTCATGCTCATGCCTTTTAAGATTTAATTGAGTCGTGATTAAGGTTATTAATAACTAGTATATACCGGACACCCAATAAGTTGCAGCCTTGTTCGTTGTATTTGTGTCATGGTTATTGGGATTTACGCCACAACAATAATATTTTTAAGTGTTGCGTGTAAAAATATGGCATAGTGCTTGGTAGAATAACAACAAGGAGATCTTTTTGATGAAGCGCCCTGACTATCGCGCATTACAAGCACTGGATGCCGTTATCCGTGAACGCGGCTTTGAGCGCGCAGCTCAAAAGCTCTGCATCACGCAATCTGCTGTTTCACAACGCATAAAGCAGTTAGAAAATCTGTTTGGGCAGCCATTACTTGTGCGTACCGTTCCGCCACACCCAACTGAACAAGGGCAAAAATTACTAGCACTGCTTCATCAAGTCGAATTATTAGAAGAGCAATGGTTAGGTGATGAAAATAGTGGCTCCACCCCGTTGTTACTTTCACTTGCCGTCAACGCCGACAGCTTGGCAACTTGGTTTCTTCCAGCCCTAAACCCTGTATTAGGCAATAGCCCTATTCGGTTAAATATTCAGGTTGAAGATGAAACACGAACCCAAGAACGTTTAAGACGCGGTGAAGTGGTAGGCGCTATCAGTATTCAACCTCAAGCCTTACCTGGTTGCTTAGTCGATAAACTTGGCGCACTGGACTATATTTTTGTCGCATCACCCGGCTTTGCGGCAAAATATTTTCCCGATGGCGTTACTCGCTCTTCGTTATTAAAAGCACCTGCGGTTGCTTTCGACCATTTAGATGATATGCACCAAGCCTTTGTTCAACAAAACTTTGGCTTGTCGCCGGGTAGTGTCCCATGCCATATCGTGAACTCCTCGGAGGCCTTTGTACAGTTGGCGAAACAAGGTTCGACCTGCTGTATGATCCCACATTTGCAGATAGCCAGTGAATTGGCGAATGGTGAATTGGTTGATTTAACTCCAGGGTTATGCCAACGACGCATGCTTTACTGGCACCGCTTCGCACCTGAAAGCCGCACAATGAAAAATGTGACTGACGCCCTATTAAAAACTGGGCGCCAGATGTTAAAACAAGAAGATGAACCAACAGCAAAAAGCTAGCGTTTTAATTCAAATACCACATCGACTTGGTCATTAAAATCAATACTCTGTTGTTCATAGGTTTCATCAATCTTGAGGTCTTGAGCAACAGAGGCTTTCATTGCCCCGCCGTAATTTCTTGCAGCGATTGGATATGGCACCGCCGCTGGCGCATTATAGTTAATGCTATACACTGGGCCTAACTGAACATTAAAGCCTTTCGCTAAGATATTGGCTTGTTCCGTCGCATTTTTAATCGCTTGAGACCGTGCTTCATCACGATACTGTTGCGGGTTAGCCACACCGAACTGTACTGAATTTATTTCATTGAGACCCGCAGCTAAAGCGCCGTCTAACAAGACATTAAGTTGGTCTAATTTCTTCACTTTCACTTCAACAGAACGTGTTGCCGTGTAGCCTTCGATAGTTGATTTTTGTTTCACACTGCTATAATCATATTTAGGCTGAGTTCGGACATTTGCTGCGTTAATATCTTGTTTTTCAATACCATTTTTCTTAAGAAACTCAAAATACTCTGCAACTCGCTTATCGACCCCAGCTTTTGCCGCTGCCGCATCTTTTGCAGTAACTTCCACCAAAATATTCAGCGTCGCCATGTCTGGAGCCGCCTTCACGATTGCGTTACCCGAAGTAGTAATGTGTGGACCATTCGGTAACGGGTCAGCCAATGATATGGTCGGAACCGTAGCACCTGCTACCATCGCAGCTAAAACTAAAGATTTTAATTTCACAGAACCTCCCAAGACAATTATTTATCGCTAAAAAAGGGATAATTAGTAATAAACTATCCCTGAGCTCAATTTAACAGTAACACATGGAACAAAAAGTACAGTCAGAATAATGAGAAATTGAACGTTATTGCTTGTCTGTTGAAGATATATTGTTATTGAGAAAGAAAACCGAGCCCTTTAAGCCCCTGTATAGCGAGTTGAAATGCAATAAACCACATCACGCTACCGACAAAAACATTAATAATGCGCTGTGAACGCGGTTTATTTAACACGGGTGAAAACCAAGCAGCAAGTATTGCTAACGCAAAAAACCACACAAAGGAAGCTGTTAAAGCACCCGCCGTAAACCAAGGTCTCAGCTGGCTTTCTAATTGGCCTCCCACACTGCCCAAGACAACGAAGGTGTCTAAATAAACATGAGGGTTCAACCAAGTGACAGCAAACAATGTGACAATCACTTTCCATCTCGTGATAGCTCGGTTTTCCGTTTGAAGTATTACCTCATCAGGGCTAAGGGCAGTACGAAACGCACCATAGCCATACCACATAAGAAATGCTACACCAGCCCATGTAATCAACTGCATTAATATTTCAGACTGGCTTAATAAAGCACTCCCACCAAAAACACCCGCGACAATTAAAGCGGTATCACTTAATGCACATAATAATGCGCTCATTAAATGAAACTGCTTTCGGCTGCCTTGCTGCAAGACAAAAGCATTCTGTGGACCTAAAGGTAATATCATTGCGGCACCTAACAGTGCACCCTGTAAATAGATTGAAAACATGCATTAATTCCGGTTTTTTATTCAATTAATATGCATGAATATTAATGAGAAAAAATCATTAGTGGAAATGATTAAGTCTAATAGGTCATAAGCATCACTTATAACTAAAAACAATTCAGTAAGAAGAATAGAGGTGTGAGAAATGAAAAGAGCCCATCAAAGACAGGCTCTTATTTTTAATGATACTGCTAAATATTACTCTGCAGGATCTTGTTTGATAGACGTATTTTGTTTATGAACATGAACATCCATTTGTGGGAATGGAATGCCAATATTATGTTTATCCAATGCTCGCTTAAACTCCTCAAGCAAATCCCAATACACCGGCCATGCATCACCATTGGTGGTCCAAAAACGTACTAAATAATTTAATGAGGATGGCGCCATATCATGTAAACGGATAGTCACGCCTTTAGCATGCTGAATACGGCTATCCGCAGCGACGATATCCCCTAAAACTTTTTTCACCACATCAATATCAGAATCGTAAGCAACACCAACAATAATATCTTGGCGGCGATTAGGCTCACGACTGGTATTAATAATGTTATCGGCAATTATCTTTCCATTAGGAATAACAATAATACGGTCATCTGCCGTTCTTAGCGTCGTTGAAAATATTTGTACATTTTGCACTGTGCCTTCAACTGCACCAATCGAGACATATTCTCCCGCTTTTAGTGGTCTAAATACCACCAGCAAAACACCTGCTGCAAAGTTACCCAGTGAGTTCTGTAACGCTAAGCCAACCGCTAAACCGGCCGCACCCATTACCGCAATCACAGAGGCAGTTTGTACGCCAATTTTCCCTAATACAGCAATTAAGGTGAACGCAACAATGGTATAGCGTGCAATCGCCGATAAAAAGTCACTGACTGTTGAATCAATGCCCTTCATGGTCATCACGCGATGTAAACCACGTCCGACCCATTTTGCAATCATCATCCCGACAATCAAGATAACGATAGCAGACACGATATTCACAACATACTGAACTAACAGATCTTGGTTTGCCACAAACCAATTCGTTGCATCATTCAACGCGCCTGTAACATCATCAGTATTCATATATATGCCCTTTAGGATCCAATTATCAATATTAATCCCAGCCAATTAATCTTTAACAAAGCGTTTAATGGCTGGCCGCACACTGCAAATAATAGCGGTGATTTATTGAAACACAAAACAAATCACTAAATAAAATTATTTTATCTATTTTCTATAACAAAAATACGATAATCTTTTAACATTAATAAGAAGTCATCAATACCGCAAAATGCAACACTTTCATTATCATAATAACTCATTCCTTCTTCCAACCCTTCTGTTTCAAATGATAGTTGGTTGGCACGGATCATCACTTCTTCATCATCAAGCAATAATGTATATTCGTGACCAATAAGCTCCCATTGTTTTTCACTACCTTTAATTTTTTCATAATTTTCTTCAATAGCATCTAACAGACTAAGGTTATTTTTAACCTCTTCATTAAGCCAATATCCAATAGCCTCATGATCCATCGAGAATTTAGCGGAGATAGCTCCGGTGATATCTTGGAAAAATTGGTAGTCCATATGCAGTCCCTCACTCTTGCGTTATTGAACCTAGTATAACGCGAGTCAAACCGCTTTGTTGAGAGGTATTACCACCAGAAAAAATAAAACGGAGTAAAGCATCGGTTTCAGCACATAAATCATATGATTCATTTACTATTAAATAGGCAAATAACTAAAATAGTCATAGTTCAAGCATAGGAGCCATAATGATCAATCGCTTAGACCATATAGTGCTAACCACAACCAACCTTGATGCCTGCATTGACTTCTACCAACGCGTATTAAAAATGGAAGTTGTTACCTTTGGTGAACAGCGCCACGCGCTAAGTTTCGGGCAACAAAAAATCAATATTCACCAATATGGAAAAGAATTCGAACCCAAAGCGCACTTGCCTGTGCCAGGCTCACTCGATTTATGCTTTATTAGTGATATACCGCTGTGTGACGTACAAAAACAGATTGAACAACAAGGTGTAAAAATTATCGAAGGACCAGTAAATCGTACTGGGGCAACTGGGGCGATCAGATCAATTTACATACGTGATATCGATTTAAATTTAATCGAAATTTCTGAATATATTTAACTAACTTATTAAGTTGAAGCAAAAAAGGCTCCTAAATCAGGAGCCTTCATGACTAATATTACCTGATTACACGGCTGTTTGGAAAATCACGCCATCCGCTTTTTCGGTATATTGTGATAATTGATCAAAGTTCAGATAACGGTAGGTATCCGCTGCTGTTTCATCGACCTTATCCATAAATTGCAGATATTCTGCCGGCGTTGGTAAACGACCTAATAAGGAAGCGACCGCAGCCAGTTCTGCTGATGCGAGGTAAACATTCGCACCTGTCCCTAAACGGTTCGGGAAGTTACGTGTCGAAGTGGAAACAACCGTTGCACCATCTGCCACACGTGCTTGGTTACCCATACACAGAGAACAACCTGGGACTTCAATGCGCGCACCACTCTTGCCAAAGACGCTGTAATAACCTTCTTCGGTTAACTGTGCTGCGTCCATCTTAGTTGGAGGCGCAACCCATAAACGTGTTGGTAATTGGCCTTTGTGGGAATCCAATAACTTACCTGCTGCACGGAAGTGACCGATGTTTGTCATACAAGAACCGATGAAAACTTCATCAATTTTCTCGTTTTGAACATCAGATAATAAACGTGCGTCATCTGGGTCATTTGGTGCACACAGAATTGGCTCTTTGATATCATTGAGGTCAATTTCAATCACTGCTGCGTATTCCGCATCTGCATCACCTTCTAGCAGTTGTGGGTCCGCTAACCAGCTTTCCATTCCTTTGATACGGCGTTCGATAGTACGACGATCGCCATAACCTTCCGCTATCATCCATTTTAATAGAACGATATTCGATTGCAGGTATTCGATAATTGGCGCTTTATCCAATTTGATAGTACAACCCGCCGCTGAACGCTCAGCTGACGCATCTGCTAATTCAAACGCTTGTTCAACTTTCAGCTCAGGTAAGCCTTCAATTTCTAAGATACGGCCAGAGAAAATGTTTTTCTTACCTTTTTTCTCTACGGTCAGAAGGCCGTCTTTAATTGCATACAATGGAATTGCATGAACGAGGTCACGTAAAGTGATACCCGGCTGCATTTCACCTTTAAAGCGAACCAATACTGACTCCGGCATATCCAGTGGCATCACCCCTGTTGCCGCAGCAAATGCGACTAAACCTGAACCCGCTGGGAACGAAATACCAATTGGAAAACGCGTATGAGAGTCACCACCTGTACCTACAGTATCTGGCAGTAACATACGGTTTAACCATGAGTGGATAATACCATCGCCTGGACGCAGAGAAACACCGCCACGGTTCATGATGAAATCAGGTAAGGTGTGGTGTGTTGTCACATCAACAGGTTTAGGATATGCCGCGGTATGGCAGAATGACTGCATGACTAAATCTGCAGAGAACCCTAAGCAAGCCAAGTCTTTGAGTTCATCGCGGGTCATTGGGCCAGTTGTATCTTGTGAACCTACAGAGGTCATTTTTGGCTCACAATATTCGCCAGGGCGAATACCTGGACGACCGCAAGCACGACCAACCATTTTTTGAGCTAATGAGAAACCACGATTGCTTTGTGCAACGGATTTCGCGTGACGGAATACATCTGTCGCTTCTAAGCCCAGAGATTCACGTGCTTTGCTGGTTAAACCACGGCCGATAATCAGTGGAATACGACCACCTGCACGAACTTCGTCAATCAGTACATCTGTTTTTAATTCAAATGTTTCTAGCAGTTCACCCGTTTCGTGGTTACGAACTTCACCTTTAAATGGATAGATGTCTATCACATCACCCATATTCAGTTTAGAAACGTCCACTTCAATCGGTAATGCCCCCGCATCTTCCATTGTATTAAAGAAGATTGGTGCAATTTTGCCGCCTAATACCACCCCACCGCCACGTTTATTTGGTACAAATGGGATATCGTCACCCATAAACCACAGCACGGAGTTAGTCGCTGATTTACGAGAAGAACCGGTACCGACGACATCACCCACGTAAGCTAATGGGAAGCCTTTTTTATTCAGCGCATCGATTTGCTTGATTGGGCCAACATTGCCCGCATCGTCTGGTTCAATACCATCGCGTGCGTTTTTCAGCATTGCTAAAGCGTGTAATGGGATATCTGGACGTGACCATGCATCAGGAGCTGGCGATAAGTCATCTGTGTTAGTTTCACCAGTCACTTTGAACACAGTAACTGTCATTTTTTCTGCTAGCGCAGGGCGCTCTTTGAACCACTCGGCATTTGCCCATGATTCAATAACTTGTTTCGCGTGAACATTTCCCGCTTTCGCTTTTTCTTCTACGTCGTAGAAGTTATCAAACATCAGTAAGGTGTGGGAAAGTGCTTTAGCGGCGATTGGTGCTAGTTTTTCGTCATCCAACGCTTCAATCAGTGCGTGGATGTTATATCCGCCCTGCATGGTACCTAACAGTTCAATGGCTTTTTCAGGGGAGATAAGAGGGGAGGAAGTTTCGCCTTTAGCTATCGCGGCTAAAAATCCAGCTTTTACGTACGCTGCTTCGTCAACACCAGGGGGGACGCGGTTGGTCAGCAGATCTAACAGGAAATCTTCTTCACCTTTGGGTGGGTTTTTGAGTAACTCTACCAGTGCAGCTACTTGTGACGCATCTAATGGCTTAGGGACAATCCCTTGAGCGGCACGCTCGGCTACGTGCTTACGGTATTCTTCTAGCACGACGTTCTCCTCGCTTCTTTGTTATTTATATACCCGGCTGTCTGCACCATACTGACAAAATTATCATCCGGTGCCAGGTCAGAGGAATTTGCTCGCATAATCTCAATGGCGGTAAAATTATGCCCAGCTTCGGGCGATCAGCATAGCAGAATTTAAACGTAATGTTAATTCATTCACAAGAAAGCAACATTTAACTACTAACTTTACGCCTTAACACTTCATTACTGGTTATTTTTCAGCTTAAGATACTATTAATCATCGTAAAACGCCGAAAAAACCATGCTTTTTATAATGCATTTTAAAATTTAAAGCACCCTAATTAGTGCCTTTTTTCATCAGCTATCACAAATTATATTTTTTATCGCAATTTTATTTATATTACTAATTGATAAGGTAAATCATTGCGATTGGTTTTAATTTTTTTAAATATTTTAATTGGTTTTATTGTCCTTTTAGGCCAATTAAATTACCAAATGGATCTTCCAGTTGGCACATTCGATTGTTACTATCTATTAACATTGGCCCGCGGTACAGTTTTGCCCCTAGTTGAGTAAAATGCTCAAAAGCCAAATCAAAATTATCGACTTGCCAGTACAATACTGTCCCTTTTTTACCTTCACTGACTTTTTTATCCGCTTGCACCACTTCTATCGTGAAGTCTCCGACATGCAGTAAGGTGAAATCAAAATCAGGCAGATATTGTGCCTTTGCTTGTGGAAAAGCTTGCTGATACCAAGCCAAACCCGCTTGAACATCAGGTACATGAATTAAAATTGCAGTGGGTTTTAGCTCCATCATGCTCTCTTATTGATATTTATTATTCTGTTTTAGCTACACGAATGATTGAAAGTTAGTAGATGTAGATAAGGTGTAAACAATAGCCAAACCAGCATTTGCCTACACCATTAGCATCATCAAGTCAGATCATATTGCGTGTTTTTCTGATAAATAACGAAGAATGGCAGATGAACAGCCCTTGTAAATACACAAAAATTATTTATAGGTGCCCAACCGCGATCCCCCCAGCCCACTGCTCACCTCAAGCTGTAAGTAACTGAGCGAGCCCGGATTTAAAATAGGTAGTCGCTATATCCTTACATGCCAAGCTGAGCAACTGTTCATCCAGCTAGCTGAGGATGAGTAAAACCGTTAACAGAGATCCCAGCACTTGCTGGGATCTTTTAACTTTTAAAAATCAGACCACTCTGCGTAGCTAATATCATCTTCGGTTAATTCAGTGAATCCATCTTGACTTAGCATTTTATTAAAATAAAGGATCGTGTCTTCTAGTGCCTTCTCAATAGTATCTCCATACCCAATAGCACATTCGGGAGAACCATCAAATTTTCTTTTTATTGCCAAGTCAGTCATTCCAGTAAAATTTCCGGATTGACTTTCATAAATTTTCACTTTCATTTTTGAATAAGGCAAAATAGGGATCATTGTAATTGTGAATTCAGCAACTGTTTTCTCTATACGGCCCACATTTTTAATGTTTAAATCATGCCACATAACGTATTCCTCTCTATTATTGTTTTCCAAACGATATTATCTTTCCTTCGATAAATATTTCCCGTCTTATAATAACGAGTTACGTTGTCTGTAGCCCCTCTTATCTTAGAGGCTTTAGCGCCTTTTAAACTTCTTGAAAACTCTTCAGCTTTTCGTTGATATTGTTCAATATCACTTGCACCAACTTCTTTTCCATGCTTTTCATAATGTTTCTGTAACGATTCTTCAGGTGAATTAAAACTACCTTTATTAACTGCATCTATACGTTATTATTAATAAAGATTCGGTCATTTAAAATTAAACACGTATTACTTATAGAACAATTAATATTGATTTTAATAAATAACAGAAAAGAGCCATGTGACTGATTGTTTATATTCAAAAAAACAAAAAAAGCCAATGTGTTTCCACATTGGCTTCAATTCGCTTTGGCGATAAGCAGCATACTAGAGATACTGTTTATCTGTGCGATTAAAGAAAATTATTTTTTCTTTTTCGCTTTTGCGTTTGGTAAATCAGTAATGCTACCTTCGTAAATTTCAGCAGCCATACCGATTGATTCGTACAGTGTTGGGTGAGCATGGATAGTCAATGCTAAATCTTCAGCATCACAGCCCATTTCAATTGCTAGGCCGATTTCACCCAGTAATTCACCACCGTTCACACCGACAACCGCACCACCGATAACACGGTTAGATTGCTTGTCGAAAATCAGTTTAGTCATACCTTCAGAGCAGTCAGATGCGATTGCACGGCCTGATGCTGCCCATGGGAAAGTCGCAACTTCATAGCTGATGTTTTGTTCTTTCGCTTCTTTCTCAGTTAAACCAACCCAAGCAACTTCTGGTTCAGTATAAGCGATAGATGGGATAACTTTCGGGTCAAAGTAATGTTTCAGACCAGAGATAACCTCTGCAGCAACGTGACCTTCGTGAACACCTTTGTGAGCCAACATTGGTTGACCAACGATATCACCGATAGCGAAAATGTGCGGAACGTTAGTACGCATTTGTTTATCGACATGGATAAAGCCACGATCGTCAACTTCAACGCCTGCTTTGCCTGCATCTAAGTTTTTACCGTTAGGAACACGGCCGATAGCCACTAATACAGCATCATAACGTTGTGGTTCTGCGGAAGCTTTTTTACCTTCCATAGAAACGTAGATACCGTCTTCTTTCGCTTCAACAGCTGTGACTTTAGTTTCTAACAGTAGGTTGAATTTTTTACTGATTTGTTTGGTGAATACTTTAACCACATCTTTGTCAGCCGCTGGGATGACTTGGTCAAACATTTCAACCACATCGATTTGAGAACCCAGTGCATGATACACAGTTCCCATTTCTAAACCGATGATACCTCCACCCATAACCAGTAGACGCTCAGGAACTTCTTTCAGTTCTAATGCATCGGTTGAATCCCAAATACGTGGGTCTTCATGTGGAATGAATGGTAATTGAATTGGACGGGAACCCGCAGCAATGATTGCGTTATCGAAATTGATAGTCGTGCTACCGTTTTCGCCTTCAACAACCAGTGTATTGGCACCAGTAAATTTACCTAAGCCGTTAACCACGTTAACTTTACGGCCTTTAGCCATACCAGCCAGACCACCCGTCAGCTGATTAATTACTTTTTCTTTCCATAAGCGAACTTTGGAAATGTCAGTTTTTGGCTCACCAAAAACGATACCGTGTTCTGCTAAAGCTTTTGCTTCTTCGATCACTTTTGCAACATGAAGTAAAGCTTTAGAAGGGATACAACCAACGTTTAAGCAAACACCACCAAGGGTTGAATAACGTTCTACTAAAACAGTTTCTAAACCTAAGTCAGCGCAACGGAAAGCCGCAGAATAGCCTGCAGGGCCTGCACCAAGCACAACGACTTGGGCTTTAATTTCAGTACTCATCATGACCTCTTTTTGTTTTGTCCAGCGGTACTGCTGAATAAACGATCTTCCACTGGAAAAGTACACACCGAGAGCAGTTTACAGAATTGTTAACACCCTGAAAAGGCTCATTTCGTGATGTAACTCCCAACCTTTCGTAGCAGCAGCAAAAAACTCTGCCTCAGCCTAAATAAAACAGACCGGCTCATTCGCCGGTCTTATTATTTACATCACTAAACGGCGAATATCGCTCATTAATTGCCCTACCAGGGTGATGAAGCGCGCTCCATCAGCTCCATCGATGACACGGTGGTCAAAGGACAGTGACATTGGCAGGATCAGGCGAGGAACAAACTCGCTACCATTCCAAACAGGTTTCATTGAAGAACGTGACAGCCCCATAATAGCAACTTCAGGTGCGTTCACGATTGGTGCAAAACCGGTAGTTCCGATACCACCAAGGCTTGAAATCGTGAAGCAGCCACCTTGCATATCAGACGCAGTCAGTTTACCTGCACGCGCTTTCTTAGAAACTTCCATCAGTTCGCGAGATAACTCTAAAATACCTTTTTTGTTAACGTCTTTGAAGACAGGAACAACGAGGCCATTTGGAGTATCAACTGCAATACCGATGTTGATATATTTTTTCAGGAACAGACGTTGCGCATCTTCAGAAATGGAGCTATTGAAGCGTGGCATTTCTTCCAGAGCACGAGCAACCGCTTTCATGACAAAAACTAATGGAGTGATTTTCACATCCAGTTTTTTCTTCTCAGCTTCTTTGTTTTGTTGCTTACGGAACTCTTCAACTTCAGTGGTATCCACTTCTTCCATCAGCGTAACATGTGGGATCATTACCCAGTTACGGCTTAAGTTAGCGCCAGAAATCTTTTGGATACGACCCAGTTCAACCTCTTCGACTTCACCGAATTTGCTGTAATCCACTTTCGGCCATGGCAGCATACCTGGTAAACCGCCACCTGCAGCTGCTGGCGCTTCCGCACGTTTTACTGCATCTTTCACGTAAGCTTGAACGTCTTCACGCAGGATACGGCCCTTACGGCCTGTACCTTTCACTTTCGCTAAGTTAACACCAAATTCACGCGCTAAGCGGCGAATGACTGGAGTTGCATGGATGTATGCATCGTTTTCAACAAATTCAGTTTTGTTGTCAGTTGCTTTCGCTGGTACAGCTTGTGCAGGAGCTGCCGCAGGAGCCGGAGCAGACGGTTGGGCAGCTGGAGCCGCTGCTGGTGCTGGTGCTGCACCTGCCACTTCAAAGGTCATGATCAGCGAGCCAGTTTTCACTTTATCGCCAGTCGCAATCTTGATTTCTTTAACTGTTCCCGCAAATGGTGCTGGGACTTCCATTGAAGCTTTGTCGCCTTCAACCGTAATGATTGATTGCTCAGCGGAAACAGTATCACCCACTTTGACCATCACTTCGGTAACTTCAACTTCATCGCCACCGATATCTGGAACGTTAACATCTTTAATTGCTGAAGCTGTTGGAGCCGCTGGTGCCGCTGCTTGTGCAACTGGAGCCGCAGCAGGTGCCGCGCCTGCAACTTCAAATACCATGATCAGCGAGCCAGTTTTCACTTTATCGCCAGTCGCAATTTTGATTTCTTTAACCGTTCCAGCAAATGGCGCAGGAACTTCCATTGAGGCTTTATCACCTTCAACAGTAATTAAAGATTGCTCAGCTTCGACTTTGTCACCGACTTTAACCATGATTTCAGTAACTTCAACTTCATCGCCACCGATATCTGGTACAGCGACATCTTTAGATGCTGCTGCGCTTGGTGCTGCCGCTGGAGCCGCTGGGGCTTCTGCAGGAGCAGGCGCTGCTGCACCCGCCTCCGCTTCGAATACCATGATTAATTTGCCTGTTGTCACTTTATCGCCAACAGCAATTTTAATTTCTTTTACCACACCCGCTTGTGGCGATGGGACTTCCATAGAAGCCTTATCACCTTCAACGGTAATAAGCGATTGCTCAGCTTCTACTTTGTCGCCAACTTTAACCATCACTTCGGTGACTTCAACTTCATCAGCACCGATATCAGGCACTTGGATTTCAATAGACATTGATTTTTACCTCTTATGCCAAACGTGGGTTAACTTTATCTGGGTTGATGTTGTATTTTTTAATCGCTTCTTCAACGACTTTTACATCAATCTCACCACGTTTAGCTAATTCACCTAACGCTGCAACGATCACATAGGATGTATCCACTTCAAAGTGGTGACGCAGGTTTTCACGACTGTCTGAACGACCGAAACCATCTGTACCCAGAACACGGTAATCACTTGCAGGAACATATGTACGAACTTGTTCTGCGAACAGTTTCATGTAGTCAGTTGATGCAACTGCTGGTGCATCATTCATCACTTGTGCAATGTATGGAACACGTGGTGCTTCAGATGGATGCAGCATGTTCCAACGCTCACAGTCTTGGCCATCACGAGCCAGTTCAGTGAAAGAAGTCACGCTATAGACATCAGAACCAATTCCATATTCTGCAGACAGAATGTCAGCGGCTTCACGCACGTGGCGCATCATAGAACCTGAACCTAACAGCTGAACTTTACCTTTGCTACCTTCAACAGAAGCCAGTTTATAGATACCTTTACGGATACCTTCTTCTGCACCTTCTGGCATTGCTGGCATGTGATAGTTTTCATTCAGCGTTGTGATGTAGTAGTAAACGTTTTCTTGTTTCTCACCGTACATACGCTCTAAACCGTTTTGCATGATCACCGCAACTTCGTAAGCGAAAGCTGGGTCATAAGAAATACAGTTAGGAATAGTCAGTGATTGAATATGGCTATGGCCATCTTCATGCTGTAGGCCTTCACCATTCAGTGTTGTACGGCCTGAAGTACCACCGATTAAGAAACCGCGTGCTTGTTGGTCACCCGCTGCCCACATCAAGTCACCAATGCGTTGGAAACCAAACATTGAGTAGTAGATATAGAATGGGATCATTGGCAGGTTGTTAGTGCTGTATGATGTCGCAGCCGCTAACCAAGAAGAACCCGCACCCAGCTCATTGATACCTTCTTGCAGGATTTGACCTTTCGAGTCTTCTTTATAGTAAGCAACTTGCTCACGGTCTTGCGGAGTATATTGCTGACCTTTAGGACTATAGATACCGATTTGACGGAACAGACCTTCCATACCAAATGTACGCGCTTCATCCGCGATAATTGGTACTAAACGCTCTTTGATCGATTGGTTTTTCAACATGACGTTCAGTGCACGAACGAACGCGATAGTTGTTGAAATTTCTTTAGATTGTTCTTCCAATAATTGGCTGAAATCTGCCAGTGCAGGGATATCTAGTTTTTCGTCAAAGGTTGAGCGACGAGCGGGTAAATAACCACCTAACGCTTGACGGCGCTCATGCAGATATTTGTACTCTTCGGAATCTTTTTCAAACGTAATGTATGGCAGTTTTTCAATTTGCTCATCAGCGACTGGTACATTGAATTGATCACGGAAATGACGAACGCCATCCATGTTCATTTTCTTCACTTGGTGAGCAATATTTTTACCTTCTGCTGTTTCACCCATACCATAACCTTTAATGGTTTGCGCTAAAATAACAGTTGGTTTGCCTTTAGTTTCTTGTGCTTTTTTGAATGCAGCATATACTTTCTTCGGATCGTGACCACCACGGTTCAGAGCCCAAATTTCATCATCAGTCATATCTTTAACTAATGCTGCAGTTTCTGGGTAACGATTAAAGAAATGCTCACGTACGTATGCACCGTCACGTGATTTAAAGGTTTGGTAGTCGCCATCTAAGGTTTCGTTCATTAATTGAACAAGTTTACCGCTCGTGTCTTTACGCAGTAATTCATCCCAACGGTCGCCCCACATAACTTTGATAACTTGCCAGCCAGCACCATTAAAGATACCTTCTAGTTCATTAACAATTTTACCGTTACCTGTAACTGGGCCATCTAAACGTTGCAGGTTACAGTTGATAACAAATACTAAGTTATCTAATTTATCGCGAGTGGCGATAGTAATTGCACCTTTAGACTCTGGCTCATCCATCTCACCATCACCAAGGAATGCATATACGCGCTGAGCTGATGTATCTTTCAGTCCGCGATTATCAAGGTATTTCAGGAATTTAGCTTGATAGATAGCATTAATTGGACCCAGACCCATTGATACGGTCGGGAACTGCCAGAAGTCAGGCATTAATTTAGGGTGTGGATAAGAAGACAGACCATTTCCACCAATTTCTTGACGGAAGTTATTCATTTGCTCTTCAGTTAAACGGCCTTCCAAGAACGCACGTGCGTAAATTCCTGGAGAAATGTGGCCTTGGAAGAAGACTAAGTCCCCGCCGTCATTGTTATTGTGCGCGCGGAAGAAGTGGTTAAAGCACACTTCATACAACGTTGCTGATGACTGGAAAGAAGCCATGTGGCCACCCAGCTCTAAGTCTTTTTTGGAAGCGCGTAAAACAGTCATTACAGCGTTCCAACGAATTGCAGAGCGAATACGGCGCTCTAAATCCATGTTACCAGGGTATGCCGGCTCATCTTCAACAGCTATTGTGTTGATGTAATCAGAATGACCAGATGCACCAGCGGCAATATTAACACCGCCTTTACGTGCTTCGCTTAATACCTGTTCGATAATAAACTGAGCACGATCAACACCTTCTTCACGGATGACCGATTCAATCGCCTGTAGCCAGTCGCGAGTTTCAATCGGATCCACGTCATTTTTTAACATATCTGACATGGTGTATTCCTTATCTGTTATCTATTTTATATGTTTATGTGGAGCCTATCTTCCTGCTATTTTTCAGTTGCCGTAAAACAGCGGGAAGATAGGCCCTGATGTAGTTGCCGCTTTAACTCTCAATTAGAGTATTCACAATAATATAGACGCAGCAGTCAGGATCTATATTATTAATTCAAATCAGGATGTTGCTGTAACCGACGTAAAGAACGTTCTCTGCGAGTTTGCTCTCGGCTAATATCCAACAGTAAATCTTCGATAAAGGCTAAGTGACGATGAGAAGCTTCACGTGCCTTTTCGGGCTCTCTTGCCATTATAGCGGCAAAAATCTGTGCTCGATGTTCACTAACTGCTTTATACATTTCTTTACGGGTATATAAGAACTCAAAATTCTGACGAATATTTTGTTCTAACATCGGGATCATACAGCGCAATAGGTGCAGCAAAACGACATTATGAGCAGCTTCAGTTACAATTAATTGATATTGCAATACCGCATCTGACTCTGCTTCTAATCCACCATTTTCTTGTGCTGTCTTAATTAATTCATAGCTTTGGCGAATCCGCTCAAGATCCTCATCGGTACCACGAAGTGCCGCATAATATGCAGCGATACCTTCAAGAGCATGACGAGTTTCAAGAAGATCGAATTGAGATTCAGGATTGCCTTCAAGTAGCTGAGCTAAAGGGTCACTAAAGCTTTGCCACATTTTCTTTTGCACGAATGTTCCGCCACCTTGGCGGCGAGATAAAAGGCCTTTCGCCTCTAATGTTTGAATTGCTTCACGCACTGATGGTCGAGATACGTCAAACTGTTTTGCAAGTTCGCGCTCAGGTGGCAGCTTTTCGCCAGGGCGTAGTGTCCCTTCGAAAATAAGATGTTCGAGACGCTGCTCTATTACATCTGATAACTTTGGTTGGCGAATTTTACCGTAAGTCATAATCTGCCATATTCATGAGTGAGTAATTATTGATTACGTATTACCCAGTGTTAATTGGTAATACCAATTTATTTATGGGTTAATAAAGTAACAAAGTATTCACTATCTGTCCATAAAGACCTTGCGCTAAATCATAAAATCCTGCAAATCTTAACAATTTTTTTTAAAATTTAGCATGAATTGATAACTAAATATGCAATTTGACATGACATATTTTAACATTAAAACCGATTTATTATGCTGAAAAACAAAAACTGAATCGTTAAACCAACCAATAGATTGAATTTAAATTCATTAATGATAATTAATTAACCATATTATTCTATTGGCCGTACTTTTTACTCATCAAAACTATAATAATGTCAATAAATTGTTAAATTACAACCAGTTTTAAACTTAACTTAAATTCACTTGGTTAAATTACACTCAAACCTATTCCTTATCATCTTAGAATAAAGTTGATGTAGAAAATAAAATAGCGTTGTAATGTTTCAATTGATAGGTGGATAAAAGAAATGCAAATGGGTCAATTGACTAGGGGCTACAAAATATTTTGTTGTAACCCCATAAAGATTTAAATCAACACTTAGATACTGTTAATCAACGAATGATCTAGATTCCTAATCCTAAAGCCTACTTAACGTAAATAGCCACTCAAGATGAAACTACATCAACAATACTATAACTTAGGATCTCAGCTAAGGCAGCTTCGTGTATTAACCAAATTACTTACTGATTTTTATCAATAAAACGCATAGACAAATCCATGGCTTTAATATGTTTGGTTAGCGCACCAACAGAAATAAAGTCAACCCCTGTTTCTGCGAACTCTTTTATCGTATCTAATGTGACATCGCCAGAAACTTCAAGTGCAGCTTTACCTGCCGTTAACACCACAGCTTCTTTCATCATGACTGGAGTAAAGTTATCTAACATGATGATATCCGCTTGCGCTTTTAAGGCTCGTAATAACTCATCTAAACTTTCAACTTCAATTTCTATAGGGACATCTGGATGCGCGCTACGCGCTAATTCAACAGCTCGTTCGACTGAACCAGCTGATATAATATGGTTTTCTTTTATTAAATAAGCATCGGATAAACCTAAGCGATGGTTAAACCCTCCCCCCATCAACACTGCATATTTTAAAGCCGTCCTTAAGCCAGGGATAGTTTTGCGTGTATCAAGTAACTTCGCCCTTGTACCAGTGATTTGTTTTACATATTCAGCAGTTATACTTGAAACAGAAGAAAGCGTTTGAATGAAATTCAAAGAGGTGCGCTCACCTGTTAATAGAATTTGGGATGGGCCCTGCATCTCACAGAGAACTTGGTTAGGAGTAACAGTTTCACCGTCTTGAACTTTCCAATCAATTTTGACTTGCCCGCCAAGTTGAAGAAAAACCTCATCTAACCATTGCTTCCCACAAAAAACGCCATGTTCGCGGGTAATAATTCGAGCACTCGCTTGCGCATCTATATTTAACAGCTGGCCAGTGATATCTTTTTTATAATCAATAGACTGACCTAAATCTTCTTTCAAAGCCACACTGACCATAAAAGGAATATCAATTTGTAACCGCTCAAAAAGCATTTCACGTCTTTGCTGTTCATCATATCGCCGTATCGTCATTTTTAACTCCAAAATGTGCACTCGCTTTGTTTCATCTATGCTAATCTTTTCGTTTGCAGATAACGAGTGTTAACAAAAAAGAAAAGAGAATACTATGGATAACGATATGAAAATACACAATGGTTGGCTAAATAATGTGACTCATATCCCTTCTCCACATCATGATGAGCGCCCCACGAATACCATACCTTCTCTGTTAGTCATTCATAATATCAGCCTTCCACCTGGCCAATTTGGTGGCCCTTATATAAATCAATTATTTACAGGAACTTTAAACCCTGATGAACACCCATTTTTTAATGAAATCAAACATCTTCGCGTTTCAGCTCATTGCCTAATACGCCGTGACGGCACCATCATTCAATATGTCCCCTTTCATTTACGAGCTTGGCATGCAGGGCAGTCTTCCTACCAAGGCCAAGAAAAATGTAACGATTTTTCTATTGGTATTGAACTAGAAGGCACTGATTTCGAACCATTTACCGAAGTACAATATCAATCCCTTACTTATTTAACTAATTTACTTATAATTGAGTATCCACTAATTAAAAATAATATTACCGGCCACAGTAATATTGCCCCTGGTCGCAAAACAGATCCTGGCCCATTTTTTGATTGGGTATATTATAAGAATAAATTAAATAATAATTGAGTTATTGCTCCGGGTAATATCTATCTTGATCTTACCCGTAATACAAAACAGGTACATTTATCTTCACTCAATTTATTAAAAAACTCCACCTTCTATTTTATCTTTATTATTTATTGCGAAGCTGCTCGAAGAAAAATGCAATCTTACCTATTTTCCAATAAATATTTACAAAATGCTTCGCACTGCTTTTTTTAACCTCTAACTTTAACTAAAAAATCTAATTATGATAAAACCTCACTTAACAACGGAGGTTTTTATTTATGAATCAACAAGGATTTTCACTTATTGAAATTATGGTAGTAATTGCAATTATATCAATTCTAAGTGCTATTGCGATCCCTGGCTATCAAAGCTATATGCAAAAAGCAGCAATTACCGATGTACTCCAGACCGTTATTCCTTATAAGAACAGCATAGAAATATGCAGTTTTAATCGAGGGAGTTTATCGCATTGCAATGGAGGTAGTGATGATATTCCTACAAATATAACAGGGAAATACATTAATAAGATAGACGTTAAATCTGGAGTTATTACGTTCTCTACTGGTAAATCATTATCAGACTTAAAAGTCACATTAACACCAACCCTTCCAACCTTAGATAAACCCTTCAACTGGGCAGTTGTTTGCGAAAATAAAACTAATGCTAACTTAAAATCACTATGTGAAAAAACATTTATCTTTTAATTGGGAATATTTATGAATATATCTAATAATGACCAATTTATTTATAAAGAACTTAAGAGCTTATGTGATAAAAATTACATTATAATCATAGATTATAATCAAAAAAGATTATCTATCGCCGCTGCTAAAAAACCGGATGATAACTTAATAGCCACATTAAAATTTATTGCTAGCGTCCCTGTCTGTTATGATATTTGGCCAAAAGAAAAAATAGACCATTATTTTAATAACACAGTACATGAAATAAAAGAGGAGGAAACAAATTATCATCCTCAAGAAACCGAACTATTAAACACATCATCCCCTGCAATTAATTTTGTTGAGGAATTATTAAAAACAGCAGTTCATAAACGCTCATCTGATATACACCTTGAACCAACCAAACAAGGGTTAAAAATTAGATTACGTGTAGATGGGAAGCTATATTTTATTCCCTCTCCTCCTTATGAAATTAATAGCGAAATTATTGCTCGTATAAAAATACTAGCAAAAATGAATATAGCGGAAAAAAGGCTTCCACAAGATGGTCAAATGAGTTGGTATTTTGACGGGCAAAATTATAGTATTCGTCTTTCTAGCATTCCGACCATTCATGGTGAAAAGTTAGTCTTACGTATTTTGAATACGCAATTAAAATATTCTTTAGAGCACATAGGGATGTGCTCTTCCCTTCTTGAACGGTTAAAAGAATATTTAAATCGGCCACAAGGATTAATTTTAGTCACAGGGCCAACAGGAAGTGGTAAAACAGTAACACTTTATAGTTATCTAGAATATTTAAATCAATCCTCAAGAAATATAACAACCATTGAGGACCCTATTGAAATCCCCCTACAAGGGATCAACCAAACCCAAGTTAATGAAAAATACAAACTTAATTTTTCTTTTATTTTGAGGGCGCTTCTACGGCAAGACCCTGATGTCATTATGATTGGTGAAATCCGTGATGAAGAAACCGCTAAGATTGCGACCCGAGCGGCTCAAACTGGTCATCTAGTTTTGTCAACACTGCACACAAATTGTACAATTAGTGCTATAGAGCGAATGAATCAATTGGGGATAGAAAATAGTCAACTTAAATCTTGCTTAAAAATGGTTATTGCACAGAGGCTAGTACGAAAACTTTGTCCTCACTGCAAAGAAACAATACCTAAAAAAACTGAATTGCATAATAACCATATAATCAATGAATGGTCTTCAAAAGGCTGTGAGCTTTGTTTTTCTGGTTTTATGGGAAGAATTGCAATTTATGAATATATAGATCAAAGCAATATCTATGAAATCTTTAAAAATAATACATTAGAAAATCCAAATAATTTTGTTAGCCTTTTTGATGCAGGTATAGAATGCGTTGAAATGGGTGAAACCACACTTCAAGAAATCTATTCTATTATCGGAAATGGAGTAAATTAACATGTTTATTTATTCATATATTGCCATTGATTTTAAAAACCAATTAAAACACAGTACACTAATAGCAAAAAGTAAAAAACATGCTTTTATTAACATAACTGAAAGAAATTTAATTCCTATACAAATAAAATTAAAAACACTATTTACATTAGATAAAAAAAACATTAATTATCGAATTCATTTTTTTCATCAATTATCTTTATTATCATCATCAGGTATTAACCTCATAAAATGTTTAAAAATATTGCATACCAACTGTCCCTTTCCATTTTGGACTGATATTATCGAAAATTCAATAATCCATATTGAAAAAGGAGAGAAATTTTCACAATATTTAAAAAAACATCCCACCATTTTTAATGACACAGTAATCAGTATTATTACCGTTGCCGAGAAAACAGGGCAGTACGAGGAAAGCTTTAGTACAATCAATTCAATTTTAGAGCATAACAATAAAGTATCTTTACTCATCAGTAAATCGACACGATACCCAATAATTCTATCATCTTTTTCTATAGTTTTATTAGCCATTATGATGATCTATGTTGTTCCTCAATTTGAAAGTATCTATCAAAATATTAGACACGAACTACCACTCATTACAAAAACTATAACTTTCATATCAAGTTTCCTAAGGGAATATTTACCCTACTTACTTAGTCTTATTCTATTTTTATTACCTTTCATATTTAAATTTAAGGAAAAGGCGCTGAACTTAATAAAAAAAACAATAATGCATTTACCCATATTAAAAAAATCATTACAACTTCATAATTTAAGTTTATATTTTTTAACGATGCATTCAACTATTAATGTAGGGTTATCATTATCTGAATGTTTAAAGTGTACTATTCAAACCATTAATAATAATCAATATAAAAAAGACTGCAAACACGTACATATGTCGGTACATAAAGGAGAATTACTCTCCTATGCTATGAGGCAAACTAAGTTTTTTCCTGATTTAGCTGTACAGCTAATGTCTATTGCTGAAGAATCTGGGAAAATACACTATTTTTCCAATTATTTATTCAAATATTATTCAGAGCAATATATTTTCATTACCGAAAAAAACCTAAAAAACCTTGAACCTATTTTACTCGTTTTAATTGCTATACTCGTGGGTATCGTCATGCTAGCAATGTATCTACCTATATTTAATTTAGGTAATGTTATAACTGAGTTATAAATAATTTCAGATAGATATAGATATTATGTTTCCCCTTTAATATATAATATATCGATTTATTTTTTAATCTATTCACAGTAATATTACTTTGGATGAAGACAAATGATTTATTTCAGTGTAATCTGTTTTTTTTCAACGAGTAAATGAATAATCATATGCCTTATATAGTTGCTTTAACAGGTGGTATTGGAAGTGGTAAAACAACTGTTGCAAACGAGTTTGCAAAACTTGGAGTTCCCCTAGTTGATGCGGATGTGATTGCACGACAAGTTGTTGAGCCTAACAGCCCAGCTCTAAAAAGCATTACTCGCCACTTCGGTAAGGATGTCATTCTTCCTAACGGAGCTCTAAATAGGCAGCGCTTAAGAGAAATTATTTTTTCCAAACCTGATGAAAAAAAATGGCTGAATGCTCTACTTCATCCATTGATCCAACAAGAAACACAAAAACAATTTCAACAAATAAATTACCCTTATCTATTATGGGTAGTCCCTTTATTGATTGAAAATAATATTCATCATTTGGCAGATAGGGTATTAGTTGTTGATGTTACTGTTGAAGAGCAAATTCAACGTACTCTAAAAAGAGATAAGACCAGTTTAGAACAAGTTACTAATATACTTAATGCACAAGTTAGCCGTGAAAAACGACTTGATTATGCCAATGATATAATAACAAACCATTCTCATGATAGGGATCTCTCAACCAAGGTAGCCGCGTTACATAACCAGTACTTAACACTAGCAAAAATAAAAAAATAGGAATTAAAATGGGCGAGTTAATTGCAACAAATTTTATTACTTATGAATACCCAATGAATGAAAAAATTCGTTCGTGGTTGCGCCTTGAAACACTTTTATCTCAAATTTATGAGCTAAGTAATATTACTTCCTACTCTACTGGTATTGCCTTTTTTCGTTCTGTTTCAGAATTAATTGAAATTCTTGATAGAGGCGAAGTACGTTCTGAGCTCATGAAAGAGCTCGAAAAACAACGAATTCAGCTAGCTAGTTGGGCTGAAGCCCCTAATGCCGATAACCAATTAATTTCTACATTACTTGAACAATTATCTGATACAACCGCCAAATTGATGTCAGCCTCACGTTTTGGCCACCATTTACGAACAGATAAAATTATCAGTATGGTACGCCAACGACTAAGCATCCCAGGAGGCTGCTGTAGCTTTGATCTCCCCACTTTACAGCTTTGGTTAAATATCCCGCAAATTGAAAGAAATAAAACCATCAATGGATGGCTGCAAAGCCTTGACCCACTTAATAATGCATTAAAACTAGTCCTTACATTAATTCGTCAAAGTGGTAATTTCGAAACAAAAGAATCTCATAATGGTTTTTATCAAGATAATGTCGAGGGTAAAGAGTTACTACGTATCAAATTATCAATTGAGCACCTTATTTACCCACAAATTTCAGGCCATAAAACAAGATTTGCATTGCGCTTTCTACATATCGACAGTGAGAATGGTATACTTCCAGATGTAATTAGTTTTGAGTTATCCTGTTGCTAGCTAGAGATATATATTTATGAGCGAAATCATTGAAGTAAACTGCCCAACATGCAAAAAGATAGTTGTTTGGAATGAAAATAGCCCTTTCCGGCCATTTTGCAGTAAGCGTTGTCAACTTATTGACCTTGGTGAGTGGGCTAGTGAGGAAAAAAGAATTGCGAGTCAAGGGGATATCTCTGACAGCGATGACTGGAGTGAACAGCCAGATAAATAAGACGTTAAGTCGCGACACAGTAAATTAAGTGGAAAATATATCATTGTGTATTTTCCACTTAATATCAATATCAGTTATTAAGCTGATTCACTTCTCTGCGTTAATAAATCGACAATAATACGGTTTGCCGGTGGGAACTCATCAGCAATAAGGTCATGTTGACAAACCCAACGCGAATCTTGCCCTTCTTTACCGTACGGTTCATTTTCCCACGCAGTAACGATAAAAAAATAAAGCGTAATGAAACGGTCATCAAACTCATGATCAACGCGATGAAATAACTCGCTCTTAGTCACTACAATTCCGACTTCTTCTTCAAGCTCACGAATTAATGCCGCTTCAGGTGATTCATTAATCTCAAGTTTTCCACCTGGAAATTCCCAAAAGCCAGCCATATGCGTGCCTTCAGGCCGTTTAGTAATAAAAATTTGTTGCTGGGAATTACGAATAATTCCAGCCGCGATATGCAAATGTTTTTTTTCCATAATTTTTTCGTCAAAAAGGCGGGTTACCCCGCCTTTTTTATATTAATGAGTTAATAATAAATTAATTTAAGCGACCGTGACATTGCTTATATTTTTTACCTGAGCCGCAAGGACAAGGATCATTACGACCAATTTTGTGACCTTGAGTTGCTATTTTAGCCTCGGTTTCAGTCATTAAAGATTCAGCACCCGCTTCATGGCTTAATTGTTGCCTTTTCGCTAAACGCTCAGCTTCTTCACGACGCTGTTGCTCTAATGCTTCAACCTCTTCAGGTAAACGAACTTGTACCTTAGATAAGGTGCTAATCACTTCATATTTCAATGCTTCAAGCATGTTAGCAAACATACTGAAAGATTCGCGCTTATACTCTTGTTTAGGATCTTTTTGCGCATAGCCACGCAAATGAATGCCTTGGCGTAAGTAATCCATTGACGCTAAGTGCTCTTTCCATAATGTGTCTAATGTTTGCAACATGACACCTTTTTCGAAATTACGCATCGCTTCTGCGCCAACAATTTCTTCTTTACGATCATAAACTTCAATCGCTTTTGCCATAATACGTTCACGTAATGTTTCTTCGTGTAACTCTGGCTCTTTATCTAACCACTCTTTGATTGGTAAGTCGAGGTCAAAATCATTGACTAAACGTTGGTGTAACCCTTCGATATCCCACATTTCTTCAAGTGATTGAGGTGGAATATAGGCATCCATCGTAGTGGTTAATACGTCTTGGCGGATGCTATCAACCGTTTCTTTAATGTCGCCGCCATCCAGTAATTCATTACGTTGAGTATAAATTGCACGACGTTGGTCACTTGCAACATCATCATATTCAAGTAGTTGTTTACGGATATCAAAGTTACGGCTTTCAACTTTACGTTGTGCATTAGCAATAGCTTTGGTCACCCATGGGTGCTCAATAGCTTCACCTGGCTTCATACCTAACTTTTTCATCATTCCTGTAACGCGGTCTGAGGCAAAAATACGCATCAGCGCATCTTCCATTGATAGGTAAAAACGAGATGAACCCGCATCCCCTTGACGCCCTGCACGACCACGTAATTGGTTATCGATACGACGTGACTCATGACGCTCAGTACCAATAATATGTAAACCACCTGAGGCTAAAACAGCATCATGGCGAACTTTCCAGTTTGCTTTGATTTCGTCAATTTGCTCTTGAGTTGGTTCTTCTAATGCAGCAACTTCAGTTTGCCAGCTGCCGCCTAACATAATGTCAGTACCACGACCGGCCATGTTAGTTGCGATCGTTACTGCACCTGCTTGACCTGCATTTGCGATGATATCCGCTTCCATTGCATGGAATTTTGCATTCAGTACGTTGTGAGCAATTTTAGCTTTTTTCAATGCATTAGAAATTAATTCAGATTTTTCGATAGAAATCGTACCAACAAGAACAGGTTGCCCATTGGCGGTTCTCTCACGAATATCTTCAATAATTGCCGCAAACTTATCCGCTTCGTTCATATAAACGAGGTCAGGTAAATCTTTACGAACCATTGGACGGTTAGTTGGGATAACAATTGTATCAAGTTTATAAATTGAGCTAAACTCAAATGCTTCGGTATCCGCAGTCCCCGTCATACCTGCAAGTTTTTCATATAAACGGAAATAGTTCTGGAAAGTAATTGAAGCCAAGGTTTGGTTTTCATTTTGAATTTCAACCCCTTCTTTTGCTTCAACCGCTTGGTGTAAGCCATCAGACCAACGGCGCCCTTCCATTGTACGGCCCGTATGTTCGTCAACAATGACAATTTGGCCGTCTTTTACAATATAATCAACGTCTAAGGTAAACAATGCGTGAGCACGTAAGCCTGCCATTACATGGTGCATTAACATGATGTTAGAAGGTGAATATAAAGATTCTCCTTCATCCATTAAGCCTTCTTTTGCTAGAAGTTCTTCGATTAATACTAGCCCACGTTCTGTTATGGTTACTTGACGCGATTTTTCATCAACCGAAAAATGGCCTTCCCCTTGGAAAGTATCTGAATCTTCTTTCTCTTGACGTTGCAAATATGGAATAAGTTTATCTACTTTTTGGTACAGTTCAGAGCTGTCTTCCGCAGGACCTGAGATAATCAGCGGTGTACGTGCTTCATCGATAAGAATTGAGTCGACCTCATCCACCAAAGCATAATGCAATTTACGCTGAACACGCTCTTCAGGGCTAAATGCCATGTTGTCACGTAAGTAGTCAAAACCAAATTCATTGTTAGTACCATAAGTAATATCTGCCGCATACGCTTCACGTTTTGCAGGTGGAGCCATACCTGGCAGGTTGATACCCACAGTTAAACCTAAGAATTCAAATAATGGACGGTTATTTTCAGCATCACGCTTGGCTAAGTAGTCATTCACCGTAACTACGTGAACCCCTTTGCCACTTAATGCGTTGATATAAGCTGGTAGTGTTGCCGTTAATGTTTTACCTTCCCCCGTACGCATTTCTGCGATACAGCGTTCATTCAGTACCATTCCACCGATAAGCTGTACATCAAAGTGACGCATACCAAATACACGTTTACTTGCTTCGCGAACAGTTGCAAATGCCTCAGGGATGATGCTTTCTAAACTTTCGCCCTTCGTTAAACGCTCACGAAACTCTACCGTTTTTGCTTTTAATTCATCATCAGATAACTTTTCGAAATCGGGTTCAAGACGATTAATTTTTTCAACTTCTTTACGTAAACGGCGCAAGGTACGGTCATTACGACTACCAAAAACTTTGGTCAAAATCTTTGTTAACATATTTTAATCTCTAATAATCAATTAATTGTTTTAAATTTTATGGCGCAAGACAGCACAGCACTAAGCTGGCTTGCTATGGGTAAAGATTAAGCTGTTAACGGGCCGGCACGAATGCCGTGGACTTGAGCAATCCAAATTGCAGGTTGGTAGGCAATAATATGGGGATAGTTATAATGACTAAATTGGATAACACTTTCATCCCACTGAAGTGAACGCTGTGCTAACATGGCATACAGCGTATCTAGCATCAACTGTGGGACAATAAGCTTTTCAGTCTCTTCTGCTGCCGTGTTTACATCATCGTCTTCCGTTGCCGAAAAAGCAAAAGTAAGCTGCCGAATGACATTCCTTACCGCATGTTGCTGCCAGTAATTAACTGAATAGGATGACGATGATGATGAAGAGCGCTGAGAATTCTGTTGAGAAAATAAATTGTCAAAGGCATTAACAGCTTGGCTCTGGCGATTAACGGGGGAAGAGTTAACCTGTGTGAGTTGAGATTCTGATAACGCATTTAAAATTGTAGGCAAGCCGACACCCGTGGCAACCACACCTAATAGCAAGTGGGACCAAAAGTATTTTCTTCCGAGTTGTCGCCAAAAATTTAAAATGCCCATCAAACTCTTATATAATGAATAAGTGACAAAATTATTATTTGTAATTCGTTGTTTCATTCTCAGCCGGAGCTAAAAATGAGAGATAGTCATCCACAAGCACTTTTTGATGTTCTTGAAGGATCATTGGCAACATCATCGAACACTTTACAAACTATTCAACGTAATGCAAAAGCGATTATCAAACTGAATCGTGCTGTAAAAGGGTTACTGCCGGCTGAAATCAAACCCATGTGCCGTGTTGCAAACTACCGTAATAGTATTATGGTCATTGAAGTGGCAAATGCCAGTTGGATGACCCGACTTAATTACGAAAAACTCAATCTTCTTTCTGCATTAAGAACGTCCATTCTACCATCTTTATCTTCTATCGACATCAGAATCAATCCCGATCTTATGCGAAAATCGAGGCAAAATAGCTCAGTAACTAAGCAAACGGCCTCAATGAGTCAAAAAATGAACGAACGCCAGATAAGCACACAAACCGCACAAGCACTTTTGAAATTAGCAGAGAATAGCCCGAAGGGATTAAAAGAAAGATTTGAGCGGCTGGCTGCACTAGCCGGAGAGAGTACTAGTGCAACCAACAGAAAGGGCTAACTTCGATTAGCTTTCGAAGATAGCTGCATAATCACGTCTTATGCAAACACCGCTGAAGGTGCTTTGAATGCGACAGGCAATTGAGCTTCGTCTTCAAATGTGACGAGATCCCAAGCTGATTCTTTCGCTAAAACTGCTTGTAACAGCTTGTTATTCAGTGCGTGGCCTGATTTAAACGCGGTGAAAGCGCCAATAATGTTATGTCCACACATGAATAAATCACCAATTGCATCCAACATTTTGTGACGAACGAATTCATCTTCAAAACGTAAACCATCTTCGTTAAGAACTTTATAGTCATCAACAACGATGGCGCAGTCAAAACTACCGCCTAAGCACAAGCCTTTTGATTGCAGATATTCAATATCACGCATAAAGCCAAAAGTACGCGCACGGCTAATTTGATTTACAAATGATTCCGCTGAGAAATCAAGTGAGTAGCGTTGTGTGCTACTATCAATCGCTGGGTGCTGAAAATCAATTGTGAAATCAAGGCTAAACCCATTATAAGGTCGCATTTCAGCCCATTTATCACCATCTTCAACACGTACTGTTTCTTTTATACGTAAAAATTTCTTAGCACAATTTAATTCTTCAATACCGCCATCAAGCAGTAAGAATACAAATGGTGCGGCACTGCCATCCATAATAGGGATTTCAGGCGCATTGACTTCAATAACAATGTTATCGATACCTAACCCTGCTAAGGCAGCATTCAAATGCTCAACAGTCGAAATACGCACGTTATCTTCATTAACTAAGCAAGTACATAACATGGTGTCACGAACTGATTTCGCATCTGCCGGAAAATCAACCGGTGGATTAAGGTCAGTACGACGGTAGATGACCCCGGTATTGGCCGGCGCTGGACGTAATGTAAGCGTAACTTTCTTGCCGGTATGTAAACCAACACCAGTCGCTGTAATAATACGTTTTAGTGTCCGTTGTTTGATCATCGTATTTTTCTCGCAATGTTATAAGTCCTACTGATCATCATACAAGATAATCAGTAGGAAATTTTAGCACAAAAAGCGGAGAAACCAATATAAATAAAATTAATCGGCCTGCTTACGCAAGAACGCAGGAATATCAAGATAATCTGGTTCTTTATTTGTTTGCGTATTTTGGTCATTGACCGCTTTAGCCGCTGGCTTCTCTTCTGTTAATGAAGACATGCTATTTTGCATTTGCTGATAGCGCTGTTCCATTGACGCCTGCTGAGACATCTTGTTGCTAACTAGAGTAATTTCTGGACGTTTGTCCATACCAATACCTGTAGCAACAACAGTGACACGCAGTTCTTCGTGCATTTCTGGGTCAAGAGATGTACCGATTACCACAGTTGCATTATCAGATGCGAAGGCACGGATAGTGTTACCCACCGTTTCAAACTCATCCAAGCGCAGGTCGAAACCAGCTGTAATGTTAACCAACACACCACGAGCGCCAGACAGGTCAATATCTTCCAATAATGGGCTAGAAATGGCCATTTCAGCGGCTTCTTCTGCACGGTCTTCACCGCGAGCTACACCTGACCCCATCATCGCGTAGCCCATTTCTGACATCACAGTACGCACGTCAGCAAAGTCTACGTTCATTAAACCTGGGCGAGTAATCAGTTCAGCGATACCTTGTACTGCACCTTTTAGTACGTCATTTGCCGCACCGAAAGCATCCAGTAATGAGATACCACGACCAAGTACTTTTAATAATTTATCATTTGGGATAGTGATCAATGAGTCAACATGTTTTGACAACTCAGTGATACCCGCTTCTGCGAATGCCATGCGCTTTTTACCTTCGAAATTGAAAGGCTTAGTCACAACAGCAACTGTCAGAATACCCAATTCTTTGGCAACTTCGGCAACAACCGGAGCTGCACCAGTCCCTGTACCGCCGCCCATACCCGCTGCGATAAAGACCATATCTGCGCCATCTAAAGCATTACGCAGCGCCTCACGGTCTTCTTCAGCGGCATTACGGCCGACTTCAGGGTTTGCACCCGCACCCAGACCTTTGGTAATACCTGTACCGATCTGGATAGTTTGTCCAACTGCGGTTTTACGCAGCGCCTGTGCGTCTGTATTGACAGCGAAGAACTCAACGCCTTCAATACGTTCACGCACCATGTGTTCAACGGCGTTGCCGCCGCCGCCGCCAACGCCGATGACTTTAATCACCGCATCGTTGGTTAGCTCCATTGGTTCAAACATAATGTCTCTCCGTTTTGTGCTTACTACTTTTGAAGCTAATAATATGCTTCTTTATCAAAATTAAAATTCTTTTCTCAGCCAACTGGTTATTTTACTAAACCACCCGCTAACTGATGCACGTTTTTCTACTTCGGTATCATCACCTAAATGGCTTTCTTTACCGTAATGCAGAAGCCCTACCGCTGTTGAATAATATGGCTCCTGCGCGTAATCCGTTAATCCTGTGATGTTGAGCGGTGTACCAATACGCACTTGCGTATGGAACACTTTTTGAGCGCACTCGACCAAACCGTCGATTTGCGCAGCTCCACCAGTCAACACGATACCAGCTGCCAAATGGTGTTTGACACCTTGTTGACGTAACTGTTCCTGTAAATTTAAAATTTCTTCATTTACTAAATTTAACAGCTCAGTATACCTTGGCTCGATCACTTCTGCTAAGGTTTGACGCTGTAAACTTCTTGGTGGTCGCCCACCAACACTTGGTACTTCAACGGTTTCATCTTTACTGACGATAGAACCGACTGCACAACCATGGCGCACTTTAATGGCTTCTGCATCACTGGGTGGTGTTCCAAACGCATATGCGATGTCACTTGTCACCACATTGCCTGCATATGGAATCACTTTCGTATGGCGTAAAGCCCCACCAGTATAAACCGCCATGTCCATTGTGCCGCCACCGATATCGACGACACATACACCTAATTCACGCTCATCTTCCGTTAAAACGCTATAACTTGCAGCGAGACCGGCAAAAATAAGCTGATCAACTTTTAACCCACAACGTTCAACGGCTTTGACGATATTCTTCGCCATATCGTTATGGCAGGTGATCAAATGAACTTTTGCTTGCATACGTACACCCGATAGACCAACTGGGTTTTTAATCCCTTCTTGGTAATCTATTGCAAATTCCTGTGGTATTACGTGCAAAATTCTGTGTTCATCACGTACACGTACCGATTTTGCTGTATGCACAACACTGTCAACATCTTCTTGCGTCACTTCTTCTTCTGAAACTGGCACCATACCAATCTCATTTTGACAACTGACGTGCTTACCTGATAGCGCAAGGTAAACCGATGAAATTTGGCAGTCAGCCATTAATTCGGCCTGATCAATGGCTCTTTGTACACATTTTACCACTGATTCAAGGTCGTTTACGCCACCTTTGTCCATTCCACGAGATGGACAACTTCCCACCCCAATAATATTAACCATACCATCGGGCAGAATTTCGCCAACAAGGGCTGATACCTTGGAAGTTCCAATTTCAAGGCCTACCACTAATTTTCTGTCCGTTGCTTTAATCATTTTTTCTGCCTAATTTTTGTTATTAGTCATCGTCTTTATTGTAACTCCGGTGGAGCATCGACCAATAGTGGCGCCCAGCCCACCGCAGCACCACTGGAATAACGTAAGTCAACATAGTCAACGCGTTTATCCGTTGTTTGCTGCAAAAGCGGATACAGTTCAAGGAACCGATTTAACCGCTCTGACACATCTTTCTTACCTAATTCGATTCTAACATCGTTGTCTAAAATAATTTGCCAGGCATTTCTGGCTGTCATCGATAATGATTTTAGCTTTAGGTTATGTGCTGCTAACGTGTTCTTAAAAACAGCAAATTCTTTAAGGACATCTTTTTGGCTACCTTGTGGCCCATACAGCAACACATAATCCCCTTTACCATTTTCGCTAACTGGCAAGTTAAATACTCTGCCTTGTTCATCTACCATGTTTTGATCATTCCACCTAGCGAATGGGCGGTATTCAACAATGTGAATTTTCAATTCATCTGGCCATTGTTTACGCACCGTCACTTGGCGTACCCATGGCATCATGCTTATTTGGTTCTGGATAGCGTTGACATCAACGGTCATAAATGTCCCCGGCTGCCCTAAAGCTAAAATGGCCTTTCTGACATCATCATTTGTGGTGTAATGGCGCTCCCCCGTTAACACCAATTTAGACATCGGCAACCTGTCAGCATCTTTCATCCAAGTCATCACCATCCAACCACTCCAGAGGATAGTGCCAAGCACAAATAGGAAGAAAAATAACCCACCTAAAAATGCACCATTACTTGGTCCTGAACGTGGATCCTCGTCATTATTTTGATTATGATGCCTAACGTTTAGTGCTGCTTGTGACATATCAACGAGCCAATTTTAAAATTTGTACAACTAACTGTGAAAAACTCATACCAGCCTGTCGAGCTGCCATCGGTACTAGACTATGGCTTGTCATACCCGGTGATGTATTAACTTCCAGCAGATAAAATTGACCATCATTATCTTGCATTACATCAACTCGTCCCCAGCCTTCGCAGCCAACGGCTTGGTAAGCTTTCAGTGCTAATTCTGCGAGCTCAGATTCGAGCTGTTCACCTAAACCACTTGGGCAAAAATATTGAGTTTCATCAGATAAATATTTTGCTTCGTAGTCATAAAAAATACCCGGTGGTTGAATACGAATTGACGGTAACGTGTTATCTCCCAACACAGCAACCGTGAACTCTGGGCCACTCAGCCATTTTTCAATTAACAACGTTTCATCAAATTGAAACGCGAGGTCCAAAGCAGCCGGCAATGACTCTAGGCTATCAACTTTACTCATGCCAACACTAGAACCTTCTAGACTAGGTTTCACAATCAGAGGTAGCCCTAACAATTGCACTTTAGCGACAATTTGCTCATGAGATGCCTGCTTATACTGCTGCTGTGTTAAGTAAACATATGGCGATACACTTAACCCTGCACCTTGCCATAATTGTTTTGTTCTCAGCTTATCCATACTCAGCGCTGAAGCCATAACACCACTACCGGTATAAGGGAGGTTTAGTGTTTCTAACAACCCTTGTAATGTACCGTCTTCACCACCTCGGCCATGTAACGCAATAAAAACTTTATTAAAACCTGCATCTTTCAAGGTTTCTACAGGGAAATCTTGGGGGTCAATAGGATGAGCATCAACACCTGCTTGGCGTAACCCCGCCAGCACAGCATTTCCTGACTGAAGTGAAACTTCACGTTCAGCAGATGAGCCTCCTAATAGAACCGCAACTTTCTCTGTCATTTTTATTCCTCAACCATCGGTGGCTGTAATTTTGCTTCAGCTAGGTTTTTAGCTATTTTACCAATATTTCCTGCGCCTTGAACTAAAATTAAATCATTTTCATCAAGAGTTTGAGCTAATATATGCGGAATTTGTTCAGTATCGGCAACATAAATAGGATCAATCTGACCACGACCACGAATTGTTCTGCACAATGAGCGGCTATCTGCACCCGGTACATGCTTTTCACCCGCTGAATAGACATCTAGCATTAGCAGTACATCTACCTGCCCTAAAACATTCACAAAATCATCGTATAAGTCACGAGTACGGGTATAACGATGTGGTTGGAATACCATAACAATGCGTTTATCTGGCCAACCCGCTCTCGCGGCTTTAATCGTTGCATCCACTTCTGTTGGGTGGTGGCCATAGTCATCGACTAGCATCACTTCACCCTCTTTGCCATTTACATTACGCAGAGGGAAATTCCCTAAGAAATCAAAGCGGCGCCCCGTACCTTGAAACTCAACTAGTGCAGATAAAATATGTAAATCGTCAATACCTTCTTCTGTGGCAACAGCTACTGCGGCTGTCGCATTGAGCGCATTGTGACGTCCCGGTGCATTTAGAACCACAGTCAGCTCTGGCATATTTTCACGAGCAATGGTGAAAAAGCCTTGATTTCCTTTTTGCTCATATTGCGTAATACGCACATCAGCATCTTCACTAAAGCCATAAGTAGTAATGTAGCGACCAATTTTAGGTAGCAACGAACGAATGACAGGATCATCAATACACATTACTGCACGCCCGTAGAACGGCAGATTATGCAAGAAATTAATAAATGTATTCGTTAAATTATCGAAGTCGCCTTGGTAAGTATCCATATGGTCAGCTTCGATATTTGTCACGACCGCAACTAACGGTTGCAAATGTAAAAACGATGCATCGCTTTCATCGGCTTCTGCAATCAAGTAACGGCTACTACCTAAACGTGCGTGTGTTCCTGCTGATTTAACTAACCCCCCATTCACAAATGTGGGGTCAAGACCTGCTTGTGCATAAATCCCAGAAATCATTGCTGTAGTGGTCGTTTTCCCGTGGGTACCTGCAACGGCAATACCATGACGGTAACGCATTAATTCAGCCAACATTTCCGCACGACGAATAACAGGAATACGCAATTCTTTGGCGGCTTGAATTTCAGGGTTCTCACTCGAGATAGCCGTTGATACGACAACAACACTCGCGTCTTCAACGTTCTCTGGGCGGTGATTAAAGTAAATCGTTGCCCCTAATGCGGTTAATTGTTGAGTCACTGCATTCGGTGCTAAATCTGAACCACTAATTTCATAGCCTTCATTTGCCAACACTTCAGCGATACCACCCATGCCAGCACCGCCGATGCCGACAAAATGGATGTGCCTAACTCTTCTCATTTCTGGCACTGATGTTCTTAATTTCGCTAATTGTTGTGTATTCACTATATTTCTTCGCTTCTAATTAATTCGATATCAATTATGGCTAATATTATTTAGCCACTTCGCAAATCACGGTAGCAACTCGCTCAGTTGCGTCTGTAATTGCACAGCTATGCGCTTTTTCGGCCATTGAGAGTAATTCGTTTCTATCCCATTGTTCTAATAAGCTCGCCACAGCATCTGCGGTAAATTGTGATTGTTCTAAAATTTTAGCCGCTCCCGCTTTTTCTAGCGGTAATGCATTCCAATATTGTTGACGATCTTTATGTTGAAAAGGCACAAAAATAGCCGGTAAACCTGCGGCTGCAATTTCACTCACTGTTAATGCACCTGACCGACAGACAACAATATCTGCCCATGCGTAAGCTTGCGCCATATCATCAATAAATTCAGTAACTTTATACTCGGAATTGACTGAAACTTGCATATGTTCATTATACAATGCTTCTGTCGATTCCTTACTGCCTTTTCCCGCTTGATGCCAGATATTTAACTGTTTGCCTACTTTTTCAGCAACTCGCGGCATCACTTGATTTAGAATTCGAGCCCCTTGGCTGCCACCAACAACTAATACACGTATAGCACCTTCACGACCAGCTAAACGAACCTGTGGCGCAGGTAGTGCTAAAACATCTTCACGTACTGGATTACCGACAACTGGTGCGTTAGGAAATGCCCCCGGAAAGGCTTGTAATACTCTTTTTGCGATTCGAGATAACCATTTGTTCGTTAAACCCGCGATACCATTTTGCTCATGAAGTACAACAGGAACACCGCATTGCCATGCTGCAATACCGCCGGGCCCCGAAACATAGCCCCCCATACCTAATACAGCATCGGGTTGATAACGCTTAATAATTGTTTTGGCTTGGCGAATCGCTTTATAAATACGCCATGGCGACCCCAGTTGCGCTGCGATACCTTTGCCCCTGAGACCCGAAATTTGAATGAATTCAATATCGATACCATGTTTCGGCACTAATGTAGCTTCCATTCGGTCAGCCGTACCTAACCAACGGATCTCCCAGCCTTGAGCCTGCAAATAATGAGCCACGGCTAACCCCGGAAAAACATGCCCTCCGGTTCCACCTGCCATGACGAGTAATTTCTTTGCCTGACTCATTTAGTGCTCCTTACAAACGCCTGCGCTTTTTCAAGGCGTGTTTCAAAATCAATTCTCAGTAATATCGCAATGGCAGCAGCCATCACCAGTAAACTCGAACCACCATAACTAATTAGCGGTAGTGTTAAACCTTTTGTCGGTAACATACCTGATGCGGCGCCAACGTTAACTAACGCTTGGAAGGTAAACCAAATACCAATAGAACAAGCCAAATAACCACCGAATAATTGGTTTGACATCAATGCACGACGGCCGATCATCATTGCTCTAAATGCCAACATAAAGACCATCAGCAGAACCAATACAACGCCAAAGTACCCGAGCTCCTCAGCTAAAACCGAGAAAATAAAGTCTGTGTGTGCTTCTGGCAAATATTCTAATTTTTGTACTGAATTTCCAAGCCCTTGCCCAAATACTTCACCACGACCAAAGGCCATTAAAGATTGAGTTAGCTGATAACCACTTCCAAACGGGTCATCCCATGGATTCAAAAATGACGTGACTCGACGTAAGCGGTACGGCTCGAACCAAATCAAAGCCAATACCCCCACCGCACAAGCGGCAATACCGATAATAAAGGGGGCTAACCTTGCTCCTGCTAAAAACAACAACCCGAGAGTGGTAACCACTAAGACGATAACTGTCCCTAAGTCAGGCTGTAATAAAAGCAAAGACGCCATAACAATCAAAATACACATCGGTTTGATAAAGCCAAGAAAACGGGTTCTGACTTCATCAGATTTACGCACTAAATAACTGGATACGTAGCAAAACAACGTAAATTTCGAAATTTCTGCCGGCTGAATTTTTACCAAACCGATGTCTATCCAGCGTGATGCCCCGTTAACGGAACTTCCTGCAACCAACACCACGACTAGCATGCCAAGAGAAGCCATCAACAATATGAAGTTGTACTTCTCCCAAACCGCCATCGGAATACGCATAACACCTAGAGCTAAAATAAATGCGATAACGATATACACCACATCACGCTTAGCAAAATAAAACGGGTCTTCGGTTAAGCGCTGGCCAACTGGCATGGACGCAGAGGTGACCATAATAAAGCCAACCGCGGCTAAACCGAATGCCAACCACACCAATGTACGGTCGTAAAGCGTTGAGCCTGAAATCACGCCATTTTTTTCACCAATGACCCAATTTTTTAAACGCATCGCACCCGGTATCGTCATTAACCTAGCTCCTGGGCTAATTGAGCAAAGACAGTTCCACGCTGCTCAAAACTTTTAAACTGATCCAAACTGGCGCACGCTGGGGATAACAGCACCATGTCCCCCGCTTTTAGTTGAGGCGCAATTTGGCGTAAGCTTTGTTCCATCGTCTCAGTCAAAACTGATTTTTCAGGTGCCATATCCGCTAACTCTTTGCCATCACGGCCAAAGCAATATAAACGGTAGTTATCCGCAGCAATATATTGTTTTAATGGTGAAAAATCAGCTGACTTGCCATCACCACCTAATAATAAGTAGATATTGCCGTCCACATGTAACCCATTTAACGCCGCTTCAGTACTTCCAACATTGGTGGCTTTCGAGTCATTAATCCAGCGAACACCGTTATTGAATAACACTAATTCGAAACGATGCGCTAACCCCGCATAGTCTTTCAATACTTGAAGGCAAGCTGGGCGAGGAATACTCACCGCATCTGCCAGTGCTAGCGCGGCCAACGCATTGAGGTAATTGTGTTGGCCAGTTAAGTGCATCTCATTGACAGCGAGCAGCTCTTTTCCTTGAGCCACTAACACCCGTTTTTGGGTATCAAAGAAATAATCACCACTATTTAAGCCAAAGCTAATACATTCTTCCAAGGTATGATTGACAGGTAAGGTCAGTGCATCTTGTACGTTAACAATGCAGTTTTTAGCATCGTTATAAATTTTTAATTTAGCTTCACGATACTGCGCTAGACCTAATGGGTATCTATCCATATGATCTTCACTAATATTTAAGACTGTCGCGGCGGTCGCTTCTAAACTTGAAGTGGTTTCTAATTGGAAGCTGGAAAGTTCTAAAACGTATAGACGATGCCCTGCATTGAGTAATGAAAGCGCTGGCGTACCAATATTGCCACCAACACCAACTGAAATACCCGCAGCTTTAGCCATTTCACCAACCAATGACGTGACGGTACTTTTACCATTTGAACCTGTAATGGCGACAATCGGTGCATCGGCTTCACGACAAAACAATTCGATATCACCCACAATTTCGATGCCGTTTTCTGCCGCTTCCTGCAACTGAGGTGTTGCCAACGCAATCCCTGGACTCGCGACAATTAAATCGGCTGCCTGTAACCAGCTATTATTCAAGCTGCCACTATGGCATTCCACATTCGCAGGGAGTTTATCTACCCCCGGAGGCACTGCACGGGTATCCATAACACGAGGCACAACGCCGCGCGCAAGGAAAAAATGAACGCAAGATAGGCCAGTGATCCCCAGCCCAATAATAACGACGTTCTTACCCTGATAATCGACCATCTTAACGCACCTTCAAGGTTGCCAGCCCAATGAGGACTAACATTAATGAGATAATCCAGAAGCGCACGATAACGCGAGGTTCTGGCCAACCCTTCAATTCATAATGGTGATGAATTGGTGCCATGCGGAAAATACGTTGCCCGCGCAATTTAAATGAACCGACTTGTAAAATAACGGATAATGTCTCAACCACAAACACACCACCCATAATCACTAATAAAAACTCTTGGCGCAGTAATACAGCGATAGTTCCTAGTGCACCACCAAGAGCCAATGAGCCAACATCACCCATAAATACTTGGGCTGGATATGTGTTAAACCATAAGAAGCCTAACCCTGCCCCCACAATGGCAGTACAGACAATCACTAATTCACCTGCATGTGGTAAAAATGGAATATGTAAGTAACTGGCAAAATTAACATTACCTGTTGCCCATGCCACTAATGCAAAACCTGCAGCGACAAATACCGTTGGCATGATAGCCAAGCCATCCAAACCATCTGTTAGGTTTACTGCGTTACTGGTTCCTACAATCACAAAGTAAGTCAGCAAAATATACAGCATGCCCAGTTGTGGCATCACATCTTTAAAAAATGGCACCACTAGCTGCGTTGCTGGGGTGTCTTTACCAATCGCGTACATGGAAAAGGCAACAATTAACGCAATCACGGATTGCCAAAAATATTTCCAACGTGCGATTAGACCACGAGTGTCTTTACGTACCACTTTACGGTAGTCATCAACAAAACCGACAATGCCATAGCCAACTAACACAAGTAATACACACCAAACATAAGGGTTGTCTAAGCGAGCCCATAACAAAGTTGAAACGGTGATTGAAAATAAAATCAATAACCCGCCCATAGTTGGGGTTCCGCGCTTACTAAAGTGAGACTCAGGGCCTTCATTACGAACGACTTGGCCTATTTGCATTTTTTGTAAATAAGCAATTAAATGCGGCCCCATCCACAAAGCAATGGCAAGTGCCGTCAGCAAACCGACAATGGCCCTGAACGTCAAATAAGAAAAGACGTTCAGAACAGAAAACTTGTGGACCAACATTTCGGCAAGCCAGACTAACATTCGAAGCACTCCTTCAATGCATTCACAACATCTTCCATCGCGGAACTGCGTGAACCTTTAACTAAAATAGAAACAACGTCCTTCTGCTGTGCTAGCGGAATTAGTCGGGTTAATAAATCGGATTTCACTGTGAAATGCTCACCACATTCACTAAATTGGCTGATCAACTCACTTAATTGACCAACACTGAATACTTTGTCTAAGCCTGCTTGTTTAGCGGCGACACCAACACGCTGATGGCAATCTTCTGCATAATCGCCCAGTTCACCCATGTCCCCCACCACTAAGATGCGGTAACCTGGCATTTTTTCGAGAACATGGATTGCTGCGATCATCGAACCATCATTTGCGTTATAAGTGTCGTCTAAAACCACCTTGTGCTCCGCTAAGCGCACAGGGTATAACCGCCCCGGTACCGACTTCGTTTTCGCTAAGCCATTTTTAATATTGTCGAGGCTAGCACCGACTGAAATGGCTAATGCACTCGCCGCTAACACATTAGCGATGTTATGCAGCCCTGGTAATGGCAAGGTGATATCAACACTACCAACGGGAGTGTGTAACACAAAATCCGTTGTCAGCTGGTTCACTTGGATATCAGAAGGATAGAAATCCACTTTTGCTTGTGGCGTTAGTGAGTAATACCAAACGGTTTGACGTGGCTGAAACTGCCACTTTTCACTGTAGCTATCAAGGTTAACAATTGCAGTTCCTTCTTCTGGAATACCTTGATAAATTTCACCTTTCGCTTTAGCAACCCCTTCCGGTGAACCAAAACCCGCTAAGTGTGCCGCAAATAAATTGTTAACTAATGCGGCTTCTGGTTTGACAATATTGGTTGTGTAGGCAATTTCATTTGGATGATTAGCGCCCATTTCTATCACTGCGAAATCATCATCATGGGTTAAACGAAATAGGGTCAAAGGTACACCTATATCGTTGTTTAAATTACCTGCAGTATATAAGGTTTTACCGCGCTCAGATAAAATGGACGCAGTCATTTCTTTGACCGATGTTTTGCCTGAAGACCCCGTTAAGCCAACGACCCGGGCTCTACTCTGCTGACGAACCCATGCAGCCAGTTGGCCCATCGCGATACGCGTGTCTTTCACGATAATTTGTGGGCAATTCACTTCTAGTTTGCGCTCAACGAGTAACGCCTTAGCGCCCGCCATAACGACTTGCTGCGCAAAATTATGGGCGTCGAAGCGTTCACCTTTTAACGCAATGAATAGGCAATTTTCAGCAATTTTACGGCTATCAGTACTAACCGCGCTAACCATTGCATTGGTGTCTGGAGCTGATTCAATCTGCCCTTGGGTAATTTGTGCCAATTGAGCGAGTGTTAAAGGGATCATGCGATTACCCCCAACAAACGAGCTACCGTTAGACGGTCTGAGTAATCTAACTTGCGCTGACCAATAATTTGATAATCTTCGTGCCCCTTACCTGCAATCACAATCACATCATCAGGAGATGCCTGCAAAATAGTGTTTGTCACGGCTTCTGGACGACCCGGTATGGCCAAAGCACGGCTGGAATCTAATAAGCCCGCCATAATATCATTAATAATATCGATAGGGTCTTCACTGCGCGGGTTGTCGTCTGTGATCACGATTTTATCTGCATACTCTTCTGCAGCAGCCCCCATTAGTGGACGCTTGCCTTTGTCACGGTCACCACCGCAACCAAATACACACCATAATTGACCTTTGCAATGTAAGCGTGCTGCCGCTAAAGCTTTTTCTAAGGCATCAGGAGTATGCGCATAATCAACGACGACTGTCGGTTTATTCGGTGCACTGAATACTTCCATACGCCCACATACTGGTGATAATGAAGAGGTAGTAGCCAGCAGTTTATCTAACGGATAATCCATCATTAGTAAAGTTGCCATTGCCACTAATAAATTGCTGACATTAAATGCACCCATTAATGGGCTTTCAAAGCGCCCATTTCCCCATGAGGAATCAAAATGGATGCTGGCACCTTTATCGTGATATTCAACCTCAGTGGCTTTTAGCCATGGGCCTTGCCAGTCATTTGGAATGCGGTTTTCCATGGTCACTGCGCACGCCTGTGGTAAACGTTGTAGCCATTTCAAGCCAATAGCATCATCCGCATTAATGATTTGCGATTTTGTATTATGCGTGGAAAACAACAGCCATTTTGCGGCTTCATAGCTTTCCATATCGCCATGATAATCAAGGTGATCACGACTTAAATTGGTAAACACCGCGGCATCAAACTGTAAGGCAGCAACTCGGCCTTGCACTAAGCCATGGGAAGACACTTCCATCGCTGTTAATGTCGCTTTTTGGTTCAATAATTGGGTCAATTCAAGTTGGATATCTACCGCAGAGCCGGTAGTATTTTCGCTTGGCGACACATGGCCTAATAGGCCATTACCCACGGTTCCCATTACAGCGCTAGTTTCCCCTAGCCCTTGAGCCCACTGAGCAATTAATTGTGTCGTCGTTGTTTTACCGTTTGTACCCGTCACACCAACGAGTTTCATATTAGCTGATGGCTGCTGATAAAACTCCCCCGCAAGGGCTGATAAACGATTATTCAGGTCATTTAAATAAATGACAGGGACGCCATGAACGAAACGAATTTCACCTTCAACAGCTTCACCTTCCGCTTCCGCTATCACAGCAGAAACCCCTTGAGCAATTGCTTGAGGAATATAGTGTCGCCCATCTGATTGATGGCCTTTTATTGCAATAAACAGATCGCCCGCGGCAGCCTTTCGACTGTCTAGCGTCATCTCACGCAGTGAGATTGGAGTTGTGCTCACACCAAAGGGTGAGAGTAGATCACAAAGATTACGATCTGCCACTTTTAACCTCTTTTTGACTATTTACAATTTCATTTTGTTCATTTGGTTGCAATGCATCGGGTTCAACGTTCATCAACCGTAGAACCCCTCCCATGATTGAACCAAATATCGGTGCAGATACCGCACCACCGTAGTATTTACCTGCACTAGGCTCATTGATGAGCACTACTAACGCATAGCGTGGGTTACTCGCAGGAGCCACACCCGCGGCGTAAGCTAAATATTTTTCAACGTAACGCCCTTCAGGACCCACTTTCTTCGCAGTCCCTGTTTTAATAGCAATGCGATAGCCTTTAATTGCTGCTCGTGCTCCCCCGCCTCCGGGTAAAGCCACACTTTCCATCATATGAACCACTGTTCGCATGATCGGCTCAGGAAAAACACGTGTTCCTGATACAGGAGGGTCAACCTTCGTGATAGATAATGGCCGATAAATACCAAAACTACCGATAGTTGCGTAGGCTCGCGCTAACTGTAACGGTGTTACCATTTGCCCGTAGCCAAAAGAAAAGGTGGCCCTTTCTAAATCAGACCACCGTGTTTTTTTACTTGGAAAGATGCCACTACTTTCCCCGACTAACCCCAGATTAGTCGGCTTGCCAAACCCAAAGCGGCTATACACATCCACCAGCTCAGTGGCAGGCATCGCTAACGCAAGTTTTGAAACACCTACGTTACTCGACTTCTGTAAAATCCCAGTAATTGTTAGTTCAGCATACCGTGCTACGTCTTTGATCTCATGACCACTAATACGATATGGATAAGTATTAATTACTGAGTTTTCTTTAATAATTTTGTTGTGTAGCGCACTCATTACCACCATGGGTTTCACTGTTGAGCCCGGCTCGAAAATATCGGTGATAGCACGGTTACGCATCGCATCCATTGATGTACCCGTTAAATTATTTGGGTTATAGGATGGACTATTTGCCATTGCTAAAATTTCACCGGTATGAACATCCACTAAAATTGCTACGCCCGATTCAGCTTTATTTTCCTGTACACCACGTGTTAATTCACGGTAAACAATGGATTGAATGCGTTCATCAATACTTAATGTCAGATTATGCGCAGCTTGGCTGTCAACAGAGGAAATCGTTTCAATCACTCGCCCATTACGGTCTTTGCGAACTGTACGTTCACCTGGTGCACCTTTTAACCAACGGTCAAAGCTTTTCTCGACACCTTCAATGCCTTCGCCATCAATATTTGTTACCCCCAATAAGTGAGCGGTAACTGGGCCTGATGGATAATAACGACGAGACTCTTTGCGTAAGTAAATACCAGGTATTTTTAGTTTTTTAACGTAATCGCCAATAGATGGGTTAACTTGACGCGCTAAATACACAAAACGGCCTCTTGGATTGGCCGATATTTTGCTGGTAATTTGTTCTAATGGGATCTCAAGGGCATCCGCTAATGCTTTCCAGTGCTCGTCATTGCTGATCCCCCCTTTTTCGAACACTTCTTTGGGGTCAGCCCAAATTGCATTAACTGGCACACTCACCGCCAGTTGCCGCCCTTCTCGGTCGCTGATCATGCCTCGGGAAGTTGCGACTTCTTGCACTCGTAAAGAGCGCATATCGCCTTCTTTCACCAGTTTCTCTGGTGCGATAATTTGCAGATAAGCCACCCGCGTCAGCAACCCTGCTAACGCCAAGACAATGCATCCGCACAGCAAAATAAAGCGCCAGCGGACAAAGCTGGTACTTTCTTCTTGTTTCTTATTTTTCGCTGTTTTTGGTGCTTTCATTAGGAACCTTTTTATTGCTTAGAAACAATAATTTTTTCTTGTGATGGTTCAACTTGTACCATCTGTAATTTTTCAACCGACAAACGTTCTATTCGGCTATGGCTCGCAAGGGCGTTTTCTTCAAGGATCAAATTGCGCCATTCGATATCTAATAAGTCTTTTTCTTCATACAATTTATCTTTAGCTGCCGTTAACAAACGCGTTTCATGTGCGGTAGTCACAACAAAAACGGCACTGATTATAATTGCAGCCAATAAAATCAAAGGAACGATGCCATAACGAAATAAATCACGCCCAATGACGCGAGCTAGGCTGTGCCTTTCTGGAACCATTATTCCGCCGCCTTTTCAGCAAACCGCAACACAGAACTCCGTGCGCGAGGATTTTCGTCAATTTCGTTTTCCGAAGGTTTCATCTTACCTAGGTCACGTAACTGCGCTGCGCCTAACTCTTTAATCTGCACTTCAGTCAGTGGAATACCGGCTGGCACTGATGGTCCTTTACTATTTTTGCGAATAAACCGTTTTACTAATCTATCTTCCAAAGAATGGAAGCTGATAACCGATAAGCGCCCTTGTGGTGCTAAAACGTTCATAGCGCCTTCTAACGCTTTTTCAATCTCTTCCAATTCGCTATTAATATAAATACGAATCGCTTGGAAGCTACGCGTTGCAGGGTGTTTATGTCGGTCTTTCATCGGACTGACTTTGGCAATTAACTCTGCAAGATGCCGTGTACGTGTTAATGGCTCTTCCTCTGGGTTATGGTTACGTTCAACAATCGCTCTCGCAATTCGTTTCGCAAAACGCTCTTCTCCAAAGGTTTTCAATACCCAAGCAATGTCATCCGCTTCTGCGTCCATCAACCATTGCTGTGCGGATTGCCCTTTGGTTGGGTCCATTCGCATATCTAACGGCCCGTCACGCATAAAGGAAAAACCACGCTCTGGGTCATCTAACTGCGGTGAAGAAACCCCTAAGTCAAGTAATACGCCATCAATTTTCCCTGTTAACCCTTCTTCTTCCACATACTCTGCAATCGCAGAAAATGGGCCATGCTTAATCATAAAACGCGGGTCATCGATAGCCTGTGCCGCTTTTATGGCTTCTGGATCACGGTCAATGGCGATTAACCTTCCTTGTGCGCCAAGCTGGCTTAATATCAACCTTGAATGGCCACCACGACCAAAAGTGCCATCGATATAGATACCGTTAGGTTTAATGTTTAAACCGTTCACGGCTTCATCCAGTAATACTGTTACGTGTTTAAATTGCTGTTGCGTCATTATTAAAGTGACAAATCCTGTAAGCGGGCTGAAAGTGGTTCATTGGTAAGGCGCTCAGCGGCAATATCATCTTCCACTTGCTGATACCAAGTCTGTTCATCCCAAAGTTCAAATTTATTAATCTGGCCAACCAACATGACCTCTTTGGTTAGCCCTGCGTGTTGACGCAATGTACTGGCTAACAAAAGACGCCCCGCGTTGTCCATTTGGCATTCACTTGCATGACCTAATAACAGCCGTTGCACGCGTCGTTCTGCTGGGTTCATCGTCGATAGCCGAGAAAGTTTTTCCTCGATAATCTCCCATTCAGGTAAGGTATAAAGCAACAGGCATGGCTGGTGAAGGTCAATGGTACAAACCATTTGCCCTTTCGATTCCTCGTTCAGCATTCCTCGATAACGAGTTGGCACGGTTAGACGCCCTTTGCTGTCGAGATTAACCAGTGTTGCCCCACGAAACATACCCGATTAAACCCCTTTTATTTTCCACCCACCCACTTTACCCCACAATTCACCACATATAAAGTTTACGAATGGTATGAAAACGTTGTCAAGCCAGTAACATCCGGCTTTAGCTTTATTTACAGAACAATTCAGAAAAAATAAGGGGAGGTAAAATCTAACTTGGAAATAAAATGGGAAATAACAAGTTGATATGATTAACATATTTTATTAAGTATCACCTAAATAAGCGCTAACATAATAGTTTGCTGTAAAATCATACAAATTAATGGAAATTCAACTTATGTCTCATTTTTAATCAGTGTATCTTGTACCGGTTATTTACTTCTGTTGAGTCCTCAAATAGTCATTAATTTTTAAATAGGCCCAAAACGTGCTGCCAATAAAATAAAATCATTACATATCAATAGAATAAATAACTGTTTTAATAAACAGTAATTTAATTCAAAATATTTATCGCACAAATCAGTAATACAACCATAATAAATTTATATTAATTTATTTATCCGATTTAGCTTTCATTTTAAAATCCGCAACAAACCAATTAAGATAAATCCTAAAGTTAAATATTTACCTAATTTTTGCCTATAAAAAAAAAGCCCCTACAAGATAGGGGCCGTTATATTACTCATTATTGTGACCAACATCACTCATTATCGTGTAAATATTCACTGTTCGATTAAAGTTAAGTCTATTTTATTACTGCTTACGACCTAAACTTCCACGGCGACATAAATCACGACGAATACGTGTAATACCAGGTTCTGGTTTTTGCTTTTCATCAAGGCTGGCAAGCACCAATTCTAAGATGCGTTCAGCGATGTCTCTATGGCGCTGTGCCAAAGAAAGCACTGGGCATTCAAGGAAGTCTAATAATTCATTATCACCAAATGTGGCAATAACCATATGCTCAGGTAAACGACCACTGCGCTTCAATGCGACATCTAGCACGCCTTGTAGTAAGGAGAATGATGTTGTAAATAGTGCGTCTGGCATCTTGTTGCCACTATCAAGCCAATGAGCAAAAACCTCTGCGGCTGAATCGCGTTCATAGCTATTTGCATACAGGTAATCAATCTTGCGCGGGTCTTCATGCCATGCTTTACGGAAACCTTGCTCGCGCAGGTAACTGACTGATAATTCAGGTAACGCCCCCAGATACAATACCGATTCAGCTTTAAATTTGCGTAATTCTGCTGAAATCATGAAAGCATCTTCTTGGTCATCACCAACAACACTAATAAAGTGTTCTTTTTCAAGGGCTCTATCCAGTGCGATAATCGGTAAAGAACGATTCGCCCAACGCTGATAGAACGGGTGTTCTGGCGGTAATGCTGTCGAAACAATTATGGCATCAACTTGTCGTTGTAAAAGGTGTTCAACACAACGAATTTCATTGTCGGGTTGGTCTTCTGAGCATGCTATCAACAATTGATAACCACGCTGACGCGCCTGCCTTTCAAGGTAATTTGCTATACGGGTATAGCTCGTATTTTCCAAGTCAGGGATCACTAACCCTATAGAACGGGTACGCCCTGCTCGTAGCCCCGCAGCAACTGCATTTGGATGGTAATTGTGCTCTCTGACGACTGCCATCACTTTTTCTACAGTTTTATCGCTGACTCGATACTGCTTGGCCTTGCCGTTGATCACATAACTAGCCGTTGTGCGGGAAACACCCGCTAGACGGGCTATCTCATCCAGTTTCACGTTAACCTCTTTACAATTTTGGGAATAGCCCCGAGTCATTCGGGGCCTTAAACGCGATTATTCTACCTTCGGAAGATAAATTTTTCATCGCATAATTTTATCACCGCGCGAAACACCGACGATCCCTGAGCGTACAACTTCAACAATTTCAGCAACACCACGCACTGATTCGATGAAAGCGTCCAGTTTTTCGCTTGTCCCCGCTAGCTGAACGGTATAAAGCGTTGGGGTGACATCAACAATTTGTCCACGGAAAATATCTGCACAGCGCTTCACTTCATCACGCCCATATCCAGAGGCTTGTAGCTTCACTAACATGATTTCACGTTCGATATGTGCTGACGCTGTCAGCTCACTGACGCGCAACACATCAACTAGTTTATGCAATTGTTTCTCAATTTGCTCCAGAACCTTTGCATCCCCTTTAGTTTGGATAGTCATACGTGACAGGGTTGGGTCATCTGTTGGTGCAACGGTCAAACTTTCAATATTATAACCACGTTGAGAGAACAGACCTATGACACGGGACAAAGCACCTGATTCATTTTCTAATAAAACGGATAAAATACGACGCATGATCAGGTCCTCTCTGTTTTGCTCAACCACATTTCATCCATTGCACCACCACGGATCTGCATTGGATAAACGTGCTCAGTTTCATCAATATTGACGTCAACGAAAACTAATCGCTGATTTTCATTCACTTCAACAAGGGCTTGTTTTAGTTTTTCTTCTAGCTCATCAGGTGTTGCTATCGAAATACCAACGTGGCCATACGCTTGTGCTAACTTGATGAAATCAGGCAATGATTGCATGTAAGATTGTGAGTGACGGCCTTGATAAATCATATCCTGCCACTGTTTTACCATGCCTAAAAAACCATTATTTAAGTTGAGCACTAAAACCGGTAAGCCATATTGCAGAGCGGTTGAAAGCTCTTGAATGTTCATCTGGATGCTACCATCCCCTGTCACACAGACAACGGTCGATTTTGGATGCGCTAATTTCACCCCTAGAGCAGCAGGTAAACCAAAGCCCATCGTGCCGAGTCCTCCTGAGTTTATCCAATGGCGAGGTTTATCAAAGGGATAATACAATGCGGCGAACATTTGGTGCTGCCCAACGTCAGACGTTACATACGCTTCACCTTTCGTTAAACGATAAATCATTTCAATGGCTTGCTGTGGTTTAACTTTTGTTTGGCTTGTTTCGTAACGTAAACACTGTTTGCTGCGCCATTGCTCAATTTCTTTCCACCACGCAGTGAGTGCTTGATTGTCTTGTTTGGCTGAAGCTTGGTCTAACTGACCTAACATTTGTTTTAATGTGAGTTTTGCATCGCCAACAATTGGGATATCGGCATTGACCGTTTTTGAGATAGACGTTGGGTCAACATCAATTTGAATGACGGTCGCATTTGGGCAATATTTTTCTAAATTGTTCGTTGTTCTATCATCAAAACGAACACCAACAGCAAAAATCACATCCGAGTTATGCATCACCTTGTTGGCTTCATAGGTTCCATGCATCCCAAGCATTCCCACGGATTGCTTGTGCGTTTCTGGGAAAGCCCCTAATCCCATTAAGGTTGATACCACCGGTAATTGCAGTTTTTCTGCCAACTCTATAAGTTCAGCAGAGCAATTCGCGTTAATCGCCCCTCCGCCAATATAGAAAACTGGTTTTTTGGCTGAAACCAATTTAGTTAATGCTTTTTTGATTTGGCCTTTGTGTCCTTGTAATGTAGGGTTATAAGACCGCAGAGAAACGTTCTCTGGATAACGGTAAGCAAACTTCAAAGCCGGGTTAACGGTGTCCTTAGGAAAATCAATCACCACAGGCCCTGGACGGCCACTTGCTGCAATATAAAACGCTTTCTTGATGGTTTCAGGAATTTCTTCTGCGCTTTTAATTAAAAAACTGTGCTTGACTATTGGCCTTGAAATTCCAACCATATCGCATTCTTGAAACGCATCGTTACCAATTAGCGAGCTTGCAACCTGCCCTGATAACACCACCATTGGTACGGAGTCCATATAAGCCGTCGCAATACCGGTAATCGCATTTGTTGCCCCAGGACCAGATGTCACTAAAACAACCCCAACATCCCCTGTTGAGCGTGCATAACCATCTGCCATATGAACGGCGGCTTGTTCATGGCGCACTAAAATATGTTCTACCCCACCAACTGTATGAAGTGCATCATAAATATCTAATACCGCACCGCCTGGATAACCAAACACGTGCTTTACTCCTTGGTCAATCAACGACTTGACGACCATTTCCGCTCCCGACAACATCTCCATGAGTTTGCCCCCAGACATTATTTGCAAGTGAAGAGGTATGAACTACCTCTTTATTTTTATCATTAAAATTGTGAAATTCGTGCTATTAACATATCGCTCTGGCTGAAACGAAGCAAACACCATTTCAGTGCAAGGATCACGAAACTTTCACATCATCTTGAACATGGGTATTTGATAGATAAATTGACTGCGTATAAAAATAATGGGAGAAAGAATGACTGCTATGAATGGAAAAACAGTGCAACTTTAATTAGTTGGAACCATTCTGATTTTAATATTAAGTGATAATCTGAATAAATAAATATGAATAGAACAAAAACAAGACCTGACCTACCCATAATACAGGTAAGTCAGATAATTAGATGGTAAATTATTCTTTGTACATCGATTCAATTTCTAATTGATAGCGCTCAGAAATAATTTTACGGCGCAGTTTCAACGTCGGCGTTAATTCACCTTTTTCCATTGAAAATGTGGTAGGTAGTAATATAAAACGCTTAACTTGGTGGAAATTATCGATATTTTTTTGCAAATCTTTTAAACGGCTCTCAAATAAGGCCACAATATTTGAGTCTTTTAAGAGTTCTAAACGATCTCGATATTTCAGGTTTATTGAATGGGCATATTCTTCTAAGCTGTCATAACAAGGCACGATCAGCGCTGAAACAAACTTGCGTGCATCCGCAATAACTGCAATGTGTTCAATAAACTTGTCTTGCCCTAATACCCCTTCAATCATCTGTGGTGCAATATATTTTCCGTTAGACGTTTTCATTAAATCTTTTAGCCTATCCGTAATATATAAATTGCCTTGTTCGTCAATCTTTCCTGCATCACCCGTTTTTAGCCAGCCATCTGCTGTAAACGTATCCAAGGTTTCAATTGGTCGATTGAAATAGCCTTTCATGACCACTGGCCCTTTTACTTGTATTTCATCGTCTTTACCAATACGCACTGAAACAGAAGATAGTGGTGTACCTATCGAACCTAATGGGTATTTACCTTCTTCCCAGCAAGATACCGTGGCACAGGTTTCTGACATACCATAGCCATATTTAATATTTACCCCTGCTGAAAGGAAAAATGCAATCACATCGTCATCAAGACGGGCGCCAGCTGCTGGCATGAAACGAATTCGACCGCCTAACCCTTCGCGAATTCTACTGAGAACCAGTTTATCAACCATCGGAAAAATAGCGCGGTTAACTAAAGAGGGTTTGTGGCCTTTTGCTAAGGCTTTCACACGGCGCTTGCCAAGAGATATTGCACAGCGAAATAGCGCCCTACGGATGAGAGGTGCTTTGGCCACTTTACTGTGTATTGCTGAATAAACTTTTTCATAAAAACGGGGAACCGCACACATCACAGTCGGTTTTACTTCCGTTAATGCTTCCCGAACTTGATTGGTGTCTGTTAAATAAACGTTTAACGCCCCAACGTGCATAACGTAAAAGCTCCACGCACGTTCAAAAACATGTGAAAGTGGTAAAAAACTTAAAGAAACATCATCAGCAGTTAGTTGTAATCGTTCGTCATGGAGATACAGTTGGGCAGCCATGTTGTAGTAATCCAACATAACGCCTTTGGGCTCCCCTGTAGTGCCTGATGTATAAATGATGGTAAATAAATCACCGAGATTATGTGCAGCGATGCGCTCATCAAGTTCCGTTTGGTATGCGGTTTGTGCTTGCGCCATAAATGTGGATAAATGCAGGGTGTCGATTGAAATATCAGCCAACTCAACATTGTCGTTCATCACGATAATCGTCGTTAATTGAGGACAAAGAGCTGGCAATTGGCATGCAACTTGATATTGCATATCGTCCCCAACAAACAACACTTTAATATTGGCATCATTAATAATATACGCCGCTTGCTCAACACTGCTAGTTGCATAAAGTGGCACTGTGACAGCCCTAATTTGTAACGCGGCAAAGTCAACCAATGACCAATTCATGCTGTTATGGGCAAATAACCCAATATTTTCTTGTGTGATAACGTTTAATGCTAAGAGACGACGAGAAATCGCTGATGTGTGATCGCCTACCTCGCCCCAAGTTAATGAGCTCTGTTGCCCGTCATCCCATTGACTGAAAGCTATCCGGTTCGCCGATTCGTGCGCAGTAACCCTGCTACGTAAGCGATTAACCAAGTGGTATGGATATAGATTTTCAGTAATCAAAGTGTATTCCCTATAGGTCATTATCGATATAAGTTACTCGGTACATTCACAAGCACTTAACTATTCTTATTATTTCAGCTTACAAGTGTTAGCTGAATATTCGCAGTGTATCGACTAAAGAGATGCGTGAAAAGCATTTATATGTAAATTTTGTGCAAATGTTATGTCTGCTACAAAACTCATCATAACGCTCACGATAATGAGTTAATTACCTTGTTGGCGTATCTATCTTTGTTATAAGCACGTCTATAGAAATATAGAGGTTATTGGCTTTAAGGGGCAATTTCATTTGTTATTGCCCCTTAACAATATGCGTTATTTATTACTCACAATGTCTGAGCTCGCCAACAACCTCTAACAATTTTTAAATAGGAGTACTATGCAGCAACAGCCTGTTCAGAGAGTTCCTCAATCAACTGATTAAATTGAGATTTCATCCATTGATGGCCTTTATCCCTAACCGTTGATTCATGCCAAGTTAAATAGCAAGGCAGTGTATCTCGAAGCCAAGGCAACGTTAATGTCCGTAATTTTAGTTGTCCAAAGTAATGACTCACTAGCCATTTTGGCACAATAGCGACGAGATCAGTTTGAGCAACAAGACTCAGGACACTATTTAAGTCAGTACCTTGATAGCTAATCGTATGCGATAACTCAGTATTATTATAATAAGGTTTACTAAATGATCCCATGTTATCCATTGACATAATAGCATGACGTTCATTATTTAATTCAATTTCAGAAATTGAATTACCAATACGTGGGTGATGACTAGCCACCACTAATACCAATTCATCATCAAATAAAACCTGATGTTGAAATTCTGTCTTTTCTAATTGATTATAGCCAAGGAAAAAATCCATTTCTTGGTATTTTAATTGATGAGCAATTTTATTATCCATAAAAGAATGAATGACTATATTAATATTAGGCGAAACTACCTTAAATTTTTCGACAATAATAGCAGCTAGACGAATATCTAACGGTGAACAAATAGATAAATTAAATACTCGATCACTAGTTTGTGGATTGAAACCTGCACTAGGTAATTCATTATGAACTAATTGTAATGCTTGCCTAATAGGCCCGAACAGTTGCTTAGCACGAGATGTCGGCTGAATACCACGCCCATACCGGACAAACAACTCATCATTAAACATTGATTTTAAACGTGAAACTGCGTTACTCACCGCAGGTTGAGACATCCCTAGAACTTGCGCTGCTTTTGTTACGTTTTGCATCTGCATAACCACGTCAAAAACCGTTAATAGGTTGAGATCAACATTACGTAAATGAATATCGCTACTGTCTTTTTTAGCTGTTGAAATTGTATCAAAATCAGTCATTTTTTACTCCACTAATATATTTATCATTTTTCATTAACGAAAAGAGTCATTCATCTTAAAAAACCGACGAATATATAAATTCATTAAATATTATTCTTAAAACAACTTATAGATAATAAGTCATTTCGCTTTCCCTGCATTTATTAAAACGACGTTTATATTACTTTACCTATTAATTAAACTTGCAGTATAAATATCATTATAAAACGTAAATATTCATCAAAATAATGAATGATAACCACTTATTAGCATTGCAATCACTCACCGTAAAAATAATAAAGCAATTTTTGCAAGAAATCATAATAAATCGTATGTAGAATCAATAAATATTCTCATTATCAGATTATTTTTTAAATACTCATTTATTAGATAATTAACTTAATTAAAAAGTATTGGCGAAGATGATTCATTCCCTACCTTGAGTCTCACCTTACATCAAAAAATAAAAATTACATAAAAATCAATAACTTTAATCATGAAAGCATTTGAATGAGCATAGCAAAAGAATTTTACCCTTATAACAACGCAAAAATCCAGACAAAACAGAAGGGATACACAAAAAAAACAGCAACAACCACCAGCCAGAAGCCATAATTCATGATTGGTAAAAATATGCTAAAAATCTATGATTGACATTAACTTTAAGATAACGTATCAATAAATACAGTTTGATTAAGATACTCAAGAGAGACAGTTAAAAATGACATTTTCTATTCGCCTACTAAGCCTACTACTACTCGCATTAAATTTGCGCGGTATGCTTATGGACGAAAAATAGAAACAAACTGTCCACAAACATTAAAAACCCGCGCAACCCGCGGGTTTTTTTATGCCTGCGGCTTTGGAAGAACATAACTCTCAGCAAAAAACAAAATTCGATATGAGGAACACAATATGAGCAACCAAGTCATTATCTTCGATACCACCTTACGCGACGGTGAGCAGGCATTACAGGCAAGTTTGTCAGTCAAAGAAAAATTACAAATTGCCTTCGCATTAGAGCGTTTAGGGGTTGATATCATTGAAGCGGGTTTCCCAGTCTCTTCACCGGGTGACTTCGAATCCGTACAAACCATCGCGAGAGAAATCAAAAACAGCCGAATTTGTGCATTAGCGCGTTGTATTGAAAATGACATTGATGTTGCAGCTGAGTCATTAAAGGTTGCCGAAGCCTTTCGTATCCATATTTTCTTAGCTACCTCCAATTTACATATGGAGAAGAAATTAAATAAATCCTTTGATGGCGTAATGGATATGGCAATTAATTCCATTAAGCGCGCAAGACGCTATACCGATGACGTTGAATTCTCCTGTGAAGATGCGGGCCGTACTGACCCTGATAATTTATGTCGTATCGTAGAAACGGCTATTAATGCAGGTGCAACAACAATCAATATTCCAGATACTGTAGGTTATACAACACCTTACCAGTTTGGCGGAATTATCACTGATTTGTATAACCGTGTGCCAAATATCGATAAAGCTGTTATTTCTGTGCATTGCCATGATGATTTAGGGATGTCAGTTGCTAACTCAATCAGTGCTGTGCAAGCCGGTGCCCGCCAAGTTGAAGGTACCATCAATGGCTTAGGCGAACGCGCTGGCAACACGGCATTGGAAGAAGTGATTATGGCCATTAAACTGCGCGAACAAATGTTGAATGTGCATACCAATATTAATCACAAAGAAATTTACCGTACCAGCCAATTAGTTAGCCAATTATGTAATACACCAATTCCAGCTAATAAAGCCGTTGTAGGTAGTAACGCATTTGCTCACTCATCAGGTATTCACCAAGACGGTGTGTTGAAAAATCGTGAAACCTACGAAATCATGACACCAGAGTCTATCGGCTTAAAAGAACAACAATTAAATTTAACCTCACGTTCAGGCCGTGCCGCTGTTAAACACCGTATGGAGGAAATGGGGTATCACGAAGGTAAAGACTTCAAATTGGATGAATTGTATACTGCATTTTTGAATTTAGCTGATAAAAAAGGTCAAGTCTTTGACTATGACTTAGAAGCCTTAGCTTTCTTTACGAAACAACAAGATGAAACTGACCACTTCGTGATGGACTATTTCAGTACACAATCAGGCTCTAGTATTGTTGCAACAGCAACAGTCAAAATGCAGTGTGGCGATGAAGTGAAGTCTGAAGCGGCGACCGGTAATGGCCCCGTTGATGCCATCTACCAAGCCATCAGCAACATCACACAATTCCCTATGAAATTAGTCTCGTACCAGTTATCTGCTAAGGGCCATGGTGAAAATGCGTTAGGCCAAGTGGATATCGTGGTTGAATGCCATAACCGTAAGTTCCACGGGATGGGATTAGCAACAGATATCGTCGAATCTTCAGCGAAAGCCATGGTGCATGTATTAAATAGCATTTGGCGCTCTGAACAAGTTGAAAAAGAAAAACAAAAAATAAATCAAGAATCACAATCAAACACAAAGGAAGCAGTTTAACAATGTCTAACTATAAAATTGCCGTATTACCGGGAGATGGCATCGGTCCAGAAGTGATGGCGCAAGCTCACAAGGTTTTAGCCGCTATCAGTAAACGTTTTGCAATAACAATTAACACCACTGAATACGATGTTGGCGGCGCGGCAATCGACAAACACGGTGAACCGTTACCGCAGGCTACAGTAACAGGTTGTGAGGAAGCTGATGCGGTATTATTTGGCTCTGTCGGTGGGCCTAAATGGGAACACTTACCACCTGATAGCCAGCCTGAACGCGGTGCATTATTACCTTTACGTAAGCATTTTAAATTATTCAGTAATTTACGCCCTGCTCGCTTATATCAAGCATTAGAAGCATTTTGCCCATTGCGTGCAGACATCGCAGCTCAAGGTTTCGATATTCTTTGTGTCCGTGAATTAACCGGTGGAATTTACTTCGGTCAACCGAAAGGCCGCAAAGGTGAAGGCCAAGAAGAATATGCATTTGATACTGAAGTTTATCACCGCTATGAAATCGAGCGTATCGCGCGTATTGCTTTTGAATCGGCTCGCAAACGTAATAACAAAGTCACATCAATCGATAAAGCAAACGTGTTGCAAAGTTCAGTATTATGGCGTGAAGTGGTCAATCAAATTGCTCAAGAATATCCAGATGTTGAAGTCAGCCATATGTATATCGATAACGCAGCAATGCAAATGATCAAAGCCCCATCTCAATTTGATGTGGTGTTATGTTCTAACTTGTTCGGCGATATCATTTCTGATGAATGTGCGATGATCACCGGTTCTATGGGCATGTTACCTTCTGCAAGCTTGAATGAAGCTGGATTTGGTTTGTATGAACCTGCAGGCGGCTCTGCACCAGATATTGCAGGAAAAAATATTGCCAACCCAATTGCACAAATTTTATCTGCTTCCATGCTGTTAAGATTTAGCTTAGACCAAACGGATGCGGCAGATGCCATCGAGCGTGCAGTCAATAAAGCCTTAGAAGAAGGTTATAGAACATCAGACTTAGCAGGTGCAGGTCAGTCAATAAGTACCAGTGAAATGGGCGATATTATTGCTCGTTATATTGCAGAAGGGGTTTAACATGGCCAAGACTTTATATCAAAAATTGTATGATGCCCACGTTGTCCGTGAGGTCGAAAATGAAATCCCTTTGATTTATATCGATCGTCACTTGGTACATGAAGTTACATCACCTCAAGCATTTGATGGTTTGAGAACTAAAAAACGCCCATTGCATCAACCAAGTAAAACATTTGCCACCATGGATCACAACGTATCGACGCAAACCAAAGATATTAATGCTTGTGGCGATATGGCTCGTATTCAAATGCAAGAGTTAATGAAAAACTGTAAAGAGTTTGGCGTAACTTTATATGATTTGAATCACCCATACCAAGGTATTGTCCATGTGATGGGGCCTGAGCAAGGTATCACTTTACCCGGTATGACCATTGTATGTGGAGACTCCCACACCGCAACACACGGTGCATTTGGCTCATTAGCCTTTGGTATCGGGACGTCAGAAGTTGAGCACGTGATGGCGACTCAAACACTGAAACAAGCACGCGCTAAAACAATGAAAATTGAAGTCGTCGGCAAAGCTCCTGCTGGCATTACCGCAAAAGATATCGTTTTAGCGATTATCGGTACAACTGGTAGCGCAGGCGGTACTGGCTATATTGTTGAGTTTTGCGGTGAAGCCATCGAAAACTTGAGCATGGAAGGCCGTATGACGGTATGCAACATGGCTATTGAATTAGGTGCGAAAGCGGGGATTATCGCACCAGATGAAACCACCTTTGCCTATATGAAAGGTCGCCAATTTGCACCTAAAGGCCAACAGTGGGACGACGCGGTTGCGTATTGGAAAACGTTAAAAACTGATGATGATGCACAATTTGATAAAGTCATTACTATTCAAGCAAGTAGCATCGCACCACAAGTCACATGGGGAACTAACCCGGGGCAAGTAATTGCCATTAACCAACCGATACCTGCCCCAGAATCATTTGCAGACCCTGTTGAGCGTGCTTCTGCGGAGAAAGCATTAGCTTACATGGGGTTAGAGTCCGGTATTAAATTATCTGATGTAAAAATTGATAAAGTATTTATTGGTTCATGTACTAATTCGCGTATTGAAGATTTACGTGCAGCAGCTGCAATTGCTAAAGGAAAAAAAGTTGCCAATGGCGTGCAAGCCATCGTTGTTCCGGGATCTGGCCCTGTTAAAGCCCAAGCGGAACAAGAAGGTTTAGATAAAATTTTCATTGAAGCGGGCTTTGAATGGCGTTTGCCAGGATGCTCTATGTGCTTAGCGATGAATCACGACCGTTTAAACCCTGGCGAACGCTGTGCATCAACCAGTAACCGTAACTTTGAAGGTCGCCAAGGTCGAGCAGGCCGTACTCACTTAGTTAGCCCAGCAATGGCGGCTGCAGCAGCGATTAATGGCCATTTTGCTGATGTACGTGATATTCAAATCTAAGGAGAAAATGATGGAAAAGTTTATTACACACGTCGGGATTGTTGCTCCTTTAGATGCAGCCAATGTGGATACTGATGCCATTATCCCTAAACAATTTTTGCAAAAAGTGACTCGCACTGGTTTTGGCCAACACTTGTTTAATGACTGGCGTTTTTTAGATGAGAACGGGCAACAACCTAACCCTGATTTCGTCTTAAATAAGCCAGTTTTCAAAGGGGCAAGTATTTTATTAGCTCGTGAAAACTTTGGTTGCGGTTCATCCCGTGAGCACGCACCTTGGGCATTGACTGACTTTGGTATTCAAGTGGTTATCGCCCCAAGTTTTGCTGATATTTTTTATGGCAACTCGTTCAACAACCAATTATTACCAATTAAATTAAGTGAAACCGAAGTAGATGAGCTATTTAACTATGTTAATGGCCATGAAGGTTGCCAGTTTACGGTAGACTTAGATGCTCAAACGGTGACTGCGGGTGATAAAACCTATCATTTTGAAATTGATAGCTTCCGTCGCCACTGCATGATGAATGGTTTGGATAGTATTGGTTTGACGTTGCAACATGTCGACCAGATCACCGATTTTGAAAGCAAGATTCCATCCTTTATGCAGTAAATCCTTTTCTACGCCTACTTTGGTGGGCGTAGTTCCTCTTTTAGCTCTAATTATCCAACTAAACCGCCTACTTCGCACCAAAAATGCGGAATTCATCCATCATTAAAAATTTACAATCCAAAATCACTTCCCCGTTAATATCTTCCTGTATAATTAACCTAAATATTTTGCCCATCACAAAATTTACTTTTACTTTTACTTTTACTTTTACTTAACGATTTTTTCTAAATAGTTTGTGTTGTGGCAAGGCGGAAAAATGAAGATATCCCTAGGAGCATACACTGGTATGTGACTAGGGTAGCGGAGTGAAGCCAACACAGCCACGGCGCAAAATATGACGAAAAAAATAAAAAAAAGCCGGTAAAAACCGGCTCGGTGAGAAACACCATTACTCTAAATGGGGGAGTCGGCCTGCAACTGCAGACCAAACGAGCTACTTACTACCTTCTATTATCGTGAGAATTTAGGAAATTAAAATTGATGTATTTTTTGCCGGAGTTCCTCTTTTATGTCTAATTCGCGATTACAAACCCAATTCATTCGTCTCTGGCAACATTTTCAGGGCCAAGACAGTGAAACAACACTACAAGACATCGCTGATACGCTGTTTTGCTCTCGCCGTCATGTCCGTACTCTGCTTAATAATATGCAGTCACAAGGTTGGCTTAGTTGGCAAGCAGAGTCTGGTCGAGGAAAACGCTCTACCCTTATTTTTCATGTTAATGGCTTGGAGCTACAGCAGGCACAGGCTGAACAACTACTCAAAGAAGAAAGTATTGAAAAACTTGTCGCCCTAGTGGGTGATAAGGAAACCATTCGTCAAATGGTATTGTCTGAACTGGAACGCAGTTATCGACAAGGTAAGAATTTATTACGAATTATTTATTATCGAGATTTCCCGACATTGCTTCCTGGTGCGCCAATGCGCCGCTCAGAAATTCACTTGATGAGCCAAATATTTAATGGCCTTACCCATATAAATGAGGAAAAAGGGGAAGTAGAAGATGGCCTTGCCCACCATTGGCAATCCACCAGCGATACCCAATGGCGTTTTTATTTACGCCCCGCTATTTATTTCCATCATGGGCGAGAAATGGTTACCGACGATATTATTTATTCCCTTTTACGCTTAAAAACCTGTTGGCCGCTATTCTCACATATTCAATCCGTTAGCTCACCGCAGCCTTATGTCATTGATATCACGTTAAGTGAGCCTGATAAACAACTACCTTGGTTATTAGGTAGCCACCATGCCGCCATTTTACCGAAAGAGTGGGAGAGCCTCGAAAACTTTAGCCGTTGCCCAATCGGCACTGGCCCTTATCAAGTAGAAAAAAACTTGCCACAAAAGCTGACCATTACGGCTTTCGACCGCTATTTTGGCTATCGTGCGCTACTCGATGAAGTGACCATTTGGGTGGTTCCTGAACTCTCTGAGCAAATGGTCTGTACAACATTAAAAATGGATGGTGATAAGCACCATAATGGCTCGCTCGAAAGTCGTATGGAAGAAGGCTGTTATTTCCTGTTAATGGATCAGCGTTCACCGATAGCTCAGCGTGAAGATGTTCGTAAGTGGTTATGTAGCTTTTTAACCCCTGTCAACCTACTTGCACATTGCGAACCTTTTTATCAGCGCCATTGGGCACCTGCTTATGGCCTGTTACTCCATTGGCATCACAGTAAAATGCTAACCTTGTTTCCCAAGCCTGAAGATTTAACTGAGCTTACTGTCACTTTTTATCGCCACCACCATGAGTTCTACGCAATTAGCCAAATTATGAAACGGGTTTTACAGATGCAAGGTGTGGAACTTAAGATCAATATCATTGATTACGATGATTGGTTTAATGGCAATGGAGAAAGTGATATTTGGTTAGCAACAGCTAACTTTTTTAAACCTCTCGAATTTTCCATCTTTGCAACCTTGTACGAAATGCCATTGCTACGACAATGCCTTAATAACCCTCTCAGCAATGAACTTAATCTGTGGCGTAATAACCAATTAGATGTCGAAGCTTGGTGTGAAAGCTTAGTTGACTCACAAATCTTTCACCCCGTTTTTCATCATTGGCTTGAATTGCAAGGCCAAAAAACCATGCGCGGTGTACGAATGAATACCTTTGGCTGGTTTGATTTTAAATCTGCGTGGTTTAAACCGTCTGAGGATAACCTAGAAAAATATTGATAGTTATAAACAGATGAAATGAATAATAAGGATGTTATTCACTTTTTCTGTGGATATCCATGTGAACAACCTCATGGTAATCAGGGTATATCCCCAAGTCGCTTTTTTATCAAAAAAAAGCACAGTTGAATAATCACTGATAAATCAAACAAATAAATAGCAAAACAGCCTTTTATCCACTGACTACTTTTTTAACTAACATGCTTAGGACTTTAACTGAGCAAAGATCAAACAACGTTGTATTTATCCACAAGATATGTGCTTAACTTACTCATATTTTGTGATTTGCGTCATAAAAACCGTTTCGTCAAGGCTGTAAATACACACAGTAATCTCTATTTTTCACAGTTATCCAGAAATCCTGTGGATAACCTAGTGCATGATCCTGTGATTATCTTGGGATGAACTTGAATAACCTCTGTAATAATTTATAACTTGGATGAATATCTGATATTATACCCCTATATATCAGATAGTTAAAAATACCAAAGAAAAAGTGTTATACTTCTTGAGTTATATGTATTTTCACTGGCTACTTTTTATACATTACTATTCAAACCATGACGCCATTTATTGCACCACCACCACCTGATAACGAAGCGACCTTAATGAGCCGAGCGCAAGCTCTTGCTGGCTACACGCTTGGTGAGCTCGCCCAACACGCAGCTATCCCTATTCCTCAGGATCTCAAGCGCGATAAAGGCTGGGTTGGTATGCTATTGGAATATTATTTAGGCGCGAATGCGGGAAGTAAGGCAGAGCAAGATTTCGCCCATATTGGAATTGAATTAAAAACCATTCCGATTGACCGGTATGGTGTTCCACTTGAAACCACTTTTGTTTCTGTTGCACCGTTAACAGGAAACAGTGGTTTAACATGGGAAAATAGCCATGTTCGCCGCAAGCTGTCCCGTATTTTATGGTTTCCTATTGAAGGGGAAAGGCAAATCCCACTCTCACAACGTAGAGTTGCAAACCCATTAATTTGGAGCCCGTCCCCGTTTGAAGAACAGTTGCTACGGCAAGATTGGGAAGAGTTAATGGACCTCATTGTGTTAGGCAAAGTGGAAAGTATTACTGCACGTCATGGGCAGGTATTACAAATTCGCCCTAAGGCCGCAAACAATAAAGCACTAACGGAAGCTATTGGTGAGTTTGGTCAGCCTATTATGACGCTACCACGTGGTTTTTATCTTAAAAAAGATTTTACCGCGCCCTTACTAGCACGGCATTTTAGTTTAAGTTAGTCGCTAACCATCGCCTGTACCAAAGCAGACGATAAATTATTATCACTGTTTAATTCGTTAATTAGAAGGTACCAAGATGTTTGAGTGGATACTGGATCCCAATGCCTGGATGGCACTCGCTACATTAACCATATTAGAAATTGTCCTAGGCATCGATAATATTATTTTCCTCAGTATTGTGGTGAGCAAACTTCCTAGTCACCAACAAAATAGTGCCAGACGGACTGGGCTTATTGCAGCAATGGTGATGCGTCTTGCATTATTGGCTTCTATTGCGTGGTTATCACGCCTTACCACCCCACTTTTTACTGTCGCTGACCATGTGGTATCCGCTCGCGATCTCATATTATGTGCAGGTGGGATCTTCCTTATTTGGAAAGCAAGCCAAGAAATTTTTGATACGATTGAAGGAGAAGGTGAAAATAGCCTAGCAAATAAAAAAGTGAGCTCATTTTGGGGGGCTATCGTTCAAATTGCTTTGTTAGACATTATCTTCAGTTTAGATTCCGTGATCACGGCTGTGGGGCTATCAGACCACTTATTTATCATGATGGCTGCGGTCGTCATCGCTGTGCTCATTATGATGCTTGCAGCCAAACCCATTGGCGACTTTGTTGAGCGCTACCCTTCTGTAAAAATCTTAGCCTTATCATTTTTGATTCTTGTTGGTTTCACCTTACTACTTGAAAGTGTTCAAGTTCATGTATCAAAAGGCTATATCTACTTTGCGATGTTCTTTTCCATGGCAGTACAAGTTCTCAATATCTTGCGTAGTAAGAAATGGAAAACGAGAAACCAAACTGATTAAGATGGCAATCTAACCGCTTGTTTAGCTGCTAAAATAGCCCCTTCTACCGCTTTTTTCGCTTGTGGGCTATTTTTCCAGCAACTTGAGCCTGTTAATGCGGCCCCAGAAATTAAAATTTCATCGTAGGAAGCTTCGCTCAATTGTGCGAGTGAACTAAACCCCATTTGTTCTAAACGGCTAATCACTGTGGGCCCGACACCTTTAACTGCTAATAAAATCTGTTTTTCTGATTCAGAAAATGCCATTTTACTCTTCTCATTGTTAATGAATTGATATTTATTAAGCTAATATTTTGCATTTTACCTATTTAATACTTTAAAATTGCAACTATAACAATGCCAGTTTTAATAATTATTAGCTGACCTATCTTATCACCCAATCTGTACCTGCTCTGTGTTAGGAATTCACCATGTATAACGCACCACTGACCAACACACATCAACACACGATGAAATTACCTGATAGCCGCCAATTTTGCTGGTTTGAATCAGGCCCTAAAACAGGTTTTCCTGTTATTTTTTGTACAGGAGCAGGGATGAGTGGTTCATTAGGGTTTGGTTTGGATTTACTCGAACAACTGAACATTCGTTTGATTGTTCCTAAACGTGCGGGCCTTGGTGAATCCACTTTTCACCCTGAAAAATCATTGAAAAGCTTTGCTATGGATGTGCAAGCACTGCTAAATGAGCAATCCATTACCCGATTTTCTGTCGTTGGTTTTTCTCAAGGTGCTGTTTTTGCGATGGCTATCGCCCACTATTGCCAGCCTATTTCACTGTCTATTGTGTCTGGGCAAGACCAATTTGAATACCCTGCAACTCGCGCGATACTCCGCACGGATGTCGTGAACATGCAAGAACAAGCTCTTAACACCCCTGAAGCCCTGTCAGATTGGCTATTAAAGAATGTCACTGGTGAGTGGCTGTTGGCATTTATTCTTAATTGCAGCGCAGATATTGACCAACAACTTTATAATGAAGAACAATTCCTTGATGCCTATACTGCGTGTATTCGACGCGCTTTTGCACAAGGTAATCAAGGTTATGTACAGGATTTAATCCTCTCTTTACAGCCTTGGGGATTCACCCCTGAAGATATTCAATGCCCGACATCCTTATGGTATGGCGAATTAGATATGAGCACCGTACACTCCCCCGATTTTGGTAAAATTTTGTCCGGTCGCTTACTAAACTGCAACCACCATTTACATTCGCAAGAAGGCGGCTCTTTGCTTTGGACTCAAGCAGACAATATCTTAGTTGATATTCAGAAATACGCCGCATAAACAAAAACCGCGATGAGTTATTCATCGCGGCTATTATTGCATCCTAGATTCATATGAATGAATTAACGATACACAATCCCGCCATCAGTCAAAATAGATTGGCCAGTAATATAGTCAGAGTCATCGCTTGCTAAAAATGCAACCAAACCTGCCACATCATCTGGCGTTTGTGCACGACCTAATGCGATGCCTTCGACATATTTTTTATAGGTTTCACCTTTTGGCGTACCTGTGATTTCAGAGAAGCGCTCATCAATCTCTACCCACATATCTGTCCCAACAATACCTGGGCAATAAGCATTCACAGTGATACCTGAACTGGCGTATTCTTTTGCCGCGGCTTGCGTTAATGCGCGTACGGCAAATTTTGTGGCAGAGTAAACGCCTAACATTGCAAAACCATCATGTCCTGCAATAGAGGATGCATTGATGATTTTTCCTTTGTGTTTACGTTCTTGGAATTTTTCACTAGCAGCTTGAATGCCCCACATGGTTCCATCTACGTTGATTTTGAAGATTAAATCCATATCTTCTTGGCGAACATCAGCGATTGGCTTAACTTGTGCAATCCCCGCGTTATTAATCATTACATCAAAACCACCCAATTCAGCTTCTGCATGAGCCACCGCAGCAAAAACTTGGTCACGTTGACTGATATCTGCGGCAAATGTTGTTACTTTACGGCCTAACGCTTCAATTTCTTTGGCAACATCTTGGAGCTTGTCTTTTTTCAAATCCACCAGTGCGATATCAGCGCCTTCTTTCGCTAAACGCAATGCGATACCACGACCAATACCTTGAGCTGCACCAGTAACTAAGATAACTTTATTATTTAACGCCATACTTTTCTCCTACTGAATAATAGCCAAATTGACTAGTTCACCTTTAATATTAAGTTAGCAACAATAACAATAAGTTACAAAGTATTAATTTTAGCCTAATATTTGTTATTTATAAAAAATATTTCACTATTTACAAGGTTAATATGTTTTTTTTACCGTAGAAAAATACATATAGACGTAAATTATAAGATTATTGTTAATAAAAATCATTCTCAATTTAATAAACAAAAAATGCGATTTATTGATTTTTAGTATAATTGATAACCACTTATATAAAATATGGACATAAAAAAGCCACCAATCGGTGGCTTAATGATGCAATTGAAAATAAATGACTTATTTTTTAGCGGCTTGGATATACAGCATCTCTAATGCGATAGATGCTGCGGCTAATGCCGTGATTTCAGATTGGTCATAAGCCGGAGCGACTTCCACTAAATCCATACCCACGATATTTAATGACTGTATTCCACGCAATAATTTCAATGCACGATCTGACGTTAAACCACCAATAACAGGGGTTCCTGTGCCCGGTGCAAATGCAGGGTCAAGGCAGTCTATATCGAAAGTCAGGTAAACAGGTAGGTCACCGACAATCTCTTTGATCTGCGCGACCATATCATCCACACTGCGATCATTCACCTGACCTGCATCCAATACAGTAAAGCCATTATCGCTGTCATGTTCGGTACGAATACCAATTTGTACTGAATGATTTGGGTCGATCAGACCTTCTTTTGGTGCATGATAGAACATGGTTCCGTGGTCAAATTTGCTGCCATTGCCATAGGTGTCAGTGTGCGCATCGAAATGAACCAAGGCCATTTTACCGAAGTGTTTTGCATGAGCGCGCAGCAATGGCAGTGTAACGAAATGGTCACCACCAAAGGTCAAGCAGCGTTTACCTGATTCAAGTAGTTTTTCAGTATGTGCTTGCAGTTTATCACTCATGTCTTGCGCATCACCGAAAGCAAACACCACATCACCACAATCGACGACATTTAAACGTTCGGTTAGTTTAAAGTTCCACGGCCAACGGTGACTTTCCCATGCAAGGTTAGTAGACACTTGGCGAATAGCGGCTGGCCCATGACGGCTACCTGCACGGCCTGAGGTTGCCATATCGAAGGGCACACCCGTGATCACCCACTCAGCGTCTGAGCTGTAAGGCTGAAAATTCAGCGGAAAACGTAAGAAACCAAATGCGTTAGAAACCAGTGAATTATCAACTTGATTGCCTAAAGTACTATTAATCATTTTTCTTCCTCAAATAGGCCAGCCCGTTAGCAAGCCCTTTTTATATTTGGTTCGAATAGTTTTACCTAATTAACTTCGTACAGTATAAATAATAAACAAATCATGTTATTTGCACAAAGTTATTATCTGTTCACTATCTTAATGCCCTATGAGTCATTTAATGCGCTAAATAGTTTATGTTGTGGCTAGGCGGCAAAATGAGCCAATCCCTAGGAGCATACACAAGTATGTGACCCGAATAACTGAGCGTTGCCACACCACCACCACTTGAAGCATAACGAACATTGAATATATTAATCTCATATATTAATGCGCTAAATAGTTCGTGCTGTCGCTAGGCGGCAAAATGAGCTAATCCCTAGGAGCATACACAAGTATGTGACTAGGGTTGGCAAATGCAGCCAACAACGCGGCGGTGCGAAATATAACGCGCATTGAGCATTTA
>NZ_JAMPLV010000014.1:0-9817 GCF_028477785.1 Providencia sp. PROV269 | reverse complement strand
ATTGAGAGTCAGGGGGAATATACTGATTTTATGAATACTTAAAGTAATCCCTTACTGAAGTAAAAAATGATGAGGTTTTTATATCATTGAAGTAAAAGTTCAGTACTGTATATAGATAATTAGTAATGAAGATAAAAATAACTGAATTATAAATTTATACTGTCATTAAAAATAAAGTAATTGTATTCTTATTCTATTTAAATGAAATGCATAATAATTTAAATAGAACTTGAATTATATCCCCTCGGTATTGCTTTTATTTTATTGAGTTTAGAATTCAGTACCTTATGCTTGTTAATAATTATTTTACGATATTATCGTGATAAGAAAATTGATATGCAAGAAAATTTATTTAAAGAAATTATGCTAAAAATGAAAATCATGCGTTATAATAAGGTCGTTAGAACGATTATTTGAGAAATGGTTTTATGTAATGAAATTATTTTCAGGAATGATGTAAAAAATTTAAAAGCATGCGTTATAATTCACTCAGTATAGTTAGTTAAAAAAATTACTTTTAAGTAACATATTATTAAGTGAAATGCATAATTAATAGTTCATGTGGTAACATGGATATGTGAAATTGATCTTATCATAAAGAATCAGATGGCATTTTAACAACACTATTTTTATAAAACTTTTATTGGAGGAATATATGAAAATAGAAACAAAATATTTAATAGCGAAATTACTCAAGGAGAAAACATGATAGAACATAATCGTTATAATAGAAGAAGGAATAAAATACTTACAAATAGAAAAACACTAAACAAAAGCGTAAGAAAGAAGAAAAGATTAGATTCTATTTCTCTTACATATGAACAGTACCTGAATATTATAATCAGTGACATATCTTACTGTAGGATCTGTAATCTTCTTAAGATGAATATAAGTAAAGCTTTCTTTCGTGATCTGATTAGTAATAAAATCCCCGAATTTTCGGGTTGGTATGCCAAAGCTAAATCTATGTATTCTATAAGGAAGTACATATAATACTTTTGATGTAATACATTTCAACATATAACTTTTACAATCTTTTTTGTTAGAAATGGATTGTAAAAGTTATTTAACGACAACAAGGATAAAAAAGTTGAATAAACTTAAATACGTATCTGCACCTTGTGGAGCAGGTAAAACGCATTACATATGTAATGAAATTAACAATAGTAATGATAAATTTTTAATTGTTCAATGTACTCAAGAACTAATACGAGATACAGCAAAAAAGATTAAAGATTGTAAACCTATCACTACTGACTCAATATCTAATGGTAAGCGAGTTATTGATCATGTTATAGATTTCATGAATAGTCCAAGTAATAGAACACTAATCATTTCAGATAAAACTTTTTTTAAAATACCTATAGAACTCTTATCTGGATGGGTTATATATTTAGATGACGTAACTAACTTCCATGAATTTAAATTAATAAATGAAGGTAACGCCAAGATAAAGGAAGTAATAAAAGATGAATTGATATGTAATATTAAAAACCTCGATGGTAGCGAAGAGTATATAATAGCAGATAGTAAATTAAAGTCGCATGGAGATATTGTTAGTAATATTTCCAATGACTTTTCAATTATGAAAAACAATCATATTTTAATAATGAATAAGAGTTACTTTTTAGACTCGGATAAAACGCAATTAAGCATAACAGGTTTTAAAGACCTTAATAGATATGTTGAACTAGATATAACATTCTTTAGTGCTAATTTTGAAAACTCATTGATATATAAAAAAAACAAAAAAATTTTAAAAAAGGAAAACATTCAAAGCTTACTTACTAGAAAAATTCCTCTTAAAGATAGAATTAAGGTTTATTATTTTTCAGAAAAGATACAACTCTCGAAAACCTGGAAGAAAAATAATCCTGAAAAACTAAAGAAAATATATAATTACTTGAATGATAAGCTTAAATATGAAGAATTTTATTGGACAAAAAACAGAGCTGACATTCAAAAACTTAATGACGGTACAAAGATAAGCCCAGATCCTAGAGGCTTAAATCAGTATAGTAAGATTAAAACCTGTGTATGGCTTGCTTGCATGAGGCCATCAGATGTAGAAGCAACTCAATGTAAATTATTTTTTGAACTATCTATGGCAGAAATTCATCATGCTAGAGAATATGAAAGTTTGCATCAGTTTGTACTTAGAGGGATATCAAGAGATTATAATAGTACTGAGATACAGACTGTTTATGTTTTCGACAAATTTCAGGCAAACTATCTCACTGATAATATTGAGTATATAGATCTTGGCCTTGATGACGATGAATGTGCACTGAGAGGAAGACCAAAAGGCTCTACAAACAAAGAAAAACGTTTTACTCTTTCTAATACAAAAGCTAGCCGCTTCAGTCGCTGGAAAGCAAATAACCCAGAGCTTAATGTTTCGGAATTTAATAAATTTCTATCAAGCCAAATCAATAAAGATCTCAATGAAGAAGAAAGAAATGAAATGTACAATAAGTACGAGAAAGCAATTCAAAAGAAAAATAAATAACCCTGCTCTTTGTCAGAAACACTATCAGACATTCAAAATGTGTCATAAAAATAATCCCTATAATTATATAAGGGAATAAATTTCGGACATATCAATGAGGAAGGGCAATTTAAATTCTTTTTATTGCTCATTTAGTAAACCGCAAGCTCGCTGCGGTGAGCTATGTGAGCAATAAAAGGAATTTATTGCGTGTCTAGGTCTCGCAAGAGACTAGACTCAGTTACCAAACGAATAAGAATGTATATTATTTTTCTTCGCAGAAGATTACTCTCTTGGCGAGAGCAATCACTGGTATTTCTTCTTTTATTTCGTTTTTTTCGCGAAAAAAACTCATAACGAAAAAATACCTGCACTAAATCAGTACTGAACTAAAAAGTACTATTACTGACCTTAGAATATGCCCATGTCGAGCGTTAGCGAGTACATGGCTAAGTGAGCTAATTTAATTTTTCTTCGCAGAAGATTACTCTCTTGGCGAGAGCAATCACTGGTATTTCTTCTTTTATTTCGTTTTTTCCGCGAAAAAAACTCATAACGAAAAAATACCTGCACTAAATCAGTACTGAACTAAAAAGTACTGTTACTGACCTTAGAATATGCCCATGTCGAGCGTTAGCGAGTACATGGTTAAGTGAATTAATTTTGTTTTTCTTCGCAGAAGATTACTCTCTTGGCGAGAGCAATCACTGGTATTTCTTCTTTTATTTCGTTTTTTCCGCGAAAAAACTCATAACGAAAAAATTCCAGCACTAAATCAGTACTGAACTAAAGAATACTATTACTGGCGTTTAGAATATGCCCATGTCGAGCGTTCGCGAGTACATGGCTAAGTGAGTTAATTTAACTTTTCTTCGCAGAAGATTACCCTCTTGGCGAGAGCAATCACTGGTATCTCTTCTTTTATTTCGTTTTTTCCGCGAAAAAACTCATAACGAAAAAATTTCAGTACTGGATCAGAATTGAACTGAAGAGAACTATTACTGACCTTAGAGTATGCCCATGTCGAGCTTTAGCGAGTACATGACTAAGTGAGTTAATTTAGTACTGGATTAGTACAGAACTGAAGAGAACTATCATCGATCTTAGAATATGCCCATGACGAGCTTTAGCGAGTACATGGTATTTCAAAGATTATATGACCTAATAACATTGATCGTTATCTCCTATTGATTGAATAGTTATCGATAGGTTTAATAGATTTTAACGATCGTTTTTGTTTAATTGATCGTTTTTATCGATCAATGTTTTAGAGTGTGATATAATTGCTTCAATTAAATGTAAAAATCTAATCAAGGAGAATTAGGTGCCTCAACTAATAGCTATTGTTATCACTACATTTTTAGCTGTATTAGCCTATAAAAAATGTCTACATACTTTAAGGGGAAAGAATTTAACTACGTAGTATATGCTCCACGTATTGAACCAATCCTGACAAGAGTAAACCAAGTACTTTACATTTATATAAATGTAATAACTAAACCATTAATTGAATTAGGAAATTAATCATGAAAAAAATAGGATATGTATTATTGGCAGTAGTTGCCTTGTTTATGTATGCTATTTACACAGGTAAACAAACACCAAAACAACCATCATTAACAGAAAACGATATTGAACAACAAGTTCAAGATGCTCATAATTTTTTAATTAATAAAGAACGTTTACGTAAGATATACAGTTCTGATATAGAGAAAACCGAAAGTTATGCATATGATGTCGGTATGTGTGTTGGTTATTACAATCAACAAGCAATCACTAACCCAGTACTGAAAGAGCAAAAGAAATTTGTTAAGCAATTTTATGATGCTCAAGTTAATTCTATGATTGCAGTACTTCCTCTCTCATCCAAACAAGTAGTTTATAATGGCATTGAACACGGTATGATATCAGAAATAGATGGCGATACAGATCTTAACACAAAATGTACACAGGTATATATGAACGCTTTAAACTCAAAACTGTAACAGGAAATTAAAATGGAATTCAAACATCTTATTATTGCTTCGGTATTATTATTTTCATGTTCGGTTAATGCTAATCCTGAAACATTACGTAATATATTAGGTACTACCGGTATTACAGTATTGGGTGATAGTATACAAAATGTAACACAAGAGCCAAATAAAAAAAACACAGCAATAAAGACTATTGAACATATTTCTGAAACGATTGAATTACCAAAAACAAACCAATATGAATTGGTTCGAAATAAAGTACTGGACGTTAACCGTTACGTTGTCGAGTACAAACGTAATAAGAAGAAATCACAAAAAATGATGTACGGTATTTCACGTTGTAAGGGTTATTATAATATTAAACGTATACATGATTTTAATACTCATGGTAGGTATAGTAATTTCTATAATGTTCAAGTAGACGCATTACGAAGAGTTCTACCATGGGGACAACCAGAATTACGTATTGGTTTGCAAGATGGTATCTATGCTGCCCAATTTGGGGATAAATCATTTGAAAACCAATGTAAAGGTTTTTATAATAGCGAAATTAGAAAAGCCATAGAAGAAATTAATAATTAATTAGAGATAATGTTGATAAATGCTTTTATATTTTAGCAGTCTACCATCATATGTTTTAAAACAGTACTATAATTAGCTGAAGAGATAGTATATTAATTTTTAGAATGCTATTGTAAAAAACAAATAAGTTTTAAGGTTAGAATACTTAAAGTAATCCTTACTAAATTAAAATATGATGTAATAGGAATTAAGCAATTATTAATAAATATAAAAGAATGACAACTTTAAATGATTATAAAATAGCAATATTAAAAATCACAAATAGTAGATGAAAACAAAATTAAGGAGTTTTAAAATGTCAGAATCAAATAAAAGAATAAAGCCCATACATGTGATGGTAAAAGAATGCGTTGATAAGCAAATAGCACTTGGCGAACGAATTTTGAATAATAATGGATTTGGACTTAGCACTAGAACAAAGGACTTTCCTAGTGATGACTTAATTAAAGCAAGAAAAAAGTTACTATTTAAAAAATAAATCCTGAGAATAACCCACATTAAATACATTTTACATTTAATGTGAATTATTTGGTTTAATATATATAATTATATTAATTTCATTTTTATTTTAAATAATACATCTAATAATAAAAATAAAACAGTAGATCAAAAAATGTGTGATACATATTACGATCTTGCAGGTAATATATAATAGTAATCCAATAAATTGAAGTGAGTTACATAAACTCACTCTTTAGTTAAAGTAAAACCTTTTAATACTATGATATCAATAGGGTTTTCCTATGAATATATAATAAGTTAAAAAAATGAGCTATGTTTGTTGGTTAACTGATCGTAATTTCTTCACTCTAAAAACTGTAGCTCGACCACAATCACAAAGCTTAGCTATTTCATCAGCAGTATATTTTCCAGTTTCTAGCATTTCACTTATTTTACTATGCAGTACTGCATTTTTTTGTTTTCCTTTGTATTTTCCAGCCTTTTTAGCAATAGCAATACCTTCGTCTCTTCTAGATGCAATAATACCTCGTTCAAACTCTGCCACTGCTCCCATCATGGTTAAAATTAACCTTGAAGCGGGAGAATTATCAAAACTCATGTTATTGTCTAAGAACCTAACAGTGATTCCTTTTTCTACTAACTCATCCACTAGCGATAAAAGTTCCTTAGTATTACGGGCTAATCTATCAATAGACTTTGTAATGAGAGTATCACCTTCCCTTAAATGTGATAATAGTAATAGTAGTTCTGGTCTGTCGTTAATATATTTCCCTGACACTTTCTCTTGGATCACTTTGTCGCAAATAGGCTCCAGTACTAAAAGCTGCCTTTCTAGATTTTGATCTTTTGAAGAAACTCTAACGTATCCGAATAGCATATTAAGCCCTTTGGTATCATTTATAATATCCAAATGATACTGAATCATATAGATGGGTTCAAGTACTAAATGATACTATTTTAGTTGAATTAGGCGGGTATCATTAGGGAGTAGTCAACTGATAATTCTTGGTAAGAGTAAATTACATTAAAGTAAATGGTCTAAAATTTACAATCATTAGCATATTAATTATTATATGGTGATCAAAGTCTAATATATCTAAAATTATATTTTATAATAAAATTAGCTGATTTATCATGAGTAGAAGTGATTACTATATAGAGGAAGATATGAACATAATAACATCAATAAGCGTTAAAGGTCTGTGGGGAACCCAAGATCTAGATATAGAAGTTAATAAAAAAACAAATTTTATTATCGGAGTTAATGGAACAGGAAAAACAACACTAATCAATCTATTAGCTGCTGCATTAACACTTGATATTAGTAAACTAGCTCGTATTGAATTTACTCAAATTGAAATAAGACTGAAGGATGTGTCAGTAAATCGTAGGCCTACAATTTTAGTATCAAAAATTGAAAGCGAATTTTCAAGTGTTGCAATCAAATACAGTATTAAAAAGACTATCAGAGATGATGCTATTACCGCAATTTTCGATACTGATATATCCAAATTTGAAGGTCTAGTTGGGTTTGAATCACATAGACGAAGAATACACTCTAATTTTAATTATTCTGAAACTAAAGAGTTATTAAATGATTTAATACAAGTATCATGGTTATCTATTAATCGTTCTGAAAATTTATATAATCGAGAATTCGATAATAAACAATTATCAAATATAGATCATAAAATTATTGATTTAAATAATAATTTGGTTAGATATTTTTCACTTCTATCCCAGAAATTTTCAGAACATACAGTAGAATTCCAGAAAAAAAGCTTTTTGGCATTAATAAATAATGATGGTGCAAATGCCATTCTTGAATTTTCAAAATCAATTGATATTAGTAAGGAAAAAAATACGTTAATTGATGTTTTTGATATATTAGGCGTGAAAAGCAAAGATTATGTTAGAAAATTAAACGACCATTTTTCTAGATTAGAGGCTGTCAAAAATAGAAATGAACAACGTGGAATTTCGGTGGATGATTTTTCAGTACTATATAATACATGGAGAGTCCATGCTTTAATCGGAGATTATGAAAGCTTACAAGAAGTAAAACATTCTATTTTTGAACACAGAGACAATTTTATTAAATTATTAAATACAATGTTTAATGGCAGGAAGGTTTTTTCTGTATCTGAAAAAAATGAATTGATAGTAGTAACAAAAGATAGTAGACCTATAGGTCTTAATGAACTATCTTCAGGTGAGAAACAATTACTAATAATTTTAGGTGAAACATTATTACAAAATTCCAAACATGTAATTTATATTGCTGATGAGCCTGAATTATCTTTGCATATAATTTGGCAAGAGCAATTAATTAGTGCGATTACAAAATTAAACCCTAATACACAAATAATATTTGCCACACACTCTCCAGATATAGTTGGTTCTGAACAAGATTCTATTATCAGCATGGAGAATCTTATTTCATGACATTTAAAAGAACTAAAAGTGGCCTAAAAAATTATAATGCTTTCTATAATACAGAGGTTATATTCTATATTGAGGGTAAAAACACTAATCAACTTGATTGTGAAAAATTACCTGATGTTATCTTTTATTCTTCATTGATTAAAGCATTTTCTCAATATCAAAAAATAAAACTAAAGGTAGTGGGAAATAAGTCTAATGTTTTAAATTATCATGATAAAATAGTGTCGGAAGGAATAGATGACTCATATGCGATTATTGATAAGGACTATGATGGGATTTTTTTTAGTAGATTAGAATCAAATAAATTGTTAACGACTCATGGTTATAGCTGGGAAAATGATTTTTGGTCACAGAGTTTATGTGATGCTTTATTAGAAGATATTAGTGGTGATTATTCAATTGCAATTAGTACGTTCAATACTAAACATCAACGTTCTATTAGACGTTTAAAATTAGTTAATAGAGCTAATATTATAGCTTCATATTTTGGTGTTAATTTATTCCCAATAGGAAAAAAGGGAGGCGATAAGGGGTGTAATTTTGATGTGAAATTGAATTTTCCATTGTCACTATCTGAGGTTAAAAGAATAACTAGAGCAATGCCTAATGATTTTAAAATAGACTTAAATTATAGAAACTTAGTTGAATCTACTAATTTAAATTTTTGCAATCTAGTTCAAGGTCATTTTTATGAGTTTATTATCATGAGCTTGTTATCATATTCCTATAAAAAATCATCAGGCATTAATAATAATATTAATGATTTTGGAATTCTTAAAAATTTAGCTTTGAATAAATTCAAATTAACACCTGATAAATACTTAAACAATTCAACATTAGTGCATTACGAGAACCAATTCAAGAAACTAATTTAATTTTTTTAAATTGACCACTATGTTTTTTATATTGGTCAATTTAAATACTTTACTCTCACAATATCTAATATTAATTAATCTTTTATTTATATGTGTGGTGATTGAAATTATAAAGAAAGGAAATAACTAAAGGCCTAAAAACTATTAAACCACTTCTCATAGACTCATTATTTATATTCAAAATATTCATTGTAAATATATTTTTTTAATTATTAAGGATATTGTGACACTATTAAAATTAGTATAACTCAAGCTCTATTTAAATTATTATTCATTTCATTTAAATAGAAATTGAATACAATTACTTTACTTTTAAAAGTAGTATAAACTTATAATTCAGTTTTTTATATTAATTATTAATTATCTATATTAAGTACTGAACTTTTACTTAAATGATATAAAAACCTCATCATTTTTTAATTCAGTAAGGGATTACTTTAAGTATTCATAAAAACAGTATACTCCCCTGACTGACAATAATTCGAGTACTAAAGGCAGGTAACTTTGTCACGAAAATTCAATGAACTTCAGTTTTGTACTTATCATAACGCTACTCTATCAGTACTGATTCCTTCATGTATAACATAATTAATTATCATATGGATATGAAATTTAATAAACAATAATGATGAGTTTTTATTGGTTTAGGATTCAGTACTAATAGAGCTAATTGATCAACTCAATAGTGATATTGATTTAATGCTCAATAGCCCTGATTGGTGGTCGTTAATCAGTAAAAAATGTCCAATGGTAATAATGTATATCTTAATACCTCTGCTGCCCCATTGGACACTTTTTTATAAAAATAAAATGGCAAGTACAGTAATCAACAAATATCCATTGATAGCTCAGTTAAGGTGTATACACACCAATAACTGCAAATCAGTACCGAACTTTTACTTCAATGATATAAAAAGCCCTTCATTTTTTACATGAGCAACAGATTCCTTAGAGACTTTCGATAGATAAAATCCATCCTGACCCAAAAC
>NZ_JAMPLV010000013.1:0-184214 GCF_028477785.1 Providencia sp. PROV269 | reverse complement strand
GTAATCCAGTACTGAAAGGTTAGGTGCTAATATAGTACCTAACCTTTATTTTCAATGTGTTATGTGAATATTCGCGTGCTGATGGTAAAAACTTAGCTATGTTGGAACAACATAGCTAAGTTCGGTCAATAGCTTCTTTCATCAGAAAAATAGGCTCTTTCCCTCTGTATACGCTATCAGTCATAGTACTACTACTGTGACCAAGTATGCTAAACCTTATATGGTCGGGAAGGTCTGATATATCTCTTAGCCTATCACTCATAGCGTATCGATAGTCATGTGGGCTATGCTTTTCATCTATTTTTTTAAATAGATTTGCTACAGCATTAGATACTGGATTATGAACAGTCCATGGAAATACTGGCTTCTCATCCATAATTCCGCTTTGAAGTAAATTTTTATGAATTGGTATAGTTCTTATACTACTTGAATTTTTAATCCTCTTACCATCCCTATCATTAACACTTATACAAGCTATCTTTTGTCCTTTATCTGCAATGTATACATAATCCTGCTCTGTTAGCTGTATACATTCGGTCACTCTCATACCAGTGTAATATAGTACCTGTATAAGCCACCACAGATGAGATTTGTGCTCTATAAGTTCAAGTACTTTCCTGTGTGATTCACAAGATACTGGAATCCTAGGATTCACTTTTTTAATTTTTTTATATCCCATACCACTAAAAGGATTTTTAGTAAGATAATCTCTTTTCTCTGCCGCAAAGCTAAAAAGAGCTGATACTTTTTTAAACAAGGATTGGCTAGAGAATTCAGACTTATATTTGTTCTTTAAGCCTTTTTTAAAGCTGGCTACCTTTGATTTATCAAATGACTGAATATCAGTATCACCATATTGACTAATCAAGTAATCAATCGCAGCCCTGTTACCTTTAAATGTTAATGGTCTCCATTCAGATTTCATTTCGTTGTACCACTCATCAGCAACTTGACTAATTTTATGCCCTTTAGGTTGAAAGCGGCTATCATGCTGCTGTCTATTAGGCAAATTCCCGCTATTAATCCAATAAATGTAGTTTGCTTCTAAATGGATCTCTTGCTCGATGAACATATCTCGCTCATTCACTAAATGAGCTCTAATTTCATCAAAATCAGTGCATTCTTTCTTTAATCGATAAAAAGTACTTAGTAGAATTTTTGAACGTTTATGAGCTATTTGTAGATCTCTAGTTCTCAAGTCAAATCGAATTAGCTTTCCTACATATGACTTTTGCCAAATATAATAACCTCGAGAATTACATGAAATATACATGAAATGTACATGTGCCATTGGTGCCCCTTGAATTACCATCAGCACGCGAATATTCACATAACACATTGAAAATAAAGGTTAGGTACTATATTAGCACCTAACCTTTCAGTACTGGATTACTCGTCTTCTAAATAAGTATACCCATATAGGCCATTCTCGAACTCTTCCACAAAGTCTTTTTGAAGTTGCTCACTTAAACCGGTGCCTTTTACTTGCTCTGTAAAGCTTTCTAGTAGGACTTCCGGTACTAATTTGACGTATTGCAGCATATCTGCCACAGAATCGCCCTCTTCACTTTGCAAGTAACGCAAGTTGCCTTGGCTATCAACCCAGACATCTATCGCGGCAGTATCACCAAATAGGTTATGCATGTTACCTAAAATTTCTTGGTATGCCCCAATCATAAAGAAACCTATCATTGGTGGGTTTTCTGGGTCATATGCAGGCATTGGCATTGTGGTTTCAACGCCATCACCATCCACATAATGGTCAATAATACCGTCTGAGTCACAGGTGATATCTAACAGTACCGCGCGACGGTCTAATGGTTTATCTAACCCTTCAATCGGTAATACTGGGAACACTTGGTCGATTCCCCAAGAGTCTGGTAGCGATTGGAATAAGGAAAAATTCACATAAAACTTATCAGCCATGCGCTCTTGGAGTTCGTCGATTATCGGACGATGAGCACGATTACTTGGATCTAAATCCTGTTGAATACGGCGGCAAATATTTAGGTATAACTCTTCTGCCCATGCTCGTTGCGTTAAATCTAGTACGCCGTGTGCATACTGAGTGTGCGCTTCTTGTAAGTCGAACTGGCTATCATGCAGCCATTCACGTAATGAACGGCTATTACCTTGATGCTGCATTGACTCCCACGTTTCCCATAAGGAAATCAATGAACGTGGTGCATCTTCATGAGGTGGTGTTGTTTTGGTAAATTCATTACGCTCAACACCAATTACATTGGAGACTAAAACGGTATGATGAGCAGTAAGAGCTCGGCCAGACTCTGTGATTACGGTTGGGTGCGGTAAATCGAATTCTTCACACGCATCCCCAATTGCCCAAATCACGTTGTTAGCGTATTCATTTAAACCATAGTTGACCGAGCAATCGGATTGAGAACGAGTACCTTCATAGTCAACACCAAGGCCACCGCCCACATCAAAGCACTGAATGTTAACGCCTAGGCGATGTAATTCCACATAGAAACGCGCTGATTCACGGACACCCGTAGCGATGTCGCGAATATTGGCCATCTGAGAGCCTAAATGGAAATGAAGCAACTGTAAGCTGTCTAGGCGATTCGCATTGCGTAAAATTTCCACTAATTGCAGTACTTGAGTTGCAGCCAAACCAAATTTAGATTTTTCACCGCCACTTGCCTGCCATTTACCTGAGCCTTGGGAAGCCAAACGGGCACGAACCCCTAAGCGTGGTGTGACATTTAAGCTTTCCGCTTCTGCCAATACCATCTCAATTTCAGACATTTTTTCGATAACAAGATAAACCTTGTGACCTAATTTTTCCCCAATTAACGCTAATCGGATATATTCACGGTCTTTATACCCATTACAGACGATAACAGTCTGTGTTTTACCTGCGTTGGCTAAAACAGCCATTAATTCAGCTTTTGAACCCGCTTCAAGGCCGAGCGGCTCGCCAGAATTAACCAGCGATTCAATGACTCGGCGTTGCTGGTTAACTTTTATGGGATAAACCAGAAAGTAATCGCCTTTATAGCCATAAGACTCACGTGCGCGTCTAAATGCCGCGTTTATTGAACGTAAACGATGCTGTAAGATTTGCGGGAAACAAAACAATGCAGGTAAGCGTAAATGCTCCTGCTCTTCTTTAACCTGATTAACGAGGTCAGCTAAATCAACAAAGGTGTCTGGGTTCTCAGGATTCGGGCAAACACAGACATTTCCGCGCTCATTCACCTGATAGTAACCACCACCCCAATACGCGATGTTGTACGTCTGACGCATTTTGCGAGCGATATTATCATTCATAATAAACTCCTTTTATGGAGGGGTGAGTGACGCGTTCTCCTTCCTGATGCATGTCAGTGAGGACATAACACTGCAAGGCAGTTATGTCGGGGAAACGGCAATACTCAGATTTTAATAAAAAGTGCTTAGAACTTCTAAACAGTGACAATATACGACCTTAAGCTGACAGATTAATGACTCAGCCTCGAAGGTGTATTAAAGATGTGACGGTAACTTCGTGATGAAGTAAAGAATGACAGGAAAGTAAATGCCAAAGTCACGCGGCGATCCGCATATGACGGTTGGATACTGTTATTCAGTAGATTATGGATCATTACCCATTAACCCCCAATATAACTGTTTACCCCTTTAAAATTTCAATGTGGTAGCACTATTTTGGCAGTTTGACCTGTTGATTTAAGCTATATCACCTTATTTTTTATTGAAATTCAAAAGTTTATAAACATTCCTGATAGATAGCAGAAGTTTTATATCATTCTGCTGGTATATAACGGGAAACAACAACCATCCGTTACGGTCGCAGTTTATACATCTATTGCGCTCAAAAAGCAAAACCAAAATGACTAAATTGCGATAAAACTTTACCCATTGCTGTTTTATGGCTCTATTCCTTTTTTGTATAAATACAGGTAGAAATTTTTACCGTATGGGACTAAAATAGCCGTCTAGATGTTAAAACATCCAATTATAAATTTGCGAATTCTTAAGGTATTAATCTCATGGCTACACATCTCTTTACTTCTGAGTCTGTATCAGAAGGGCATCCAGATAAAATTGCTGATCAAATCTCTGACGCAGTACTTGATGCTATTCTGGAACAAGACCCGAAAGCTCGCGTTGCCTGCGAAACCTACGTCAAAACAGGTATGGTAATGGTCGGGGGAGAAATCACCACCAGTGCTTGGGTTGATATTGAAGAAATCACGCGCAAAACTGTTCGCGAAATTGGCTACACCAGTTCCGAAATGGGCTTCGATGCCAATTCATGTGCTGTTTTAAGTGCAATTGGTAAACAGTCGCCTGATATCAACCAAGGTGTTGACCGTGTTGACCCATCAGAACAAGGCGCGGGTGACCAAGGCCTAATGTTTGGTTATGCAACCAACGAAACTGATGTATTAATGCCTGCTCCTATTACTTATGCACACCGCTTAGTTCAGCGCCAAGCGGATGTTCGTAAAAATGGCACGTTGCCATGGTTACGCCCAGATGCGAAAAGTCAGGTAACATTCCAATACGACAATAACAAAATTGTAGGTATTGATGCCGTTGTTTTATCTACTCAGCATTCTGAAGATATTCAACAAAAAGACCTGCATGAAGCGGTGATGGAAGAGATCATCAAGCCAGTTCTACCAGCAGAGTGGTTATCAAAAGATACCAAGTACTTTATTAACCCAACGGGTCGTTTTGTTATCGGTGGGCCGATGGGTGACTGTGGCTTAACAGGCCGTAAAATCATTGTAGATACCTACGGCGGTATGGCTCGCCATGGCGGTGGGGCATTCTCTGGTAAAGACCCATCAAAAGTTGACCGTTCAGCAGCCTATGCAGCACGTTACGTGGCAAAAAATATTGTCGCCGCGGGCCTCGCAGACCGTTGTGAAATTCAAGTTTCTTACGCTATCGGCGTGGCAGAACCGACATCGATTATGGTAGAAACCTTTGGAACAGGTAAAGTTGATGAGTCATTATTAATTCAATTAGTTCGTGAATTCTTTGACTTACGTCCTTACGGCTTAATCAAGATGCTTGACTTATTACACCCAATTTACCAACAAACTGCTTCATACGGCCACTTTGGTCGTTCACAGTTCCCATGGGAAAAAACTGACAAAGCTGAAGCATTGCGTGCCGCCGCAGGCTTGTAATTACGTTGGTAAATAAACCACATACAACCAAACCCATCTAATGATGGGTTTGAGGTTGTTGACAAAGCGGGATAAAAGCGTGGTTTTTCCCGCTTTGTGTTATCAGCCGAAATCAATAAATTGATTTTCCTCGTTTATTTTCAAAACCGATTAGACTTGCGCTGAATTAACGGTTAATTTTTTTGCGTAAACTGGAAAATAGCCATTCCAGCAACCATCGCTAATGTAAATATTATCCCTTGTGTTAATCCCATTCCCGTTAACAATAATGCAGGCCCTGGGCAAATCCCTGCTAGCCCCCATCCCACACCAAATAACACACTTCCGGTGACTAGTTTTTTATCTATCGTTTGATTGGTCGGAATTTGCAATGGGCAATTTAGTACACTAACAGAGCGTTTTTTAACCCCTAAGAAAGCAATACCACTGATTACCATTCCAACTGCCATCGTAATTAATAAAGAGGGATCCCACGTTCCAGTAATATCTAAAAACGCTAAAATCTTTGCTGGATTTCCCATTCCGGCAATGACCAATCCTAAACCAAACAGTATCCCTGAAATTAATGCGATAAGAATAGGCATTGGTTTATCTCCCTATCCCATAATGGTTAGCTAATGCGACTGTTACAAAAGCAACAATCATAAAGACCAATACAGCAACAATTGAACGACGAGATAACCTTGCCATGCCACAAATCCCATGGCCGCTAGTACAACCACTTCCAAGCCGTGAGCCAAAACCAACAAACAGCCCAGCTAAAACTAAAATAGGTGTACTGGTTGCAATGCTAACTTCTGGTGTAAACGCCAACCAAGTAAATAGTGCTGGGGCGCTCATCAGACCAATAATAAAAGCGACTTTCCACGCAGTATCTCCCTTCGTTAGTTTTAGCAACCCACCTAAAATACCGCTAATACCCGCAATACGGCCGTTAAAAACTAATAAAATTGCAGCGGCTAACCCAATCAATACACCGCCAATTGCAGCAGACAGTGGTGTAAAATTAGCCCAATCGATTGTCATTTCATATCTCCTTCACAGGGCAATAAAGCTGGTATAATGTATTGAGTAACGTAAATAATTTCGCATCTGCAATCGCATAGTAAATGCGCTTTCCTTCACGACGCGTCATCACTAAGCCTTCATTACGCAATACCGTTAATTGTTGAGAGAGTGTCGGTTGTAATATTCCTAACTGCTCTTCTAACTCACTCACGCAGGCTTCACCCTGTGTTAATTGGCATAATAAAATTAAACGATCAGGATTCCCTAGTGTTTTCAATAATGAAGCTGTTTCTGACGCAGCCTGCTTCATCGCTAATAGTTGCTGTTCAGATGGATTATTGTGCATATGTTCTTGCTGTTTTATATTATATAAAAATACAATATATATTTTGGTATAATATATGTCAATTATTGCTTGTTTATGCCCATTGCCTTCACGTATCCTTTACTCCATGAAAACAATCCGTGTTCCACTTTTTCTACAACAACAAGTTATGCGCATATTGCGAGAAAAGCTCGCACTTGCAGAGCATAAACTCGAACAGTCATTTCCAGAACCAACGGTTAATTACAAACAACGGGGAACAACTGCGGGTAGTGCTTACTTAAAAGAATGGGAAATTCGCCTCAACCCCAGTTTACTCATCGAAAATACAGAACAATTTATTGATGAGGTTGTGCCTCATGAATTAGCGCATTTGTTGGTTTTTCATATATTTGGCCGTAAAAATATCGCACCACATGGCAAAGAATGGAAATGGATGATGCAACACGTACTGGAAGTCACAGCGAAACGTACACACAACTTTGCGGTTACGACAGTAAAAAGTAAAACTTTTCGCTACCATTGTGCCTGTGAAATGACTCATGAATTAACCATACGCCGTCATAACAAAGTGCTACGAGGTGAAAACCAATATTTATGTCGAAAATGTGGGGAAGTGTTAAAACAAGAAGAGGTTTTTGTCGCTGCGGCAGAAAATTAACCTTTCTGCCGCATCAAGTTTGAGGTGTGCGCTTAGGCAAACTCTGTCATCACTAATTTTGCGATTTCAAAGTAAATAATTAAGCCAGTTCCATCAATAAAAGTTGCAATGAACGGTGCAGAAACGACTGCTGGGTCCACTTTCAGTTTTTTCAATACCATTGGAATAATCGAAGAAACAACCGCGCTCCACATTGTAATCGCAACGATGGTTAAGCTAACCACAATAGTCACTTCGTGGCCAACACCTAAAATCCATGCACGGATTAATGCCGCACCACCGATAGTCACCGCAACTAAAAATGAGGTAGAGACCTCTTTCTTTAGTACTGTGCCGAGATTACGTAAACTCACCTCGCCCAATGCCATTGCACGGACTAATGTTGATGTAATTTGTGTTCCACTATTACCGCCTGTACCAATCAACAGCGGAATGAAAAACGCTAACGAAATTGCGGCTTCGAGTTGTTCTTCAAATGCTTTTAATACAGTTCCTGTATACGCTTCGGCCACAAATAGCATCAACAACCAAACGACACGTTTACGCCATAAAGTTATAGGGCTTGTCGTTAAGTAGGGCTCATCTAATGGGGTGGTAGCGCCTTGTAGCTGCGCATCAAGTGTATTCTCATCTTCAATCAGTTCGGCGATATCTTGCGGACGCAAAACACCCATTAATTTGCCAAATTGCACCACAGGTATCATATCTAAACCGCTATGATTAATCAGGTCATAAACATCATGACGTGATTGTTCTGGGGCAACAGAAAAATAATTGTGTCTCATGATATCAGACACTAATAAATTTTCAGGTGAAGCTAATAATGATTTAACTGAAAGAATACCATTTAAATAATTGTCGTTATCGACAACAAATAAATAGGTTGGGATTTGCTCGCCATCAAGGTGCTCAATAAGATTTTGTTTCACACAAGCTATTGAGTCTGCGACAGAAACTGGCAAATATGATTGACTCATATAAGCGCTGACTGTTGCATCATCAACTTTTGGTGACGGTGTATTATTGTCTTTGAGGCGCGCGCCTTTCATTGCGGATTGAGCAATAGCAACTGCTCCCGCTTTGTTCTGGGTAGTGAATGTCATTTTTTTAGTCCCTATTACTGTTGGTTACTCAAACAGTACTCACATAGGGGCGAAACCAGATGAGAGAATGCGAAAGCTATCTCTTCGTCTCGGTTTTAGCACTATACAACGTATCCTGATTTAGCAGGAAGTTACATGGGGATATACCTTCGGTCGATATATCCTGTCCTAATCTTGGGCGTCTCTCGACGTCGTCAGATCAGTAACCTATGTTTGTATAGGAGCCTCGCCTAACGAGATACTGCACTTTGGATGCGGCGCGAATTATACCCATTGGTGAATTAATTGCCACCCTATATCTACGGTTTTTTACGCATGAGAAACTTATTGTTTAGGTTTCGTTTAAGTTTATATTAAATAAATCTTCACAAAGTAACAGAATGTAACTAATAATAAAATTAAATATTCAAATTAAAATAAATATATTTAGTTACTTATCAATAACCAACCCTTAGATAAATCTAAATAATATTTGTAATATTATTTAGTAAATCTTATCGATAATTAATCAAAACTTACCTGTCGATTTACCTTATAATACAAAAAAACAATATAAAGGAGTTAGCCTAATTAAATATAACTGAAACGCTTTATTAGAGTATATACAATCACTAATATTAATCACCTATTGGTTTTTTATATTAAAAATAATCAAACAAGTAAATTATGATATAAGAAAATACACTTATATCACTATTTAATTCGACATTATCATTAAAAACTATTCTTTTAAATTGTTAATATTTAATTTCAGACATCAATACAGTATTAAATATCACAAGAATTATCTTAGAATATTTTTTATTTTATTTAACAGTGAAAGTTTTATTATGGATAAAGTAATTGTTGGAATGTTAACAAACTTAACATTTCGCGTAAATGATGAAATCAAAATTGCTGCCATTTCTGCTTTAGGAGATTTCAAAGCAACGATTGAGTATAATGATGCCATCATAAGAATCATAGACTTATGTCAAGACCCAAATAAAGAGGTTGCTGTGTCAGCGATTAATACACTCAGCAAATTATCTATTTATTTTTTACGTAGTTCACTACCGGAACATTAATTACACTCTCAATTCGAGTATTGTAAATAATTACTATGATTTATTTTATAATACTGTCCCATTAATAATCTAATGAGACAGTTTGCATATATTAAATAATTTTACGCTATTTCAGTGTCGCCCTGCAATTGGCAACTACACGCTAAAACATAACCTTCCGCTATTTCTGCTTCGGTTAATGTCATTGTACTTGTGGTTGTATAATTTCCTGACAGCACTTTTGTTTTACAACTTCCGCAAACACCCGCTCGGCAAGCCGCAATAACAGGTTGTTTATTTTGCTCCAGTGCAGATAATAAAGACGTCCCCACTGGGACTTTAAAATCGACCAATCGTTGACGAATTTTTAACGTAAGAATATCTTCACTATCAACAACTTCTGGTTCAGTAGAAAAACGCTCCATAAAGAAATGTTCAGCAGGAACACCTAAATTTGCAGCAAATTGCTGTGCATTTTTCATATAAGGTACAGGCCCACACGTCATCACAATTCGTGAATTAATATCGGGTACTAGCGCTTTCAATTTCTCTTCGGTTAAACGCCCTTGAGCAATATCGCCATTATCTGGTGTTTCCGCCATGACACACAATTGCAACCGTTCTGGATATAACCGGACGAGCTTTTGCCATTCCTCAGCAAAAATAACTTGCTTATCATCGCGAACATTGAATAGCACTTTTACATGAGAATTTGGGCGATTCACCATCAGCCAACGTGTCATTGACATAATCGGTGTCACCCCACACCCAGCAGCTAACATCAAATACTGCGAGTTTTGTAGATTGGCACAGGTGAATTCCCCTTGTGCTTCTGAAAGCCAAAGGTAGTCACCTTCTTTAACTGAGCGTGTTAGCCAATTTGACCCTTCTCCATCGTCTAACCGCCTGACAGTAATGGAAATAAAACGACTTTGTCCCGGTGATGATGAAAGAGTGTAAGCACGCATGACATCATCACTATTTTTAATACTGACCAAGGCATATTGACCGGGTGAATATGTATAAAAATCATGATTGATAAGGTTGATTGTCCAGACATCTGATGTTTCTTGAATAATAGAATGAACTTGCATTCTATTTGGACATAAACTACTTGGCATGGTCATCGCGCTACTCCTTTAAAGGGGGTCGCTGCCCCCATCTTTCACATCGTTTTTAAGCTTTTTCTATCGGTTTATTGATCATGCAGGTAAAATTTCTGCCAGATCTTGCTCAACTGTTGTAATACTTCGCATGCCAAATTTCTCATTTAACACATTCAATAAGTTTTCAGTTAAGAAACCAGGCGCTGTTGGGCCGGTATAAATATTTTTCACACCCAACGCTAATAATGTTAAGAGGATAACAATTGCTTTTTGCTCAAACCAAGACAGAATCAAACTCAATGGTAAGTCATTAATACCACAACCAAGTTTCTCTGATAGATTCACCGCAAGCATAATGGCAGAGTACGCATCGTTACATTGGCCCACATCCAATAAACGCGGAAGCCCTTCTAACGTACCAAAATCTAATTTATTAAAACGATATTTACCACAAGCGAGTGTAAGGATTAAGCAATCTTCGGGTACACTACGCGCAAAGTCCGTGTAGTAGCTACGCTCACCGCGGCTACCATCGCATCCACCAACGAGGAATACGTGACGTAATTTTTTCTGTGAAACTAAATCAATCACCGCATCTGCCGCACCGAGTAGTGTTTGACGACCGAAGCCAACTGTAATTTTGTGTTCGATTTCGGTATACGGGAAACCAGCTAGCGACTGAGCTTGAGCAATCATTGCAGAAAAATCATCGCCCACTAAATGTTTTGCACCCGGCCAACCCACAATACTACGCGTCCAGATACGGTCTTTATAATCACCGACATCAGGGTCAATAATACAGTTAGAGGTCATCAAGATAGACCCTGGGAACTTAGCAAATTCCACCTGCTGGTTTTGCCAACCGCTACCATAGTTACCGACTAAATGCGCATATTTTTTCAGCTCTGGATAACCATGTGCTGGCAGCATTTCACCGTGGGTATAAACATTGATACCCGTACCTTCAGTTTGTTCTAACAACATTTTTAAGTCTTTCAGGTCATGACCTGAAATTAAAATACACTTCCCTGCGACTGGACGAACGTTAACTTCCGTTGGTGTTGGATGACCAAATTCGCTCGTTTCACCTGCATCCAAAATTTCCATGATCTTGAAATTCATCAGACCAATAGCCATCGCATTATCAAGCAGCTCATTCATATCTGATGGCAATGTTCCAAGCCAAGCCATAATTTCATGGTATTGGCCATAAACCTCATTATCATACTGACCTAAAACATGGGCGTGTTCCATATAGGCTGCCGCCCCTTTTAGGCCATATAGGCATAACATACGTAAACCGTGAATGTCTTCGCCGACATCAGCTTTATCAATATCTAATGAAAATTGAGCCGCTTGTGCCTGTAGGGTTGGAATGTCAGTCCCATTTAATTGCAAATTAATTAATGGATGATTGAAAGCCACAACACTATTCACAGATTGACAATGTTTGATTAATTTATCACGCAAATAAATAGCTTCACGGGCATAACCGATAATACGTTCTGAATCAAAGTTGACGTTAGTTAAAGTAGAGAAAAATGCGCGCGGAGCAAAACTATCAATATCATGGTCAATAATACCCAGCGAGCGAGCAGTGACTGCGCTTGCAGATAAGCTTTGCAATACAGCAACTAATAAATCTTGAAGGTCAGATGTTTCTGCTGTTTTACCGCACATACCCTGCGCGTATGCACAGCCATTTCCAGCTGGAGTTCTAATTGTTTGTTCACATTGCACACAGTACATGTTGTTAGCCTCTTAAAGTTGCATTTCAAATACAACATTAAGACTACGCTCTTTATTAGAATAAAAAAGTGGAATTATTCATTATCTAATGGTTTATTGATCTATATTAATATTCATTGCAAATGAGAACTATTCACAGTAATGAAAGTATGCTATTCGTGCTGCTGTTTTTTGTATTTCAGCTGCCTTGCTTAAATACACTATTTTGCATTTTATTTTTTTCCTGATACCGTTCTTACGGTAACTCTTGTTATACTTACCTATAAGTGTTTGTTATTCCATCGTATAAAGAGAATCCAATAAAGATGAGCCAGGTAAATTCAGCAAGTAAATCTATGATAAAAAGCCGGTTACGGATTTTTAAACGGTTAAAAGAATCAGATAAAACACCTGTAAAAATCTTACTACTCGCGGCACTCATTGGCGCTGCGGTCGGTCTTATCGGTTCTCTATTTGAAATAGGAACAACTTGGATTAGCAACTATCGCGTTCAATCAGTGAGTGAATGGGTTGCTCCAAAATGGCTGATGGTTGTTGGGATGTTTTTTATCTCGGCACTTCTTGCCATGTTAGGCTATTACCTAGTTAAACGGTTCTCCCCTGAATCGGGTGGGTCTGGGATCCCCGAAATTGAAGGTGCATTACAAGATTTGCGCCCCGTAAGATGGTGGAGAGTCATCCCAGTTAAGTTTATTGGTGGATTAGGGACATTGGGTTCAGGCATGGTGTTAGGGCGCGAAGGGCCAACTGTACAGCTTGGTGCGAACCTTAGCCAAATGTTTTATGATTTATTTCGTTTAAAAGATAATGAGTCGCGCCATACCTTACTTGCCTCTGGTGCTGCTGCTGGTTTATCTACAGCATTTAATGCCCCTTTAGCTGGCATTTTATTTATTATTGAAGAAATGCGCCCGCAATTTAAATACAGTTTAATTTCAATTAAAGCGGTATTTATCGGTGTTGTTACCTCCACCATTGTCTATCGGTTAATTAATGGGGAAGCTATTATATTAAATATCGGTCAATTCTCCTCTGCACCGATGAATACTTTATGGCTTTATTTAATTTTAGGATTAATGTTTGGTGTCATCGGTATCTGTTTTAATGGTTTTTTATTGTACCTACAAAGTAAATTTTTAGCATTTTACCAAAATAAAATTTCTCGCTTTGTATTGATGGGCGGGCTAATTGGTGGGGCTTGTGGTGCAATTGGCGTTTATCTACCTGAAATTGTTGGTGGCGGCTATTCAGTGATCCACCAGATGGTTGCAGGGCAATTTACCATCACTTTATTATTCATATTTTTTGCTTTACGGTTTTTAACTTCGACGATTAGCTTTAGCTCTGGCGCTCCAGGGGGTATTTTCTCCCCTTTACTCGCCCTTGGTACCTTATTTGGTGGTGTTTTCGGCTACGCTGCCCTCGAAATATTCCCTAATTACCAAATTGAAGTGGGGACTTTCGCTATAGCAGGCATGGGAGCATTATTTGCCGCAACCGTCAGAGCACCATTAACTGGGATAGTTTTAGTTTTAGAAATGACAAATAACTACCAGTTAATCTTACCGATGATTATTACCTGTATTGGTGCCACAATGATAGCCCAATTTTTAGGTGGTAAACCGCTATATTCTGTCTTGCTCGAAAAGACTTTAGCCCGAAGCGAAAAAGAAACCGCTAATTCCGCCGCTAGCAAACCTTAACGATTAGAAATAAAAAAGAGTTGCCACCCACGGCAACTCTTTTACTAAGATAACCTATGCAAGTCTCTTACTTACTTTTTCCGTGCAATGAGTGTTGCAAAATTTAATTTAATACGATTACCTTGTGAATCAGTGCGGTGTAAATGACCAGGGTTTTCGTTATATTTTAAAATATCCCAATCCTTATAATACCCTTCTAGCTCCCCTGGTTTTAAGAAGCATTTAAATGGCACTAAATCCAGCGGTGCATCTGGCGTTTCAACGGCACACACAATAACGTTAACTCCCCCTGGCAGGGTATGTTCTTGCATATTAGTAATAACATTGGCGATTTTTTCTCGCTGCAAGAACATTAGCACGACAGTGGAAATGATAAGTTCGTAGTTCTCTTGTATTTGGTGACTATTAATATCATAAACAGCCGTATGAATATTCTCTACCCCAGCTTGTTTTTTAACGAAGTCAATTGCTTGGATATGCTGAGGGTTGATATCTACCGAGGTTACGTCATAACCCTGTAAGGCAAGATAAAAGCTATTTCGGCCTCTTCCCGAACCTAAATCTAATGTTTTACATGGCTTACTAAGGTGGTTCTCACACAGGTAACGCACTTCTGAATGTGGAGTCGTTAACCCGTGTTCTTTATAAAATTTCAGTTCTGGTTTGCATAAAAAAGCCAATTGGCATTCCATGTCATCACTACAAGCAGAAATACGATGCCAAACTTGAGGTTCGATAATAGGCGGCTGGTTATGAATATCAAAAGTAAAATGTTGTTCGCTGCCATCCTCATTAAAAATGATAAAATCTAAAGAGCCTTTTAGCACTTTCAACTGTGCATATGTATCTTCTTTTGTATTATGACGCTCTTGGAACATTAACGGTAAAGACTCTTTATTCCAAACCGGCATGGTTTTGTAACACACGAGATTATTCATATCATCACCAATAAGTTGCATTTTAAATACATCTTATACCGTTCGTTTGCTATCTGCAAAACATTCATGGATAAATTATCGAGGACTTGATTCATATCAACCCCCCTATAGATAAAGAGGGCTGATACGCGCTATAGGATAAGTTAGTAACCTAACTGTTTCGCACTTAACCCTAAGAATTCAAAAGGTTTTGTAACCACATATTTATTGGTCGCATCCCCCGAATAAATATGGCTCTGCTCTTCACCCAGATCCAACTTTTTCACTTGTCCAGTTTCTGCTGAAAAATCAATTTTTGCCAAATCAGTCCAAAAAATATTTGGCGTCAATGCAGATTCAAAAAAATAGAGCTGACGTTTATGGTCAACTAATGTCCGCCAACGCGTTGACGATATTTCAGGTGAATTTTCGGACGTCAATCCGTAAGGAACAGACACATTACGTACGACACTGAAAACACTGGCGACCGCTTTATTAGGCGTTGTTTTCTGAGGAATTGCATTAATATAAAATTGCGCACGAGCAAATCTATCAGCGGAACGGTTTGTCCCCGGTAGCATGACAGTACCACCAATTCCTTGCCAATATTCCTGCATTGCTAATTGCTTCTCATAAGTAGGCGAATTAGTCATAACTTGATACTTGCGACTATGATGAATGACCTGCTTACCATCAATATATTCAATAATTGCGCTATCGCCACTCGCATCTGATAATGACAAATGTAAAGTCGCTAACCTATCTTGCCCAGGAACATTATCCGTTGCCACGACCAGTGGATTTTTTTCTAACGCTGCAACAGCCTCTTCCACTGTCGCATAATTATCTAGCACATATTGTGCCCATAGCGATATCGACAACGCAGGTTGCTTATTATCTACTTGAGGGTATTTTGATTCAGCAAGCCATAATAAATTGGCAACTAGACCTTCTTCGTTCACTCCATCAGTTGTTGAAATATCATAACCTGAGGCGATCACACTACCGTATTTTGATTTCCATTTTAAAGAGTTAGGTCCTGCAATGCCATCACGCTCCATACCTCGAGGAAAGATCCATAGATTAGTGCCTATATCGTATTTCCAATCCATTGTTCTTCCGGTCATTATCTGTTCATTTTCACCTAAATAAACAACCCGAGTACAAGCTTGACTTACTGCAATTGGCATTGATATCGCAGCCGCAGCGGCAAGTGCGATGATACTTTTCTTAATAAATTGCATGCCATCTCCAAAATAGTTAAAAATAAATTTATATAATAAGCATACTACATAAATACGAACTATTTATGCTCAAATAATAATGCATTAAAAAAAGTGCGATTAACGCTATGAAATGTAATACTTAATGACACAAAATGGTACCAATATTAATCAGTACCATTTTGCTAAAAAGAATTAATTATTTACTGATGAAAATAAAGAACGTAACAATGCCGCTTTTTTCGGATTATCTGGAATAGATAATATTTCATCATAAAAACTAATAGAAATACGGCACGCTAATGCAGGTGATTTCTTTCCTGCTTCTAAATTCCCAAGAATTGCAGTATCTTCACCATACTTTGCAGAAAGCCCACTAGCAAGTTGGGTTAGTTCCTCAGAATATTCTGTCGGGGACATTAACGCCTGTTTTACACCCGCTTCACTTGAAATTAAAAGTTCATTGGTTGCCTGAATTTGTTTCAACAAAACAGCTTGGCTTTTTTGTGGTGGAATAATTTCTGCTGTTTCTCTCAAATGCGGAAATAGTGAATAAAAACACGTTTTTCCCGTTGGGTCTTCTTCCAATAAGATTTTTAGGTAATCATTAACTCTGCTAGTAAAGTTAATCACGGAGTCATCAGAGGCATATTCCATTCGCTCTAGTACTAACTTCATGACATTCCCGACTACTTGGTCAAACAGTTGACGGCGTAAATCTTCATTAGTTGGGTCGTATTGTGTAATTAGATGCTCAAAACTTTGATAGGTTTCAGGGCTTATTTTCTTAACCGTCGCGATAATCGGTAATTCTTTTTCAACTTGAGCAAGTGCCTCTGAATGAATTGCACTATTATTTTCTGTAGATAACACATTGTTATCTTTACTTAACCAATAAAAACCGAATGCAAATGCAATAAAAATAATGCTAACAATTAATGCGGTTTTACGTGAGTTATTTGTATTCAAAGTTACCCTGCCTTTTCTTGTAAAACGGTTCCCCACAAACACTTTCAAGCTACTTATATACTGTAGAACCAATTGCATATAATGCCATGGCATCTAAAACCGATAATATTCACGTATCTAAAGTGTTAATGCCACGAATTGAACGATAAAAAGTAATAATGCTTATTTTAGCTTGTATTAAAGTCGTCTAGCTATAGGAATAAGGGAAATTGCGAGGTTCAGACGGGGGAATTTGCCACAAAGAAACAATTTATAATACGCTGGATATAAAAAAACCTCCAGCACTCGAAAGCCTGAAGGTTTTTTTATGATAAAAATCTTATTTAACTTGAACACCTTCAACTGAAATCAACAGTTGTGCTTCTTGAGATTTAGGACCCAAATCAGATTTGATGTTAAATTCTTTTAACTTAATATTACCTTCTGCTTCAAAACCTGCACGGTATCCACCCCAAGGATCTTTACCTTCGCCCATTAATTTAGCGTCTAATGTAATTGGCTTAGTGACACCATTTAAAGTGAAATCACCAGTGATTTTGTAGGCTTCACCGTCTTTCTTCACTTCTGTTGAAACGAATTTCGCTTCAGGGAATTTGGCTGCATTTAAGAAATCACCACTGCGTAAATGTTTGTCACGCTCTGCATGGTTAGTATCAATGCTACCTGTCTTAATAGTAACTTCGACTTTATCTTTTGATGGATCTTTTGCATCATAAGTAAAAGACCCATCAAAGTCTTTAAAACTACCATATACCCAGCTATAACCTAAATGCTGAATACGAAATTCAATAAACGCGTGTTGGCCTTGCTTATCAAATTGGTAAGTTTCTGCTAATGCTGAACCTGCCGTTAAAAAAAGTGCACCAGTAGCCAGACCAAGAACCGTTTTCTTCAACATAATTATCTCCACGTTACTTATCGGGGTTAAAACCCAACATTCTTTTTAATGTAATATCACGATCAAAAAAGTGATGTTTAAAAGCTGCAAAAGCATGCAACACTGATAATAGAACCACTGCCCAAGCTAAATATAAATGAACTTCACCTGCGGTATCTGCTTGTGTCGCAGCACCGGTAAATAGTGCAGGAACATCAAACCAACCAAACACACTAATAGGTTGTCCATCAGCGGTTGAGATTAAATAACCACTGATCAAAATACTGAATAAAATAATATAAATCAGAATTTGAACAATAATAGAGCTAGCTTTCGTTAATTTACTGTAGCTTGCTAATGGCTTCGGCGGCGGTGAAATAAATCGCCAAATCACACGAAATGCCATAACAATAAATAATAATATTCCTATACTTTTATGTATCTCAGGAGCTTGATGATACCAACTATCATAATAGCCTAGTGTCACCATCCATAAACCTAAAGCGAACATTCCATATACGACAATTGCGACTAGCCAATGTACGAGCAAAGAGATATGCCCATAGCGGCTTGCATTATTTTTCCATTGCATGATAAAAACCATTTAGAGAAGAAGGTAATATTTTATTAACTAAGCCGTAATAATCATAAGGTGAAATTAATTTTATTCCTATCCCAAAGTTAAACAAATATTTTGTTGAAGACATTCAAATACGATCAACATAATGAAAAATAGATTACTATTTGATTTTGTCTAGTTTTAATTATAAAAGTTGAATAAAGATTCTTCCACTTTTGTAAATGGTCGTAACTAAATACTTAGTTCATTTATTTATTAATTTCAATTAAATCTAGCTTATTCCTAATAGATATAAGCTATTTTCGATAAAATAACATTTGTAGGTCTGCCTTTTTCCCCATACATTGGTATTCGTCCTTTTAACATTGCGCGAACTGACTGATAGGTTAAATACTATGTATAAACTTTGGATAGCAAATAAAAACTACTCTTCATGGTCATTGCGCCCATGGGTTTTACTAAAGGTATTACAGATCCCGTTTGAAGAAAATTTGTGTTTATTTGAAAACGGTAAAAGCAGTCATGAGAAATTCAGTCGTTTTTCCCCTACCGGTTTAGTCCCTTGTTTAATCGATGAAAACCAAACAATATGGGATTCATTAGCCATTTGTGAATATATTGCAGAAGACTTCCCGCAAGTCTGGCCAAAAGATCGCAAAGCCAGAGCATGGGCTCGAAGTGCTAGCGCAGAAATGCACTCAGGTTTTAGTGCGTTACGCCAGCAGTGTCCGATGGATGGTGCTCATAATGCACCACTTAATAATATTTCAATTGAATTACAAACTGACTTAAACCGCTTGCAGAAACTATGGCAGGATGGGTTGAACCAATTTGGCGGCCCTTGGCTTGCGGGCAATGAATTTACGGCTGTAGATGCCTTCTTTGCACCCGTTGCCTTCCGAATCCGCAGTTATCATTTACCTGTAAGCCCAGCGGCTAAACAATGGGTTGACCGAGTTTTAGTTTTGCCTGCAATGAAAGAATGGCATGACGCAGGTTTACAAGAACCGAATATTGAGCATTAATAATAAGCGAGTGGGGAGGCATTATGTGCCTCCGATTTTATTTGATTAGTAAAAAATCACCTGCTCGAACATCAAAATTAATATTTAATCAATTTGTCGGCTATTCAAGCTACAGTCGGTTATTTAACAGACAAACAGCAGCTATAATTTTTCATCCCATGGGTCTGCTGTCATAATATCGCCAAGTGGTGTGTGTAATGTAACCTGTTCATTTTTAAACCACTCTGCTAATGAAAACCCACCCTTCGGCGTTTCAACATGGATATCGATTGGGCAATAGGGTGTATTCGCCTTAATAGCAAACTCAGCAAAATCTTCTTTTTCTTGAGGGTTCGGACAGCGAATGACCACATCAAGGTCGCAGTCTGACAACATACTTTGGATATCTGTCGCTAAAGTGTAAGCACAGCTGCCTGTGACTCCCCATTGCCAAGGCCATTTAGTTTGCGAAATGATCCATAAAACCTGCACAGGTGGTAAAGCAATAAACATTGAACGTTGTAGTTCCACCGAATTTGCCACCAAGGATTCCACATTCATAATATGCGTGATTGCCGATTTTTCAATTTGTGTCGTGATGCGTTGGTGTGGCTTAATTCCTCGAATTGCGACAGTCAGTTTATTCTCATCCGCTTTATTTCGATATACCGTCAACGGTAATTTACTGTTCCATTGTGAGCCAACCCATTCAGGAAGCGATTCTATCGCGACATCATTATTACTGCTGACCCAAACAAAATCATGAGGATTGATTATTTGCATTTTATTACCTTTATGATTGCTACGACTGCTCTTCCCTATTATGCCTTTTTTGTCACATAAAAACAGAATATCAATACTAACAACGCCACTGATACCATTTAATGGTAACTTGTCATAAATACTGAGTGATTGCCTTGAAATTTCACACCGTATAATATTTAATTACGTTATTAATTAATGAGTTAAGCTTCTATTTACGAGCATCGAATTATGAGAACGTTTCCTGCTATTCATGATGGGATTATTTTTACCAGCTGTATGTTTTTTAGTGCCGCAACTGCTTTTGTGATTTTAGATGCGCAAGCAGCGATGTGGGCGACATTCTCAACACTGTATTCATTTAATTTATTCAATGCAGCAAAAGAATATAAAAACTATGCTTACACCGCTTGTTGTTTATTGATGATTTTAGTGGCTATTTTTATCGGTGATACCCTGCGGCTTGGTACGGCGTATTATATTTATCTCGCCATTTTTTCGTTCATTTATTACCAATTGTATGGCACAGATCCCGCAATGGATTTAACGATGAAGTTTATGATTATCATGTCGACAATTGGCACCATTTTACCTGATATATCAAGAAGTTTGGCGTTAGGTTTTATTATTGGCAGTGGAGTAACGCTAATCACGTATTATCTCCTTAGTCATAAAATGACACGCCATAGCGTTATTACGAGTGCTTTAGTTGAACAAAATTTGTTTACGTTGAGAAAAAATATTATTCCCCGTTCGATGATTTATGCTTTAGGGCTATTACTCGCACTTGCCATTCCACGCAGTATAGATCTAGGGCACTTTTATTGGACATTATTGACCTTTGTTTTTGTATTGCATCCAAAATCACAAAGCATCGTTAAAATTACTTTGCAGAGAGTCTTAGGCAGCCTTATTTCTGTTTTATTGCTGTATTTTTTATTCAACCTACCACTTATGCCATACATCGGTTTAATTGCAGTTGTGGTATTCGCCTTTTTAATGCCAATGAGTTTTCATCATGGATATACGTTTATGACATTTGTCGTGACAAGCTTAATTTTATCCATTCTTGAGCTCGTTATATATTGGCGTCACCCAACCTATGAATTATTGTTTGACCGCGTTCTTGAAACCGCCTTAGGAGGAACCATCGCCATCATGACGAGTATTATTTTAAAGTTATTTAGAGAAACAAAATAAAATTAAGCATATTCCCCAATAAGAACGTCTGTTCTATACTCAAAAAAGAACACATTGGGAAAAGAAGTCTTAGTCCTAAAGCCTAGCCCTATCAGTATCATTATTCTTGAGTGTGACATTCAAGCAAAGAGGAACTGAAGATGAAAATATCGATTATTGGCGCAACAGGTTTTGTTGGCAGAGCATTAGTTGCTGAAGCGCTACTTCGGCATCACCAAGTAACAGCGATTTCTCGTCATAGTAATCAACTATCTCAACACGCTCACTTAATCACCGCGGCTGGAGATATCACCGATATTCCATGGTTAACCTCTCGGCTAAAGGGGCAGGATGTTGTCATCAGTGCGTTTAATGGCGGTTGGCAGAACCCTAATTTGTATCAAGATACTGTTGCGGGTAACCTCGCAATTTTACATGCTGTACAAAAATCCATGGTCAAACGGTTCATTGTGGTGGGTGGTGCAGGAAGTCTAAAAACCACTGCAGGTATTGATTTAATTGACTCCCCTGATTTTCCTGCTGAAATAAAGCCTGGCGCCCAAGCAATGAGAGAATTTAAAAACCAATTACAATCCATTGATTCATTAGATTGGACCTACGTTTCTCCTGCCGCCATGCTTGAAGAAGGAGAAAGAACAGAAACCTTCCGGCTTGGCGGGAATCAATTATTAATGAATGGTAATACTCCCGCTAAAATTTCTGTTGAAGACTTTGCAGTTGCTATTCTTGATGAAGTGAATAATTCACAATTTATTCGCCAACAATTTACCGCAGCCTATTAAGTTTAAGCATAAAAAAGCCGGTAAATAGTTACCGGCAAAGATAGATAACAGAACTTAATTCATTCACATATTGCTGTTTTTAACTTACTTTTCACGATGTTTCGCTGCATAGATTTCGCTGTTCACCCAGTTATGGTCTTTTTCCCATGTAAATAACCATTTACGTGTTGGTCCCGCCATCACATTAAGGTAATAGTTATCATAGCCAGCCACTGTCGCCATTGGGTGATACCCTTTTGGTACCATAACAACATCTTTGTTATATACCGCCATGCACTCATCTAACTCGCGGTCGTCAGTGTAAACACGCTGCATACAAAAACCTTGAGATGGATTTAAACGATGATAATAGGTTTCTTCTAGATAAGTTTCATTGGGTTCATTATCGGTGTCATGTTTATGGCTTGGATAAGAGCTGGTGCAGCCTTCATCTGTAAAGACCTCCACGACTAATAAGCTATCAGCGGCTTTATCATCCGGTAAAATATTATGCACGTAGCGCTTGTTATAACCATGGCCACGTTGCTCTGCACCAATATCATCTGGACCAATTAAACGTGTTGGATAGGTGCCCTTTCCTTTAGCACTGCAAACGGCCAATTCAAGATCGGTATCTGCGATGACCTCAGCAAACTCTTGGGCTGTCACATACACAGCATAGGGTTTTTTACGTTCGAAAGGATCCATTCGGTCGCCAATGTTTTCAAACGTTTGATTAGTTGTTTTAATCGTCGCTTTACCTGCTACTAAGACTAAGCACATTTCATTTTCAGAAGCAGGTAAGGAAATAGACTCACCTTGTTTTAATTCGTAAACATCAAAGTGAACATAACCCCAGTTAGCGATTTGTGGAGTGATATGCTGAGTACGCTTATGTGCATCTGGAGCATGGTATTTCGACAATAATTTTGACATAACTTTCCTCTGACACTTTTTAGATTCTAGATAGGCAATTCTTTTTAGTCACTAACCGTTTCATCAATCAAATAGTTCAGTTTGTGGCTAGGCGGCTAGCGCACCAATCCCTAGGAGCATACACAAGTATGTGACTAGGGGGTAAGCGAAGCCAACAACGCCACAGACTGAAATATGACGACGATTTAGATTAAACCCGCATCCTTAGCAAACTTAGACAAATTGTTGTAACCCAATGTGGCATAAGTTAATGGATGCGCAATCGCAGGGTCTTGCTCTGCTTCAACCACCAGCCAGCCATTTTCATATTGGCTATTTTTCAATACCTTAAACACGTCAGGATAGTTAACGCAACCATCACCCGGTACCGTGAACACACCGGCTAATACGGCATCTAAGAAGCTGGTTTTACGGTTTTTAACATCTTTTAGGACATCTGCACGGACATCTTTGCAATGTACGTGATTGATCCGTTTTGCCCAACGTTTAGCCACTTCAACCGGGTCTGCGCCAGCAAAGGTTAAGTGGCCAGTATCTAGCAATAAACCGACCTCATCGCCCGTGTGCTTCATTAGGTTATCAACATCTTCTGCTGACTCAATCACGGTTCCCATATGGTGGTGATAGGCGATTTTCACGCCTTGAGATAAGGTATATTTCGCGAATTCGGTCAGTTTCTTACCGTATTCTTCCCATTTATCGGCTGGGAACAATGGACGCATATGAACAGGTTTGTTTTGGTCGCCATGAATACAGTTGGTCACTTCTGCAAACACCATCACTTTAGCGCCTAAATCACGCAGTAACGCTAAGTGCCCTTGTACCGCTTCAATTTCTTCTTCCACGCTGCGAGATAATAGTTCTCCCGAATACCAGCCTGAAACCAGTTGTAAGTCATGCTGTTTTAAAATCGGCCCTAGAATCTCCGCTTTGCGTGGAAATTTATTACCTAATTCAAAACCAGCGAAACCTGCTTGACGGCCTTCAGTTAAACATGTTTCTAGAGATGTTTCTGCCCCTAAAGTGGGTAAATCATCATTCGTCCATGTCAACGGGTTAATACCAAGTTGGATTGCCATGATGAAGCTCCTGTGTAGGTAAAAGTAATATTATTTACGCTGACGCCATAGGGCTATCAGGTTTAAGTAATTAGTTTTGATTTTCTGAACCAGCTCATCGTCATTGATTTCACCTTTCATCCACTCCAACGAAGGCTTACCAAATAAGGTACGACCAACAGCAAATCCTTTGACGATGGATTTTCCAGCTGCGGCATTAAAACCCGCTTGTAACTCAGCTTGTGGCGCATCAAGCCCTAAGAGTACGACACCGCGGCAATATGGGTCACGCTCTTGAATTAATCGGTCAACCGCATCCCAATTTTCTGCTTGTAGTGGTGGTAATTTCCACCAATCAGGCTTGATACCTAAGTTATAGAAGCGTTTGATTGCGCGTAAATACAGCTCATCATTGCGTTCCATATCTGCGGGTAATATCACTTCAAGCAATAATTCATGCCCTGATTGGCAGCAAGCGCTGTAAACTTCTTGAACTGTTTTTTCTTGCTCTAAACGCAGGGGATGGTTGTCTTCTGGATGGAAAAATACCAAACATTTCACAATATGCTCTTTTGGCCAACTGATCAGCTGAGAACCGATATTGCCATGTTCTAAGCACAATGGTCTTGATGCCGGTAGCTCAATTGGACGGCCTATCCACCAACCACGACCAGTCACGTCATTCAATACGTCTTGGCCAAAGGTACTGTCGCAAAGTAGCCCTGCTTTACCTTGTAAATTTGCTTCTTGCGCCACTTCACTACTGGCACGGAAAATCAATTTCTTCAGATAAGGAATACAAGAAATATCAGCACCAGCATTACGAGCCATATCAACAAATTGGATGCGATGGTCGAATGCCATAACACAGAGCTCATTCCACTGTGTGCGACGTGAAGTCACTCGATGTAAATGGTTGAGTATAGGATCGAGATCTGGACGTGGTACTGCCGCAGCACGTTCAAGGTAATTATCTAACTCGATTTTTGTTGGCATTGCAGGCGCACAGCCATGGCGAGAAACCACTAAAGCCCCACAAGCGTTCGCATAAGCACAGGCTTTTTCCCAACCATCACCGTTTAAATAACCGCGTAGTAGACCAGACATAAATGCATCGCCAGCACCTAATACGTTAAGTACTTCAACTCTGACACCATGAACAGTGATCCCTTCGTCCAAGGTTTCGGGGATTGCACCGCTAAATACGGAGCAGCCAAGAGAGCCACGCTTGCATACTAGTTCTGCATCCGTTAATTGACGGATATTTTTAAGGGCTTGAACGGTATCCGTTGTGCCACCAGCAATGTGGAACTCTTCTTCGGTACCTACAATCAGGTCAAACTGCGATAATACTTCTTGTAGCTGCGCAGTCACGCTATCAGACGCAATAAAACGCGTTTCACCATCACCGAGAGACGTTAACCCCCATAAGACTGGGCGATAATCGATATCAATGGCTGTTTTGACGTTATTATGTTTAGCATATTCCAACGCTTTCAATACCGCCGCGCGGGTTTTCGGATTAGATAAATGCGTTCCTGTAATTGCCAAGCAACGCGCGGATGCAATATATTCTTCCGTAAAATCATTTGGCGTAATCGCCATATCTGCACAGTTATCACGATAGAAAATTAATGGGAAAGTATCCTGATCTTTGATCCCTAAGATAACTAATGCCGTTAATCTGTCTTTGTCTGTAATAAGATGGCTGGTATCACAGCCTACCCGCTGTAATTCCTCACGTAAAAAGCGTCCCATGTGCTCATCCCCCACACGGGCAAGCATTGACGATTTTAATCCTTGTATTGCAGTGCCGAATGCCACATTTCCAGAAGAGCCGCCTAAATATTTGGCAAACGAACTCACATCTTCTAAACGAGAACCTATCTGTTGTCCGTACAGGTCAACGGCAATACGGCCCATACAGATAACATCTAACTTCTTCTGCTTATCCATTAATTACCCCTTAACTACAACAGAATTAATTGATTTCTTTAACGTTAACCCAACGTTGTTCATCATATGAACGTGCTATCGCGTCTAATATTCGTGATACTTTCCAGCCCTCTTCAAAATCAGGCCACATTGGCTGCCCTGTTGCAACGCCATCAATTAAATCACGCACTTCAACTGTTTTTTGGTCATTAAAGCCAATACCATGGCCTGCACCATTACAAAATGGCGCATAATCCGGGTGCTCTGGCCCCACAAAAATGGTTTTAAAACCTTGACGATTGCTAGGTTCATCATGACGATAGAGCTTTAGCTCTGCCATTCTTTCTTGGGTGAAAGACAGTGTTCCTTTGGTGCCAGTCACCACATAAGTTAGCCCCATTTTACGGCCAGCTGCGATTCGTGAAGTTTCTATGACACCCATTGCGCCACCAGCAAAACGCACCATGGCATGCGCCTGATCTTCATTTTCAACCGTAACCATAACGGCTGACCCCGCTTTTTCTGGACGCTGTTTAATGACAATTTCCATATCACCACAAACGGTTTCAATATCCCCTACGAGGAATTGCGCCATATTAATAATATGTGCAGATAAATCTCCCAGAGCACCTAGGCCAGCTTTTTCTTTAAAACAATGCCAGTGAATCGGCGCGCTAGGGTCAGCCATATAATCTTCATTATGGGTGCCATAAAAATGGATAACTTCTCCAATTTCGCCATTTGCAATGATTTCTTTGGCTAGCTGAGAGGTAGGGTTTTTCATATAATTGAACCCCACTAACGTTAAGACTCCCGCCTTTTTAGCCGCTTCGACCATTTCTTTGGCATCTTCAGAATTGAGCGCTAATGGTTTTTCGCAATAAACGTGTTTACCGTGCTTAATTGCCTCCATTGCCATTTCTTTGTGCAGGAAATTAGGCGAACAGATATCCACCACGTCAATATTTGGATCTGCAACTAATTTTCGCCAGTCATCGGTTGCACGATTAAATCCCATTTCCTGAGCTCGGGTCTGTGCTAACTCAGGGGTAATTTCTGCTATCATTTCACGAACCAATTTTCCCTGTAATGGAAAAACGGTTGCTGCTTGTGCATAAGCAATGGCATGAGCTCGTCCTATATAGCCAGTACCTATCATCCCGATACGGATCTCTTTCATCTGTTCTACCTCTCGCTCATTTTTTGTAACACAATGGCTGGCCTAATACTTGTTCCAGATTTTTATTTCAATAATCATGTTATACGGAACATTTGTTTCATTATCAATATTATTGAGAATATTAATTTCATTATGTGATCCAACGTTAACTTTTAATGTAATTAGCTAATATATAAGAAAATAATTATTAATTTCAGAGAGGATGAAAACAATAAAGAGGTAATAACCTGGAATGAAATGAAATAGAATAACCAAAGATGAAATTTATTGAGTATGGGATCAGGTAAAGATCCCATACTCGCTTCAAAACCCAAAGCTAGCGATGAAGAATGCTTAAAAATTCTTCTTTACTTGACGTCAAAGACAATGCATTGGCAATAAACTCATCACTGAAAATCAGTGCAATTTCCCTAAGTACATCAATGTGTTCCCTTGATTTTGCAATCACACCTATTGCGATAAACATCACATTGGTTCGGTCCCATATCACCCCGTCAGGAAATTGAAAAATTTCAACACCGGTATGCAAAATAATATCATTGGCGGACTTAGGTAGATGAGGCAACGTAATGCCATTCCCCAAGAATGTTGATATTTGTTGTTCCCTTTCCGTTAAGAAATGCACACAATCCCTATCAACATAACCTTTATTTTTAAATTCCGTACCCACCATTTTGAGTACTTCAGCTTTATTTCTTGCCTGACAACCTAAATGCAAATTACTTGTGGTTAGTTGTTCTATCATATCCAACCCTCGATTAAGTTAATTAGGTATATTCACACCACCAATAAGTAATAATTACATTGATGAGAGCTCTTCTTCTAATTGCTCTAATGATTTGTTTGATGTTTCTGGTAATAACTTCACCACAAAAACGATAGCTAAGTAGTTTATTACCGCAAAAATTAAGAATACTGGACCTAAACCAAGTTCTGCTTGTAATACAGGGAATAAATAACTCACAATCGCATTCATAATCCACATAAAGAAGACTGAGATCCCCATAGATAACCCGCGGATTTTAAGTGGAAATAGCTCTGCAAGTACTACCCAAGTTAAAAAGCCCATTGTTCCTTGCATAACCCCAACAAACACCGCGCCAAGTAACCAAATTAATGTTGCTTTAACATCCCCGGTTAAGAAGTAGTCTGTTGCTGCAATTAATAAGTGTAACGATGCCATTAGAGCAAAACCACCAACAATCAGTGTCTTACGTTTAAATCGGTCAACAAGGAATAGTACCCCTATCACCATACCACCAACAGAAAACACACCATTTAATACGTTGAAAACTAAAGAAGTTTGCTCAGAAAAACCCGCTGTTTTGAGAATTTCTGTACCATAATACATAATAACGTTAACCCCAGTCGTTTGCTGTAATGCCGCCCACACCATCCCAATTAATACCAATTTAAAAATCCAAGGCGTATTAAAAATTAACGCTAAATTTTGTTTATTGGCATTCGGATGACGTTTAGCTTCCGCAGCTTCAACATCTAATAAGGTCACGATATCTTCATATTCTTGAATAGCACGTTTTTCAGGGCGAATTTGCTTTAAAATTTTCAGCGCTTCTTCACGACGGTTTTTACTCATTAGCCAGCGTGGGCTTTCAGGCGCTTTCCACATACCAAATAATAGGCACAATGCAGGTACCGCCTGCACTAACAACATATAACGCCAGACATCCGGTAGATGACCCCAAATAGAACCGATAATCGCATTGATAGCAAATGCCGCTAACTGCCCGATAACAATAGCAACTTCATTGAGTCCGGTAAGTTTTCCCCGCATTTCAGTCGGGGCCACTTCCGAAATAAATGTCGGTGCTGTCACTGAAGCCCCGCCCACCGCAAACCCCAATATAAACCGAGCAATAAGAAGAACTTCAATGTTTGGAGCCGCCGCAGATAAAAATGCCCCAAATAAAAACAGAAATGAGAGGTAAAGCAAATAAGTACGGCGCCCGACAAAGTCTGCTACACGTCCACCACAAACACTGCCTAATGCCGCGCCCACTAATAGGACACTCATTACCAGCCCTTCCGTGGTTGGCGTTAATCCCATGTTTTCTTTCAGTGATGAAAATGCACCGTTAATGACACCAGTATCATAACCAAATAGTAATCCACCAAAGGTTGCAACCAAGGTTATTTGGTGCAACCTTTTTCTCTGTTGTTGATTGAGATTCATGATTAATGACATATTATTACCTTATTATTTGAATCATTATGTCTTACCAAAAAAACAATTTTTCAATATTTAAATAAATGTTTAATGTTAAATGTTAAATGTTAAATAATGAAATAAGTTTCTGGCACTCTGGTTTGAATCGCTACTTTGCTAGCTTTAGGCCTGATCGATAAACTCTTTGAAAATAGTTTTCGCGAATTTAAAACGATAAATACATCAGTTAAATTAAAGAAAGTAAGATTATAAAAAGCCTCAATTAATCTCAGAATATTGAAAGCCTAAAGAGTATTAAATAAAAGTAAGGTCAGTATTTTATATACTCATTGATAAATGAATATATTTGCTATTGCGGCTAAAAATACATTTTTAACCGCAAGTCTATAATTAAGTTAAATAGTATTACCGCATTAATTACAATTTAACTTCTTTACCCGTTTTTAATGATTCCAGCGCTTTGTCTGCAAGATATAAAGCCAATTCACCATCGGTACCTGTCGTTTCAGATTCCGCACGGCCTGCTAAGATATCAACAAAATGCTGCCACTCTGCTTGGTATGCTTCATGGTAACGTTGTAAGAAGAAATACTCTGGCTTGGCAGATAAACATCCAACTTCGCTTAACAGCGCAACACTGTTCTCTTTAATATTACCTGCCGTTAATAAGCCTTTTTCACCATGTAATTCAATGCGTTGGTCATAACCGTAACCTGAACGACGGCTGTTAGAGATGGTCGCCATTGCGCCTGATGGAAATTTTAAGATAATAAATGCAGTATCAATATCACCTGCTTGGCCGATAGCAGGGTCAACAACATTGCTGCCTTGTGCGTAGACAGAGCAAGGCTCTTCGCCAATCATAAAGCGCGCCATATCAAAGTCATGAATCGTCATATCTCTGAACATACCACCGGAGACTTTGACGTATTCCGCAGGTGGTGGTGACGGATCACGAGACGTGATAATTAAAGATTCTGCTTTACCAATAGCGCCTTGTTGGAATAAATTTTTCAAGTGGCGAAATTGAGGGTCATAGCGACGATTAAAACCAATAAACAGTGGAACATTATGTTCTTTCACGCTTTTTAAACACTGTTTCACACGCTCAAGATCGAGATGAACAGGCTTTTCACAGAAGATCACTTTTTTATGTTTGGCTGCGAGTTCGATTAAATCAGCGTGAGTATCTGTGGCTGAAGCGATTAAAACCCCTTGTATATTAGGGTCTTGCATTGCTTCTTCTGTCGTCTGTACTTTTGCTTGGTATTTTTCAGCCAAGGCAACCGCATTCGGTTGATAAGGGTCGATGACAGAATAAAGTTTGGTTTCTTTATGGCCGGCAATATTAACAGCATGAACCTGTCCGATACGTCCTGCGCCGAATAGTGCTATATTGAACATTCAAATGCTCCTTGATACCTTAAATCCACTATTTGGATATTACGGAATATACCAAATAAAACGTTCATTTCAATTTATAATTTTTTGAAAATTATATTTTTGGGCTCTAGATAACAAATGTTATATTAAAGTGTATTTTTAGTGTTATTCAGATCACAAATTGACAATGCAAGCGAATAGCATTTAACAATAAAGTCTGTGTTTGTTGGCATATTAAATTTCCATAACTTCTTTTTTTGTTCTTTTCCTGCCTCGCAATAAAACATATATTTCAATAAATAAATTTTTAAACTATAAAAACCATTAAAAAACCCAGCCAAAGCTGGGTATATAATCCAAAATGATTCGAATTGTGTTGGCGATGAGCGTAACGCTAGCCCATTTAACTTGAAGTATGACGAATATAGAACGGCAAGTGATAATCACTATGCAAATAAAAACCAAAGCAATCCCTGCTAAGTTTCCAGTAACTACCCTACTTAGTTACACATCTGACTCATTAAGAAAACGAAAAACATTCCTCGACGGTAAAACACCGTCGAGTTATTTTGACACTATAAGGCACTAGCGCAATATGTTGATTAATAAAGACGAACTTTATGTTCAACCATCTCTTTAATTTTTTCAGCGGAAGCAACTATTTGAGGCTTTTTAGAAACTTGAGCCGTTCCTGTGCGCCACCAAGCTTCATAACCATCGGTCATTGTTTTCGGAAGTACTTTAATATCAATCAATACACAGCCCGAATGGGACTTCGCGTCTTTCAGTGCAGCAATCAATTGTTCCTCATCATGTACCCGATAACTTTTACAGCCATAGCTTTCTGCGTTTTTAGCAAAATCGACCTTCACTAACGGCCCATCCATCAACCCCGTCTGTGGGTTTCGATGCCGGTTCTCTGTACCAAAACTTCCCATGCCTTGGCTCATCTGCAGATTATTAATACAGCCGAATCCCGCGTTATCAAACAATAAGATGGTGATCTTAATATTCTCCTGAATCGCAGTTTGCAGCTCACTGTGTAGCATTAAATAAGAACCATCTCCGACCATCGCATAAACAGGTTGTTTTGGCGCAGCAATTTTAGCCCCAACAGCAGCGGCAATTTCGTACCCCATGCATGAATAGCCATATTCAAGGTGGTATGTATCCCGTTGTTTTGGTAGCCAAATACGTTGTAAATCACCCGGTAATGAACCTGCAGCCCCGACAATAATGGCATCGTCTTCCATGTATTGCTGCATCAAGCCTAGCACCCGTGTTTGCGCCAATTCTGTACCAAGCGTTTTACGGTACTCTTCAAGCTTGTCATCAAGATGGCCTGCAATTTCAGGGACAAAATCTAATGGCCGATACTGTATACTAAACAAGCGCTCCAGCTCATTTTTCCACTGTTGTTTAGCCTGCTGAATTTCATCCCCCCACTGAGCTTCATAGTGAGAATCTTTCAATTTTACACTCAGTGCTTGTAACGCTTCTTTGGCATCTGCGACCACTTTCAATGCATCTAACTTACTTGCATCAAACTCCGCAACATTGATATTTAAGAACATCACATTCGGATGACTAAATAACGACTTAGAGGCGGTGGTAAAATCCGTAAAGCGAGTCCCCACACCAATCACTAAGTCAGTTTCTTTAGCCAACAAATTTGCCGCTAACCCACCTGTTGTACCAATTCCGCCCATATTCAAGGGATGACTAGCAACGATGGCACTTTTACCTGCTTGAGTTTCGCCAAATGGAATACGGTAATCTTCCGCAAATTGCAAAAATGCGTCGTGAGCTTCGGAATAACGTACCCCACCACCACAGATGAGCAATGGTTTTTTCTTGCCACGAATTAAATTTACGGCTTCTTCGATACTCACCGTTGTCGGTGGTCTACGTTCAATACGATGGATGCGTTTTTGGAAAAAATAATCGGGGTAATCCCACGCCTCACCTTGAACATCTTGAGGTAGGCAAATGGTTACCGCGCCAGTATCCGCAGGGTCAGTTAACACTCGCATGGCATTAACCATCGCCGCCATCAGTTGTTCAGGCCGTGAAACCCTATCCCAATAACGTGAAACCGGGCGAAAACAATCATTAGTACTGATAGTCCCATCATCGTATTGTTCGACTTGCTGCAATACTGGGTCGGGCTGACGAGTCGCAAAGGTATCCCCTGGCAACAATAATAATGGAATACGATTGGCAGTTGCCGTTGCTGCTGCGGTAATCATATTTGCGGCACCGGGGCCAACTGAAGATGTCACAGCAAAAATTTGTTTACGTTTTTTTTGTTTAGCAAAACCCGTCGCAATGTGCGCCATACCTTGCTCATTACATCCTTGATAAACGCGTAGATGACCAGGCGCTTCTTCAAGCGCCTGACCTAACCCCACAACATTACCATGGCCAAAAATCGTAAATACTCCCTGAATAAACGGATATTGCTCACCATCAACATCAACGTATTGTTGGTTTAAAAATTTAACCAATGCCTGAGCGGTCGTCATTTTCTGCTTATTCATACGGGTCTCCGTTTATTCCATGGTTGGCATTGTGAAACTACTTTCATGGTGCTCTAAGCGAACACTGGCAGGCCAACGGCTAGTGACTGTTTTCATGCGAGTATAGAAACGAACACCGTCATTTCCATGTACATTTAATGGACCAAAAATAGACCGTTTCCAACCACCAAAACTGTGGAATGCCATCGGTACTGGAATAGGTATGTTAATTCCGACCATTCCCGCTTGAACATTTTCTTGGAATTCGCGCGCTGTTTCACCATCACGGGTGAAAATAGCCGTTCCATTACCATATTCATGTTGGTTAATCAGTTTCAAACCCGTTTCAAAGTCTGGAACTCGCACTACGGCTAATACAGGCCCAAAAATTTCTTCTTGATAAATGTCCATTTCAGGCGTGACATTATCAAATAATGTTGGCCCTACAAAATAACCATTTTCGAAGCCTTTCACTTTAAAGTCACGGCCATCGACCAATAACGTCGCACCTTGTTTTTCGCCACTGGTAATATAGTCACAGATTTTGGCTTTATGTTGCGTGGAAATCACAGGTCCCATGTCATTTTCTTTACCGTCAGTAATACCAGGACCCACGGACATTTTGGCAATTTGGCCTTTCAGGTTAGCAATGAGCGCATCTGCCGTTTCATCACCGACAGCTAAGACGACGGATAATGCCATGCAACGTTCACCTGCAGCACCAAACGCAGCGCCCATAATAGCATTAGCTGCCTGCCCCATGTCTGCATCAGGCATTAAGATACAATGGTTTTTCGCTCCACCGAGTGCTTGGCAACGCTTACCATGAGCGGATGCCGTCGTGTAAATATATTCAGCAATAGGCGTTGAGCCAACAAAACTAACGGCTTGAACTTCTGGTGCAGTTAAGAGCACATCAACGGATTCTTTGTCCCCTTGAACAACATTAAATACGCCATCAGGTAAGCCAGCTTCTTTTAATAATCTAGCTAATGCTAATGCTAATGAAGGATCTTTTTCTGATGGTTTTAAAACAAAGGTATTACCTGTTGCAATAGCTACTGGGAACATCCACATCGGTACCATTGCTGGAAAATTAAATGGCGTGATCCCCGCACAAACACCCAAAGGCTGCATTAATGAGTGGCTATCAACACCTGTAGCAACATTGGCTGAGTGCTCACCTTTTTGTAAGTGAGGAATACCGCATGCAAATTCAACGACTTCCAAACCTCGGGTTAATTCACCTACCGCATCAGAAAAAACTTTACCGTGTTCTCTTGAAATTAAACGCGCCAGCTCATCCATATTCTCTTCAAGTAAAGCTTTAAATTTGAATAAAACCCGAGAACGTTTTAGGGGAGATAGTTTTGACCATTTAGGGAATGCTTTATTCGCAATCTCAATGGCTTTTTTTGTTTCATCGGCACTGCTGAGTACAACTTGAGCAATTTGCTCCCCCGTTGCCGGGTTGAATACAGGCGCAAAACGCCCACTTTTGCTGGATACTATTTCACCACCAATGAAATTATGAATCTGTTCCATGTTGCCTCTCTTTAGCTGACAGAGTTACCTTGTTACTCAATGTATATGAAATATTTGTTTCATTTACAACTAAATTTGAAATAACATTCAATTTATGTGATCTAGACAAAGTTTTTGTGAAATTTTAATCGCGACTAAAAAAATACCAATCCTAAACTTATGTCCATCACCTATTTATTGGCTATTTTGCCGTTGTATTGAGCTAAACATGGCCTTGTTTCAATCAAGAAAATAAGAGAGCAAATTGATGTAAGCTGTTCAATTTATTATCCCAAATTCAAATTATTTCACGATCCTAAAAAAAGAAAATTTTTAAATATGAACTAAGTGTTTCAAAAAGATTCGACTAACGCTGTAAAACAACTACAATTAGAGCCAAATTCTGGAGGTTATATGTCAAGTGCATCAAATTTAAATGAGTTTCAAGAGCAAGTTCGCTCACGATATGACGAACTAAGTAAACGGTTACAGCAAGTGGCACGCTATGTATTAGATAATACGAATAGTGTGGCATTTGATACCGTTGCCGTCATTGCAAAGGAAGCTAAGGTTCCGCCTTCGACGCTGATCCGCTTTGCAAATGCTTTTAATTTCAGTGGGTTTAATGAAATGAAACAATTGTTTCGTATGAACCTTGTGGAAGAAACGGCCAGCTACACAGATAGAGCCCGTATGTTTCGTGAAATGGATGGTTCCCAAGAACTGAGTGATGACCCCTCACAAATTTTGAAGGAGTTCGCTCATTCTAACGCCCAAGCGTTACAACAAATGGCAGCCAGAACCCCTGCTGAAGATATTGAAAAAGCCGTATCACTTTTAGCGAATGCACAGAATATCTACATTATCGGTTTGCGTCGTTCATTCAGCGTTGCAACATATTTAAGTTACGCACTTAGCCATTTGGAATGCCGTCCTGTCCTTATTGATGGGCTTGGCGGAATGTTCAAAGAGCAGATCAGTCGGATCAGTGAAAACGACGTTGTAATTTCAATCAGTTTCACACCTTACGCCTCAGAAACTGTCATGGTAAGTGAGAAAGCGGCTCAAGCGGGTGCACAGCAAATCGTGATTACTGATAGTCAAATCAGCCCATTGGCAAGTTTCAGTGATGTTTGTTTTGTTATCAAAGAAGCCCAAGTAGATGCATTTCGTTCGCAGTCAGCCACCTTATGTTTAGCACAATCACTAACCGTTGCATTAGCCTATCGTCAAGGCAGCAGCTTAGTCTAGTTATGCGGCTCTGTAATTAAACACCTCCATTAATTCAGAGCCCCTTCCTACCTTTTCCCTGATTAACATAAACGTCATTATTGAATACTAATTAAGTTTCATCTTTTTCTTTAATTTGTGAATCCCATCAGAAAATACAAGTTCTAAAATAACAATAAAATGAAATTATTATTTCACCCTGTTATGTTGGAATTATATCGCGTGTTTGATAAACCAAGAATAAGGGCTAAGCATGTTAAATACACACTTTCTTTATTTACTCGGCCACCTGCGTTTACTTGAAGAACAGCATTCTGTCACGTCAATTAATCGTTCTGGTATTGGTTTAATCGGCACTGCACCTTATAACCAACTTTATATAAATGCGATAAAATGCTGCACCCATCATAGTGAGCTAAAGTCAATTTGCCATTTGTCCCCATCTCTTCCTCCTATGACTGACTTCATGTGCCAAAAGAAAAAAATAGAAGCGCTAATCAACAATGATGACGTTGATTGCATCATAGTGACATCCACTTGTAGTGATGAATTACTAAAGTTTGCTATTCAGACAGCGGTAACTGCTGGAAAAGATGTTCTATTGAATGATATCCCTAACTTTAGTGAAAGCGAACTGAATGAAGTATTAAAGCAAGCCATGCGCCATGACGTATTTATTGACTACAACCAACCTTTGAGCTCTGATAACCAGTTCAATCAAATAAAAGCATCTTTAATGCCTAAACATGGTAGCGAAACAGGGTTATTACGTATCACAACACACCGAATAGTAGAGCCAGAAAACCAACTACCATTCAATATATTACGAAACACCATCACAAAGAGCATAGAATTATTGTTATCACTAATGCCTGATTTTGTCCTTTCACTTCCTTCTATTCAGTTCTCGCATCCCTTCAATCAAAGAGCCGATGGCGACGTCTTAATAATTAATTTACGCCAAGAAAACGGTTTATTGGTTTCATTTGAAATCTTTTTTAATACAGGAAAGATCTCAGACAAACTATCATTGAAGCAGTGCAATAACCGCTATGAGGTAGAGAAAAAACTTTCTTTTAATGAAAAATATCAAGAGGTTAATCAAGATAATTTCATTGTAAAGCAACTTGACCAATTTGTTTTAAGGCTCAGTAGTAATACAAAATTAGCTAAGATTAATCAATGGAGCCGCGCTAATGAGCTAACAGATAAAGTAATAAAACAGTTAAATATCTATGGATATATTTAATTACCATAAAATATAAAGATTATTCTGATAGAAACAGAACACATTATTATATTAGTGGGTTATATAATAATACTCTAAAATTTAATGTAACATAATCAAATTACTTATAATCAGTGTATTAACCTACACGTTCCACTATTTACATTGACAATCCCATATAAAAAAGAAGCCGGGTCAACATTGAAGAGGTATGCAAATTGGAATAATGAATCAACATCAATACAACTCTCTCCTGTCTCAAATCGATTCATTTCTTCTTCTGTTACACCGATTAAACTCGCCATTCTTTCTATCGATATTTTATGGTTTTCTCGTTGTTTTCGGATTTTTATCCCTAGCATTTTAGCAATACTTTCTTTCCCCATAATAACCTCTACTAAATATTAAAATTAATATAATTAACCGGCGCGTAAATTATCACCAACCATAAATTTATAAATTGACTTAAAATAATAAAACCCTAATTAAATAAGTCATTTAAAGACCATTCATTTATGATTTAAAAAACCAAAACATTAGCTAACTTACTGATATAAAAAGGCTAGATGATTTTCATCATTACATTTAACTCGTGAAGCTGGTCACATTATTTAATCTCACTATCAATAGTTAAATTTAAATTATTATCAGTCGACGACTAAAAGTTGTATTTTCAAGTTAACTAAAATTCTAGCTTAGCTCTTCAGTTAGATAAAACTATCTTGCTTGATTTAATGTTATAACCTTAAGAAATTAGTGACAATTTGTATTCATGCGTATCAATAAGTTTCCAGAAGATAATTATAATAAATTGAATTTTTTCACATCATAAAAAAAGACGTTTTTTTTTATTTATTAGTCGGAATTACAACATTAAATTTAGACGATAAAGCAAAATATTTCATATTATGCTTATAATACTAAATGACCTTTTCAGATTAATGATTTACATTACACACCTCTTATATTGAGCCTCAAAAATAGATTACTTCAACAGGCTGTTTTCGATAAAAATAAAATTACTTCACCCTATTTATGCCATGTTCATTACTTTCAGTCCATACTGCAATATGTAAAAATTAGATAAATTACACAAACTCTAAATAGGTGTATTTAGGTAATATTCCTACTTTTTTACTTCCCAAAACTTACTTAACTTCACATCTTTTTAATAAAATTGTCAGTTGGCGTGGTATCATATTACGAGCACCTATGAATACTTACCTGTCATAACCTTGATGTATTTTATGGCTTATTATTTTTTTGGTAAGTAAAAGAGACCTGAAAGGAAAATCATGCTACAAGAAAGTGTTATCAGGGAAATCATTCTCTGGATAGAACAAAATTTAGAATCTCGCCTATCCCTAGATACTGTTGCCGATAAATCAGGATACACCAAATGGCACTTTCAGCGCCTGTTTAAGAACCAAACAGGGCTCGCGCTTGGTTCCTATATCCGAGCAAGACGCCTTTCTTGTTCTGCTGTCGCATTACGACTAACAAATGACAGCATAATGGATATTTCTCTGAGGTACCGTTTTGACTCACAACAAACTTTTTGCCGCGCGTTTAAAAAGCAATTTAATCTCACGCCTTCTGAATATCGAAAACGCGAAGGTTGGAAGATTGAAGGGTTCTGTTTACCTCTACGAGAAAGTAAAGAGTTAAATGTTCGAGTTAAATTGACTCAATTACCAGCCATTAATTTACTCGGCACTAAACATCGTTACACTAAAGATATTAATGAGTGGAACCTAAAAACGGATGAGCTACGCCGATACTATTGGAAAGCTTTTTTCGATAAAAACCCTTATGTCACTCAGCATTTATATGCAATTCATGGTGTAGACCAAAGTGCGAATACAGAAGGCCATTTCCTATATACCACGGCTCTAGATGAACAAGATGTAGAGATTGCACTTCCCCAGACAACCCATTTACAATTACCTGCAGGTAATTATTTAGAAATCAAGATAACCAGTAGCCTTCATGGTATAGATTACAATGATATTATTTATACTGCTTATGGGAAGGTACTTGCTGAAATGGACATCGTCCGTGGCGAAGGACCAGATGTAGAACAATATGTCCTGAAATCGAAGCCCTCTTATGAAGCGTTTGTGAATGACTCACGAAATTTTATTCAAGAGCTAAATTACTATATTCCTGTTATTATTTAATAAATAGCAAACAACCCATACGGAAACTGTACGGGTTGTTTACCTAATAATTAAAATGTCACATTAATTTTTGCCCAGAAATTTCTTCCTGGTTCATTTACTGGCACATTGGATGAATAACCAAAACCGCTATTTCCAGCTAAGTTAAGGTGCTCACTGTAGGTTTTGTCGAACAGGTTATCAACGCCTGCGCTTAACTTCATGTTTTCATTAATTGTATATGCTGTATTTAATGAAAAAATCGTAAAACCTGCACTTTTACTAAAGTCTTTACCCACCACATTGCCATCGTTTATAGCAACGCGATTTTGGCGGCTAACAACGCGTACTAAACCTGTCGTGGTCCAATCGCCTTTTTCCCATGATAAGCCAAAACGGCTTTCCAACGGTGGCATCTGCGGTAATGCCTTTCCATCTGTGCGATTTTCTCCCCACGAATAAGCCAAGCTTGCATCTGCTTTCCATTCATCACTGAGTTTTTGTGCTACACCGAGCTCGCCCCCCATGATTAACGCATTCACATTTTCAACCTGACTCATTCTTGGGTTTGTTGCGCTATAGCGGAAAAGAATAAAGTCATCAACATGCCCCACATAAGCAGAAACCCAGGCATTGGTATCTTCATGACTATATTTAGCACCAATATCTAACTGAGTCGTTTTTTCTGTTTTTAGCTTATCAAACACATTATTGCTACCATCTGGGCCAAGTTTAGGCGAGAACAGCTCCCAATAATCCGGAAAGCGTTCGGTATAGCCGACACCTGCATATAGCATAATAGGCGTGCCAGATAATGAATGCTCATAACGCGCAAAGCCCGCTGGCATCACCGTATTACGCCCTGAAGAACCTACTTCTGTATTATTTTCAACTATCACGCGATCTAAACGAGCTCCACTGACCACTTTGCCTTGTTCAGTCGCATGCCAAGTTAATTCACTAAAAACACCATAGTCTTGGAATTGTGCATCTTTTTTCCAGCTATTATTATTGTTTTTACGGTGTTTATTGGTCTGCATGTCAGCCCCTGCACGCAGTTCATAATCTTTCCACAACCATGTTCCCATGGTACGGCCACCCATGGTTTCGCGATCAACACGCATTTTCATTGGCATATTCATCATACCGTGGCCTCCATGCCCCATATGGCCACCGCTCATTCCACCGCCTGATGGAGAGCGAAGCGAGTAGTTATCCATAATATGGTCGGCATAATTGTAGTAAATATTAGCCTCAATTTTATCAAACACCTCGCCGATATTACTCTTTTCAAAGCGCAAGCCTAAGCTTTCGCGTTTAAATTGAGACCCATCCATTCCTCTCCCCGCATAGCGAGCTTCCCCATCACCTTTACCGGCGGTCAGTTCTAATAATGTGTATTCATCAGGCGTCCAGCCAACAGCAATATCTGCATTCCACTTATCCCACTTCGAAGGAACCTTATCACCATTGCCATCTTTATAATCATTTGAACGTGATTTATTACCAATGACACGAATATACCCCGTTTCATTACCTAAACTGATATCTGCATTGCCATCCCAACGCTCATTAGATGCTGTTAAGGCACTTGCGTTGCCTTTAATACCCGCTTCAGTAAATAGCGGCTTTTCGCGCTCAAAACGGATTGTTCCAGCAGAATTTCCTGGCCCCCATAAAACAGTTTGCGGGCCTTTAATCATATTCAGTACATCAAAGTTTTCAGGTGAAATATAAGAAGTCGGCGCATCCATACGAGAAGGACACGCACCTAACATTTCACTATCATTGGTTAAAATACGCAAACGAGAGCCGAACATGCCACGAAAAACCGGATCACCGTTAGTTCCACCATTACGTATTTGTGAAAAACCAGGAATGGTTTTGAGGTAATCAGAACCATCACTTGCAGGGACTGGCTGCCTTGGTGTCTTTGGCGACGTGGTGATTGTTAATGGCGAATCAACAGGCGCCGTCACAATCATTACTGAGTTTTCAGAAATAGGGCTTTGATTAACTTCATTTTTCGCTAATGTTGATGCCGTAAAAATCGCACTAATTACCAGTGTCGCAATAGGAGCCACTTTAAAAACGTGTGTATTCATTTTTCACCTGTTTCTTAGAAAAGGAAGATGCTACCTTCATCTTTTAGGCTGCAAACACATTTCAGCTCCCACAGATAAATTGCTTAATAAGCAAAGAAATTCAAGGCGAGCGAACGCGTTTTGCCCAGTGAAGGCAAAATAGCAATAAATTGATTTGTAATATTTACAATGCTAAGACATCAGGAAATAGGCGGGGCTCGAGCAAGGTGTAATGACCATGGTCTAAATAACCAAATGTGAACACTACGTTCAAAAGGAATAAATAGTGCCAGTGTCGCTAATTGCCGAATAACTACGGCAATAAATAAGATAAGAAATGGGAAGTGGATCAATAATTGGCAGTAACCACATGCAATGTCTTCCATCGGAGATTGCCCAATCCCCGTCATTAACATGTGATTCATTGGTGCAGAAACGTCACAATTTTCAGGCATCAGCATACCTTGATGCGAATGCATCGAATGGCCTGCCATTGATGAATGCTCAATTGTACTATTAGGGTTAGTGCTCACGCAGTGTTCCATCAGCCTCATCGATTTAGAGAACAATGGAGCGATAAACAGCATAACCACAGCCAATAGTGCAAGATAGGCAGCAAATTGTCTGATTGAAGTGCGTAGGTGCAACGTTTTTCCGTCATCTGAGTACGAATTTATAGCGCAGAATTGTATCTTATTTAGATACCCATTGTTATTGATATTTACCGAAAATGTTAATTTAAGATGAACTTTATTGATAAAATTGATTATCTATCATCAATACAAACCCATTGAAAAATCAATCAATTGACTGATTTATAGTATTAGGTACATTTCTCTAAGTCAGCAAACTGTTTTAAAGGCGCCATAAAAAAGTAGCAACCACAAGTGATTGCTACTAATTTTCCATCCAAAGAATTCTAAAAATAACAAAGGGTATTCTATGCTAATAAGTTTGCAGGGTTATCAATACAAAGGCGGTTAATCATCGATTTATCCACCCCTTTTTTGGCCAATAACGAGAGAAAAACATTGGGTACAAATCCCCAGCCATTACCCCCATTTTTTGCCCACATTTGTTTGAGAAAAACATCATGACTCAACACGATTTGTGCCCCATACCCCATCTCAATCAGTTTACAAACCGCATCCGCAGTTTCTGTTACTGTTGGTGCAACACCTTCTTTTGGAAATGAAATATCTAGACCAATCATGTCAAACTCAAGCCAAACACCTCTATCAAGCATACGGCGTTGATAGTCAAAATCTTTACCTGACGGGTCTGAGTGTGCCAATGAAATTTTAGCGGGATTAACACCCATTTCTTTGATTAAAATATCGAGAACCTCATCTCCTCGACGTTGCCAACCAGGCATATGAATATTCATTGAAACATGGTCATTAGCCAGTTGCGCTACTGATGCCGCTCTTAGGCTATTCTTTTCACCATCAGTAAAAAAAGGAGATACCCCGATTTCACCAATCATTCCTGCACAAATATCCGTTCCATCAATGCCTACATTGAGCTCATCATCAATCATTTTAGCCATAGCATCGATATCATTGACTAACCGGTCACCTTCAAACTTTTCAATATACAGGCCAGAAGAAGCAACCACATTAATACCCGTTTTAATGGCAACTTCGCGCAATTGATGTACATCACGGCCAATCGCTTTGGAACCTGTAGCATCTACCAATGTTTTACCACCAAGTTCCTTAAAATTATTGACTTCATAAATCACATCTTCGATTGGCTTTTTATCCATATTGTCACAGCAGCAATATGGGTCGTGCTTCAGTCCCCATTGAATATCGGCACTGACTTTTTTATCAACCAACACATGTGAGAAGTCATAAAATGGCTCATCGACAACCGTTGATAAATCATTAAACAGATGTTCATGTGGTAATGTCAGTCCCATATCTTCTTTTTTAACGGGCCCTGTCACCGTTTGGATATAACCTTTCATTTTATACTCCTGCGGCTTTTGTCGCTTTGGCTTCTCTAAACTCAGGAATGGTCGTAATAATTGCGCCGACTAAAGCAAATACTGTTCCAATAATAGTCACTAAGTACACGGTATTGCCCAAAGACGGTAGCAATAAGTCAATCAGTACCGAACCCAATAACTGCCCTGCCGTTGAAGCAACACCGAGCATCAACAAACCTAAGCCGCGGACTAAGATTGCCATTAATGCAATGGACATTAAACCTAACGGGCCACCTAGGTACATCCACCAAACACCCGGTAAATCTAAAGTGAGATGACCTAATGCCATACGGATCACGAGAGCTATCGTCAGTACGGTAAAACCAACAATAAAGTTCCACGTAATAGAAACCATCATTGAACCTGTTGCTTCTGCAACTTTTGAGTTACCTGCGGGTTGCCACCCTGCTAACAAACCAGCTAAAAAAGGCAAAATAGCTAAATAAATGGCAGAACTTGAATGCCACTGTGGTGAAACCACAAACAACGTCGCGACAACCGCAAAAATGGCACCTAATACACGAAAGGTAGTGAATGGTTTTTTCTCATCGATACCAATACCAAAACGGTCACACAGCAAGCCTGATAATAATAGTGCAGAAATCAATGCAGTTTGGAAAGTTGCGATACCTAATGCACTCGCGGATGCGCCTTCAGAAAACACCACCATCGCACCGCACAGGCCTGCAAACCAATTCCACAATGGAATTTTTTTATTTTTAATTAAGCTAGGAATTGCTGCAAATTGTTGTCTGGTTTGTTTCTTCGCAATAATGATAAAAAACATCACCACCAAACCACTGGCAAATGAAATAACGGCGCTCGCATTTCCATCTTTTAATACATCACCCAGCTGCCCATTCACTGCGGATTGCATTGGCGATAACATACCGGCTAATACCGTCGCTATCATTAAAAAAGGGGTAGAATAACTTTTAACACTCATAAAATATTCCTTTTGGATTTTTGACTATGAGTCATTATTTTTTGTAATCGGCTTACAAGGTGCTGAATTAACTCAGCACCCATTTTCTTTATTTTGATTTTTTACTTTTAAAGAATTAATTAACGAGCGATTTGCTTAAGAATATTTACCCACATATCTGAATAATGCTCCCAAGCCATAAACTCACGACTTCCCCAGTGTGGCGAGCAGTCACTCATAAAACAGCCTGTTTTTCCTTTGTCATATTCACCGAATACCAATAATGGGTCTTCACCAATATTTAAAACAACTTGTGTATTTTCTTTAGCAGCAACTTTGTTATAACCTAAAAACATTGGCCAATTACCAAAGTTTTTAATTGATTCATGGCCTGTATTAGCGGGTGTTGCAAAAACTCCCTCAGGGGTTTCAACGCGGTCGTCACCATCTAACATTTCAACCGGTAATACATCGGCTAATAATGTATTTTTATAATTAGCTTTGGCTTCAATTCCCATAAATGACAAGTAACCACCGATCATTAATAAACCACCACCTTGGCTAACATATTGTTTAATTAATCCAAGTGCGTTAGGTAATACTTTCATATTATAGAAAGTGTCATTTTGTAATAAGAAAGTATTGGCACCGATATCGCTAATAACGACAACATCGTACTTTTCTAATTCCTCTACGGTTTTAGGGAATGCCATTTGCACGGTATGTGCAGGCATATAATCAATTTCAACGCCTTTATTTCTTAAACATTCTAATAAGAAAGTTGCACCTTCTTCATATTTACTTGAAGTAAAGCTGTCATAACCTTTAGTGTGGATCATATGGATATGCCATGATTCACCAATAAATAGAATTTTCATTTTTTTCCTCTTTTCAGAATATTAATTTATTCAGGGGATTGAGTCACAACCTGAGAATAGGTTGTTTGATTAATACGATGCATAACATTTATATCTTCAGGCATTTCTGAAGCATTACTTGTTTCAACAGCAAGGGATGAAAACGCCGATGCATAGCGCAAGGCGTAAGAAAACTGTTTACCTTTCGCCAAAGATGCAGCAAGAGCCCCATTGAATGCATCGCCGGCACCCGCCGTATTCTTAACAACAGCAGTGTAAGCCGGGGAATAAATGAACTTATTACCATCAAATGCAATAGAGCCTTTGCTTCCGAGTGTAATAACTACTTTTTTTACACCTTTGTGATAGATAACTTCAGCCGCTTTTTTAGCACTTTCTAAATCAATAACATTAATATTAGAAAGCAGACTTGCTTCAGTTTCGTTAGGGGTTAAAATATCAATCTTTTCAATTAATTCATTAACGATGTCGTTATACGGCGCAGGATTTAAAATAATTGGAATTTTATATTCATTACCAATCTCAATAATTTCCTTTAACGCTTCAATATTCGTTTCTAACTGAAGAAGAATAATATTTGAGTTTACAATTTTATCTTTTTGAATCTTCACTTCGTCAGCAGTAATATCCATATTAGAACCTGGATATATTGAAATAATATTTTCTCCACTATTTTCAGATACAAATATAGATGCTGTACCCGTTTGATATTTTTCAGTTTGGTATATGGTCGAAGTTTTAATTTTAGATGACGATATGAAGTTTATTGCATATTCACTAAATTGATCTGTTCCTATCTTCGTAATAAAGTGGACAGGCGAATCTGAATAACTCGCTGCTAATGCTTGGTTACACCCTTTACCACCAGGAGAAAAAATAAATTTATTTGATAATAATGATTCGCCTGCCTCTGGTAACCGAGGTAAGTAACTAATCATATCTACGTTAAATGAACCTAATACACATACTTTACCTAACACGGCATCATCCTTATCTGTTCTTTCATTAAAACTTTCATTGCACTCAAGAAATTGAATTATTTCTTTTTTAGCAACTTTATCTAGTGTTTCAAATTCGATGTATGCGCCACCATGGCAACGGCTAATAATTCCTTTTTTTGCTAAAGAGTTTAAATCTGCTCTAATGGTTTCTTTAGTGACATTAAGTTCTTTCGATAAAACAGAAACTTTGGCTGATCCAGTATTTTTTAAAATATTAATTATTTTCTTATGTCGTTCTGCTTTCATGCCATTTTACCTCATGGCATTTACTCTAATTTATACCTTGTTACATTAATGTGATTGTACTCATAGGTTCTCCCTGCAAAGCAAAAAAAAGCAAAAAGCATAAAAGTAAAAACAAAAAAAACCAAAAAAGAATAACTAAAGGTAAATCTTCTATTATTATCAAAATAATATAAGAATTGATTAGTTTACTTTATGGAATTTAGACTAAGAGGGAAGTACATAAGTAAATATAATAATTCGGATTATTTATTATATATTTCATAAATATAAAAACTTTAAAATAAAACAAAGTTAAATTAATAAGTTATATTTATATCTTCATTAATTAAATAAGATAAAATAACCCTGATTAATCGCTATAATCTATTATGGGTAAAATAATGATAGGTTGAGAGAAGGATCACAATTTGAGTAAATGGATTATTCACCAGATAAACAAAAGGGAGCGGTTGCTCCCTTTTGGTCATAGTAATTGACTGCCGTTAACTATTCCGCTTTCGCTGGCAACCCTTTCTTTTCGTGTACCATCATCAGTGCTTGTTCAACACTGCGCTCGATGATAGGGCGACGTTGGTCATTCTCTGGCAGTAGTTTTAACATCATTTGCCAAGCAGAAATGGCTTCAGCGTAGCGTTCTTGCTCAAACGCATTGAATGCAAAAATGCTCAACGCTTTCACATTGGTACGGTCTTCTGCAATCAGCTTTTTAAGTAGTTCCGCACCTTGACGGTTATCTTCTGGGTCAGAAGAGCGCGTCAAAACTTCCGCATAGCCCATCACTACATTTTCATTTTTAGGTGCTAGGCGATAAGCACGGCCATAGGCATCGGTTGCCATGGTCGCATTCCCCAACACCATACCAATACGGCCTAGCATTTCCCACGCTTCTACATTTTGCGGGTCTTCTTGAAGGCGAGTACGTAGACCTAAGGCGAGGTGTTCCATTTCCGCATTATTAAGTGGCGGCTCTGACGGGTCTAGCGCTCTATCTAGCAAGGCCGGAGCTTGTTGGTAGGCATTATTCCAATCCGCCACTTTCTCGTAGCTACCTACCTGATAATAAGCACCACCCGCAACACCTAATGCAATGATAAAACCGGGTAAATAAACCCAATTGCTAGTGCGAGAGGCCTCAGGTAATGATTCTTCATCACCCTGCTCAACCTGTTTTAATCTAACGCGTTTTTTAGAACGGGCAAAAATGATCCAACCGCCTACCGCTATCGCAACAAACGGTAATCCCCACAGCATAACCGTTAGCGGTGTCAGCGGTGGGTTATAAGTGACGAAGTAACCATAACGGGCAACCATGTAATCAACAATTTCATCACGGTTCTTGCCTTCTTTCATTAACTCATACACTTTTTGGCGCAAGTCCAGTGCAATCATTGAGTTAGAATCTGCAATGCTGTTGTTTTGGCATTTAGGACAGCGCAGTTCCTCGGTTAATTTACGGAATTGCTGCTCTTGTTGTTCATTATCGAAAGTAAAGACTTCTGTCGATGCATATGTCACCGTTGCACTTAACGTTAACATCAATAAACCCAGTAAATACCTCATTGGTTCGCCTCCTGATTATAGCGCTCCCAAAGGGGTTTAAACTCTTTTTCCCAAACGCGCTCGTCCATTGCCCCTGCGTGACGATAACGGATCACACCATTACCATCAATTAAGAACGTTTCAGGTGCCCCATATACCCCTAGGTCAAGGCCTAACATCCCTTCACCATCAAATAAGCTTAAGGCATAAGGGTTGCCCAACTCACGCAACCACACAATGGCTTTATCCCGTTTATCTTTATAGTTCAACCCAACCACACGAACACCCTGTGCAGACAACTTATTCAAATATTGATGTTCTGCTCGGCATGTTGGGCACCATGTTGCCCAAACATTCAATAAGATAGGTTGCCCTTGTGTTAATACATCAGATTCGTAGTGCTGCCCCGGGTTTTCTAATGACTCAAGACGAAAAACAGGCACTGGCTTACCAATTAAAGCAGATTCTAATAAACGAGGGTCATCCCCTTCTGCATTACGCATCAATTGCCATAACAGAACCGCGGCAATTCCTGCAAAAATAATAAAAGGAATTAAGAAGACTTTGCGGTTCATGCTGTTTCCCCTTGTAATTTACGGCGACGATAACGTGGGTCAAACAAGCAGAATAACGCACCAATAGCCATTAATACGCCACCAGACCAGATCCAACGAACAAACGGTTTATAATACAAGCGCATAGTCCATGTATCTTTAGCAATTTCCTCACCCAATGCAGCATATAAATCGCGAGTAAAACCACCATCTATCGCCGCTTCAGTCATAACAGCTCGACTAACACTATAAAAACGTTTTTCTGGCATTAAAACACCGATGACTTTGTCTTTTTCCTTCACTGAAATACTGCCAATGACACCTTGGTAGTTAGGGCCATCAGCTTCTCGTACTCCATTAAATACAAAGGTATAAGCACGAATTGAAATGCTATCACCCGGCTTCATTTTCACGTCACGCTCAATACTGTAATTTTGGCTAAAGGCAATACCGACGATAGTTACCGCCAAACCTAAGTGCGCCAGTACCATTCCCCAGTAACTTGGTGTGAGCTTGATTTTCTTACTGATGCGGACTCGCATTTCTGCGAAGGCAAGAATAGCAATCCAGCACGCCATCATTAAGCCGACAACCGTTAGGGCTTCTACCCTATCTTCCATCAATAATGGCAGAGCAAATGAGAGAATAACGGTTAAAACAGTTGCAATGATTAATAACTTTTTAATCGCCGCAGGGCGGTCACGCCCCCAACGTACGAGTGGCCCAATTCCCAGTAACAAGGCAAATGGCACCATCAACGCGATAAACATGGTATTAAAGAACGGTTCACCAATGGAAATCGTACCTAGACCAATTTGTTTATGAACCAACGGTAGCAAAGTACCGAGTAACACGACTAACATCGCGGCTGTTAGGATAACGTTATTGCCCAATAACATGGATTCACGGGACCATAGCGCATTGTTAACTCTTGAGCGTACTTTGTGCCCACGCAGTGCAAACACTAATAAAGAGCCGCCAATCACTAACACCATGAAGGCTAAGATGAATAACCCTCGAGATGGGTCTGAGGCGAAGGCGTGTACGGAAACCAGTACCCCCGAGCGGACTAAGAAAGTCCCGAGCAAACACAATGAGAAAGCAAAAATCGACAATAATAGTGACCATGCTTTAAAAGTGGCTCGCTGCTCAGTCACGGAGAGTGAGTGGATCAATGCTGTTCCCACTAACCATGGCATAAAGGAAGCATTTTCCACCGGGTCCCAGAACCACCAGCCCCCCCAACCTAATTCATAATAAGCCCATGCGGAACCTAACATGATCCCTAGCGTTAAAAAGAACCATGCTGCCATCGTCCAAGGGCGAGCAAAACGCGTGAAAGAGCTATCTAACCGGCCACTTAACAATGCAGCAATCGCAAAGGCGAATGCCACTGAAAAACCGACATATCCCATGTATAACAATGGTGGGTGGAAAATCAGCCCTGGATCTTGCAGTAATGGATTGAGGTCACGCCCTTCAATCGGAAAGGCGGGTAGCGTGCGCGAAAACGGATTTGAAGTGAAGATGATAAACAGCAAAAAACCAACGCTAACCATCCCCATAACAGCTAAAACACGAGCAACAATGTCGAGAGGCATGCGATAACTGCAAATTGCCACCGCAAATGTCCAGCCACTCATTAATAATACCCAAAGTAATAATGAGCCTTCGTGAGCTCCCCATGTTGCCGCAACACGATACCAAATAGGTAATTGCGTATTAGAGTTATTGGCAACATAAGTGACTGAGAAATCATTAACAACAAAGGCATTCACTAATACTAGGAATGCCCCTGTTACACAAAGAAAAAGTAACCATGCTAATGGACGTGATGAAGCCATTAAGCGTGCATCATTGCGCGCCACTCCCCATAGCGGGTAGAAAGACAGCAAAACGGCAAGACCTAATGCCAAGCATAGTAAAACGCTACCAATTTCAGGGATCATGATGCATTGTCCTTATAGGCAGCAGCTGGCCTGCGATGGTTTTCTTGCATCGCTTTTTCAACCTCTGGTGGCGTATAGTTTTCATCATGTTTCGCAAGCACTTCTTTCGCTAAAATATGATTATTCTCTTGTAATTCCCCTTGAACAACGACACCTTGCCCTTCTTTGAATAAGTCGGGCAAAATTCCATGATAACTTACGTTAACCTCACCTTCGGCATCATAAACAGTGAAAGTGATATTGACAGCGTTAGAGACAGGGTCAGAATCACGTACTACACTACCTGGCATGACCATGCCACCGACACGTAAGCGTTGCCCAACTTCAGGGATTTGCTGAGTTTCTCGCTTACCATAAATGATTTCACCGGGGGTATAAAACAAGTCAATGCTTGAGCGTAATGCATAGAGAATTAATGCGAGGGTTAGCCCCACACCAACCAATATGGAACAGATCAGCCAAAGTCGGTTACGACGACGAATATTCACACTCCCTCCCTACGCGCTCTTGCTGCTTTTTGCCTGACTTCACGAGCTTGCTGTTGAATAATTGCATTTATTATCATTTTTCTTTGTATATACGTATGCAAACAGAGTAACAAAATAGGTATTAATGTCAGCGCAACCGCCAGCCATACATAAAAACCATAGCCGCCCATCGCCCAAAATTCACTCCAAGATGCAAATGCGCTAGTCATGATTGACGTCCTTTTTTATTCACAATATCTAATACCCATGGACGGTTACGTTCTAACATCAATAATTGGCTACGTAAACGGATTAACGTTAATGAGATAAAAAGAAATAGGTAACCAAGGATAGCTAAACGAAGTGGTGTACGCATAGCAGGGTTGATGCTTTCTTGCATGCGAGTCGAAGGTTGGTGCAAGGTTTGCCACCATTCAACTGAATAATGAATGATAGGTAAGTTAATCACACCAATTAATACTAAAATTGCAGCGGCCTTTCCTGCGGTGCGACGGTCATCAAACGCATGCCATAAAGCAATAATCCCCACATACAGAAAAAACAGAATTAATTCAGAGGTTAAACGTGCATCCCATACCCACCATGCACCCCACATTGGTTTACCCCATGTCGCACCTGTAACTAATGCAATAAAGGTAAATACCGCCCCTATTGGTGCCATCGCCGCTATCGCCAATTCCGAGACTTTCATTTGCCAGACTAGCCCAACAAAAGCAGTAATGGCCATCGTGGCATAAATTCCCATCGACCACATTGCGGCAGGAACATGAATATACATAATACGATAGCTTTGGCTTTGAACTTTATCGGTTGGCGCAAAACCAAATCCCCAAATCCATCCCACCGCTAAACAAATTACACTCAATATAATAAACCACGGTATTAGACGCCCACATAACCGATAAAGGTTGACTGGGATGGCTAGTTGATGAAGCTTTTTCCACATAGTTTAATTACCCTGATTTATTATATTGTTAGTAAATGCTGCGTGACAGCATCATACAATACACATTAAAAAAGCAAATATATTGATTTAACACAAATATAACTTAGGCTGATCATACTCAAACGCATAACCAGCCTATTTATTGATCATTACTTATAATTCATCGATGTAACTCATCATAAAATGATTACCTTGAATTAAAAGCCAGGTTCAACTTCACGCATGTCCGGCAACTTATGGGCGATCCCTTTATGGCAGTCAATGCAGGTTTTACCATCCGTGATGGCTTGGTCATGCATTTTGGCTGCAACTCCTTTTTGTGCTGTAAAGTCCATATACTCAAAGTTATGGCAGTTACGACACTCTTGTGAGTCGTTATTTTTCATTCGTCGCCACTCACTTTGCGCCATCGCTAACCGATGGTCTTCAAATTTTTGTGGCGTATCAATGATGCCAAAAATTTTTCCGTATAACTCTTTACTCGCTTGAATTTTACGCACCATTTTGGGACCAAACTCATGCGGTACGTGACAATCAGGGCATGTTGCGCGGACACCACTACGGTTAGTATAGTGAATAGTATCCATATATTCTTCATAGACATTCTCACGCATTTCATGGCAGCTAATACAGAACTCTTCCGTATTGGCCATTTCCATACCGGTATTGAAGCCGCCCCAGAAAATAACACCACTCACGAAACCAATCAGCAATAAGGTTCCTAATGCTAATCGGCTTGGCCTACGCCACCAGCGCCATACTCGGCCGATTAACCCAAACAAGCCCTTTTTCTTCGGCTTGTCATCATTTGTTTGCTTATCATTGTTATTTGACATAATTCCCCCTTATTTCCCAAAACCTTTGGATGGGGTAAATGTGTTATCAACAATCGGTGCTGTGTCTGACTGAGGCACGTGGCACTGTAAACAGAAGTAGCGATTTGGTGCAACTTCGCCAAGGACTTTGCCTGTTGCATCCATAAAGTGCGTTGGGCTGACTCTTGGTGCCCCTGTCGTGCGGTAATTTTCCACACCATGGCATTGCAAGCAACGATTAGTATTGGTGGTAATTTGATAACCTTCAACACTATGAGGGATCATTGGTGGTTGATTCACATAGTTTAATGCCATTCTTTCTTGCTCTTTCGGAATATGAATGCTTCCTTCTGACGTACCGGATACTTCTGGTGATTGGGTCAGGTCTACACCATTAGCAGCCCAAACAAGACTGCTTACAACAAAGGCCATTCCAGCCACCCAACGGCTGATCGTCTTTTTCAGGACAGGATTTTTCATGATTTTGCTCCCGAACTCCATCTTAGTGTTATTTTAAAAACATCCTCAGAACAAACATCGATGCAACGACCGCAAGTGATGCAATCTTTATCGGATATCTGCGCTGGAGCTTGTTTATCTAGGACCGGTGCGCGCAGAACTTGCGGCTCCGGACAAATGTGGAAACAGTCCATACAACGGCTACAGTTTTCTTTATTTTCCGCTGTAACAACCAATGCGCCCTTGCACCCTGCCACGCCATATAGCGCACCTAATGGGCAAAGGTGACCGCACCAACCATGTTCCACAACTAATAAATCGAATAAAAACAGTGCAACTAAAACCAATGCACCGCTGCCAAAACCAAAAATTAAACTGCGCCCCATTAATGAAACTGGATTAAGCCATTCCCAAAGTAAGGTACCTGTAATAGCAGAACCGATCAGGATCACGACCAGCAATACATAGCGAATATTGCGCGGTATTGTTGCGGATTGGTTAAAATCAAATTTACGTCTTAACCACGCCGCCGCATCCGTCACTGGGTTTACAGGACAGACCCAACTACAGAAAATGCGCTTACCCAGCAGTGCATAAACCCCGAATACGATAACAGCCCCAACTAATGCTGAGATCCCCGGTAAGTAACCACTTGCTAAGCTCTCTAAGGTGATTAATGGGTCAGTCAAAGGTACGGTGTCTAACAATAAGCTACTGCTGTAGTTACCATGTAAAATCCATACCCCAAACCATGGCCCACTCAAGAACATCGCTAACACCAGCAATTGGCTTATACGTCTAAACACCAACCATTTGTGGCTCTGCCACCAGCCTTTTTTTGCCTGAGCTTCACGTCCGGCATCACGTTTACGATTCGCCATTGTTACCCTCCAGCCAACCAAAGCGGTAATGGTGTCCTAACTCACCTTTCGCCAGCGACCTTGGTAATACCTTGATAGCTGCCTCTTCCAATACACATGCCTGTTCACATTTACCGCATCCCGTGCAGTAGTTGCTATTGACGGTGGGTAAGAAGCGCGCGTGCTTACCTGTTCGGTGGTTTTGTTCAAGTTCCAATGTGATGGCTTCATCAATCAGTGGACATACGCGGTAACATACATCACACCTTAGCCCTTGAAAGTTCAGGCAGTTTTCCTGATCGAGTAAAACGGCTAACCCCATGCGTGCATCGTTAATCGACTCAATGTCTTTATCCAATGCACCACTTGGGCAAACCTTGGCGCAAGGAATGTCCTCACACATTTCACACGGATTTTCTCGGGCGATGAAGTATGGCGTTCCAGAAGCCAAACCGGATGCCAATGTCGCTAATTTCAACATGTCATACGGGCAGGCTTGAACGCATTGTCCACAGCGGACACATGCACTGGCAAATGCTTTTTCATCAAGGGCTCCCGGCGGACGAAGCTTGACGCCACTCGCACGGGAAGTTTGTTGCTGAAGCCCCAGCACCACACCAACAGCCGCCAACCCACCCGCAGTACGGGCGACATCGCGTAAAAAGCGACGACGACTATTCTGGGACTTAGCCTGTTGAGACTTAGCTTTCTGGGGCATGAGCAATTACACCTTTTCCAGTTTAACGGCACATTTTTTGTAATCCGTTTCTTTTGAAAGCGGATCGGTTGCATCCAGTGTTAAGTTATTCACTAGCTGCGCAGCATCGAAGAACGCCATGTAAACTAAGCCTTTTGGTGGTCTATTACGGCCACGTGTTTCGACAATCGTGGTCACATCACCACGGCGTGAAACCACTTTGACTTTATCACCACGGCGTAAACCTCTCTCTTTCGCATCGATTGGATGTATAAACACAAGAGATTCAGGGAAAGCACGGTGCAGTTCAGGAACACGGCGTGTCATACTACCGGTATGCCAATGTTCTAATACACGGCCTGTTGATAACCATAAGTCATATTCTTTATCTGGCGATTCCGCAGCAGGCTCAAATGGCAGAGCAAAAATCACCGCTTTACCATCTGGTTTACCGTAGAATTGATAACCCGCGCCAGCCTTAACGTAAGGGTCATTTCCTTCGCTATAACGCCACTGAGTTTCTTTGCCATCAACCACTGGCCAACGGATACCGCGCGCTTTGTGGTAGTCATCAAAATCAGCCAAATCATGACCATGACCGCGACCAAAGCCAGCGTATTCCTCGAACAGCCCTTTTTGTAAGTAAAAACCTAATTCACGAGACTCATCATTAAGTTGGTCTTCTGCTAACTCGCTCACAGGGAACTTCGTTACAGCTTGGTTAGCGAATAACACGTCATATAGGGTTTTACCGCGTAATTCAGGTTTTTTCGCGAGTAACTCTTCAGGCCACACTTCATCCGTTGTAAAGCGTTTAGAAAACAGTACCATCTGCATTAAGTCAGATTTTGCTTCGCCTGGTGCCTTAACTTGCTGGCGCCAAAATTGGGTACGACGTTCCGCATTACCGTAAGCCCCTTCTTTTTCTACCCACATGGCTGTCGGTAAAATTAAGTCGGCAGCCAATGCGCTGACCGTTGGGTATGGGTCAGATACCACGATAAAGTTACGTGGGTCGCGCCAACCAGGCATACGCTCTTGGTTGATATTCGGGCCCGCTTGCATGTTGTTGTTACACATTACCCAGTAGAAATTCAATTTACCGTCTTTTAAAGCACGGTCTTGGGCAACGGCGTGTAAACCCACTTTTTCAGGGATCGTCCCAGCAGGTAACCCCCACACACCTTCTACTTTTTCACGGTGTTTTTCATTGGTAACCACCATGTCCGCAGGTAAACGGTGTGAGAACGTACCGACTTCACGAGCAGTACCACACGCTGATGGCTGGCCTGTTAATGAGAACGGCCCACAACCCGGTTGAGAAATTTTTCCTGTCAGTAAGTGCAAGTTATACGCTAAGTTATTCGCCCAAACACCGCGAGTGTGCTGGTTAAAGCCCATGGTCCAATAAGAAACCACTTTCGTTTTAGGGTCTGCGTAAAGTTTAGCGAGTTCTTCTAACTGATCTTTTGGAACCCCGGTCATTTCTGCGGTTTTGTCTAACGTATATTCTGCAACAAAGGCTTTATACTCGTCCCATGTCATTGGCTCAGACGCATCAGAACCTGCATTTTTCGCATTTTGTTCGAGTGGGTGAGTTGGGCGTAATCCATAACCGATATCTGTTGCACCACGACGTAAATTCACGTGTTTATCGAGGAATTCCTGATTAACTGCGTTATTTTGAATGATATAGTTTGCAATATAGTTCAGGATCACCAAGTCAGATTGTGGTGTAAAGACGATGCCGTTATCCGCTAATTCAAAGCTACGGTGTTTGAAAGTCGATAACACCGCAACACGCACGTCAGGGTTAGACAGACGACGGTTGGTGATACGAGACCACAAGATTGGGTGCATTTCTGCCATGTTTGAACCCCAAAGGACAAACGCGTCAGCATGCTCAATGTCATCATAACAACCCATTGGTTCATCCATACCGAAAGTACGCATGAAGCCCACTACCGCAGAAGCCATACAGTGGCGTGCATTAGGGTCTAAGTTATTAGAACGGAAACCACCTTTGAACAGTTTTGATGCCGCATAGCCCTCCCAAACTGTCCACTGGCCCGAACCGAACATACCAATCCCTTCAGGACCTTTTTCTTTTAATGTGGTTTTGACTTTTTCTTCCATAACATCAAAGGCTTGCTCCCACGTAATCGGTGTGAACTCCCCATTTTTGTCATATTCGCCGTCTTTCATACGCAACATTGGCTGCGTTAAACGGTCTTTTCCGTACATAATTTTTGGTAAGAAATACCCTTTGATACAGTTTAGACCACGGTTTACAGGGGCTTCTGGGTCACCTTGGCTGGCCACAATACGACCATTTTGAGTGCCCACCAGTACCCCACAGCCTGTACCACAAAAACGACAAGGGGCTTTGTCCCATTTAATACTTTCTTGTTGACCAACCACTGCTTTCGCAATGCTCGGTGCGCCAATACCTGCCGCCGCAGCAGCGGCCGCTATCGCATTGGCTTTCATAAAGCTACGACGACTGAGTTTCATAATCTTCCTCACCTTGCTCTTCCTGCTGATGGTAAACCAGCGAAACATCTAGTACGCCGTCAATATCGCGTACTAAATCAATAGTATCTAACAACATTCTACTACCTTGCCCTTCAACAACCACAATCAGTTTTCCGTTTTCCGGGGCGCTTAACGCCACTTCACAATGGGAAAGTTGATTAATTTCTTCGGCCACAGTAGACAGTCGCTCACTTTTTACTTGTACTATTAAACTGCACACTTGATAGTTACTGTGCATGTTCATGCTCCACGGTAATGGCTGAAACTGGGCAACCTGCGACGCAAGCACCACAGCCTGTACAACCTGGTGTTTCTACTTTTGGCTGGTATATACCGGCCATTGACGGACGAAAAGAGATGACTTCAGGCTCACAACTGTCTTGGCAACGACGACATTCAATCGAAAGATAAGCAAGACAATTTTGGCCAATCGAAATTGAGATATCCCAAGGTTGGGAATGTTTTGGTAGGAAAATAGGTTCTGGACATGCTGTTGCACATGCATAGCAAAATGTACATTCACCACGCTTAAAATCAACAACAGGGTAGCCCCCTGCTCCTGGTTGGATAATTGCCGTTTCGCAACTTTCAACACAGGCATTGCAACGGGTACACAATTCGATAAATTGCGTTTCACTACCACTCCATGGCGGCCGAACCACTGGGGCTGCACTACGCCACGCACCAGTTAATACTCCCCGACGGGTGAGATCAACCATGTTTTTTTCCTTTACATTGCCAACAAAAAAACTAAAACGTATTGATAAACCGCATTTTTTATATGTGTATTTATGAGAAATATTAACGATAGAGGTTATAAAAATACATACTACCAAGTGGGTAAAAGAGGTAATTACCCGTATACGACTAGAAATGACAACATTTACGTTATTTACTCACCATTAGCTAAAAGTAGCACCAAAATGATAACCAAGTAGGCCTTTTTAATTATTTATTAACATTTTTTTAATATGTATTATTAATTTAAACTCAAGTTTTAATTTTTTAAATTATAATTCCAGCTCAAAACTACTACTAAAGTGGTATGTGCAATGTCATTTAGCAAAAAAATATCTGTATTTTTTTTGATATTAAACAACTTTCATTTCTAACTTTATTTTAAAAACAGCACTCAAATATTTAAAATAAAAAAATTATTTTAAAATCAATAAAATAAAATCAGATAACGCCAAATATCAAAATAAGAATCATTACTAATTAATTATTAAAAGTAACAGTTTAAAACTACAGAAAAATAACTATATCAATTTCAATAATACCTATTTTTTATTATTTCCTCACATTCTATTTCCTTATTACAAATTATCTTTTGATCAAAAACAATATTTTTAGTGTGGTTTTTTGTTACACATATAAATTGGCAATGTCTTGGTAGCAGATGAAAGCTTGCTATCAAACCTAAATAACAAAAAGATACCCAAAATAGTTCGAGTCACAGGTCACATTACAACAACAACTCGAAAAATGAAGGGATGACTGGCTAAAATTACTCGAGGCCCTTTTTATGGCAAACATAAGAAATAATGCACTATGCTTATTGAGTCTGGTTGCAGGAATATTTCTCTTTACCTCTGTTCATGCTCAAACTCCGACTAAAGATAGTACATCTACCATCAACGCTCGAAATGAAACTTTCGAAGCTGCTCACCCTGATCAATACCACTCTTGGCGAGCAACATCCGAGCAATCAAACCGAGAAGACGCATTAGCGGAAGACCCTCGCTTAGTCGTTCTCTGGGCTGGATACCCATTCTCACGCGACTACAACAAACCTCGTGGTCACGCCTATGCCATCATCGACGTCCGTGAAACCTTACGAACTGGTGCTCCGAAAGATGCCCAAGATGGCCCGCTTCCGATGGCATGTTGGAGCTGTAAAAGTCCCGATGTGGCTAGGCTTATCCAAGAACATGGCGAAGATGGCTATTTCGAAGGTAAGTGGGCAAAAGGTGGCCCAGAAGTGGTGAATGTCTTAGGTTGCGCAGATTGCCATAAAACCGACTCAGAGGATTTTGCAAAAGGTAAACCAGAGCTAACACTTTCTCGCCCTTATGCAGAGCGTGCAATGGAAGCGATTGGCAAACCGTTTGATAAAGCCAGCCGGTTCGACCAACAGTCCATGGTGTGTGGCCAATGCCACGTAGAATATTATTTCTCTGGTGATAAAAAAGCCGTGAAATTCCCATGGGATAACGGCACCAAAGTGGAAGATATGGAAGTCTACTACGACAACATTGGTTTCTCTGACTGGACCAACTCACTGTCGAAAGCTCCAATGCTAAAAGCCCAACACCCAGAATATGAAACTTGGAGTGCGGGTATTCATGGCAAAAATAACGTGACCTGTATTGATTGCCATATGCCAAAACTGCAAAACGAAAAAGGCGAACTGTATACCAGCCATAAAATTGGTAATCCATTCGACAATTTCGAACAAACCTGTAGCACTTGCCATACCCAAAGCAAACAACAACTGCAAGATGTGGTTGCTGAACGTAAAGTCGCTATCCAAGAGATGAAAATCAAAGCGGAAGACCAATTGGTTCGCGCTCACTTTGAAGCGAAAGCCGCATGGGATGCAGGCGCAACAGAAGATGAAATGAAACCAATTTTAACCGATATTCGCCATGCACAATGGCGCTGGGATTTAGCTATCGCCTCCCACGGTATTCATATGCACGCACCAGATGAAGGCCTACGTATGTTAGGTGGTTCGATGGATAAAGCGGCAGATGCACGTACCAAACTCGCTCGCCTGTTAGGCTCTAAAGGCATCACCCATGAAATTGCCATTCCAGATATTTCAACCAAGGAAAAAGCACAACAAGCCATTGGTTTAGATATGCAAAAAATCAATGCGGAGAAACAAGAGTTCTTAAAAACTGTCGTTCCGCAATGGGATGACCAAGCTCGTAAAAATGACCTATTAGCCAAATAACCATGATTTGCCCCAAATAATGGGGCAATACAACCAATGGAGTGAATATGAGCGTACTACGTTCGTTATTAACTGCTGGGGTGCTGGCAACAGGCTTATTATGGGCAACAGCCGCATCCGCAACCCCACAAATGGCACAAGAAAATGCAGAAGGCCGTTGGGTTGTCACGCAGCAACGCAGTGCTGACAGCGCATGCTTAGACTGTCATAAACCAGACCAAGAAGGCATGCATGGCACTCACGCAGAAGTGATTAACCCTAACAATAATTTACCCGTGACTTGTACCAACTGCCACGGTAACCCAGGGCCTGATCACCGTGAAGGCGTCAAAGATGTCATGCGCTTTAACAACCCAATGTATAACGTTGAACAACAAAACAGTGTCTGTCTGTCATGTCACTTACCAGAGCAACTACAAAAAGCGTTCTGGCCTCATGATGTCCACGTCACCAAAGTGGCCTGTGCCAGTTGCCATGACCTTCATCCGAAACAAGATACGATGAAGGTACTGACTGATAAGGGCAAAGTAAAAATATGTGTCGACTGTCACTCAGATCAACGCAATAACCCTGATTTCAATCCAGCAGCGGTGAAATTGCGTAAGGAGCAGCCATGAGTTGTTCTCGTCGTCAATTCATTATCTACACAGGAGCACTGGCGGCGGTAGGAGGGGTTGCTAGCCATACGCTAGCTAACACCATGAAAATAGATGGCGTTCGCTACGGCATGGTGCACGATGAAAATCTGTGCATCGGCTGTACGGCGTGTATGGATGCGTGCCGAGAGGTTAACCAAGTACCGGAAGGTGTTTCACGGTTAACCATCATCCGTAGTGAGCCCATAGGCCAATTTCCTGATGTTAAATACCGTTTTTTTCGCCATTCCTGTCAACATTGTGAAAGTGCGCCTTGTGTTGATGTTTGCCCTACTGGTGCCTCTTTTATCGACAAAACAACGGGGATTGTTGATGTAAACCCTGACTTATGTGTCGGCTGCCAATACTGTATTGCTGCCTGCCCTTATCGTGTCAGATTCATTCACCCTATCAATAAAACTGCGGATAAATGTGATTTTTGTCGTAAAACGAATCTAAAAAAGGGTAAGCAACCAGCTTGTGTCGAGTCTTGCCCGACCAAAGCATTAACCTTTGGTAATTTAGATGATCCTAAGAGCGATATTTCGTTGATGCTAAAAGAAAAACCGACTTATCGATTCAAGATTGCACTCGGTACTCACCCCAAAATGTATCGAGTCCCGTTCAAATATGGGGAGGTTAGCCAATGACAACAGCTTCTGCTTTCCATTTTGAATCCTTAGTGTGGGACTGGCCCATTGCCGTTTACTTATTCTTAATTGGTATTTCAGCTGGGCTCGTGGTACTTGCGGTACTTATGCGCCAGTATTATCCCACTGCGGCTGGCAGTGATAGCACTCTCATGCGCACAACACTGATTTTAGCTCCGACAACAATCATCTTTGGGTTATTGATCTTAATTCTCCATTTGACGCGTCCATGGACATTCTGGAAATTAATGTTTCATTACAGCCCAACTTCGGTGATGTCGATGGGGGTAATGTTATTCCAAGTGTATATGGCTGTACTTGTTATTTGGCTTGCTAAAATTTATGAAAAAGAGCTCATGGTTTTACAGCAAAAATGGCTGCCTAAGTTTACGCTTATCCCAAGAATATTAACCCTGCTAAATCGTGCGATGCGTTCTCTGGATATTGTAATGCTAGTCTTGGCTGTTTTGCTTGGGGCTTATACCGGATTTTTACTTTCAGCATTAAAATCTTATCCATTCTTAAACAATCCATTATTACCAGCTTTATTCCTATTTTCAGGAATATCGTCAGGTATCGCGGTATCATTAATGGCAATAGCATTACGCTACCGTAAAAATATCCATAACGACGAAACCGCATTTTTACACCGTATCGAAGGCTTTGTTATTTGGCTCGAGATATTCCTATTAGCAGCCTTTTTTGTCGGGCTAGCGTTAGGGGATGACGGGAAAATTCGTTCATTAATTGCCGCATTAGGCGGTGGTTTCTGGACTTGGTGGTTTTGGATTGGCGTTGTCGGGTGTGGTTTTATTATTCCTCTGCTATTCAAAAAATGGATGGATAAAGGACAAGGTGCAGCAAGAGTATTGATTATCAGTGGTGCAAGCTTACTGGGTGTCTTCTGCTTACGCTTCTTTGTGTTATACGCAGGGCAGTTGACCGTCGCATAACTCACTCAAAAATAAGGGTAATCATTGGAACTAATACTCCCAGAAATTGGCTTTCTCTGCCTCGCATTGGCACTCTGTATTGCCTGTTTCCAAGCATTGTTTGGAGTTATTGGTTTCTTCCGCCATATTCCGAGGCAAATGCCTCGGAATATTCTTTGGACCTACTTACAGTTTCTTTTCTTGCTCGTTGCCTATGTTTGTTTAACTCTCAGCTTTATTCAAAGTGATTTTTCAGTCGTGTATGTGGCGCAACATAGCCACCGGCTATCGCCGCTATATATTAAAATTGCCGCAGTATGGGGAGGCCATGAAGGCTCAATATTTCTTTGGCTACTGTTTATCTCTGCTTGGAGTTGCCTATTTGCATGGTGTTATCGTCGGCAAACTCACCCCGTATTTCCTCTCACATTAACCCTACTCGCTATTATTAGTACCGCATTATTACTGTTTATCGTCTTTTATTCGGACCCCTTTGTTCGCATTTTCCCTCCTGCTATTGAAGGGCGAGATCTCAACCCAATGCTGCAACATTGGGGGTTGATATTACACCCTCCACTACTTTATTTAGGTTATAGCGGGTTAATGGTCGTGACCGCCTTAGCACTTGCATCCACGCTGTGCACGCAATTTAACCAAACAGTTGCAAGGCTCTGTTGGCGCTTTGTCGTTCCTAGTTGGTGCATACTCACTTTGGGTATCACACTGGGTTCATGGTGGGCATACAGTGAACTTGGTTGGGGGGGATGGTGGTTTTGGGACCCAGTTGAAAATGCATCACTGTTACCATGGCTAAGTGCAACTGCGTTATTCCATAGCCTTACCATTTCATACAAAACGGGTCATTATCGTCATTGGTCAATATTACTGGCGATCCTCACGTTTATTTTATCTCTATTGGGCACGTTGATTGTACGCTCAGGTATTTTAATGTCTGTCCATGCGTTTGCTTTAGATAACGTTAGGGCTGTCCCCCTCTTTTTACTATTCAGTTTCCTGAGTTTCGGTGCTTTATGTATATATGGTTGGAAAGCTAAAAACATTGATAATTTACCAACCAAAACTAATCGCCGTCAGCTTTATTTATTACTCACTTTAATCCTATTTTCTACTGTATTATTCATTGTCCTGACGGGCACACTTTACCCGATGATTTACACGTTATTTGGTTGGGGAAAAATATCGGTTGGGGCACCTTATTTTAACCAAGCATTACTACCATTTGGTATTTTGATGCTAATCATAATGGCGGTAAGTGCCATTTATCCGCTTAACAAAACTCGGATTAAAGCCCAATGGCGTATTCTTTTCATTATACCTCTCAGTGTATTAGTAAGCTTATCTCTTTGGTCTAAAGGGATTATTATCGCTCTTTCTTGTGGTTTTTTATTTGCTATTTTACTTATCTTTTGGCTACGACCCATCGATGTTATTCGTCAACAATTCCCTTCCCTTATCGCTCATACAGGGGTTGTGATTTTTGCGGCTGGCATTGCCTTATCCATTGGTAGTCACCATGAAACCAGTGTTAGTCTTTCTGTTGGGCAATCTATCTCACTCGCAGATTATCAATTTCAATTCAACGAGTTGCAACTTGAAGCTAAATCTAATTACACTACCGAAAAAGCCATTATACAAATTAGCAAAGCTAACCAACCATTACACCAGCTAATCACCGAGCGCCGCTTTTATACTGCTCGCCAGCAATTAATGATTGAACCCGGTATATATTGGGGGTGGCTACGTAATTGGTATGCGGTATTAGGTGAGAAAACGGGAACAAATAGCTATGCAATACGCCTTTACGTACAAGATGGCATTCAATGGATTTGGAGCGGTGCGTTTGTAATGTGTTTTGGCCTATTAATAAGCTGGATAAAAGGGAGGATAAAAAATGCTTAAAACCCTATTAGCACTATTTTTCCTATGTTGCTCTTTTATATCCAATGCTCAGATTGTTGATGTGTGGCAATTTAATTCTATTGAAGAACAAGAATATTCTTTGCAAATAGCCTCACAATTACGTTGTCCGCAGTGCCAAAACCAAAACTTACTCGAATCCAATGCACCCACTGCAGTAAGTATGCGCCACCAAGTTTTTAAAATGGTTGCAGAGGGGAAAGATAAAGCGCAAATCATGCATTATATGACCGAGCGATATGGCGATTTCGTGCTGTATAACCCTCCCTTGACTATTGGCACCGCACTGCTTTGGGGATTACCGGGCATTGCTCTAGTTGGCATTTTTTATTTCATTTTCAAATTTTATCGCTCACAAAAACAGCCGATTTTAGAGAACAATTTTCACCATCAGCAGGTATTCGAGCAATTATTGTCAGATGATGTAACAGCGCCATCAGTTGCAAAGCAATGGCATATTAATAAATTACTCGCCATATTAATGGTGTCAGTTGTTATTGGTTACTTTTTTTCGCCTCGGTTTGAATTAGCCTACCAGGAATACCAACGTATTTCAGATCCTCTACTCTCATTCACACCATTACAGCAAGAACAAAATGATTTATTCCGCTTGCAAGATGATATTCGCCAATCTCCTAAAAATAGTGAGCTTTGGGCTACACTAGGTGAATACTATCTCTATCAAAATAGTTATGATAACGCATTAATTGCTTATCATAGAGCGTTAAAATATGGAGGAGAAAATGCTCAGATATACTCAGCGATTGCAACCGTTTTATATTACCAAGCAGGTCAACAACTAACAGAAGATGTCAGAGCGGTAATCAACAAAGCATTAAACCTTGATAAACAAGAAATTACTGCTTTAATGCTAGTCGCTTCAGATGCTTTTATGAATGCAAATTATGAACAAGCAATTGATATTTGGCAAAAATTATTAGATAGTAATAGTTCTCGTATTAATCGTTCTCAACTCATTGAAGCTATTCATATGGCAAAAATAATGAAGAACAAAAAATAATAATCTTATTCTATATATTTTCGTTACTCTAGGGATTAATACATACTGAATTATCACAATAGTGATAAAGTATCCTTTTATGAAATGTCTATTTATTTAAATGTGTAATTTTTCGTTTCTTATTGGTTACCATTGTTTCCCTTCTATATTACTTCAAATAATCTTATGTTAGATTGGTAACCGTTAATTATCCCAAATGTAATCCAAGTATATCTCCGTAAGTGAAATCACCAATTAAAAGTTAGCCTATGGCAATGAATTTTTATTCAATTTTTATATTTTGGCATTCATTGGGAGATTCAAAACTAATAACATAAGAAATAAATACTATGAAAAATAAAATATTTTCATTTTTAGTCGTTGGCCTAATTGCAGGCGCTTCCTTTATAGGAGGCGTTGTAAGTAACTATACACCTGATTTAGATATTGTAGAAAAATCTCAAAAAGCGGTTGAGGATTTTTTAGCATTCCCCAAAACGGCCGAGTATAAAAATGTTAAATATCATGAGATAAGAGAAACCTTAGACCATGGTATGCTAGGTTATGTATGCGGTGAAGTGCTTATTTTCACTAGCCAAAACTCATATTCATTTAAACGTTTTGTGGTCAAAACCTATCTTCATAATGACGGCCGTAATGTTGTTTCTATTCCATTAATTGATAGAGATGATAAAGAATTTCCTAATAATGATTTTAATATAATTTGGAATAAGTATTGTAATAGTTAAATATATATAAAACCCAACTGTTTAAATAAGATATTTCTGAGAATCTCTTTAACATTACATTAGAATGTTAAAGAGGAAGAGAAATAAAATATTACATCACAAACCACACTCTAAATAAAAATAGCTTTAAATAACCTTAATATTATCGATATGTATTTTTATTTATCCACCTTAAGCTAAATTAATTACGCCCTTTTTATGAACATCAATAAATCAATCTTTCAATAATGCTTGCATTTTGTTATAGAGCCTCTGTGCTTTCAGAGCATCTAGACAACATACAATCAATTCAAGCTATCTACTTTTGGATTTTTCCCTTCGCATCGAACTATTTTTTCGATAGTAATTCATTCCTGCTTGATATAAAGTCTCTGCCTTTTTTCAAAGTCGTTACTCTTGGAGGCGAAATGTTTATTGGTTTTGATTACGGTACATCTAACTGTGCTGTCGCAGTCATGAAAAACGGGATACCCACACTATTACCATTAGAAGGCGATAACGTTTATATTCCATCAACCTTATGCGCGCCAACAAGAGAATCAGTTTCTGAGTATTTATTTCGCCATTGTAAAATCTCCCCCTCGAATGAAATCGGACAACAAATTTTAAAAAGATCTATCGCGTTTAACCGTGATGAAGGGATCGATTTACTACCCGAGGACATTGTATTTGGGCAAGCTGCTTTAGATTTATATCTGAGCGCCCCTAGAGATGTTTATTATGTAAAATCCCCAAAATCTTTTTTAGGGGCTTCAGGCTTACATGATACTCAAATTAGTTTTTTTGAAGACCTTGTCTGCGCGATGATGAAAAATATAAAGGATACTGCAGAACATTCTTTACAGCAGGTTATTGATGACACAGTCATTGGCCGGCCAATTAACTTTCATGGGCGTGGCGGGGAACTTTCAAATCAACAAGCAGAATCCATACTCTATCGTGCGGCAAAACGCGCAGGTTTTAATCATATTGCTTTCCAGTTCGAACCTGTTGCTGCCGGGCTTGAATATGAATCCACATTAAGTAAAGACCAGATCATCTTAGTCGTTGATATTGGCGGTGGAACAACAGACTGTTCATTGATTCAAATGGGACCAACTTATCGAGGCGCACAGGACAGAACACAATCCTTACTTGCACATAGTGGCCAACGAGTGGGTGGAAACGACCTTGATATTTACCTAGCATTAAAACAATTAATGCCACTTTTTGGAATGGAAAGCCAATCTTTATCAGGCATTAAAATGCCATTTCTACAATTTTGGAACCCGATTGCTATCAATAATGTTGAAGCGCAAAAAGAATTTTACTCACGACAAAATTTGACTGCATTAACACGCTTAAAACAAGATGCAAAAGAGCCTCAAATAATATCTCGATTGTTAGAAGTTTATAATGAAACATTAGGTTATAGCTTAGTACGTAAAGCTGAAGAAGCTAAAATTGCTTTATCGGACGCTTCCAGTTATTTAGCTCAAATTAAATTAATTTCTGAAAAACTAGAAGTGAATATTCCACATGAACAAATGGTGGAATCAATTGAATCACCAAAAAGTAAAATGATTGAATTAGTTAAAGAGGCTGTCAACCAAGGTGGGGTCAAACCTGATGCTATTTACGTTACAGGTGGAAGTGCTCGCTCACCAGTATTACACCAAGCAATTAGCCAAGAATTACCTAATATTCCGATAATACGTGGAGATGATTTTGGTTCCGTTACTGCTGGACTAACGCGCTGGGCAGAAACCTGTTTTAAATAAAGCTACAATAGAGCAATAATGCCGCAGAATAAATTACTCAATCAATGAGCTTTATATCTAGACTGCGGCATTGGTTTAAATGTTATTTTTTAACTTTATGGACAATATCAAAGTACTTATCTTTGCTATCTTGCTCTGGATAAATACGATACGTATATTCTTCAGGTGTTACTGTCACATTTTCAACAACACGAGTAAATAAAACTTTACCGTCATCATCTTTCGCTGTTAATGAACGGCTTTTGCCATTTTCATCAAATGACCAGTCACCTTTCATTTTGGGTTTGCCATCGAACGTGGTCATATTAAAAGTCCCGTCTGGATAATATTCGGCAACCCCAAAGAAGTTTGCAACTTGTTTATCTTCTGCATTAACTTCTTTTTTATCTTGATCTAAAGCTTCTGTCGTTACCCAGACTTTGCCTACCATAATTTCTTCGTAAGCATTTAATTTATGTTCTGCCTTCTGTGATTGGCTTGCTGCTGGAGTTGTAGCTGCATTAACAGCAAATGACATAGTAGATACAACAGCAAAAAGTGTAGGTACTAATAATTTTTTCATTTTTATCCTCTAATAAATTAACTCAAACAACAATTTGATTAAGTTTAGATTAGCGATATAAAGCCAACTTTAAAAATTATATTACGTTTATTTACAAGATAACATCTTATTACATTTAATATAGACTGTTTTACAAAATAAAATATAGCACAAACACATTGATTTTAAAATTAATCTCCTTAAATTTAGCTATTAAGTAATTTATTAATCAGCCAGTAACCCGCTTTTCCCGGTGGATTATTCTTAGACCAAACTAAATCCACATCAATTTTACGTGGCCATAAATCATAATTAATACTCACTAAACGGTTATGGCCAAATTGCTTAACTAACCATGTCGGTAATATTGCCCATCCAGCTCCTTGTTCTGCCATTTCTAATAATAGTAAATAATTTGGCGCAAACCAGTTCTTTTCACTATTAATAATAATTTGGCTACTACTGCTTAGCCGTAGTTGGCGTGTCATTGTTAAATGCTGATAAGTAATTTTTTTCTCTTTAGCTAATGGATGGCTATTTAATACATATAAACCTAATTCACCTTGAATAGGTAAACGAGAAAAAGAAATATCTGCAGGATATTCTGTTCGAGATTCCATCATACCAACATGAGCCTGTTGGTTTTGGATCATTTCAATAACGGCATTATTTTCTGCAATTAAAAACTCGAACTCAAGATGCGGAAATTGTCTATCTAATGTCGTTACAATATGTTCAGCATGAGGGGGCTGATAAATATCTGAAAAAGCGCAGCTTAATCTTGGTTCTATATCTGGTAGCAGTTCAACTCGAAGCGCTTGAAGACGCTCATCTGCCGATAAAATATCCTCAACTAAACTCAAAACTTTTCTACCTGCAAAAGTTAATGTTGATTCACGTCCCTGCCTATCGAATAACAAAAAGCCCAAGTCGTCTTCAAAACCACTGATTGTCGTACTCACAGTTGATTGGCTTTTATTTAATTTACGAGCCGCAGCAGAGAATGACCTTAGGGATGCCGCCTCCACAAAGGTACGCAATGTTTCTATAGAATAATTCATAAGGTATCGCTTTTTCCGATGGCTGCCATTTTGTATATATATAAAAAAAAGCAAATAATTGCACCCGATTTTTACCCAAAAAATAATTTTCCATATCTTTGAGGTAGTTATGAGCAAGTATACAAAAACATTAACTGAACGAATTTTTCATGCAGTTTCATTTGAAGTCATCGCGATCGCGATAACTGCACCGGTCAGTGCGTGGCTTTTAGGACGCTCAATTTTCCAAATGGGAACAGTCGCTATTGTCTTGTCGACACTGGCAATGCTATTAAACTTATTTTATAACATGGTCTTTGATCGTTATTGGCCCTTATCCAAAGGGCCTCGCCCAGCCAAAGTACGCATTTTTCACGCCGTTGGATTTGAATTGAGCTTTGTGATCATGGGTGTACCAATGCTGGCGTTTTTACTTAAAATGTCATTCTTAGACGCATTCTTACTTGAAATCGGCTTTTTTGCCTTTTTCTTATTTTATACTTATGCGTTTAATCTTGTATATGACATCTTACGTGAGCGTTGGTTTGCGAATAAAGAAAATGCAATACGCGTCTCAGAAACAGCGGTTAAACGTTCTTAATTTTAATTAAATATTCAAACACCGTGTAGCTTATCTATACGGTGTTATTTATGTATCATAAATACGATAAACACGCCGAAATAATTCTCTCTTTTTTTTTTGCAAAATGATGAATGCGTTTTATGCACTCATCATATGCATAGATGTCAATTTCATCATTGAACATGATCACCTATATTGACGCCATCGTAATGATTAGTCCTACGATAACTTTATAAAAATACTACTTAGATGCGTTTATCTATCAATAACAGACCTAAGTTCGAGTGCAGTAAATAGAAGTTAAACATTAAATTCCTTCATTTTTTAGAACTCATTTATATAAAGTTATCCATTATTTTGTCCAAAGTTTAGGCAATGTTATTTAAAGGTATTCAGATGAACAAACTATTTATTTCTTCTGCACTTTTTCTGGTATTTAATTTAAGTGCTCAAGCAGACGTAACCACCCATAAAAATGCCATTATTTCACTCAGTTTTATTGAAAATAATACCGCTTATGCAAACCAAATCGCTATTGCTAACCATGCAAAAGCCGCTAATTTATCACCTAATGGTATCCAAGGTATTACGAAATCTTTTGCACAGATGAATTCGCATGAAAAAGCCACTACTGCATTAAGTTTTAATGAAAATAATATGTCCGCAGCGAACCAAGCAGCCATTAATTCACATCTAAAAGCTGGTAATTTAGCAACAGATAAAATTAATGGTATCAGCAAAAGTTTTTTAGCAATGGATGGACATGAAAAAGCCGCAGTCGCGTTGAGTTTTACCGAAAACAACCAATCCCCTTCTATCAAATACGCTGTACAGCAACACTTAAGCAGGAGCCAGACAAAATAATAAAATAGAGAATGATATTTAACTGATTTATCACACAATTAATCTTATTAAGGCTTGGTGACTCACCAAGCCTTTTTCATTTTAAAATTATATTATTAAAAATCAATGCATTAATAGTAAATAACATATACCCATCAAAGTTGATAATAACTATCATTTGCAATTGATAATTATTAACATATAATTCGAATCGTTATTTTATCTTATGAGTTATAACTCAAGCATAACTACTTAAGACCTGTTTTGGTCTACCCTCTTTAGGTTCAACAAGAAAGAATATTGAGGTCTTATGATGAGTCGAAAATTAATCACTTTTACGCTATCCATAACCCTGCATATTCTTGTTATTGGGTACTTAACCTATGTTACGGCTCAATCATTATCCTTAAAAAACCAAGCACAACAGGATGCGCCGATTATATCGATCGCATTAACTCAAGCGGTTAACGTTGCAGAACCTGAAGAGCTCCTTCAACCGATAGAACTCCCTAGTGAGGTAAAAATAGAACCCAGCCCAATTATTGAAAATGCCGCCGTTGTTGTGCCTAAAAAGCAAAAAAAGGTGATCAAAACACAAAAAGAACCCGTAAAACCCAAAGAACTCACTAAAAGAACTGAAAACCCCAGCAAACAAGCTGATTCCGAAATTAAAAATGATTTGCCAATCGCACAACAACAAAAAGCCGGTGACCTTGTTTCTTCTCAATCAGCAGGAATTAAAGGCCCCAAAAACCAACATGCGACTAGTGACACGAATAGCCAACTAATTAATGCCTATCGAGAAAAACTGCGCCAAGAAGTTGAGCGAAACAAGCAATACCCTCGCCGCGCAAAAAAAATGAAAAACCGTGGTATCGCAACTATTCAATTTCAATTAAGCCAAACCGGAGAAATTAGTTTAATTCGCTTAGCAAGCAGTTCAGGAAATGATTTATTAGATCAAGCCGCTTTACTTGCAGTACAAAAAAGCCGCTCTGTCGGTAAGCCACCAGCAGGTTTTGCTCAATCTATCACTCTCAATATTGAATTTAATTAACCAACACTGATAATAACAATTATTTTCAATAAAAAAGTACACCTTAATTGGATATTAGATGTTCACTTTATAGTTAGTTATTCTGTATTTATTTTTCATTCCAAAAAATAATAATAAATTTTATTGTTTTTTCAGAGCAATCAATGTTCCTAGAGAAATTTATTATTATTTTCCAACTATATGACTAAAAGTCTTCTCCCTATTTTCCGAAAATGGCCTTACCGAGAGAAATATTTTCTCTACAAAACTCAATATTAACATTTCTAAATTTTTAGACACGAGCAATAAAAATAAAACCTGTTTTTATTCATAACGTTATAATGATATCAATTATCATTAATATTTATTTATTATAAAAAAGTTACCAGTTTTGCAAATATAACTTCGTTGATATGGCGCAAAAAAAACTAAATATGTCAGAGTAAGATAGCCCCTGAATAACACTATATTTAATATGGTCATAAAGGCTAATATCAATGAATACAAAAAATAAATTATTAAATAGCCCTATCTCAAGGCGCAATGTCGTGAAATCTGGCGCTGCTGGCGGTTTATTTGCTGCAGTTGGCGGTTTATCACTTCCTTTTAATGCAAAAGCAATCGATACCTCTCAAAACTCAACATCCCCTGAAGAAAAAGCCGTTTGGAGTTCATGTACCGTTAATTGTGGTAGCCGTTGCCTATTACGCCTCCATGTGCGTGACGATGAGGTATATTGGGTTGAATCTGATACCACGGGAAAAGATGAATATGGTAATCATCAAGTCAGAGCTTGCCTGCGTGGTCGCTCAATCCGCAGAAGAATGAATCACCCAGATAGATTGAAATACCCAATGAAACGTGTGGGTAAACGTGGTGAAGGCAAATTTGTCCGAATTTCATGGGAAGAAGCCCTTGATACTGTTGGTAATAGCTTACGCGATATTCTAAAAAATTATGGTAATGAAGCCGTTCACGTTTTATATGGTACTGGCGTTGATGGCGGTAATATCACCAACTCAAATGTTCCTTATCGCTTAATGAATTCATGTGGTGGTTTCCTGAGCCGCTACGGCAGTTATAGTACTGCACAAATTCGTGCAGGTATGAATTACCTATACGGCTCCCAAGAAGCAAATAGCCCCGATGATATTGCAAATACAAAACTAGTTGTGATGTTTGGTAATAACCCTGCCGAAACTCGTATGAGTGGCGGAGGTGTCACTTATTATGTCGAACAAGCGCGCGAACGTTCAAATGCGCGCATGATAGTCATTGACCCTCGTTATAATGACACTGCTTCTGGTAGAGAAGATAAATGGTTACCTATTCGTCCTGGTACTGATGGTGCACTTGCTGCCGCATTGGCTTACGTGATTATTACTGAGGATATGGTCGACCAAGAATTTGTCGATAAATACTGTATCGGCTATGACGAAAAAACCTTGCCAGCTTCGGCACCTAAAAATGGTCACTATAAAGCGTATATTTTAGGCCAAGGTGCTGATGGTATAGCTAAAACACCACAGTGGGCCGCTAAAATTACAGGTATCCCAGCAGATAAAATCATTAAGTTAGCCCGTGAAATAGGCCAAGCAAAACCCGCTTATATTGTTCAAGGTTGGGGTCCTCAACGTCATTCAAATGGTGAACAAACCGTTCGAGCAATTGCCATGTTAGCCATTATTACTGGTAATGTTGGCATTAGTGGTGGAAATTCAGGCTGTCGTGAAGGTACTTATGATTCCGGTGTTGAATGGTTCCCGATGCTCGATAACCCAGTAAAAACTCAGATTTCTGTTTTCACATGGACTGATGCCATCGAACGCGGTACCGAAATGACAGCTATTCATGATGGTATCAAAGGGAAAGATAAATTAGATGTTCCCATTAAATTTTTATGGTGCTATGCCAGTAATACATTGATAAATCAGCATAGTGATATCGCTCGCACCCATGAAATTTTACAAGATGACAGCAAATGCGAAATGATTGTCGGCATCGACCACTTCATGACGGCCTCTGCAAAATATTGCGATATTTTACTACCTGATTTAATGCCTACCGAACAAGAAGATCTTATTCCTAGCGAGTCCGCAGGAAACATGTCGTACATGATCTTAGGCCAACCAGCCACTAGCGCTAAATTTGAGCGTAAGCCCATCTATGAAATTTTGTCAGAAATAGCTAAACGCTTAGGCCCTGATGTCGAACAGAAATTTACCGAAGGCCGCACCCAACACGAATGGGTTAAATATTTATGTGAAAAAAGTCGCGAACGCTTCCCTGATATGCCAACTTATGAAGAAATGAAAACCGTGGGTATTTTCAAGCACAAATGCCCAGATGAGCATGTCATTGGATTTAAAGCCTTCCGAGATAACCCTCAAGCTAATCCACTGAAGACGCCTTCAGGAAAAATAGAAATTTACTCAGAAAGCCTAGCTGAAATAGCAAAAACATGGCAATTAGCACCAGATGATGTGATTGACCCGCTGCCAATTTATACCGAAGGCTTTGAAAGCCATACCGATAGTCTTAATAAAAAATACCCATTACAAATGACAGGGTTTCACTATAAAGCCAGAACACACTCAAGTTATGGCAACATTGATATCTTAAAACAAGCTTGTCGCCAAGAAATATGGATTAACCCTATAGATGCCAAAGCACGTGGTATTAAACAGGGTGATATGGTCAAGGTTTTCAATGACCGAGGTGAAGTTCATATTCCAGCGAAAGTGACACCACGGATCATGCCAGGCGTGACTGCTATGGGCCAAGGGGCTTGGTTAGATGCCGATATGTTTGGCAAAAAAGTAGACCAAGGCGGGTGTATTAATGTCCTCACGACTCAACGCCCTTCACCGCTTGCTAAGGGGAACCCTCAGCATACTAACTTAGTTGAAATTGCAAAACTATAAGGAGCCCGGTATGTCACAACAATATGGTTTTTATATTGATACACAACGCTGTACGGGCTGCAAAACGTGCGAACTCGCCTGTAAAGATTTTAAAAACTTATCCGCTGATGTTCATTTCCGTCGTATTTATGAATATGCAGGCGGCGACTGGACAGAGCAAGATGGTGCATGGCATCAAAATGTATTCTCTTATTATCTTTCCATTTCATGCAACCATTGTGAGGACCCTGCTTGCGTTAAAGTTTGTCCAAGTGGCGCGATGCACAAACGTGAGGACGGCTTTGTCATTGTCGATGAAAGTGTTTGTATTGGTTGCCGTTATTGCCATATGGCATGTCCTTATAGTGCACCTCAGTTTGATGCAGTTAAAGGGCATATGACTAAATGTGATGGCTGCTATGAACGTGTGGCTGAAGGCAAAAAACCCATTTGTGTTGAGTCTTGCCCGCTACGTGCATTAGATTTTGGGCCCATTGAAGAACTACGTGCAAAATACGGCACAATCAATGAGATAGCACCTCTACCCGCTGCACATTATACCAAACCCAATATTGTGTTAAATCTCAATGCAAATTGTCGCCCTGTTGGTGACACCACAGGTTATTTAGCGAATCCGGAGGAAGTTTAAAATGGGCGCAGGCTTACATGAATATCCGTTAATCTTCTTCACTGTTATAGGCCAAAGTGTTGCTGGTGCATTTATTCTCATGGCTCTGGTATTGTTAATAAAACCCTTACAAGAGCAGCATCATAAAATAGTGATGAGCATGTTTGGTTTGTGGGCGTTAATGGGAATTGGCTTTTTACTATCCATGTTGCATATGGGTTCGCCGATGCGTGCCTTCAATTCAATGATACGTGTTGGTCATTCCGCTCTGAGTAACGAAATAGTCAGTGGCTCAATATTCTTTGCCTTAGGTGGAATATATTGGTTACTGTCATTATTGAAAAAAATGCCCAAGTCTATTGGTACTATTTGGTTAATTATCACTATCATTTTTGCGGCAATATTTATTTATGCCATATCCCGCGTTTACCAAATTGATACCGTCCCAACTTGGTTTAATCACTATGGTAGTTTGCAATTTATCCTAACCAGCTTTATTGCAGGGCCTGTTCTTGCCGCATTTTTATTACGCATAGCAAGCTATGATATCAATAACGTCCGTTTCTTTACATTAATCAGTATTGTTGCAGTGGTTGCGAGTAGTATTTTGGTGACGGCACAGGGGTTTGAATTAGGCTCTATCCAAAGCTCTGTACAGAAAGCATCAGAGCTTGTTCCAGATTATGCTTCACTGATGGGTTGGCGTACTGTTTGCTTAACATTAGGGCTAGCTTTCTGGATTTACCCACATGTTAAAATGAAAAACCCTTCAATTATCGGGCTATTAGTCGCCGTATTATTGGTGATTTTTGGTGAATTGATTGGTAGAGGCATTTTCTACGGGCTACATATGACGGTAGGTATGGCTATCGCCGGATAACGACTATTCCATTGTTTTTACGATGATAAGGGGGCTAATTACCTTCTTATCATCGACAACAATCGCATGTTTCGCTACGATCGCACCAAAGCGTCATCATCAACATAGCAAGTGGACAAATATGGAACAAAAATTATTGGCAGATTTTTCGCTTTGCGCGCAAACTTTGGGGGCATTATTTTATTATGACCCTTCTGATGCACGCGTAAATAAACTAATTGATTTATTTACGACGAGCGAATGGTTAGCTGAGTGGCCATTTACTCAGGATTATGATTGCCAACGTATTGATAAACTTTTTCAAGATAGTCTTTCTGAATCAGAAACTTTACAAGAAGCCTACCAGCGCTTATTTATTGGCCCTTATGCATTACCTGCACCACCTTGGGGTTCTGTTTATCTTGATAAAGAAAATGTTATTTTTGGTATTTCGACACTTGAATTAAGAGCATGGCTTCGTAATAACCAAATCAATATTGAATTAAATCAAAAAGAACCCGAAGATCATGTGGGGCTAATATTTCTTCTCACTGCCTGGGTGATTGAAAATAAACCAGAACTGTTACGTGAATTACTAGAAATACATTTTTTACCTTGGGTATATCGCTATTTAGAAAAAATGCAATTGCAAAGCGGGAATGCTTTTTATGAAGCCACTGCGCTGCTGGCGACAGAAACTTTAAGACATATCCAACAAAGCGCTCAATTAACCCCAGCGAATAAAGAGCTTTGTCTTTAGTTTTATATCGTTCAAATATGCATTTTGTGAAGTAAAAACCCTCTAAATAAATCAGACTATTTAGAGGGCTTAAAATATTATGGGCGTTTTTTAGGTGTGTGGTAGGTATCACTCAGAAGTAAAAATGCGTTACTAATGGCCTAATTACTGTACCTGCGATAAAGCAAAATCGGCATCAGCGAGTAAATCATCTATATCTTCACAGCCCAATGAGAACCGCAATAATCCATCCGTTACGCCTTGCAGTAATCTTTCCTCTTCAGGGATACACGCATGAGACATCATTTTAGGGTAGGAAATAATTGATTCAATTCCCCCTAAGCTGACCGCAACGAGTGGAATACGAATTGCTTCTAAAAATTGTTTTACATTGTCATAGCTACCCAAATCAAAGGAAACCACCATTCCGCCATTTTTGGACTGTTGCATATGAATCATATGGTTTGGGTGTGAAGCTAACCCCGGATAAAAAACGCGTTGTACTTTTGGGTGCTCATTCAGATATTCTGCAAGCTTTTGCGCATTTTCACTAGCTCGTTCAACTCGCATTGCCATTGATTTTAAACCACGCATCGTCAGCCAGCTATCAAATGGAGCTGCAATACTGCCAATAGCCACCGCAGACTTATGTAACCACCTCGCATATTCAGGGTTATTCGTTGCTACTGTCCCCAAGATCACATCACTATGGCCATTTATAAATTTAGTCGCACTATTAATAGAAAAATCAATTCCAAGAGAGATAACATCTGATAACAATGGCGTCATAAAGGTATTGTCACAGATGGTAATAATATTATGCTGTTGCGCAATTTCAATAACAGATTTTAAATCAGTCACTTGTAATGTGGGGTTAGATGGCGTTTCAATATAAAACGCTTTGGTATTCTCCGTTATTGCTTGCTGATAGTTCATTGGGTTAGTCGCATCAACAAATGTCACTGAAATGCCATAACGAGGCAGAAATTCAGTCATTAACTGGAAAGAACCACCGTAAATATTTTTGCAAGCAACAATATGGTCACCCTGGCTAAAATTAAGTAATACTGCGCTTATTGCTGCCATTCCTGATGAAAAAATCTCAGCAAATTTCGCGTTTTCAATCGCGCAAATTGCCTCACTTAATGCATCTCTTGTTGGATTGGAAAAACGCGAATAAATATGGTCGTAACTTTCCTCAATATTGGCTTGTGAAAATGTGGATGATTGATATAACGGAATAGAAGAACTTCCGGTATATTTATCTGTCATGGGGTAACCATGAATAACCTTGGTATTAATTTTCATAAGTAAATCGCATTATCAAAAGTCTATTTAATCGTTGCTACATTGATTTCAGAATAAGCAAAAATAGCGGGTGCTCCGCCAGTATGAATAAAAAGTAATGGCTGATTGCCATCAATACTTTCTTTTAAAATATGATCAACTAAACCCGCCATGGCTTTACCGGTATACACAGGGTCAAGTAGTATTCCTTCTTTTTGAGCTAATAGCTCAATGGCTTGTTGGCCCTTGTTATTCGGCTGACCATAGCAAGGTGAAAAATACTGATCCCACAGATTCACTTTAGGAAAATCTGTCAGGTTTAATAATTTACCAATTTCCTGCTGTAAGGTTTCTACCTTAGGTTGTTGCTGCGCAACTGTTCTTGAAACGGTAACACCTATCACTGGAGTTTGAGGAAATACCGATTGTAATCCCATAGCTAGCCCTGCATGCGTTCCTGCGCTACCAGAAGCAACAATAACTGCGGCAAATTCAATATCTTTAGGAGTCTGCTCGGCAACTTCTAATGCACAATTAACATAACCTAATGACCCTAAAGCATTAGAACCACCAATAGGTACAATATAAGCATCTTGCAATCTAAGGGATTCAACTAACGCTTGCATTTGTAAGCTTGGGTCGGTTAACTCATCACAAAAATAACAGCGGGCATTAAATAAATCTGTCAGTTGTTTATTACCATTTGTTAAAAATAATGAATTCAAACTCTGTAATGGGTTTTCTAATAATGCGACACATTCCAGACCATACATTGATGCTATTGCAGCTGTTTGGCGAACATGGTTTGATTGAATAGCCCCTGCCGTAACAATCACCTTAGACTTTTTTTGTATCGCATCTGCAATAATATATTCCAATTTTCGCAGTTTATTGCCCCCCATTGCTAGGGGGGTCATATCGTCACGCTTAATATAAATATCACGGCCTAAATATTCTGAAAGATTATTTAATTTTGCTAACGGTGTTGGTCCTTGAAGTAGATCTATTTTATTTATTGCAGCTAATCGTTGTTTAATGCTCATTATATTATTCACCTTATTAATATGTGAAACCTAAATAGAGATAAACCATCAGCGCAAAAGCGGCAGTCACCGTGGCATAAGGCATTTGGGTACGAATATGCTCAATATGGTCACAATCTGTTGCCATAGAGGCCACAATCGCATCACTGGAAATGGGTGATGTCATATCCCCATAAATTGAACCTGCTATTGCGGCACCAATCATATATTCAACAGGCATTCCGACTGAAAGCCCTAATTGCACACCGATTGGGATCATAATCGCAAATGTCCCCCACGATGTTCCAGTTGCTAATGACATCACCGCACTAATTAAAAATATAAAACCGATTGAGAAAGCCGGTGAAATGACACCAGAGGTAATTTCAGCTATATAAGCACCAGTGTTTAAATCTGAAGAAACGGTTCCCATTAAAAAAGCGAGGATCATCACTGAACTAATTTTTACCATGCTGGCATAGCCGATGTATAACTCTTTAAAGAAAGTCTCAATATTAAGCACACGACGCGCTAAGAACCACACAAAAGAGACTAAAGTTCCAAACATGACTCCCCAATATACCGATGTTGAGCCACTACCTTTACTAAAATCACCATTACCAGTGATATAAAGCGCAATAGGTACCATTAATACTGTTGATAAAATTGGAATAAAAAAGTTAAGAGAGGTATGGCAATTAGGATGCTCAATAATATCTTCATCATCCTGCTCAGTTTCTTCAGCAGACAATAAAGTTAAAGCTTGCTGCTCTGCGCGTAAATCCGCTTTTTTCATTGGTCCCCAAGAAACATTGGAGAAAATATAAAATAATACTGAAGCTAAAGAAAACCACGCCATGATATTAAATACCATTGAGCCTGCTAAAATTTCAAATGGCTCTCCAGTAATTAAACCTTTAGATATTTGTACACCAATAACACCCATCATTGCCGCTCCCCAGCCGTTAATCATGGCTGATGAACAAACTGATACGCAGGAAGTTTGTACAATATAGGACATTTTTTCTGGCGAAACACCGTATTTCTTCGCTAATGTTTTTGTTGATGCTCCAGCAATTAATTGGTTAATTGAACTTTCAATAAAAATTAATGATGTAATAATCATCGCCATTAATTGAACAGCTTTTTTATTTTTAATTAACCTTGTTTTATTTGTTAATAATTTAACTAATGATCGCACACCACCAGTAACAACGACTAGCCGCATAATACCGCCAATCATTACCATAAATAGGATAGTTTTTGTATTTCCCGGTGATGCAAACGTATTAATAATACCATCGAGCGTTCCGTTTATACCCAATAATATATTATGGTCATATATAACGGTAAAACCAACTATAATCCCCAGCAATAACGATAATATAACTTGTCGTGTAAAAATGGCTAAAAGTATCGTCACCATTGGCGTGACGATGGTCCAAATTCCATAATCATTCATTAGATGCTCTCTTATTATATTTTAATTTTATTTTGATTTTAATAAATTAAGATAGTGCGTTTTCTAAATCATTTAATAAGTCAGTGATATCTTCAATACCTACAGATAAACGTAATGTGGTGTCATATACATGGATACTTTCCCTTTCTTCTTTTGTCATCGACCCATGTGACATCGTTGCCGAATGGTTTACCATGCTTTCAACACCACCCAATGATTCGGCTAATACAAAGTAATTAACTTTAGATAAAAACGTTTTAGTATCTTCAATATCCCCTTTCAATTTAATTGTCACAACTGCTCCACCTGTACGCATTTGCTTTTTACATAATTCATATTGAGGATGTGAAGCTAATCCTGGGTAATAAACCTGTTCCACTTTCGGGTGCGTAGACAAATAGCTAGCAACTTGCGCTGCATTGCTGCATTGTGCCGCCATACGTAACGCTAATGTTTTTAATCCACGTAAAGCAAGGTAGGCGTCAAAAGGAGAAGCAATTGCTCCTAAAGTCGTTTTTAGAAAATCAAGGCGGCTGGCTAAGTCTTCCCTTTGGGTGATCACAGCACCACCAATTAAATCGGAATGACCGCCAATATATTTACTTGCCGATAGCATCACTAAATCAGCACCTAATTCTAACGGCTTTTGGTTCCAAGCTGTTGCAAATGTATTATCAACACAAGTCAAAATATTATGTTTTTTTGCAAGTGAACAAATCGCATTGATATCAACTAACTCCAATAATGGATTAGTTGGGCTTTCAATCCAAATTAAACGCGTATTCTCTTTTATTTTTGTTTTAACTTCATCAAGGTTATTCAAATCTACATAATCTATTTGATGACCGCTATTAATGGTTGAAACTCGTTCAAATAACCGAAATGTTCCACCATAAACACCTTTCATCGCAATAATATGCGAGTCTTTTGGTAATAAATTTAAGACTAAACTTGAAGCCGCCACACCGGATGAGGTTGCTGTTGCATAACTTCCACCTTCAATTTCTGCTAATAAGGTTTCATATGCATAACGCGTTGGGTTGCTGCAACGTGAATAACAATATTCACCATGCTCTGTTAAACTTTGCTGAACAAAAGTACTGGCTGTTGTAATAGCAGGGAAAATAGCATGATTAACGGTATCTTGCTGCTTTCCACCATGAATTAAAATTGTAGCAATATTCTTAGTCATAATCTAAAACCCAATATAGTAAAATAAAAGTGATATCTTTATATTTGTTGCTAAAAAGAATATGCCATAGGGAAATAGAAAATTTTTTCTAAAAATTGGTGTCTTTATTCAAATTAAGAGAAAAATTTTCTATTAAAGAATTAATTTCCTTTTAATTCATAATGTTGATGCGTTTCCCATAAATGAGCGAGCCGTCACAATATTATTATTTTGTTTATCTTCCACAACCGACCAATCCATAAAAAATACATAACCCACTAAAACAAAACAATAAATGTTTTATTAAAGTTAAATATATCATCACGCAATGTAATTATTTAGTAGATATTCTGTCGTTGATTTAACATGAACCCTAGTACTCATACCTATTTTTCCTCTTCTTATACTGCACAATAGGCATATAAGAGAAAGTTATTCTCTTTTACTTTATTTCTTATAATGAGCTATATCACTTGAAAGCTATAACAATTCGATTAATGCAAATCAACACGCAAAAGAATGGCTATCAAGCAACAATATGCTCAAGGACTATTTATAAGATAGGCACAGAGACTAAATTTGATTGAGTTATTTTTAATTTAATCACCCCAATTTTTTGTTTAAAAAAAGTACAATAACTATTACAAACTATGATAAATGAAATGCTACCGCTATTTAAATTATTAGAAAAATGCATGACCACTATATATTTTATAAATTATTCTAATCACTTTTTCTTAAAGAATCTCAATTTAGCCTAGTGCAGAACTATTCATTATAAATTCAAATTTGCTCGAACAAATTCAGTAATGTATTCCATATTACATATCTTCGTAAAATTACTCTCTATATGGGTTTAATTTTTTAGTGAAGAATCATCTTGTATACAAATTATTTATTATGATACAGTCAAAAAATGCCTATGATTCAAGCATCAAGTATCGATATTGGTTATATCCTTTACTGTGATATGACTCGCTTGAGCATAAAAATTTGGGGCATTAGTTTTCCACAATACAAACAATGAGAATCAAAAAAAAACACAATTATTATTAGTAAATTTGAATTTTATCTTTTGTTCTTATCTTTAATAAAAGCCACGTTTTATTTAGCGAAAATCTGAATTATATAAATTTAACTTAATATAAACTCTGTTTTTATATTACCTAAAATTAAATTTACCACAATAAAAACAACTTAATTTTGTAGTAGAGACAATATAAGGAAACAATTATGAATAATAACTTTTCAGTGCATGAAGCCAGTATGCTTGCGCTACTTAAACAAGTAGTCAATATTGAATCAGGTTCTTATGACAAAGAAGGTGTAGATAACCACGCTGCTGTCTGGTGTGAAAAATATCGCGAAATGGGGTTCGAAGTCGAAATCATTGAAAATGAATCACTCGGTAATAATTATCGAATTTATCACCCATCAACAAAGGCTGATATATTAATTTTATTGCATTTAGATACCGTTTTTCCTAAAGGTACCGTTACTGAACGTCCTTTTAGCATTGAAGGTGACCGCGCTTATGGCCCTGGCGTGATTGATATGAAAGGCAGTCATGTCATGGTATATCAAGTCATGAAACAACTTTATGATAATCAAGACATTCGCTATAAAAATATTGAGATTCTCCTCAATTGTGACGAAGAAATTGGTTCTATTTCATCTCGCGGTGTCATTGAACAATGTGCTTTAGGAAAACGCTACGCACTTGTGATGGAACCTGCGCGTGCCAATGGCGCGATAGTGAGTGCTCGCCGTGGTGTTGGGACTTATGTGTTAAATATTGAAGGGAAAGCCTCACATTCAGGTATCGCACCTGAAGCAGGTATTAGTGCAATTCAGGAACTATCATATAAAATTCAAAGCCTACACGCACTCTCAGCTCATGATAAAGGCCTATCCGTTAACGTTGGTTTAATTTCTGGCGGAACCTCCGTTAATACTGTCGCACCGAATGCCAGAGCAGAAATCGATGTTCGTATCTCGTCTGAAGAACAAGGTATTGAAATCGATAAAAAAGTCAGGGAAGTGTGTAGTACACCAATATTAGACGGTATCAAACTCACCTTAACCGGCGGAATTAATCGCCCACCTATGGCTAAAACGGATGAAAGCACCGTTCTTATCAACATCATTAAAGAAGAAGCTGCACAACTAAATATTGATTTACTCGATGTTTCTACTGGCGGTGGCTCTGATGCCTCTTTTACTGCGGGTGTCGGAACTGCCACTGTAGATGGGTTAGGCCCGATTGGTGGTTACCAGCACAGTGATAAAGAATATTTAGAAATACCGTCGCTCACAGAGCGTGCTCAACTATTTTTCAATGTATTACAACGCATTACACAATAAAAAATAATCCAATAGGAAACTCTATGACAACGATGTCAACAAACACAACAACACCACCTAAAAAACGTTCTGAAGGCTTAAATCCTTATGTGCTTTTGTTTTTTATCTTAGTATTGGCAGGCATTGCGACGTGGATCGTTCCCGCGGGGCAATATGCATCAGAAACAAAAGTCATCACCATGGTAAAAGATGGTATAGAAACAAAAGTATCTAGTTCTTACACCATTCCCGGTAGTTATGAACGCTTACCTGAACAACATGGCATTTTGCCAGGACAAATTTTCACCTCAATTGCCGATGGTCTAATCAAAGCAGCTCCTATTATCTTTTTGATTATTTTCACTGGAGGTGCTTTACATCTTCTTGAAGAAACTGGGGCTATCAAAAAAGTACTCAATAATATCTCGCGCAGTAAAAGGCTTAATGACTTTTTACTAATCAGTATATTCTTTGTCGTTTTTTCTATTTTAGGAACAACAGGAATTGTCGTTAACTCAATTATTGCATTTGTTCCTATCGGTCTTTTAGTTGCTAAATCCGTGGGAATGGACGATAAATTTGGTGCCGCTTTAGTCTATGTCGCGGCTTATTCGGGCTTTAACGCCTCAATCATGGCACCAATGACAGTTGGCCTATCTCAAGGTTTAGCCGACGTCCCGTTGTTATCCGGTCTCGGTTTTAGAATGGCAATTTATATTGCATTTGTTATCGCGGGTATTTTATTTTTAACGATTTATACCAAAAAATGCCGTAACAAAGGTATGGTTCGACCTGATATTGAAATTAATACTGACGAACACCAAACCTCTAAAATTTCAGCTTTGCATGTCATCACCCTTTCCTATAGCGCATTCTGCTTAATCGGATTTATTTTCGGTGCCGTTGAGTGGGGCTGGGGAGAAAAAGAGATGATGGCAATGTTTATCATTTTAGGCGTTGGCGTGGGTATTTTAAACCGTATGTCGCCTAATACCATTGCTACTGGTTTCTTAAAAGGTTGTGCAGGAATGGTAGGCGGCGCGTTTATCGTTGGTATGGCTCGTGCGATTGCTATCGTATTATCTGATGGCATGATTCTGGATACCATCGTTAATGCCATTATTTCAATGATGGACGGTTTACCGAAGACTTTATCTGCCCTTTCCATGTTCGCAACCGCAGCAATTATGCACTTCTTTATTTCATCTGGTTCTGGTGAAGCGGCAGTGCTTGTACCTATTTTCACGCCAATGGGAGATTTATTAGAAATTACTCGCCAAACGACGGTGCAAACTGTATTACTTGGAGAAGGTGTTGTTAACTGTATTAACCCAACATCAGGAATTTTAATGGCTGTACTTGCAACGGCAAAAATTCCTTATACACAATGGGTGAGATTTATTTGGCCATTAGTCTTCACATGGATAGCCATTTCTATTGTCGCTCTCATATATGCAGTAATGACAAATTTAGGTCCTATCTAAAATATCAATATTGAATAATCCACTCTTCTTAGCACCGCTTTTTAGTGGTGCTAAGGGTTGTTGATACAAAATAGAGTAAAAAGGTGTTTTTCTCGTCTTGTGTTATCAACCGCTGTTGTAAATTTTCCATTTCATCACTTCCTGTTGATTTAATTTTGAACTATATCAGTGATAACCAGGTTCTACATTAATAACGAATTAAAAACAGACAGAGTAAGGTAGGAATAGTATTATTAGCCCCATTATGCCTTTTATTCTATTTGAGATTGTATTGTGACTTCATTTGCTGACCTAAATGCGCTTTCTGCGGAACAACTCGCTAACTTGCAAGAGTTAGGCTACCTAAACATGACGCAGATCCAAGCTGCCGCTCTTCCTCCGATCCTTGCTGGTAAAGACGTTCGAGCACAAGCTAAAACTGGCAGCGGCAAAACTGCTGCTTTTGGTCTGGGCTTATTACAACATATTGATGCCAAGTTATTTAAAACTCAGTCATTAGTTTTATGCCCAACTCGCGAACTGGCAGATCAAGTCGCCAATGAATTGCGCCGTTTAGCTCGCGCTATCCCTAATATCAAAATTTTAACACTCTGCGGTGGTGTACCTTTTAGCGTACAACGCGACTCCCTTGCTCATGCAGCACATATCATTGTTGCTACACCGGGGCGCTTACTTGATCATCTAAATCGTGAAACAGTACAACTTGATGCCTTGCAAACATTGGTTTTAGACGAAGCAGACCGAATGCTCGATATGGGCTTTATGCCAGATATTGAAACCATCATTGACTACGCACCAATTAATAGGCAAACATTATTATTTTCAGCTACTTGGCCAGATGAAATTGCACGAATTAGCCAGCAAATTCAAAATAATCCACAAACCATTGAAATCAATAGTGTTGATGAACTTCCCGCGGTTGAGCAGCAATTTTATGAAGTTGCGCGTCACGAAAAAATTACATTATTACAAAAGCTCTTGAGCCGTGAACAGCCCGCTTCTTGCGTCGTTTTCTGTAATACTAAAAAAGATTGCCAAGCTGTTTATGATGCCTTAACTGCAAGCAAACAAAGTGTCCTAGTGCTTCATGGTGATATGGAACAGCGTGAGCGTGACCAAACTCTTGTGCGTTTTGCTAATGGAAGTAGCCGTGTATTAGTGGCTACGGATGTCGCATCCCGCGGGTTAGATATTAAAGCCCTCGAAATGGTGATTAACTATGAATTATCATGGGATCCTGAAGTGCATGTTCACCGCATCGGCCGAACTGCACGCGCCGGTGAAAGCGGTTTAGCAATTAGTTTATGTGCACCAGAAGAAGCCCAGCGGGCCAATGCTCTAGAAGAAATGTTAAACATGAAGCTTAATTGGCAAGCCGAACCAACAGGTTTACGAGTCACTCCATTAGAAGCGACGATGGTGACCTTATGCCTTGATGGCGGTAAAAAAGCCAAAATACGCCCCGGCGACATTTTAGGTGCCTTGACCGGAGAAGTTGGCCTCAATGGCGACGATATTGGCAAGATTGTGATCCACCCTACCCATGCCTATGTGGCACTCAAACGTGAGGTTGCCGAACATGCTCGCAAGCATTTACAGCAGGGGAAAATTAAAGGGAAATCCGTTAAGGCTAGGTTATTAAAATAATCGGTGTGATTCGTGTTTCCTTCTGCACAATGTTAGTACGCAAGGAAACACGATAATTTTCTTACTTTTTTATGATGTGGCGTTATTCTCTTGCGGTAAGGCAGATTTAGGCAATCCAAAAATCTTATCAAAGGCCCAATTAAAAAAGAAAGTATAAATTGGGATAAAAATAATTAAGGCGAAGTCGAGTATTAACGCCTGTAAAAGACTAATTGATAACCACCATGCAATTAAAGGAATTAAAAAAATCACTAACGTTAATTGAAATAATATAGCGTGTACAAACCGGCGCCTAAAGGTTCTAATGCGTGATTTTTGTTTTGATTCCCAATATTCAAATGCAGTATTGAAAATAAAGTTCCAGCTCACTGCAATAGTCGTTATGACTAAAGCTAATGGGCCTGTTGTTTCCGCTGAATTACCGGAAAGAAAAGCCAATGCCAACGCTGAAATTAACCAGCCAATAACCTCATAAGCCGTTACAAAAACAATTTTACGTTTAATCCCCTGCATTTTCCCACCTCCAAAAATATCATTATCAACAAGGTGGTAAAATAAATATTATTCAATGATAATAAAAGTCAGCTTCTATCAATTTTATTGAAAGGTCAATCATGCCATTTAATAGCGATAACCTAACGATTTTTCTCACCGTGTTAGATAAAGGCTCATTTTCTGCAGCGGCTAGGGCATTAAAACGCGTGCCATCTGCAGTCAGTATGGCAGTCGCTAATCTAGAAGCTGAACTTGGATTTGAACTATTTGATAGACACTCTCGGGAGCCTAAACCCACTGAAAAAGCGCTTTCATTAGCCCCCTATGCACGACATATTGTCGCTAACTTATCGCAGCTCAATACGTTTTCTTTAGAATTGACTCAAGGCGTTGAAAGCACGCTGACTATTGGTATTGCGGCAGGTATTAATGCCAATTTACTCTTTGACGCTCTACATATTTTAAGCCAGCGTTACCCTTTACTGCATATTGAGCTGATTACCGCACCTCAAGATGATCTTTTACCGTTACTACATGAAAAACAAATTCATCTCGCGATTGTCTTTGGCGGTTTAAATGTTAATTCCCAAGAGCAATTTCATTACATTGGCGAAGAATCAATTATTGCCACCATTTCGGCTAAACATCCCTCTTTGCAAAATAAAACGTCACTCTATATCGAAGACCTTGTTGAAAGCCGCCAAATAATTATTGCAAGTCGTCAACGTGAATTGAGTGATATACGCATTCTAGTTTCTAGTAATTATTGGAAAACAGACAGTTTTTCTTTAGCTCTCGGTTTAGTCGAAAGTGGTATGGGATGGGGAAATTTTCCTTTATCACTGATTAAAGATAAATTACACGATGGTTCACTAAAACCCCTTGAGTTTAAAAATACTCCAAATGGCTTCAAACTGCCTATTCATGTGGTATGTTTGCAAGGTCATGCGCTTAAACGTGGTGCACAAGAATGCATTGAATTACTGAAAAATAAGGTAATTTAAACCCTCAATTATTTATTTTTCCTATTTTTAATTCCATAAATTAAATTATTTCTGGACACATTAATTCTTTTAAACCATCAACGAAAACGTTTGCTTTTTATTTTGATGGCTATAAAATGCGTCGGATTTTTTTGGCCTGAGAAAAATAACTGGAGACAATCGTGCCTGACGATAAAAATTATAGCCATGGCCCCGTGCCCATATCCGCGCGGAAAGGCGGACTAGCATTAACCTTTGTGATGCTAGGTTTAACGTTCTTTTCCGCCAGTATGTGGACCGGAGGCGCTCTCGGTACCGGTCTTGATTTTCATGATTTCTTCCTCGCAGTTCTTATCGGTAATCTTCTTCTTGGTATCTACACCGCATTTCTTGGTTTTATTGGTTCTAAAACAGGCTTAACTACCCACCTTCTTGCTCGTTATTCCTTTGGTATTAAAGGCTCATGGCTCCCCTCTTTCCTATTAGGTGGCACACAAGTCGGCTGGTTTGGTGTCGGTGTTGCGATGTTTGCCATTCCTGTTGGTAAAGCCACGGGTTGGGATATCAACTGGTTGATTGGTATTTCAGGGGTCTTAATGACCGTTACGGTTTTTTTCGGTATTTCTGCTCTAACTATACTGTCAATCGTTGCAGTTCCTGCCATTGCGATACTCGGCAGTTATTCCGTCTACCTTGCTATCACTGACATGGGTGGAATGAGTGCATTGCAGGCAGTCGTCCCCGCAAAACCTATCGATTTTAACCTTGCCTTAGCCATGGTAGTGGGGTCTTTTGTGAGTGCTGGAACATTAACAGCTGATTTTGTGCGTTTCGGACGAAAACCTAAGATTGCGGTGCTTGTCGCCATTATTGCTTTTTTCCTTGGTAATTCATTGATGTTTATCTTTGGAGCTGCTGGTGCGGCATCATTAGGTATGGCAGATATCTCAGATGTGATGATTGCCCAAGGTTTACTATTACCCGCAATTATCGTTTTGGGTTTAAATATTTGGACAACTAACGATAACGCCCTATATGCGTCAGGTTTAGGGTTTGCCAATATCACCGGCTTATCCAGCAAAACCTTATCCATTGTCAATGGACTGGTTGGAACGCTATGTGCGCTGTGGTTATATAATAATTTTGTTGGCTGGCTAACTTTCTTATCTGCGGCTATTCCCCCTATTGGCGGAATTATCATCGCCGACTACCTCATGTACCGCCACCGCTACGAAACCTTTGATCGCAGTAAAATGCGTGATGTCAACATCAGTGCATTAATCGCCGTTGCCGCTGGGGTTATCGCAGGTAACTGGTTATCAGGTATTGTTCCTGTCAATGCCGTGTTGGGCGGTGCATTATGTTACGCTATCCTTAACCCATTATTAAATCGCCGCCATACTACTGATTCGGAGATGACCCGTGCTTAACCAAACTATCAAACATATCCATAATGTCCGTTTACCTGAGCGTGATGGCCTGTGGCGTATTGATATTGACAATCAAAAAATTCAAGCCATTCTTCCACAACCTCAAGGTGAAGTATTACCAGACAGCTTAGACGGTGAAGGTGGATTAGTTACGGCTCCCTTCGTTGAGCCACACATTCACTTGGATACCACTCAAACCGCGGGGCAACCAAGCTGGAACCAGTCAGGAACACTCTTTGAAGGCATCGAACGTTGGGCAGAGCGTAAAGCGATGCTCACCCACGATGATGTTAAAAATCGAGCGTGGCAAACCCTTAAATGGCAAATTGCCAATGGTATTCAACATGTTCGTACTCATGTGGATGTGTCAGATCCGACATTAACCGCACTGAAAGCGATGTTAGAGGTAAAACAAGAAATCGCACCTTGGGTTGATGTGCAAATTGTGGCTTTTCCACAAGAAGGTATTTTGTCTTATCCAAATGGCGAAGCCCTGTTAGAAGAAGCGTTACGCCTAGGAGCCGACGTCGTTGGTGCCATTCCACATTTTGAATTTACTCGTGAGTATGGCGTGGAATCACTCCATAAAACATTTGCTTTAGCACAAAAATATGACCGCTTGATTGATGTCCACTGTGATGAAATCGATGATGAGCAATCCCGTTTTGTTGAAACAGTCGCAGCGTTAGCACATGCACAAGGGATGGGTTCTCGCGTCACGGCAAGCCATACCACCGCAATGCATTCATACAATGGCGCTTATACTTCCCGTTTATTTCGCCTACTAAAAATGTCTGGAATTAACTTTGTCGCTAACCCACTAGTAAATATTCACTTACAAGGCCGCTTTGATACTTATCCAAAACGCCGTGGAATTACGCGAGTGAAAGAGATGCTAGCCGCGGATATTAATGTGTGCTTTGGTCACGACGATGTATTTGACCCATGGTACCCATTAGGTACAGCCAATATGTTGCAAGTACTGCATATGGGGTTACATGTCTGCCAATTAATGGGTTACCAGCAAATCAATGATGGGCTGAAACTGATTAGTGAATACAGCGCACGTACATTGAACTTGCAAGATTATGGTGTGAGTGAAGGAAACCGAGCTAGTTTATTAATTTTACCTGCAGAAAATGGCTTTGATGCCGTGCGTCGTCAAGTCCCTGTTCGTTATTCTGTTCGCGATGGCCAAGTTATCGCTAATACCCAACCCGCAGTAACCCAAATTCATTTAGAACAAACAGAAGCAATCCATTATGGATATTCTCCAAAAATCTAATCATTGAATTTTTATTCCTAAATGGCTCTCTATAATCATAGGTGAGCCATTTGCTCTACGCCTCATCATTAATTTCAATAAAATCAGCCCAAAAAACCAATCTTAATCAGATAAAAAGCAACAAATAACGTTTTTTTTCACACAAATGTCATTTCTATATACTAGACTTATTCCAATACTCATTGAAGAGCTTGAAAAGCTTTGATGAGCAAATAATTGTCTTATAAGAACTCTTTTTTTGGTTATAAGTGCCATTTCTAAGTATTAAGTGCAATTTCTATTGAAATTCAATGTGAACGTTTTATATTTTTTATAGAGTTATCTGAAACTGGATTTGAGCTTTATTTATAGCAACAATAACGCTAATACACTGACTGTCGTGCAGCGGTGGTCAATATTCCTGTTTTGCTGTACCACGAATACGTCACAAATAAAGTTCTCTGAATCCCACTTTGATAAAAATTGGAGATCAGATGAGTACTGAACAAGTCGTTAACCAAAAAACCACTATCGACTCCTGGCAACGCATTGCTACTGAATTATTGAGTGAAGCTGGCATTAAAATTAATGGCTCCCGCCCTTTCGATATCCAGGTACACAACCCCCATTTCTTTAAACGAGTGCTACAACACGGCTCAATAGGATTAGGTGAAAGCTATATGGATGGTTGGTGGGATTGCGAGCGTTTAGATATATTTTTCCAATATGTCTTACGCCATAAACTCGATAAAAAAATACCTCACAATTTCAGTGATACACTGAAAATTGCTGTCGCACGTGTTCGCAATTTACAAACCCTAAAACGTGCTCGTATTGTTGGAAAAGAACATTACGACCTCGGAAATGACTTGTTTTCCCTGATGCTCGACCCTTATATGCAATATTCTTGTGGCTACTGGAAAGGTTTAGAAACGGTTCCTGAAAACCTTCCTCTCGCGCAAGAACAAAAATTAAATTTAATCTGCGAAAAACTGCAATTAAAACCCGGTATGCGATTACTTGATATCGGCTGTGGCTGGGGGGGACTCGCTGCCTATGCAGCAAAAAACTTTGGGGTTTCTGTTACGGGTGTCACTATTTCCGCTGAGCAACAAAAATATGCTCAAGCTCGCTGTGCAGGCTTAGATGTTGATATTAAATTAGAAGATTATCGGAATCTTAACGACCAATTTGACCGTATTGTCTCTGTAGGTATGTTTGAGCATGTCGGCCCTAAAAATTATTCGACTTACTTTGATGTTATTCAACGCAACCTAAAAGCTAACGGTTTGTTTTTACTTCACACCATTGGTTCTAATCAAAATAAAGTGAATGTTGACCCATGGACTAATAAATATATTTTTCCAAACGGCTGCCTACCTTCTGTGCAAAATATTGGCGAAGCCAGCGAAGGCAAACTGGTCATGGAGGATTGGCATAATTTTGGTGCTGATTATGACCATACTCTCATGGCATGGTATTCCCGTTTTCAAGCCGCTTGGCCAGAACTCGAGCATAATTATACGACTCGTTTCAAACGCATGTTTTCTTATTATTTAAATGCTTGCGCTGGTGCATTTAGAGCACGAGATATCCAATTATGGCAAATACTGTGGAGCCCACAAGGTGTGAGCGGTGGCCTGCGTGTTGCGCGCTAAATCTTAGCCCTGAACATGGTCTTCAACAGATAAAAAGCAGCTAAATGAACCTTACTGGCTATTTGAAGAATCAATGCGCTCTATTCAACCATTGCTCAATAGCCTGTAAGCCTTGCTGTATATCATTTTTCAGTTGAGTATCCGCCATTGGCTGCTGCTCTAATAATGCACAGCTTTGTACTGCACTTTGCATTCCTAAACTAGCACAACTGCTTTTTAACTGGTGAGCAAGGCGTTTTATTTGTTCTGTGTTATTTTCTGCTCGTGCAATATCAATTTGGTCGATTAGCGGCAGGGAATGCTGTTTAAAAATACTCACCCATTCACGAATTTTTGAGAGCCCCATTAATTCAGCATCACTAATAAGCTGTTGCAAATCTACAAATTTTTCCTGAACACTAGAATCGGACAACGTATACTCACCGCCTGAAATATATTTAACGATCAACTGGTTTAACCTATCTCTTGGTACTGGTTTTTGAATGATACCGCGAAAAACTTGACTCGTCCGTTGGTGCAATGTTTCATCAATCACATGAGCACTAAAACCAATCAAAACCAATGCGGGGTAGGCTTTCGCTATTTGTTTAGCCAAGGTGATCCCATCGATATCAGGTAAACCAAAATCCACCAACGCTGCCGTAAATTGTTGCCCAGTTTGTAAAGCAGCTAATGCTTCTGCCGCAGAACCAACAGTGGTTACCTGTGCCCCACTTCGAGTTAACATTTCTCCACTTATTTTCTGAGTCAATGGGTTGTCTTCTATGAGTAATAAATGTACGCCTCGCATGTCTGATGGTAGATCCGCCGATTTACTAACTGGATGCGAGGCGATAGATAACGGTAATGTTAAACGAAAACAGCTTCCACTCCCTAACTGGCTACTAACCGTCAATTCACCGGCCATCGCTTGTGCTAAACTTGCACTAATTGTCAGCCCAAGCCCTGTTCCACCCCGCTGGCTATCGACTTGCACAAATGGCTTAAAAATATCAGTAAATCGCGAGTTATCAATGCCACACCCGGTGTCTTCCACTTCAATAAACCAATATTTGCCATAACGGCAACTACGCAAAGTAATCCGCCCCTGCTGAGTGAAACGTAGTGCATTACTGAGTAAATTCGTGATAATTTGCCGGATCCGGAGCGGGTCCCCTTGTAAGGCAGTAGGTAAATCATCTGCAATATCAGCAACTAACTGAATGGCATGATTTTTATTACTGGCATTCATTAAATACAAGGTACTTTCCAATAATGGCTTGGGCTCGAAAGGTTCCTCATTGATAGAAACATTTTGTCCCCCAGCTTCAATAGCAGAGTAATCCAAAATGTCATTTAAAATAGCCAATAAGGATTCACCTGAATCCGTAATTGCATATAAATCATCATGATATTGATTAAGCGCTTTATTTTCTAATAGCAATTGCGCTGTCCCCAAAATTCCATAAAGTGGCGTGCGAATTTCATGGCTCATTGCCGCCAAAAATGCCGATTTTGCCTGATTGGCTTTTTCTGCTTCAGCGCGAGCTTTGCGGTGCTCAACAACCATCACCCGCAGTTCTGCCGTTCTCACTTTGACTTGGTCCGCTAGTTGTTCACGCTGATTATTTAAAGCATGGACACTCGCACGAAATGCATCCATTAAACGGCCAATCGTATCAAGCTCTTTCACGCCTGCGGTTTCAGGAAATGCAGAGTCAATATCGCCCTCAAGCAAGCGCTGAAGCGCTTGGGTTTGCTGTGCCAACGGCTTTGTCACTAAGCGGTAAACCACTCGCCAAAGGATCAAAATCAATGAGAGTAATGAAACAATACTTAATGCTAACAACCAATTTTGCCCCCGTTCACTGGCTTGTTTAAGTTGCCCCAATGCGGTTTGGTTACGAAGTTCAATGATGTCAACTAATTGAGCTACTTCACTACTAAAACGTGCAAATTGGTCAATATTATTTTGCGATAAAATCTGTAAACGAGTTGTGATGTCGTTATCTTGGCGATACAACGTAATTAACTCGGTATAACGCTTAACGCTATTTAAGGCATTTTCTACCTGGCTTCTCACGGCAGGGTCTTCAATATATTTTTGCCGACGTTGTAAGATTTTGACTGCAGAATTCAGCTGATTTTCTAATTCTGCCATATTACGATTGGGTTGGTTTGAACCTAAATTAAGTACCATTTGCTGTACGCGCATAGCGCTTAATCGCAGCTCATTCATTTGGCTAGCATATTCAAGATCAATATCAATAAGTTGATCAAGGGCTTGCTGTGCTTGTTCCCCTTGTTTTCGCTCGATTAGGTCATAAATACTCACCTGCGTTGCACCAGCGGAGGTCGCTGCATTATTGGCTTGGCCATGCGCTTTTTGGGCGATATCACCCGCCGCAGCGATGATATGTTGCCTTAACTGTTGTTGCTCAGTGCGCAGTTTTAACCGCTGGCCAACTAATTCACCTTGTTGGCTTAATGATTGAGCGATTTCTTTTTCTTGTTGTTCTATATCTTGTGTGTTGAAGCCTTGTTCTCGTAATGTTTTCAGCAAATTAGTGATTTTAAGGCTTTGTGCCGTTAACATCCGTCCTTGCGCTAACCAAATACTTTCGCTATCTGCATTGGTGAGATTCTGCGCAGAAAATAGCTCCCAAGCACTTGCTTCACTCAATTGCCTTGCCATATTCATGGTTGGAATCAAAGCCTCGGTATTGGCCTGTTCAACTTGGCTAACAAAACGTAAGTTGTACCACCCCACAAGGGTGCTGATAAAGGTCAATACTGCCATCAGCGCAAAGCCCATCCACAATCGTCTAGTTAGTGATAAATTCACGGTTTAGTTAGCCTAAAAATTAAAATGGTTGAGTTAACTGCAAGAAAGCATTTAGGATAAAGGTTTCTGGTTTGTGAGGCTATCATGCGTGTATTGATTTTACTACTGTTCACATTTTACTCATTACTGAGCCTAGCAATGGCGCAGAATAGTTCACTCATTCAGTGGCGTGATACACTACACTTTACCTCCCAACCACATAATCCCATTACCGCTACAAAAACATGGAAATTGTGTGCGCTTTATCCTAGCTTAAAAGATTCTTATTGGTTATCAATTAATTATGGTATGCAAAAAGCAGCCAAAAGCTATAGTATTGACCTAAATGTATTAGAAGCTGGCGGATATAACCAGCTAGCCACTCAGCAAAAGCAAATTACGCAATGCCAACAGTGGGGAGCAGATGCCATTTTACTGGGCAGTAGCACTACAGCCTTTCCAAACCTGAGCCAACTGGTAGGAAATACGCCTGTCATTGAAGTCATCAACGCGACACACGATAAAACAGTTAAAACCCGCGTGGGTGTACCTTGGTTTCAAATGGGCTATCAGCCGGGACGCTATTTAGTGCAATGGAGCCAAGGTAAGCCATTGAAAGTGTTACTTATGCCTGGGCCATTAAATGCTGGCGGTAGCCTTGAAATGGAACAAGGATTCAGAGAGGCTATTGCGGGTAGCCATGTACAAATTGTGGATGTTGCACAAGGGGATAACGACATTGAAGTTCAACGCAATTTATTACATGAAATGCTAGAGCGTAACCCAGATATTGATGTCGTCGTTGGCACAGCTATCGCCGCTGAAGCCGCAATGGGTGAAGGCCGTAACTTAACAAAACCATTGAATATTGTTTCTTTTTACTTATCACATCAAGTCTATCGCGGCTTAAAAAGAGGCCGAATAATTATGGCAGCTAGCGACCAAATGGTTTGGCAAGGTGAGCTAGTCATTGAACAAGCCATCAAAGTATTACAAAAGCAGCCAGTTCCAAACAATATAAGCCCGCCAATTTTAGTGCTTACTCAACAAAATGCAGATAGTGAACACTTACGTAATTCATTATCTCCAGGAGGATTTAGGCCCGTATATCAGTATACATCGGCGGCTAAAAAATAACCTTCACCATGCTGAGTCACTAATAAATCAGCATTAATCTTGTGGCGTAAACGGCGAATAAGTACATCTACCGTGCGTAAATCAGGGTGATCAACTCGACGGGCTGATAACATACGTAAAAGACGTTCTCGGGTTAGAATCTCCCGTGGGTTTGTCACAAAAGCCACTAGCATTTCATATTCAGCACGAGTGAGTTTGATTGCTTGATGCTTAAATTCGAGCGTATGCATCGAAACATTTAGGCAATAGCCAGCGAACTGATAGCAATTATCTTGAGAAACAACCTGGGTTTGTGATGGTTTAGCAAGATCAATTCGCCAAAGTAAATTTTTGACACGAACAACGAGCTCCCTGAGTTCCAAAGGTTTAGTAACGTAATCATCTGCTCCCATTTCTAAACCCACAATACGGTCAATTTGGTCACAACGGCCTGTGACTAAAATAATTCCTACTGTAAAACGCTCACGTAGCGCCCTTGTTAACATTAACCCATTTTCATCCGGTAAATTAATATCCAACAGAATCAAGTCAACTACTTGCTGATCCATAATTTCGCGTAAACCTGCACCATTCCCCGTAACAGAAACACGATATCCTTCTTGCTCAAAGTAAGCCTGTAAACGCGCCTGAGTAACGGGTTCGTCTTCAACAACCACAATATGATGTGATGTCATTGATATACTCTCTTCTGTTCATATCTGTTCATATTTACCCATATCTTGCCGTAAGCTGTTCATCCTGACTAGTACCGCTATTCATATTAACTCAATAAGATCGCCTGTATTAAACCATATAATTACAGGGGCTATTATGCGGAAACTCTGGAGAGCGTTGCGAAAACCAAGTGCTCGTTGGTCAATGCTTACGTTAATCGTTGTCGGGATTGCAGTGGGTGTTGCGTTAATCGTTGTACCCCATGTTGGGATGAAAGTGACTAGCACCACCGAGTTTTGTGTCAGTTGCCATAGCATGGAACCCGTTTACGAAGAATATAAGCAATCCGTGCATTTCCAAAATGCCTCTGGGGTACGTGCAGAATGCCATGACTGCCATATTCCCTCCGACCTTCCAGGCATGATTAAACGGAAACTCGAAGCAAGCAATGATATTTATCAAACATTTATTGCTCATTCGATAGATACCCCTGAAAAATTTGAAGCCAAACGCGCCGAACTTGCAGAACGTGAATGGGCTCGCATGAAAGAGAACAATTCGGCCACTTGCCGCTCTTGTCATGATTACGACTCGATGGATCACGCCAAGCAAAATCCAGAAGCGGCTCGCCAGATGCAAATCGCTGCGAAAGAGAATCAATCCTGCATTGACTGCCACAAAGGAATTGCCCACCAATTACCTGATATGAGCAGCGGTTTTCGTAAACAATTCGATGAGCTGCGCGCGAAGGCAAATAGTGATTCAGATATTCTGTATTCACTTGATATTAAACCTATTTATGCAAATAAAGGGGATAAAGACCCTGCTGGTTCGTTACTTCCTGCCTCAGAGGTGAAAGTCCTAAAACGTGATGGCGATTGGCTACAAGTTGAAATCACTGGGTGGACAGAAACTGATGGCCGCCAACGAGTCCTATCCGAATTCCCTGGTAAACGAATTTTCGTTGCTTCTATACGCGGTGATGTTCAAGAAAATGTGAAAAATTTAGAGAGTACCGTCGTCGCTGCAACAGATACCTCATGGAGCAAATTGCAAGCGACCGCCTGGATGCAGCAAGGCGATATGGTCAATGATATCAAACCGATATGGGCTTATGCAGACTCTTTATATAACGGCTCCTGTAATCAATGCCATGGCGCGCCAGATATTGCTCACTTTGATGCTAACGGTTGGATAGGCACATTAAACGGTATGATTGGCTTTACCAGTTTAGATAAGCGAGAAGAGCGTACCTTACTGAAATACTTACAAATGAATGCATCTGATACCGCAGGATCTTCACACGGTGATAACGGAGTACAGAATGAAAAATAATCCAACTTTTCAAGCTTCTCGTCGACGCTTTTTGTTCCAGCTTGGCGGGCTCACTGTTGCGGGTATGTTAGGCCCTTCCCTCTTAACACCACGTAAGGCTAGCGCTGCAACGGCTGGTGAACAAACTGCGGTGGTACAAGAAGGCATTCTGACTGGGTCGCACTGGGGTGCAATCCGCGCTACTGTGGTTGATGGTCGCTTTATCGAAGCCAAGCCCTTTGAACACGATAAATTTCCATCCAAAATGATTGCAGGGTTACCTGACCATGTTCATGGTACTGCCCGTATTCGTTATCCAATGGTACGTGTTGATTGGCTACGTAAACGCCATTTAAGTGATACCTCACAACGAGGTGATAACCGCTTCGTACGTGTTTCTTGGGATGAAGCCCTTGATTTGTTCTATCAAGAATTAGAACGTGTTCAAACAACCTATGGACCAAGTGGATTACTCACTGCAAATGGTTGGCAATCGACAGGGATGCTTCACAACGCTTCAGGTATGTTAGCTCGCGCCATTGCGCTGCATGGCAATAGTGTCAGTACTGGCGGAGATTACTCAACAGGGGCTGCACAAGTAATTTTACCTCGAGTTGTTGGGTCGATGGAGGTTTATGAACAACAAACCTCTTGGCCGTTAGTCCTCAAAAATAGTAAAACCATTGTGTTGTGGGGCTCTGACCTGATTAAAAATCAACAAGCTAACTGGTGGTGCCCTGATCATGACGTTTATGAATATTATGAACAATTGAAAGAAAAAGCCGCTAACGGTGAGATAAAAGTCATCAGTATTGACCCTATAATCACCTCAACGCATGATTACCTTGGGCGTGCCAATGTTCAACATATTGCGATTAACCCGCAAGCGGATGTACCATTACAATTAGCCATCGCCCACACGCTTTACATTGAAGACTTACATGATAAAACCTTCTTAAAAGAATATTGTGTCGGTTTCGAGCAATTTGTTCCCTACTTAATGGGAAAAACGGATGGGCAACCCAAAGATGCACAATGGGCAGCTGAAATTTGTGGTATTGATGCCGATACAATCCAAGCTTTAGCTCGCCAAATGGCAGCAGATCGCACCCAAATCATTGCAGGTTGGTGCGTTCAACGCATGCAACATGGTGAACAATGGTCATGGATGATTGTTGTTTTAGCTGCGATGTTAGGTCAAATTGGCTTACCGGGTGGAGGATTTGGCTTCGGTTGGCACTACAATGGAGCAGGAACCCCTAGCCGTCAGGGAATTATTTTAAGTGGTTTTTCTGGCTCAACTAAAGTGCCCCCCATTCATGATAACAATGACTACAAAGGCTACAGCAGCACCATTCCTATTGCTCGTTTTATTGATGCGATTTTAGAGCCCGGAAAAACAATCAACTGGAACGGTAAAGCGGTTAAATTACCGCCACTAAAAATGTGCGTATTTGCCGGAACCAATCCATTCCACCGCCACCAACAAATTAACCGTATTATTGAAGGTTGGCGCAAGCTTGAAACGGTTGTTTCTATCGATAATCAATGGACATCCACTTGCCGCTTTGCCGATATCGTATTACCGGCAACCACGCAATTTGAACGTAATGACCTTGACCAATACGGTAACCATTCAAATCGTGGCATTATTGCAATGAAACAACTCGTTGAACCGCAATTTGAGTCACGCAATGACTTCGATATTTTACGCGACCTATGCCGCCGTTTTGGTCGTGAAGAAGCCTTTACTGAAGGTTTGGACGAAATGGGCTGGCTAAAACGTATTTGGCAAGAAGGCAGCCAGCAGGGGAAAGGCCGTGGTATTCATCTACCCTCCTTCGATGTCTTCTGGGAAAAAGACGGTTATGTAGAATTTGAGCATCCACAAATGTTTGTTCGTCATCAAGCATTTAGAGAAGATCCCGACTTAGAACCATTAGGAACACCGAGTGGTTTAATTGAAATTTACTCAAAAACTATTGCCGACATGCAATATGATGATTGCCAAGGCCACCCAATGTGGTTCGAAAAAGCAGAACGCTCTCATGGTGGTCCAGGTTCAAAAAAATGGCCATTACATTTGCAATCTGCACATCCCGATTTTCGCTTACACTCACAACTGTGCGAGTCCCCTGTATTACGTCAATATTATTCCGTTAGTGGCAAAGAACCGGTCTTTATTAGTCCTCAAGATGCGAAAGCTAGGGGTATACAAAATGGTGATATCGTTCGCGTTTTCAACGACCGAGGGCAAGTGTTAGCGGGAGCCGTGGTTTCAGACCTATACACAAAAGGCGTTGCCCGTATCCATGAGGGAGCTTGGTATGACCCGACTAAGGGCGGAGAAATCAATGCGCTGTGCAAATACGGAAACCCAAACGTATTGACGCTTGATATTGGAACCTCTCAATTAGCGCAAGCCACCAGTGCACATACAACCTTAGTAGAGATAGAAAAATATACAGGACAAGTGGATAACGTGAATGCATTCGATGGGCCAATTGAAATGGTTGCTCAGTGTGAATATGTTCCTGCATCACAGGTGAATAAATGACAAAACAAAGCACTTTTGCACCAGAACAAATAGCGTGTATTTATGCATGGCTAGCACAATTGTTCTCACGTGAACTAGATAGTGCAACATTAGTGCAACTTCAATCTAGCGAGATGATGGATTGGTTTACGACTGTCGAGCAGGAACCCGTTCTAACTTTGCCAATTCAAGCAGTTAAAACAAAAGTCCAAGCGCTAATAATGCGAAATGATGCACAACTCGAATTAGCCGCCGACTTCTGTAGCTTATTTTTAATGTCTGATAAGCAATCAGCTTTACCTTACGCCTCAGTTTATCCAAACTGTGAGCAAGGTAATGAACAAATTAAGTACTTATTAGCCGAGGCTGGAATGGAAACTAATGAGGCATTTAGAGAGCCTTCTGATCATATTTCAATTTTTTTAGAGCTATTAAGTCACTTACATTTTTCATTAAATGAAGCCCATTTGGACCAAGAAAAAGTAAGGCAATTGCGCCTAAAAACCTTGTCACTTTTACTGCAATGGCTACCAATATTTAGCCAAAATTGCCAACGGTATGATGAGTTTGGTTTTTATGCCGCTTTGAGTCAACTGTCGTTAGCACTAGTTCAATGGGATAAGCAAACCTAGTAGATGCCATTTAAATAATTTATATATTATTCAACTATTATTAAATAAAGGGATATTGATAAATAATATCCCTTTTAAATCTGAGTCATAACACCTGAGTTACTGTAAAGAAATAAGTTTTTCACGGCTCAGCCCAGTGCTTTTCATTATTATCTCGATACTAACTCCTTGCTCCAAAAGATTCCGTGCAGTTGCTATATTTGCCTCTTCTTTGCCTTTTTTAAATCCCTCTTGCAACCCTTCTTGCCGCCCTTCTTGCCGCCCTTCTTGCCGCCCTTCTTGCCGTCCTTTATCTTGCAATCGTTGCGCAATATTCATGATTGTCTCCTTATGCTTTTCTGTTTGTTCACCTAAAACTTGAATAACTTGTTCAAAATTATGGGAGTCCAAGGCAATAAACAAATAATTTAGGATAGTTATGATGTCGTTATCACTATTATAATGTTTATTGAGTGCCTTCGCCAATAGAGGGAGTACTTGTTGGAATTCATCCCGAAGATATTTATGTTTCATCGCTAATTCCATTACTGCTATTTTTCGATGGTTAACGAGTTCATTATCATCAATAACGGTAATATCTACGAGTGGAAACGGTTGTGTGTATAACTCATGTGCAATCTCTGGTAATGGAAAACACTCCGTCCAAAGTTGTGTATATGGATAAGGCGAACGCCCCCCATGGTAAAATAATATAGGCACAACAATGGGTAATGTTGTATTTCCTTGCTGCATATGCTGATTCATCGCTAAAAACGCATAATGCATTAAACGCCACGCCATAAGTTTATCGGGGGTTGATTGGTGTTCAACTAAAAGATAAATATAACCTTCCCCTTGAGAGGTTCGTACTGAATACAATACATCCGATAACCGTGAGCGAAGTTGTTTATCAATAAACGAGGAATTTGTCAGCGATAACGTATTGAAATCACATAATGATTTTATATGTTCCGGTAAATGAATTTCAAAGAAGTCTCGTGCATTTGCAATGTTTGTCATAAATCCTTTAAAAGCCGCATCATGTATCGTTGATGTCGTTTTTTTCTTCATTCAACAATCCTTATTGAAAAGAGCAACGACCACACAATAAAGCAAAAAATTCAGTTTGTCTGTTCAGTATAACCATGTGATAAAAATCGAAATTTTTGAAAGAATCGATATTCATAACCTTAATATTACATTAATGAAAATAACGTTTGAGTAATACCACAAAATATATCGATGGCTTTATTAAAAAACACCAAAATAGCTTTTAGCACTAACGCATTCAAACCATCATAGTCAATTTTGATATGCTATATACTTTGCTCCTACAAGCTTAACGATTTTTTATTTCAGCCCTCTTTACAATTATTCCATGGTGCTAAATGACAATAGAATATAAAAACAAACACACATCTCAACTTTCAGCAGAGAATAGAGAGGCATTATATTTCATGCTATTTCAAAGCTTTGAGCAAGATTTTACCCATGATGATTTTGAACATGCTTTGGGGGGAATGCACGTCTTGGCTTATGACCAACAACAAATTATTGGCCACGTTGCTATTATTCAACGTCATATGGCAATCGGTAATACTCCAATAACGGTTGGCTATGTTGAAGCGATGGCGGTACGGGAAAACTACCGTCGCCAAGGGATCGGCAAACAGCTTATGCTGGCTACCAACCAAATTATTGCCGATTGTTATCAACTGGGTCTGCTTTCTGCATCAGATCAGGGCTTCCCTGTATATCAATCTGTCGGCTGGCAGGTATGGAACGGGCCATTATATGAGCTCAATCAAAGCCATTATATCCACTCTGTCGATGAAGAAGGTGGCGTCATGGGGTGGTCAAAAAACAATTTAATTGATTTTTCACAACCCCTATATTGTGACTTTCGCAGTGGAGACCAATGGTAGCCCTATTTGTAATAAAAAACAGATAAGCTACACAAATAACCTCGTTTTTATTAAGCGGGTACCAACCCCGGCTGTACTACGCTATAAATTTGTTTTTTCAATTCACCTTGCTTAGCCAACTGATAAACATGCGCAGCAACATCCGCACGCATCACTAAGCCATGAACTTCAACCTCTTGTTGAAGAACTGCTTTTCCCGTTGGCTCACCATGTAATAACCCACCAGGGCGAACAATCACATAATCTAATGAGCTAGTTTGTAACCATGACTCCGCAAGGGATTTTTCTCTCACAGCCTGACCAAATGCAGCGCGTGACCGGGCAGACAAATAAGGCCATGAATCCCCACAACCTAATGATGTGACTAACACCATACGAGATATCCCAGCTTGTTCTGCACAATCAATCACCGTACGGTGAGCTAAATAATCTTGACTCCCTCCCATGGTTGAAATAACCGTGGCAGTTGTTCCTGCTGCATGACAAGCAGCCTTAACCACTTCACTATCACAAGCATCACCAATGAAGACTTGCGCACCTACCGCCTCCAATGCCTCTGCAGACTGCTTATTACGCACAACAACGATGACAGGGCGTTTCTTTGCAATTGCCAACTGAGCAATTTGACGACCAACACCTTTTCCACCCGCGCCAAAAATTAACCATGGAGCCATATCTTTATTCCTTTATATTTTGAGTGATTATAAACCTAGCTGTGTACCGTAAAGACAAAATTACCACAACAGTAATGATAATGCGCATTGTTTGCATTTGTTTTTTTTTGATTTATTTACCCCACCATTGTCTACGAACGATGATGAAATAATAAACAACATCAACTTTAATGTTTTTAATGTAATCCATTCAATCAAACGCATTAAAATGTGACTAATTTAACTTTTTTATCAAAAAATAATTACCATTAAAATTGATAATCCAACAAATTAACTACAAAAATAAATCGTAATATCAACCACTAACAGCAAGATCAATATCACTATCTCATTGATACCCATAATTATTTTAATGTTAATGCGAAGAATTATCATTTGCATTTATATTATTATTTGATTTAATACAACTCGTCATATATATGCGAAATAATAATTTCTTAATCAATAGTATCGTTAATATCTTTAATAAAAATGGAGTATTTCGATGAAAAAGTTAAATATTATCGCTCTAGCACTCGCAACCTGCACAGTAACTTTTGGTGCTTCTGCAGCAATCGGTTCTGGCCAAAGCCAACCTTTCGATGCTAATCAGCCTTCCGTCCGTGTTGGTGCAACAGAAGGAACCGGTGGTGGTCATGGCGGTGCTGCGGGTGACCCAGGTATTGGTGTGCAATCTGTTTATGGTGGAAAAACCATTTCTTTCTCAGGCTTAACTCGAATGGCACCAATACAGGCAGGAAATGAAGCACATGTTATTTCCATGCCTAATGGACCTGGTTCGCATGACAAAATGGGCGTTTTTAACTTTGCCAAAATTGCAGATGCAGAAGTCTATTTTGGTGAATGGTCATCGACAGGACAAGTTAGTGACACCACACATACCGCTTACTATTCTGGCAAGGATGTCACCACCAATATGCCTACAGCTGGCACAGCGGAATACTCCGTTAAAGGAATAAGCCAATACAATGGAGGCGCACTAACCGCAGGGACTCTGACAGCCAACTTTGGTACTAAATCCTTAGCAGGGAATATTGGTGCAACCAATATTGATGCCACCATTAAAAACAATGCCACTTTCGCCGGGGCGGCCACTCTTAATGGTGAATCAGGCTCAACAAATGGACACTTCTTTGGCGATCAAGCTAAGCATATTGCTGGTGTCACTCAATTTGAAGATCACAGCAAAGATATGGCCTTTGGTGGAAGCCGTGGGAATATTTCCCAGTAACCCGTAAATCAACCTTGGTGGCCAACCATAAAGCGTGACAGGCAGTTGGCCACTGCCTTTTATTACCGAAGCTAATCCTATGCGATATCTGTTATTAACTCCTGCTATAATGATGCTTATAGCCGCATTCTCTGCATTTCCAGCCAGCTTGGACACTGACCGAGAACAATTGTTATGGCAAAAAGACAAACAAAACTATCGTGATAAAAGTGCAGTAGTCCCCAATAAAGACCAATTGCTTCTCCCAGATGACCTATCAATTAACTTAAATGGGGAAAATTATGCCCTTGAGAATAATGCCCAAGACCTCGGGCAAGCCATTTATCTGGCAATTAACCACAGGCAATTTGAAGACGTACAGCGCTTATTACCCCGCTACCAACAACTCGCTGATGCGGATCCACTACTCATTTTATTTGCAAAAGCAGAAATTGCTAAATCGCAAAATCATTACCCTGAAGCGATTGCCCACTACCAACAAATATTGGCACGGTCGCCAAAGTTTCTTCGCATAAAATTAGAACTGGCCCGGGCTTATTTTGAAGATAACCAAAATAAAGAGTCTTTGGCTTTATTCCAAAATTTAATCAACGATGAAACACTCGCATTACCTACGAATGTGAAGCAAACCATCCAGCAATTTATTAGTGCTATCGAAAACCGCACCGCTTGGACTGGCAGTCTCTCCTTTGGCTATAAATACAACAGTAATATCAACCAAGTTCCAGATAAAAATAAAGTTTGGGAAACGCCAGGGGGAACCTGGAAAATGGCTAACCCCAAATCATCACCGGGACTCACCTATGATGCAAGTCTGAGTAAAATTATTCCTATCTCGGGCAATCATTCCCTGCAAATCAAGGGGACATCTTATGGTGACCGCTATCCGCACTATGCTGAATTCAGTGAAAACACGTCTTCTTTAGCAACTTTATATCGTTTTAATGATGCGAACACCACTATCGCATTCGGCCCATTAGTTGAGTTAAAAACGGTCAATGAAAAGCGCCGTTATTTAGGCATAGGGGGAAAAATTGAAGCTGACTACCAATTTTCACCTCGTGTGCTCCTAAGTACCTCCGCTGACTACCAACAACTTCATTATCAAAAACCGTATGACAGTGCCAATGGTAATCGAAGTAGCCTACATCTAACCGGTGTCTATGGTATTACCCCAGATACCTCCCTCTTTTTGGGGGCTGATGCGACTCGTCTCACCACAGAAGTTCGTAGCGATGATTATGACCAATTGGGTATCCGAGGCGGCTTTTATCACGTGCTAACACCCGATATTCATTTACTGGCACTTGCAACTTACCGAGAAAGCCAATTCAAGGCCTTCAACCAAATGTTGAATGTTAAACGCCATGATAGAGAAGCGATGTATTTTGCGCGTCTTAGTTTTCCAAATTATTCATTGCTCACATTTACGCCTTATACCAGTTACCGCTTTCGTGATAACCGCAGTTCTGCAGATGGAATTTACTCCTACCACCAGCACGAAATTTCTATTGGATTAGAAACCCGTTTTTAAGCGTTATGGCATAGAGAAAAACACAATGTATAAATACAAATTAACACCTATTACTACTGCAATTATTACTGCTCTTTTTATTCCAACAACCGCTTTAGGGGAAAAAGAAGAACACATCGGCACCATTACTGTTCAAGATTCAGCAAAAACTATCAAAGAACGGGATCAACAAGGTTACGATGATCAATATGATGCTAAAGGTTCTAAAATTTATTTAGGAAAAGACCTTGTTGAGCGCTATAAAGGTACCAGTACCGCGGATGTGCTTAATAGTGCAGTTGGTGTCTATAGTGGTGATGCAAGAAACAGTGGCGCGTTAGACCCGAATATTCGAGGCATTCAAGGGCAAGAACGTGTTCCTGTCACGGTTGACGGCACAGAACAGTCGTTAACCGTTTATCGGGGTTACAATGGGGCAAACAACCGTAACTATGTGGACCCAAACCTCATTAGTAGCATTGAGATTGAAAAAAGTGGTTCTCTTGCTGGTGATATAAAAACCTCTGTAGGTGGTGGGATAGCCATCAGAACCATAGGAATAGATGACGTTGTTGCACCGGGTGAAAAATTTGGTGTCAGCTTAAAACTAGAAACCAGCAGCAATTCTACTCGTGAGCGTGTTCCCCACTTTGGTTATGGCGAAGATTACCGAGATCACCCTGAGATTTATAAAAATAATAACTATGTTTTCTCTGATCCAGTCGTCAACATCACACCGAAATCCCGAGGAAGCGCTCAATTCTTTAATTTTAAAGATAATGGCGGAAGAATAGCGGTTGGGACTCGACAGGAAAAGTTTGATTTAATGGCCGCCTATGCTTATCGCCGGCAAGGTAATTATTTTGCGGGGAAAAATGGCGCTCACCGTTATAAAGAATCGGTTCAATTAAATGAACAACAAACAGTACAGCAACAGCTTGGTCCAGACCCTTACTTACCTTTTGCTGCCAATGTATTTCGCCCCGGAAAAGAAGTTACGAATACCTCCAATGAGTTGGAATCCTATTTAGTTAAAACTAATTTATATCTCACTGAAAACCAAACATTACATCTTGGTTTTCGCCGAAGTGAAAGCACCTATGGTGAAATCATGCCATCACGTTTAGGATTTGCTGAGCTTGAAGGAAAACAAGTATTACCCCAATGGCCATTAGCTCACTTTACGGTCAATGCTTATAATGCCGAATATAAATGGAAACCTGAAGATAATCAATGGATTGACCTAAACGCAAATGTGTGGATGACCCATTCCGTAGGGGATACCAATACCTCAGGTGGCTACCCACGAGAACCCAAAGAACGCGATTGGGGCTTCGAGTATGGTTATGGTGGTGGAAAAGACCCTAACATTGATGGTTCATTAATTAATACCGCAGCAACTAACTCTGAGAATGACCGTATTGGCTTTAATTTGCGCAATACCATGGCACTCACGCCCGATCTTGATTTAACGATCCGCGGTTCAATGCTCAAAGAAAAATTGGACTCTAACGACGTACCGCCATCTCAAACCGCCAGCCCTTTTATTGCCCTTCCTCGTAAAGGTCATCGCCAAGAAACCAGTATTGCCTTTAACTTTAACTATCGCCCAACGAGCTGGTTAGAACTGGATGCGGGAGCAAAATATATTGATGGCTGGACAGAAGATGATTATTTAAAAGAACAAATGCGCAATCGCACCAAGGGCTTCCAAAACCCTGACGAGCGCCTTGCTAAACAAATAAATTACAACCGAATTTTAACCAAAGAAGAGTATAACGAGGCTGTTGCCAATGGCTACCAAGCGTTTAATGGTGGTTATAAAAACAGCCAAATATTACTTAAAACATTAGGGTTGGAAGATACCGACTATACCGTTTTTATTACTAAAAGAAACAACGCTCAGCGCCCAGAAGAAAATGGTGTTTTAGACGTTAATTTCCGCGCCGAATGGAAATCAGATAGCGATGGACGCTATACCACCAAAACAAACCCTTTCCATAACGGTACTTTTGACTCTCAAGCCCGTGCTGTTGACCCTGTTACTGGCAAGGAAGTTTATGTCTATGGTTCAAGTTATTCACACCCAGCCGATGACATCAAGCGCGAACTCACTGAAGAAGAAAAATGGAAATTCTCAGGCAAACAAAAAAGCCATGGCTGGGCTCCCGCTTTTGGTGCCAATATTTGGTTATCTGATAACGACCGGGTTTATGCACGCTATATAGAGACGGTTCGCTTACCGAGTATTTTTGAAAACAGCATTGGGTTTGCAGGGGAAAGTGAAGCCCGTAAAGAGAAAATGTTATTTAAACCCGAACGTGCAAAAACCTTTGAATTTGGTTATTCACGTAATTTACAAGGTTTACTCGGCGCTGAACGCCACGCTGACGTGAAAATAGGCTATTACCATACTGTCATTGAAAATGCTTTTGACCGTGATGGACGTCTTAATTTTGTTCAAGTAAAAGAACATAAAACAGCAGGAATTGAAGCTTTGGCACGCTATGATAATGGTGGTGTATTTATGGATATTGGTGTCGATTACCGCCTCAAAAATGAAGTCTGTGATGATTCGGCTCCAGCCAATCTTGACCCGGCTAATCGCTATAATATCTCCCAATGTACAACTGCAGGTTTCCCTGGCGGTTTTTTACGTACACAATTACAGCCTAAATATGCCATAAATTCCAACCTAGGCATGCGCTTTATGGATGAGGCCCTCGAAGTGGGAACACGCTTACGTTATACCAGTAGCGTACAAAATAAAGATGAACGCAAACTGATGCAGCAGTTCCCGGGGAGTTATTCGATGGCGAATAATAGCCCAATGCACTGGACGCCTACCTTTACTGCAGATGCCTACGCAAGTTACCAAATTGACAAAAATATTAATGTCGAATTCTTAGTGACCAACTTAACTGACCGTTATTATATCGACCCACTGACGCGCAGTATGATGCCAGCCCCCGGGCGCACACTACGCTTAGGATTAAATGCGCAATTTTAGATAAATATTGTAGGTTTATCGCTCTACAAATATCCGCTGCTAACTATAAGTTGGAGCGGATATTCGTCATTTCAGCACTAAAAAACTAGCCGCATAATGGTTTCATCAAATTCATCTTGGTCAACAACGGAAAAACCAAACTGTTCAAAAAATGGTTTCATCATGTCATTGCCTTCGATATAACAAATTGATACTGATTGATATTTACCTAAGCTTTTTATTTCATCGAGAACAAGTGGAATAGCCAGAGAACCAAAGCCTTTTCTTTGGTGTTTAATATCAATCATCAATTGGCCAATAAAAACCTCTTCGGGCCGACCATTTTCATGGTTTGAATAATATTGAACAAAACCAACGGGCTCATTATCAACATAGATACCACGATTAATATAGTAATCAAAAAATTTTGAGGCTGCGATTGACTCTGAGTTAAGAGCCACAAAGTCTTCCTGTTCTTTAGTTATTTCAAGACAGATGATATCCACCCAATTATCTTTGGTGATATCTTTTAACGTAATAGTCATAAACACCTTTCTTTTAGTTTGCCGTTCACAATGCCGCTGCGATAAAAAGACGACTTAGTGTAAATTAACAACAAACACTTTTTTGTTCGCGCAATTCGTGCCTTTATATTTTTCGATATTCAATAAACAAATAACAGGTAAACATGTTACGGATAACATGAATTTCAGCAAATAGACTAAAATAAAATTTCGACTCATTTATTGCTTTCAAATTAAGAAATATTCAGAATTGAGATCCATGTCAAATATCACTGCCGAATACAATATTATTGTAAAATATCAAATTTTTTTGAAGAAAATTCGCAAAAACACATCAGTACATTAAACTGATAATCAAACTCAAGATAGGCTAAAATAAAAACGAAAACTCAAAAAAACCACAATAATATCCAATTAAAATTCAATTTTTATCATTATATAAATTCAATAAAAATAAAACCTTGCTATAAAAAAATAAATAAAACCTGAACAACCTCACATTTACTGGGTATTTGATAATTCCTCGCATTAACACACCAAAAAATCAAAATTACTTATGAAACAGCATGTTAAATAATTAATAATAATTTGTATCAATCTGAAAAATAAAAATATTTTTAATATAAAAATGCAAAAATATTTCAATAACTACATCTTTATTAATAAATATTAATTTATTGATTTTAACCATGCCTTTTCGGCATGGCTAAGAGACTTTCGGAATATTGTCAGGAAAATAGTTTCATGGATAGTATGAATACGAAAATGATGCATTTTTATTATAAATATATACGAAAAACTCTTAAAAACATTTCCAATGAAAGGTAACACTATGGGTATATTAAAAGATAGTAAGTTGCTTTTGGTTAGCTTACTTATCATTCTTCTTTCGGAAGCTATAGGGCAAATTAAAATCAGTTTAGTCATGGTTTTTCCAATGCTTTATTCCATGTTGATGGGTGGTATTATCAGTTTTCCAAAATTCAAAATCCTCAGCGAAAAAAATATGGCACACGCGAGCTCGATAATGAGTGTTGCGTTAGTTATCTTAATTGCAAAATTAAGCACCTCCGTTGGTGCATCTTGGGAAAAAATAATTCAAGCCGGTGGCGCATTAATCTTGCAAGAAGTCGGCCACTTTATCGGTACTATTTTGCTCGGTTTACCGCTTGCTATCATGTTAGGCATGGGCCGTGAAGCCGTTGGTGCCACCTACTCTATCGGTCGTGAACCTAATATTGCCATTATCGAAGCCAAATATGGTTTAAGTTCACCAGAAGGCCGCGGCGTTATGGCAATGTATATTTGCGGGACGTTATACGGTGCAGTTTGGATGGGTGTTATCGCCAGTGTTATCGCAGGACTCGATATTATGAGCCCACTTGCTTTAGCCATGGGTGCTGGTGTGGGTAGTGGTTCGATGTTAGCAGCATCTGTTGCCCCATTATTGGAACTTTATCCTGAACACGCCGCAGATATTCAAGCATTCTCATCCTCTGCAAACTTGATGTCTTCGGTATTAGGTCTGTACATCTACATCTTCTTCTCTTTACCGTTTGCCTCTTTCTTGTACAACAAATTGAAAAGAAAACGTGCAACCGCATCAGCAGATACAGAATAAGGATATAAGATCATGAAAAAGATGGCAGAAATTGCAATAATCATCGTGTTAGTCATCATCTTCACTTCACTGGGTGATGCACTCGGCGGTTCAATTTATGGCCGTGGTAGCTTTGGCGCAGTCTTTAGTGACTCACTTATCGCCATGGCATTATTAGGGGGTATGTCATTTGTGGCATACTTAATTGCACAAATCCCACCATTAGGTAAGTTACCCGTGATTTTTTGGGTATCTTTAATTGCGGCGGGTCTGTGTTCACCGTTATTCCCTTACGATAAAGAAATGATCGCAATGACAGGTAAAATCTCACTTGCCGTCATCAGTACGACAGTACTTGCCTTTGCTGGTCTTTCACTCGGTAAAGATATCGACAAATTTAAAGCCATTTCATGGCGGATCATCCCAGTTTCACTGGCGGTCTTTACGGGAACATTCTTATTCGCTGCACTTATTGGTCAAGTGACACTTTCATGGAGCGGCGTTATCTAACAATAGGAAATATTTACCATGACAATGACCAAAGACCAATTGAAAGCCATCGTCTGCGAGACAATTGCATCCCATAAAGGGGATATCAAAAAATTGGCTGAAGATATTTGGGCAGAACCTGAGCTCGGCTATAAGGAAGTTAAAACAGCAAAAAAAGTGGAAGCTGCATTTTCTGCCTTAGGCGTTAATTACCGTAACCAACTCGCATTGACGGGGGTTAAGGCTCGCCTTAAGGGTGGAAAAGGGAGTAAACATAGTATTGCTGTGATTGGTGAGCTCGATGCGATTATTTGTGCGGAGCACCCAGAAGCTGATGATTTAACGGGCGCTGCCCATTGCTGTGGGCACAATGCACAAATAGCTAACATGATGGCAGTCACTATTGGTCTGGTTAAGTCAGGTGCTATGCAATACCTCGCGGGAGACGTCGTTCCTTTCGCTGTTCCCGCAGAGGAATATGTTGAACTAGCTTATCGTAATAAACTGATTGAGCAAGGAAAAATCAGTTATATCGGCGGTAAACCTGAGCTGATATCTCTTGGTGAGTTTGATGATATCGATATGGCAATGCAAATTCATTTAACCAGTGTCAAACCTGAACGTGAGACTGGTTTTATTGAAATGTCGACCACCACCAATGGGTTTATTGGCAAGCTGATTAACTACAAAGGCAAAGCATCCCATGCGGCGGCGGCCCCTCATCTGGGCGTTAATGCACTCAATGCGGCAATGATGGGGATCATGGGGGTGAATGCAATTCGCGAAACCTTCCAAGAAAAAGATTATATTCGTTTCCATCCTATCATCACACAAGGCGGTGATTTAGTGAATGTCACCCCAAGTGATGTCCGTATGGAAAGTTATGTCCGAGCGTCAAATGTTCCCGCAATGATTGATGCGAATGAGCGTATTACTCGCGCATTGGTTGCTGGCGCAATGTCAGTCGGTGCAGAAGTAGAAGTCAAAGATTTACCGGGTTACCTGCCGCTATATAACAACGATACGTTAAACGACTTATTGCAGCACAATGCCCACGACTTGATTGGCGAAGAAAATGTTTGGGTTGCTGGCCATATGACTGGAAGCACAGATACAGGTGACTTATCACATATCATGCCAGTGAGTCACCCGTGGATTGGCGCAATTCGCGGTGGCTTGCACGGTAAAGATTACGTTGTTTTTGATGATGATATGGCCTACATCCGCCCTGCGCAAATGATGGCAATGGCAATTATTGACCTATTATTTGATGATGCATCCCAAGCTGACGAAATGTTAGCTGATTACACCCCATTGATGAGCAAAGAGGAATATCTCTCATTTATTGGCTCTTTTAAGAACTAATTATAGAAACATGTCCCTTATTAATGCGTTAATCGCAATAAGGGGCATATAATCTTTCCAGCTTTAATCCTATCTTTATAGTTTCCCCTCTCATTAATTCAATATATTTTATATTCGTCATCTCATGTAAAATAATTTGTAAAGCCATGCTATCTACATCCTATTTCAAATAATAAAATTTAGCGTAAACTCAATAACCGCCTCTCTTAAATATAAAAATTTTTAATATAAAAACCAGAAAATACAAATTTAACATGCTGATATTAAAGGGATTTAATTATCTTTACATTTCCTGATGATTATTTTATTAAATTACCATCCTTATTATTCATGAGCCATGCAATACTGATATGATATAAATACGATCTCCATCACGCTCACTTTTTTAATATCCACGTTAAAATTCACTCTATGAATTGTTAGATAAAATAACATCTAGCAGAAGTGATTTATTTCTGAATCTAGCGCTTAAAATATACATAAATTAAATGAGTACGCTGTTTCTTATTCATGCTCACACCAGGGGCTCCTTAACAGCATTAAAAACGCTTTTTGTATACGGGATAAAACGTAATGACCAATAAATACAATATCAGTGAAAAGCTCTTTGCTTTAGAAACGTTTAGCAAAAAAACACGTCAGGATTTACATAAGATCCCTGAATTATCTGGGCAAGAATTCAAAACCTCACAATATTGCCGTGAATTGATGGAAAGCTTTGGCTATAACATCCGTTTATTTGAAGGTTACACCGGTTTTACTACTGAATTGATTATCGACCCAACAAAGCGCTTGATTGCCTATCGTACCGATATTGACGGCCTTGAAATGCCTGATTTAACATGCAATGAGCACAGCTCTGTCCATGAAGGTTGCGCTCATAACTGTGGCCATGATACCCACATGACCATCGCCTTAACGGCAGCAAAATACCTTAGCGAAAACCGTTCTGAACTCACTCATAACGTCCGTTTTATCTTCCAAATGGCCGAAGAAGACATGCGAGTACCGGGCGCTAACAAAATGGTAGAAATGGGCTGTATGGAAGGTGTTGATGAAGTATACGGCTTACATAATGATGCCGCTTTTGAAACGGGTTATATTAAATTCAATTCAGGGGTTATGTCCTCTTATGGCTCAGCGTGGACGCTAGATGTTCATGGCGTTTCAGCCCACGGTTCAACCCCACATAAAGGGTTAGATGCTATCCGCGAAGCAACACGTATCATTGATTATATGGACTACATTGTTGCCAAAAAAACCGATCCTTTCAGCCCTGCCGTATTTGGTTGTGGAATGATTAACGGTGGAACTATTCCAAATGCGTTGGCTGATCATGTTCAGGCACGCGGTACCATCCGTTCAATGGATGAAGAAACCGACAAAATTTTAAAAGCCAGCTTTCATGAAATTGTCGCTCGTAGTGAAGCCGGCGGGTTTAAAACCACATTAGAAGCAAGCGGTTATCCCGCTGTCGTCAATCACCCGCAAGCCGCAAAAGTGATTTATGATGCTGCTGCTGCATTCTTACCTACTGAACAGATTGATGCGAATGGTAAACCAATGACGGGTAGTGAAGACTTCAGTTATATGATCAATGCCACTAAAGATAAACTCGGTGCCATGTACTTTTTAGGAAGTGGTAATCAAGCAAAAGGGATTAATAATTATTTACACGCTAACCCTTACTTTGTTGATGACGATTGTTTGCTGATTGGCGCTCAAATTTTTATTAATATTGCCACTCGTTAGAATAAAAATAACACACACAGTAATTTCAAAGCCGAGTAAATCATATTACTCGGCTTTTTTCTTATAGCTCAGGTAATTCTCTATATAACCTATCTCGCTCATTTTGTTCTGTAGGCACCCATTGATTCGGTTGATGAATATAGTTCAAATCAAGGTGAGGTGCATAATTAGAGATAAAATCATACATATAATCTTTTAAATGCATATGCCGGTTAATGCATACATGTGTATAACTTGGCTTCACTAAATGGCTAATATCAATACAGCGTAATGTCTCGCTATCTTCCTCTGGGTCAAAAGCCACCGTTGAAATAATACCTACCCCAGCACCACGTTTTACATAGTATTTAATAATTTCGGTATCTACCGCAGTTAAAACAACATTTGGCGTTAATTTATGTTGGTAAAAAACTTGGTCAAGTTTTGAATGCCCGGTAAAACCAAATACATAGGTAATTAATGGGTAACCAGCAAGGTCTTCAATAGAGAGCTGTTCACATTGAGCTAGCGGGTGGTCATGGGGCACAATAATACTGCGCGACCATTGGTAGCAAGGCATCACCAATAAGTCATCATAAAGGTGCATAGATTCGGTCGCAATAGCAAAATCCACATCCCCATTATTCACCATTTCTGCTATTTGGGCGGGAGCCCCTTGGTGAAAATGCAGTGAGATATTGGGGTAACGTGCGTTAAAACGTTCAATCACTTGGGGTAATTTATAGCGGATTTGTGTGTGTGTGGTTGCGATATGAAGATTTTGTTTTATCGTGGTATCTTCATGTGAAACGATACTTTTAATTTTATCGAACTGCGCCAGAATATCACACGCGACATGATGAACTTTCTCCCCAATCGGGCTAAGAGACAATAAGTTATTATTTTTTCTATTGAATAATGAAACGTTCAGTTCATCTTCCAATATTTTAAGTTGCTTACTGACAGTCGGCTGAGAGGTATATAATTTTTCAGCCGCGTTGGTGATATTGAAATCACTTCTAACCACTTCAACAAAACTTTTAAGCTGACTAATGTTCATTGCTGATTTATCCAATGCAAAATGGATTAAAAAATAGAGATATAAATCCAGAGTAAGATGCGACACCTTGGTTGTTATGTACAGCAATTATACCATAACGAATGGATTAGCAAGAACTACACTGTTGCTTATTCCCAAGCAAATCACCCCTCTTTTATAATAAAGCAACCTAACATTAGTAAATGAAAAGCAAATTATTCACTCAAGATCACTAAAATTAAATTAATCACAAAATAAATAGTCATTTTGTGATAGCCATCTTACTTACTTTGGTTTTTACGCCATTTTCAAAAATATCTGGCTAAACAATACAATTAATCCTAATTCATTTTACTTAGATTGGGAGCGCCAATTTCTTATTAATCAATTGGTAGACAGGTTAATTATGCCACTAAGAATGGCATTATAAATAAATTATAGGTGCAAACATGAAAAGAATTAAAACCAAGTTTCTTTTGTTATTTTATATAATTATTTCAATAACCTCCACCAGTGCTTTAGCTACATCAGATAGCGATGCCCTTTATTTTTACCTTGTTAGACATGGACAAACTTATTCTAATATTAAAGAAATGACCATTGGTGGAGGCGGTAATGCTCAGCTTACAACCAAAGGGCGCTATGATGCACGCAGCCTTGGTTTAGGTTTAGAAGATGTCGATTTTATCGCCGGATACAGCAGTACATTAGGTCGAGCTCATGAAACCGCCAGTAATATTTTAACTGGCCGTAACATAGATATTATTGAGATTGAGAACTTAAAAGATATTTCTTGGGGTAACGCTGAAGGCGGTAGAATTGATGACTTAACGAGCCAATACGGCCATTCTGGTAATGAATTTGAATACTACTTTGGGAACTATAAAGATAAAAACTTCAAATCTGTCGTCAACACTGAAAGCATGTATGACTTTTCCCAACGCTTCGAGTCTGCATTATTAGATATTGCTAACCGTCATAAAAATGAAACTGGTAATATTTTAGCCGTTGGCCACTCATCAATGGCATTTTACTTGCAGAAATATCGTCAAGATAAGCCATTATCAGGGTTAAGCAATACTGCCGTTTCGGTATTAAAATATAAAGATGGTCAATTTACGCTTATCGACTTTAATAATACGGATTATTTAAAATCAGGTTATGCAAAACAAGAGAAACTTCCGCCTCTTGAAATCTCGATTGTCATCAACCCAATGACTATTTTAAATGATGCCAATGTAATGGAAGGCACCTCAGACTCCGATCTCAGTAAATCAGGTGTTGCGGCGGTTAATCAATTGAAACAACACATTAACCCTACTGACTATTTGGCGGTTTATAGCAGCACATTAAATAGAGCCAAATATACTGCAAACCACTTATTTGAAAATAGCACCCTACCAATCCAAATTAATCGTAATTTAGATGAAATTTTCCTTGGCCTTTGGGAAGCGGAGAAAATCAGCACATTAGAAAAAGACCCTAAAGGCCAGTTTACCAAATTACATTCAGGAAAAAATGTGTTGAGCTTTGAATCCCCAGTCGATGGTGAAACAGGAGCTATTGCAGCCTACCGATTAGAAAGCTTACTTAGAGATATTGGTATCCAAAATGAATTCCATACTGGAAAAATCATGGTGGTTACTCACCCGATTATTTTCAGTGCGTTTTTAAATAAAGTTCAGCCAGAGTACCAATTCATCCCTAAAAAAGACTTACAACTGATTACCCTGCAATATAAAAATGAAAAATTCAGTGTCAAAAACATCCAGTCTTTTAATGGTAAATAAGAGAAATTAACACCTTATAATCGCCAATAAAAAACCTCGCCATTGCGAGGTTTTTATCTCTTCAGAAAAACTCAAAACGAATTATACATTTTTCCTTTCGATAGTTTCTTCCCCCCAATATAGCCTATCCGCAGTGGTCTTCGAAAAGGCCAGAGGTAAAACTTCATCAGAACCTTCCTCCCAAATTTGTTCTGCTAACACTTCATCATTATTCGCTAACTCAAAAATAGCTTGAGCAATTTCAATTGAGGTTTCTCTAACTTTAGCCCATTCAGCTATATCGTGAGGCTCTTTCATTATTCGCTCCTGATTAAATGGTTCTGGTAAAAATACTGAGAGATTTCAAGTCTGTGAATAAGATCACTACGACTTTAAATATATTGCCATTTTTCCCTTTTAGTGGCGCTCCATTGAACGCGCTCACTATTCACTCTCTCTAGTATATGACTATAAGTTAAGTAATAGAGATAAAAAAGTCATGAATATTCGCCATGTTGTTGCTATTGATTTAGGCGCATCTAGCGGTCGAGTCATGTTGGCTTGCTATGATGTGCATAATAAAAAATTATCATTAGATGAAATTCATCGTTTTACAAACCATTTGATCACTGAAGGCAACCATTGCTATTGGGATCTTGACGACATTGAGAACCAAATCCTGATTGGCTTACACCGTGTAGAACAATCTGGCATCAACATTGACAGCATCGGGATCGACACTTGGGGTGTTGATTATGTCCTACTTGACCGTGAGGGTCATACCGTTGGTCGCAATTTCTCCTACCGAGATAACCGCACGCAAGGTGTCATGGAACAAGTTCAAACCGATCTCGGTGTTCAAAATATCTACCAAAAAACAGGGATCCAATTTCTCCCTTTCAATACCTTATATCAATTGAAGGCATTGCAACAATCACACCCCCAATGGTTGGAACAAGCACACCATTTATTATTGATTCCTGATTATTTAGCATACCGTTTGACCGGGCAAGTCAACCATGAATATACCAATATTACCACCAGCCAAATGGTTAACCTGCAAACAGGTGATTGGGATGAGGAGTTAGTCGAATATTTACAATTGCCACGCCGTTTATTAGGTGAAATCAAGCAACCGGGTAATGTCATTGGCTATTGGATCACACCGAAAGGCCAAAAAACCCCCGTGATCGCCGTAGCAAGCCATGATACGGCCAGCGCTGTCATTGCGGCTCCAATAGCCGATAGCCATAGTGCTTACTTAAGCTCAGGAACTTGGTCATTAATGGGCCTCGAGCGCACATCCCCTTGTACATGTGAAAATGCATTTGTTGCCAACATTACCAATGAAGGAGGAATTAATGGCCACTACCGAGTCCTAAAGAATATTATGGGGTTATGGTTATTCCAACGCATTTGTCTTGAACACGATGTGCAAGATATTTGCAGCCTCATTACCTCAGCAGAAGCTATCCCAGCATTCACGTATCTGATCAACCCGAACGATAACCGGTTCTTGAACCCGGAGTCGATGAGCCAAGCCATTAAAGAAGCTTGTCAGGAAAATCAACAATCCGTTCCAAATACTGCCGCTGAGCTAGCTCGTTGTGTTTTCGACAGCTTAGCACTGCTTTATCGTCAAGTGTTCCTTGAATTACAGCAGATAAATCATGCCCCATTACAACAACTGCATATCGTCGGTGGCGGCAGCCAAAATGCCCTACTTAACCAACTCTGCGCCAACACTTGCGGGGTTCCTGTGAGCACAGGTCCGATTGAAGCCTCCACCTTAGGAAACATTGGGTATCAGTTGATTGCCCTCAACACCATTCCAGATGTACCAACCCTGCGCACCATTATTGCAGAAAATACCGAACTTTGTTGGTTTCAACCTCAAAGCATCGCACTGGATGAACCTTGGAAACGATTTAAAACCATTACGGGCTAACTCAAGTTATTAACCGTATATCGATAAGTTATAAGGAAAATTTCATGTCTAATTACAAAGAAAGTTATCTTATTGCCAAACAACGTTTTGCTGACCTTGGTATCGATACTGAACTAGCGATGCAAGCTATGGCTGACTTGCCTGTATCAATGCATTGCTGGCAGGGAGATGACGTAGCCGGCTTTGAAAAATCAGCAACCGCTTTAAGCGGCGGTATTCAAGCTACAGGTAATTACCCCGGCAAAGCGACTAATGCGATTGAATTACGTGCAGATATGGATAAAGCAATGAGCTTAATTCCGGGCCCTAAACGCGTTAATCTGCACGCTCTTTACCTCGAAGCTGATACCACCGTCGAACGTAATGAAATTGAACCTCGCCATTTTGCCAATTGGGTTGATTGGGCGAAAAAAAACCATATCGCGCTCGATTTTAACCCATCTTACTTTTCCCATCCGCTAAGTAGCGAAGCGACGCTAACTCACAGTAATAAGGAAATTAGAGACTATTGGATTGGTCATGGACAAGCTTGCCGCCGTATTTCTGCGTATTTTGGTGAGTCATTAAACAGCGCTTCCGTGATGAATATTTGGATCCCTGACGGCATGAAAGATCTCCCTATTGACCGCTATGCCCCTCGTCAACGCTTAGTCGAGTCATTGGATGAAATTATCAGTGAAAAAATTGATATTAAATATCATATCGATGCCGTCGAAAGTAAATTATTCGGTATTGGCGCAGAATCTTACACCGCAGGCTCCAGTGAGTTTTATTTGGGCTATGCCATCACACGTAAAACCGCTTTATGTTTAGATGCGGGGCATTTCCATCCAACTGAAGTCATTTCGGATAAAATTTCAGCGGTCATTCCTTATGTTGAACGTCTATTACTGCACGTCAGCCGTCCTGTGCGTTGGGACAGTGACCACGTCATTTTACTCGATGATGAAACTCAAGCCATTGCCAATGAAATCATTCGCCATAACTTAAAGAACCGTGTGCATATTGGCCTCGATTTCTTTGACGCATCAATTAACCGTATTGCCGCTTGGGTCATTGGGACTCGTAATATGAAAAAAGCGTTACTTCGCGCCTTACTTGAACCAACCACAAGACTACGCCAACTCGAAATTAAAGGAGACTTCACAGCTCGCCTCGCGCTATTAGAAGAACAAAAATGCCTGCCATGGCAAGCTGTTTGGGATGAATACTGTGAACGCAACAATGTTCCTGTCGGCGAAAAATGGTTAGATGAAGTTAAAAAATACGAAAAATCAACATTATTAACACGTTAAGGTGAATTGTATGCAAGATATTCTGACATCTTGGTTTGTTCAAGGAATGATAAAAGCCACCAGCGATATGTGGCTCAAAGGCTGGGATGAACGTAATGGCGGTAATGTGAGCTTACGACTCACTGAAGATGATGTTTCGCCATTTAAACACACTTTTCACGCTGACCCACGTTATATCGAAGCGACAGAGCCAGTTAAAGAGCTCGCAAACCAATATTTTATTGTTACAGGCTCCGGTAAGTTTTTCCGTAACGTTGCCTTAGACCCCGCAGATAACTTGGGTCTGGTTCGTATCGATAACGAAGGTCAGGGTTACCACATTGTTTGGGGCTTTGTGAATGGTGCAATACCAACCTCTGAATTTGCTGCACACTTTCAATCGCATATCACACGTATGCAAGCCACTAATGGCACTAACCGAGTCATCATGCACTGTCATGCAACTAACATCATTGCATTAAGTTATGTTTTACCGCTCGATAGTGCATCCATCACTCGTCATTTATGGGAAATGAGTACTGAATGTTTGGTGGTTTTCCCTGATGGTATTGGTGTGCTGCCATGGATGGTCCCCGGCACAGATGGTATCGGTTTAGAAACAGCGGAACAAATGAAACAACATGGCTTAGTACTTTGGCCATTCCACGGTATTTTTGGCTCTGGCCCAACTTTAGATGATGCTTTTGGTTTAATTGATACCGCAGAAAAATCTGCGGAGATATTGGTAAAAGTTCTCTCCATGGGTGGTAAAAAACAAACTATTTCAACAGAAAATCTGATTGCGCTTGCCAAGCGATTTAATGTCACACCAATGTCTGATGCATTGAAATAAAACCTGTTTCTCTGTGGATACCCCTTTCCTTCCACAGAGAAATTAAAACGATAATAAACAGTGAGGAATAGTTCATGGGCAGTGGAATTTTACTCGGTATTTTTTGGCATTTTGTCGGCGCAGCTTCAGCTGCCTGCTTTTACGCACCATTAAAGAAAGTTAAAAACTGGTCATGGGAAACGATGTGGTCCATTGCCGGTATTTTTTCGTGGATTATTTTACCTTGGACCATCAGTTATATTTTACTTCCTGACTTTTGGGCCTATTACAACTCTTTCAGTGCAAGTATTCTGATCCCTGTATTTTTATTTGGCGCCATGTGGGGGGTTGGTAATATTGGTTATGGCTTGACCATGCGCTATTTAGGTATGTCAATGGGGATTGGGATTGCCATTGGTATTACACTCATTGTTGGTACCTTGATGACCCCTATTATTCAAGGCACATTTGGCGAGTTGATTGCCTCGACTGGCGGAAAACTAACGATTCTTGGTGTCTTAGTGGCTGTTCTAGGGGTTGCTATCGTTTCCTATGCCGGGTTACTGAAAGAAAAGGCGACCGGAGTGCAAGCTGAAGAGTTTAACCTGAAAAAAGGCTTATTACTGGCAGTCATGTGCGGTATTTTCTCAGCCGGTATGTCATTCGCCATGAGTGCAGCCGTCCCTATGCACGAAGCTTCCGCTGCTCTCGGCGTTTCTTCTCTTTATGTCGCATTACCAAGTTACGTCATCATCATGGGTGGCGGCGCATTAATCAACTTAGGTTATTGTTTTATTAGGCTTATTTATCGCCAAGATATCTCTTTCAAATCAGATATCTCTGTCCCCAAAGCCCTACTGATCAGCAATATTTTATTTGCCATTTTGGGTGGCGGTATGTGGTACTTCCAATTCTTCTTCTACGCATGGGGACACGCCAATATCCCATCACAATACGGCTTTATGAGCTGGATGCTACATATGAGTTTTTATGTTCTGTGTGGCGGTATTGTGGGGTTAGCCCTAAAAGAATGGAAAGGCACTGGCAGAAAACCTGTCCGAATTTTATGTTTAGGCTGCTTAGTGATTATCTTAGCTGCAAACATTGTTGGCTTGGGAATGGCAGCATAACGTAACGACTTTTTATTTTAATCGATCGGGAGGTCAGCGATGACCCATAGAATGATACTCAATGAAACCTCATACTTTGGCGAAGGGGCTATTAACCACCTTGTAGAGGAAATTCAAAAACGCCAATTTAACAAAGCACTGATTGTTACGGATGCGGATCTGGTTAAATTTAATGTTGTCAGTAAAGTCACCCAATTATTAGATAACGCTAAATTGGACTACGCCATTTATGATGCCGTTATTCCTAACCCAACCATTGATACCGTCCAACAAGGACTAAAACACTTCAAACAATTTAATGCAGATTATCTTATCGCTATCGGTGGTGGTTCCCCACAAGACACCGCTAAAGCGATTGGGATTATTATCAATAACCCACAGTACGAAGATGTGGTGAGCTTAGAAGGTGTCGCTCCAACCCAAAACCCAGCGGTTCCAATTATCGCCATCCCAACGACCGCAGGAACCGCGGCTGAAGTCACGATTAACTATGTCATCACGGACAACAAACTGTGCCGTAAATTTGTGTGTGTTGACCCCCATAGTATCCCTATAGTAGCCATTATTGACCCATTAATGATGGCATCCATGCCTGCAAGCTTAAAGGCTGCTACTGGCGTTGATGCCCTCACTCATGCCATTGAAGGCTATATCACGAAAGGAGCTTGGGCACTTACCGATGCTCTGCACCTTAAATCCATAGAGTTGATCAGCAATTCGTTACGGCAATCCGTTAAGGGCGACCCGCAAGGCGTTGAAACAATGGCTCTTGCACAATATATGGCTGGAATGGGCTTCTCTAACGTTGGTTTAGGGTTGGTGCATGGTATGGCTCACCCACTTGGGGCGTTTTACAATACACCTCATGGCGTCGCCAATGCCATTTTATTGCCCCATATCATGGCGTATAACGCAAATTATACAGGGGAAAAATACCGCGATATCGCCCGTGCAATGGGCGTAAAAAATATAGACTCCCTACCACTTCAAGAAGCCAGAGATACCGCCATTGCAGCTGTCTTTGCGCTAAACAAAAACGTTGGTATTCCTGAAAAACTGCGTGAAATCGGCATGAAACCAGAGGATATTCCATCCCTTGCTCAAGCCGCCTTTGATGATGTGTGTACTGGGGGTAATCCACGTGATGCAACATTAGAGGATATCGCTGAATTATATCAAGCGATTTATTAGAGGACAGTATCATGATAAAAAAAGCATTTGTGATGCAAGTTGCTCCTAACGCTCACCAAGAATACCAGCGCCGACACGATGAAATTTGGCCTGAATTAGTGCTTACACTCAAAGAACACGGTGCACATCACTATTCTATTTTCTTAGATAACAATCGAAATTTATTGTTCGCCTATGTGGAAATTGAATCACAAGAACGCTGGGATAGCGTTGCACAAACAGAAGTATGCCAAAAATGGTGGAGGTATATGTCGGATATTATGCCATCAAACCCTGACAACAGCCCTATCAGTGATGAGTTAAGATCGGTATTTTATTTAGACTAATATCCCCCAGACAGTGCTAGTCTTTGGCTAGCACTTACCTCAATTTATTTTTCTGTAAAAAACAGCGTCGATATGCGCTTGCGGTCATATTCATTTTTCTATGGAAAACACTCGAAAAATAATTACTATCCTCATAGCCACATTGCCCCGCGATTTCACTGATAGACAATGAAGTACTACGTAATAATAATGTCGCTTGGCACAGACGTAATTGTTGCAGATATTCCATTACCGTCATTCCTGTTTTCGACTTGAACAAACGCTGTAATGAACGCGCGGACAACTGGTGTTCCTGAGCAAAATTATCTAATGAAAATGGTGTATTTATACTTAAATTTAAACAGTTTATTAGCTGATCCATTTGATGTAATAAGCTTATTGGCGCTTGGTCAGGCTGATACCTTAAACGGTAAATATAAATTGCCAGTTGTAAGAATAACCCTTCACAAAGATGAATCGATGGAATATCAGGCTTTTGGCATTCTGATGCTATTTTTTCAATAATTGGCGTTAATGTTGGTAAACTCGAAGGCGGTAGCTTCCAATGCCTAGATATTGCTGGCTGATGGCCTAATGGCACATACTTTTCAATAGATTGTTGAATCAAAAACTCATTAGGCTTATATAATATATTTACCAGTTTTAAATTATTTACAGAGTGATAGCCATGACGATCCTCTGCGTTAATATAAAACAGATCACCACACGTAATCGGGTAATCATCACCATTCCAATGGTGTAAGCCATTCCCGGAAAAAACAATCACAAACTCATTAAAATCATGGCTATGAATAATAAAATCTTCCTGAGAATTCCGTTTTTCTACCGTCACGGTATTTTCAGTTCGAATAAAATAATCGCTGCTGTTGAGAGTGATAATTTTTTGTATCATGGTCACCTCAAAAAAGTGTAAAGATGATCATGGCGATCTTTGTTAATTACTGCAATGACGCAGGTCACGAGGTGTGAAATTATACTCGCTCTTAAAACGCGTTGAAAAATACGCACTATCATTAAAACCACTTTCCAGCGCAATATCTGTAATAGTTTTCTCTGAAAAACGGATTTGATAATATGCTTCAGATAGCCTTAATTTTATTAAATAATTTTGTGGCGATATGCCTAAATTATTTTTCATATATCGATGAAAAGTACGCAGCGAAACCGAAAACTGAGTGGTTAAACTTTCCCAATCAATTTCTTCCATAAAGTTTGCATTCAACCATCGTAACATCTGAATAATACGCTGTTCATTATTCCCCTCACCTACGTGGTTATAACGTCCCTCTTGCAAGTTCATAATTAACTGTAAGAACAAACTTTCAGTATAAGCAGGGTCAGAACCATCACTTTCGTTAAGTTTATCAATAAGCTGTTGCGCTTTATTGCAATGCTCTTTATTTAATAGCCAATGGGAAATGTTTTTTTCAGTGTCGGCAGGAAAAAAATGACTGATATTGTTTAAATAAGTAAAGGCAGAGTCTGAACGATATAACACATTAGTTAAATTGAGGTTAGAGACATTATCAAATAAGTGATAATCGCTGGATTTAATGTAACACACCATACCTGGGCATAATGTATAAGGCCGCCCATTAAGTACATGCAGGCCAACGCCTTGAGTCACCAAAAAAATCTCACTAAAATCATGTGTATGCTCAGGAAAAATAGGCTGAGGTACCCTTGGTTCAACCGCAATGTGCTGCTGTGGTGTGATAAAAAAATCTTCGCTATAGAGTTTCATGAAAGATCTCCCAATAAGTACTCCTCACCTGTATATTCACTGTTGGGTTTATGTCGCGATATTCCATTTACCGTAAATACCCCTACCCTTTCATTCTAGTGATCTTATCCAAAATCACCTTGAAATTACTGCCAAGCAATCACTTGTTATTGGCAATATTTTCAAGAGTTCATCGAATAAATGTGCGAAATGTGACATTGAATACACCAAAGCTACTTCATCTAAGATTACTGTTTTGTAAGAGAAGGCAATTTTCAGGTATTTTAACTCTCTGGCTTATAAAAATAGGATTGGTTATCAATAAACTGTTATCGAATGTAAACATAACCTTATGTTTTCACTTATTAGTTTCTGGATCTATGGCTCCCGATAAAGATCGGTTCATTATTACCGCCAAATGGATAAGTCTGCTTTACTATCACAATGATTTTTCGATTTTAAAGAAACTACATGAGAGGTACGTATTTTTGATCCGCGGTCTGAGTACTTAATTTCATCTATCAATTCCTATTTAAATGAAACGCCCATATCGTATTATCAGAATCGATTTCTATCAAACTGGTCGAGCTTAGTACATTTATAAGAAAGTTAATCTGATAGAAAAATAGTTTGTAGGTATTCATGAGGGCTACTTGGGAAGACTATAAGGTAAAAACCAGCTAATCCACTGAATTTCAGGTATAAAAAAAGACATCGGTTGATGTCCATTGACTTCGGAATGGTACGCCCTACAGGATTCGAACCTGTGACCTACGGCTTAGAAGAGCGTAGAATTAATATTTTATAATCAGTTAATTACAGTCTTTCTCAGTGTTCACAAGCCACAAAGAAGGCAAAGTAATTCAAAGTTGTTTAAAGTCGTTCAATCACATTTAAACTTGAACGTCCCAACCACGTCCCATCATTCTCCTCTCATTTTTGTGTCACAATTTCGACACAGCTCGTCACAGTGATTTTCCCTCCATGCTATACTCCCCTCACTCAATTCCCAACAGAAAACAATCATGCACAATCTCGCAGAACTACCAAAAGAAGATAAAGACAAAGTGAATGTCGATTTAGCCGCTTCCGGTGTTGCTTATCGTGAAAGACTCGGCAAGCCAGTTATTGACGTCGAAATCGAGCGACAACAACCCGAACACTTGCGCGAGTACTTTCGTGAGCGTTTAGTTCATTACAGAGAAGTGAGTAAGAGATTACCGAAAGGATATGAGTACAATCAAGAAAGCTAATACTCAGTTACGCTGTCGCCCCTGTTACTAAGTTTTTCCAACCTGATCCAGTTGCATATGCGATTAATCCCACGCCTGCGCCAAAGCTAGCATTGATGTTATTACACATCTGCGTTCCTGTGCGTTGCAAGTTTGCAGCATCTACGGTCAGCCCAAAGCCAAAAGCTCTATATTCGAACCCTGTTTTTTTCTCACTAGGGATTAAAGACTGTCCATGATTTATTGAGTCGTAAATATCAACTATTCCTGATTCTGTTGTCTCGATTAAACCTGAGCCTGATGACAATAATGTCACATTATTGGCTGACACTCTCCCCCCTTTATGGAATAACGCTAATTTGCCGCTTGTTGTTCCGATTAAATTATTCAAATGTACAGTAGGCGTTGAGCCATCTGTATTCGCGGCAAACTGTCTAAAAATATGACCGTTAGTGTATACGACATCGGAAATAGTAACATTGTGCAATACGCCGCCTCGCTGCTGACATAATGTAGGCAATGTTCCTTTATACTCAACGCTGCCTTTAATGTTCACATTATCAACCACACCGCGAGTTACTAAGCACAATGACCCGAACTGGTCATTCGGTAATGCTGTGTTATTAGATTTGATGCTTAAATTAAAGACGCGAGATTTATCATTACCTGTGCCGTCACCGCAAGCAAAGCCAACTTTAGAGTTTCTTGGTACATCCATATCGATATTGTATGCAATCAAATCAATTGAAGCCCTAACATCGACAACAGGAACACCAAGTACGGCAAGATTTGTCGATACATTTTTAACTGAGAAATTATCAATAGATACTTTACCCAACCCTCTATCGTATAGCTCACATAAAGCGTGACCGTTTTGTGGTATCGCTGCTACTTCATCGACAGAAACGTGACGAACAATAGTATTCAATAAGTCATGGTCAGCCCATATTCTAAAAACCGCGTGCTGACATGAACCGTAAATCCCTTTCACTGAAACGTGTTTAAATTCAACGCCATCATTCCCTGCAATCTTCACAGCGCATAATGTATTGTCATTATATAAACCCTCAACATCGATAAATGTAAAATCTCCGCGAGTTCCAAGGTCATAAGACTTGTAATCTCCTCCCGTCATCGCAAATAAATCGTCGCCCGTATGGCCTCGTAAATTACGAACATAGGCGTGATAGATTGGCGGCTGTAAATGTAACCCATCGGAACCGTTATCAAATTGCAGATTTTGAGCATCCAAATAATCAATATTAGCAACGAGATAAGCGTATTTAAATGCGCCACCAACTTTTAACCCTCCACCTAATTTTAAGCGCTTAACCCCTGCAATACAGATAGCGTGAGTATTTAATCCACCCGGTGCTGTACCCGATTTATTATAATTGACCTCACCGCCACCATGTATGCCTAAATAGTTAGACTTTTTACTTAAATCAGACGGATTAGCAATTGTTGTGTACCAGTATTGACTTGCAAATATTGGGCGATTTGTTCCAGCAACATTGATAATGTTTGTACCAGATTCAATAACTATATCTGTATTATCAGGAGGTAGTAGCACGCCATTAACATAAACGCTACCCTTACAATCAAAAATAAATTGCGCTATATAACTCTTGCCGCTCAACGCTGCGAATGTGGCATTTATCCTTGCTGTGTTTTCTGCTGCGGTAGAATTAGGGGAAACTCCAAAATCAGACATAAAATAAACCTGTCCAATGCGTACATCTAACGGCATTGGCATGCCGGGTCCATTTGGATTTGTGTAAGTAACCAGTGATGAACCAGCTTTATTTTTTAAATCCGAACGCAATGCCGCATCGCCAACACTAACCCAAGCACCTTTACCTATACCGCCAGTTGATTGTGGAGTTGAACCTGCTGGTACTTGTTTAGGTAAATCACCATCCCAACGATAATGGTCGCCATCGCCGTCAGGCAGTTTCCAAAGCACCGTCCCATTTCGGCTAACGACTTCAGCTCCTTCTTGGAATGTTCCTGCTGGGGCATATCCTGCTGCTAATAATGCTTGTTCAGATTCAATTTTAAACTTGGTGACTAGCTCATTAAAAATCCACTCCATTCCTGCCGCTGTTAAATGGCAGCTCCCAAAACGGTCAATATATTTATGTTCTAGTGATGTGGCCCATATATCTAATAACCCTGAGTTAAAGAAAAGGTCTTTGATATCACTACTTGGGACTGGTTTCTGCGTTGGCTTGACTTCTCTCATGCTTATTATTTCCAATAAAAAAGCCAGCTCTAATGGCTGGCTTGTTGGTTAATGATTACTGTTATGCGTTATAGTCTGGTTTTGCGTCGAAATATTCGGTTGCAGTTATTGTGTAGCGTTCACCACCAAGTGGGCGTTTATCAGTTATCACCCATTTGATATTGTCGGTCTCCACTGAAGTTGCGATAACGTACCGCGATGGTGACTGCACTCGATATCCGTCATATAAATTGAGCTCAATATCTTCTGGCACACTTGCGATAAAGCCGAACTCGGTATCTGGCCTAGGCTCCGCTTTAAACTTCTGCGTTGTGTACCCCATAGAATCAGTGAGATAAACCCACATCTCTTCATCGAATTTAATTTTCTCACTAGTTGTAAATACCTCTCCATTTCGTTCAGTGATGTAGCCCGCTTGCTGGTTTGAGTCGTAGGTATCAGCAATCAGAACCATATCGCTAGGGTACACATTCCCGCCGTCAGCAAGGGTTGTTAAGCTGATGCTTGTGCGTTGGTGAATGAGTCGATTAGCTTCGAGTAGCGCCCTATCTAGTGCTTGGTAGCGATTCCTACAGCCTTGTAAAACTATTTTGTTTGGTGTGCGCGATAGCCCTTCCGTAATTCCGTTTTCATCAACTCGAAAGCGGATATAGTCTTTCTTGTTGCGAACTGGCTCGACATATTCAAGCTCAATTCCGTCATAACCAGATGGCATCGACATGTCATACGATATCTTCATATCGTTACCAGTGATATTTGAGCGGTTGAATGTAGTCATTGGGAATTCGCTGGACTGCTCACGGGAGAATGTGAGTACAGCATTGTCGAAATAAGCGGTTACCCTTGCGGAATTACAGATAGTTTCGATACGTTGGCCTAGTGAGATGTCTTCATCGTCAAAGGTGTAATCGAAATATCCCAACCTCTCATCAGGCAAACTATCGTTAATTCGATATAGCCCGTCGATGTCGATATTCCTCTCACTTTCACCAGCAGTAATCAGCCAAGTATGCAGCACTGCATCAGCAAAGCTCCGTGATGGTCTAAGTGCATAATCAACTTGCTTTGATACTCGGTCATATGAAATAACCATCCGAGTAGCCAATAGATTGTATTTCCGCTCTCTCGCTCCTGTTGGCGCTTCCGTTGCTCTCACAGATACATTAACAATGGTGTCATTCTCAAAAATAACATTCTCACGGACTCGGACAATGTGAGCGTTTTCGATTTTCATCACACTCTGGTCACTGCTGTTATTGCGCCGAGTGAGTTGTACAGCGTAGCGTCCACGCCCTGAATTAAGCGTTACTTTGTCAGTTTTGTAATAAACTCGTGCGCCGTTGTTAGCACTCAAGGCAGTATTGAAGCTTTGACGAGTGCCTGATATTTCCTCGTTATCCGTGTTTATCTTCCAGATTTCGACGGTTGCATTGCAGTTGTCACCTCCGCCAAGTTGCGCTTGCAGATGGATCCACATTTGGTCGCCGTCAACAGGAGAAAAGAACGGGCCCACTGTTAAAAACTGATTGTCATACAGAATGAATTTTGTCGTATTCACTACTGCATTCGGTGGAAGTTGTGCTAAATCAGTACCACTTAGGTTAGTAAAGAAGAACTCGTAATACTCAACAGGGTTAATCAATGAGCCGTCATCGCTAACTTGCACATCAACTAACTGAGCATCTATTTTCACATCTTTATTAACAGGGCCCTGCGGTGTGTCGTAACTCACGTTAACAGTCATTGAGATAGAGCGCGGCTTTGTAAGCTCGTAGAAGTACTCAAACTCATCTTGCTTAACGATTTTAATCGCAGCTTCACCGCCTTTTATCTCGCCAGAAACAACCTCGTTTGCTGTTGCTGTTTGCTGTGGGATATCTTTGCTTTCGTTAGGTCCCGGTAATTCTTGACCGTCGATATCAGGAAACTCGAAACCTTCGTTAATCAGTGGGATAACCTCTTTTGGCTTGTATATCTTGTAGCTAGCACCTGCCATTGCTGTAAAATCAGATTCGGCAAATCTGATGCTTTCCGTTCTATATTCGCCAATGCCGATGTTTAGCCACTCGGTTACTGTCTTGAGATTGTTGTTATACTCAAACATAGACTGCTGGATAAGGTCGGGGAAAGCCCTCACCTGACCGTGAATTTCTGGTCTTGCTTGGTATGCCCGAGCAACGTTTGTTTGCCCTGTGAGTCGGTTATTCGGGCTATCTTTGACATTCGACTCAGCCGCAGAAAATGACGGTGTTTTCGGTGCAAGAAACGAAAATACTTTCGTAACCAAGTTAAACACTGGATTCAGGATATCGCCGATAACGCCTTTTGGCTGGTCGAACACTTGAATATAGTGAGTCGGTGTTATCTCGAAATCTAACTCGTCATCGTCTTGCAGCTCACGACCGTTAACGATAATCACCACATCGGTATGCAACTGCTGATGCACTAGAAAATCGCTATAAAAAAAAGAGCCGACTGTTAAATCGACTCTTTCTTTCGGTGTTCCAGCCACTCGCTGAATTTCAACTATCGGCATATTTCATAAACTCCAATTTCGTGAATTTCTTCTCAAGCACAATGAGCCTATCCATTCTTACAGCCCCATTCTCTCCGCGACTATGAAATGCATTACCATCGATGATTAAGCCGATGTGAGCTGGTTGAGAGCCGCGATAGCCAATGAATATCCCATCATCTGCTGGGTGCTCGGTACGTTGCCAGAATTCGACTTCATTCTCATAGCAGGTCACAAAATCATGGTCCGATTCGTAGCCAGCGTCATGATGAATTTCCGTACCTAGTACGTACCTAAAATATAAGACCACCAAGCCCCAGCAGTCACACGCTTCAAACGTACACGCCCGATTCTTCCACGGCTTACCTATCATCTTGTTTATGAATTCATTTCTCGTCATTAAACAGTCTCCAAGCCTGTGAATTCTTCCATCGTGTATATTCTGCCAATGTTCTTATTCAGCGGGTTATTCATCGACAGCGTGACAGTGACCGACTCGGCATCGAGTGAGCAGTCTTTTACGTACAGCGACCATTCACTTATCGGATTATCTTTGTCAGCAGAATCAAATAGCCTAAACGTTGCGATAATTGGCTTCATTCGAGTGTTTGATCGCCATAGCTTGAGCTGCTGCTTAAAGTCCTGCGCTACTCGGCTAAACTTAACAGAAGCATCGATAATCGGCGTTTTACTCTGCTGGCTTTCAGCAAGTTCGAAGTTGCACGGCTGATACTCAACGCCACCAAGCACTTTGGGCTCTATCTGCAAACTGACTAAATGAATGTTTCCGAATGATGGGTGATAGAATTGAATGGTCTCGTAGAATGTGCGCATCGGTCGTTGCGCTCTGTACTCTCTTAGCTTCATTCGCCCTCCTTGCATCGTGGCAATCGCTCGGTTACAACGATATCGAGCAGACCCCATTCTTCTGGCAATAACTCGACAATCAAGTCTCCAAACTCATCATCTGTATTGTTCAGTTTTCGGCAAATAATGCTTCCCGTCCACGTCACCACGCCCGCAACTATCGAGGTCTGCACTGGCATTTGAACGAAGTGAACTATTTGCTCTTGCAGTCCACTACCGCCCAAATCAATCTCCATGCGAAACCAGCGCTTACCGTTATCAAGATAGTTAGGACTTCGCAGCCATTGAGCAAAGCGCCTTTCCTGCTCTCGCCTCAATACCCATCGCACACTCCAAACAGTTTTTAAATCATCCGTCAGAGGCTGGAAAATAGGAGCGCCAACCTGTGGCTGGTCAGTCCTAAATCCCGTATCGATGGTCATGTTTTTGTCTGCCCTAATCGGCAATGGCATACCGCGAGGGTAATCAATAATTTCTTCGTTAAAGTCACCCATTTAGTAACCACCTCTTGCTCTGCGATTTGTATTAAAGTTTCGCTCAATTGCTTGGCTTACAGTGCTTCCCTCGTCAATGCTTCGAGTGATTAGCTCTAACATCATCTGTCCGTCATTGCCTTGTTTGACTCTCTGGTCTTCAACTGAGAATGGCTGGCCTGTATGGATAATTGTTACCGATATATTTGCAGCACCATTACTGGCCTTATCCGCAGGAATAACCTTCCCTGACTTATTAGGAATGAAAGCCTGTTTCCCGTCGTAAGTCTGGAATATCTCAGATTCACCCGATTCATTAATACGATATGGATTTCCGCCTGATACGTTACCGCCGTAGCGACGACCGCCGAGTAATGACATCGATTGACCAGCTAGCATTGACGATTGGAAAGAAGCTAATCCGCTACCTGCTGCTGCCCCACCTGTTGCGATAGATGCCGCTATTGCCGCAGGTGTCCAAGCTGCCAACGCTGCCGCACCACCTGCTACTGCTGCCGCTGCGTTCGCTGTTTGTGCTGCAACCCCCATCGTTTTACTGATGATAAAGTTTTTCAGCATTTCGACACCGACCTGCACGATTGAGTTAACGACACTGTTTAGAATCGTGTTACCCAATGAGCGCATAGCATCAGCTGCCGACATTGTACCCGTCATTAACCCTGTCATTACATTGGAAGCATTACCCGCGAACGAATCAACCGCAGACGCCAGCATTTCGTAGCTTAATGATTGATTCCTCATTAGCTCCCATTGTGCGGCTGTTTGCTGTTGTTGGTACTGATTATCCATCGCTGTAATAAGCGCTCTGTATTGCATGTCAGTAGCTTGTTTTGCTGCTGTAAATTGCTCATGCGACATTTGCTGTTTAGTGTAGGAATTTTCTAGTAACTGCTGCTCTTGATTGTAATACTCTCTCATCAAGGCTAATTTGCGGGTATTTTCGTTTTGTAATGCTTGTACAGGGTCGAACTTAGCGCGGTTCTCTGCTACTGGTGTGATGATATTATTGGCTGTGGCCTCTGCAATTTTAGTGGCGTATTCAGACGCGATTTCTAACCTACGGCGCTGTGATTCTTCGAAAGAAATATCACCCGCTTTCAGTTGTCTTTCTATCTGTGCCAATTCATCAGTTTTCAACTTATCTGCTTTGGCGATCACATCAGCTTCTAGCGCTGCTCGTTTGTCTGCTAATCGTTGCTGAATGTCGTACAACTCACCAGCTAAACGCTCCGCTTCTGCTATCTGCTGAGGACTTGCCTTATCACCCAATGCCTTACCAGCATCATATTGCGCTAACTTCTTAGAGCCTTCTTCGTAACCTTTATTAAGGCGTTCGATTTCGGCTATTTGGCGTTTAATTGCTTCCGTTACTGAATCTGTGGTTTTAGATGATGATTTGGACTGTTTTTCTCTTTCTCTGTCTGCTTCAGTTAAATCATAAAAGGCTGTAGCTTCTGCTATTAACTCATCCGCCTGACCTTTATTTTGCGTTAACTTGCCAGCTTCCATTTCAGCTTTTCTAATGGCTCTTTGCCGCTTATCTTTGATTTTTAGTAACTCATTCTGTTCTTTCAAAGACAGTATTGCTTTTGCACCTTCATCGGTTTTTGGCGCTTCCTTTTGCGCGTCATTGAGAGCACGCTGAGCATCCGCAGCTTCTTTTATTTTTTGCCCCATCCATTGAACTGCATTACCTAGCTTATCCGCACCGTTGGTAGCTCCACCGAACATTTTTGAAGCATCATCAAGTCTTGCATTCATTTCTTCGGTTGCTTTAGATACAAACCCGATCGTTTCAGCTAATCTAGCTTTTTTCTCTTCTAGGTCATTTACTTTTATTTTTAGATCATCACTTATCTCACTTAGTTTCTTTTCTTTATCTAAAAACAGCGCCATGCTTTCAGATGTTAGTTTGTAAGATGTTTTCAGCATCTCTATTTCACTTTCTAATTCTTTTATTACATCCTTTTGCTCGTTAATTGATCTTCTGGCTTTAGCCATTTCCGCTTCTAGCGCTACAGCGGATAGCTCTTTCATTCTATTTTTTAACTCTTCGATAGAATCAGCAAATGCCAATGCTTCCTCTTTTGCTTCTTGGCTTTTTTGGTAAAAATAGAATACAGCACCAGCGGCGATCATGGCTGCGCCCATTGGTCCACCAATCAATGCCAATCCAGCCCTTAAAGCTGTCAGTCCAACGTTCGCAGCTCTTGCAGCGTTACCAGTTGTAGTTATTGCTACAGTCTCAGCCTTTAATGCTTGCGCGTGAGCTAATGACGCATTCCTAGCAATTGTCTTTTTGGCTATTAAGTTTTCTAGCGCTGTAACCTCGGCATTTGTTCCTTTAGCTACATTATATTCAGCCTGAGCAAGAGCTAATGAAGATGCAGCGGCAGCCTTATCGGCTAGTGTTTTCTTCACTGTTGCAGTTGCTGCATATTGTTCAGCTAGTGCCGCTTGGTGAGTTGCCTTGGCTTGGGCTGTACTTGCGGCAACATCGGCAATTTTAGCCTTAACAGAGTTACTCATAGCGCCTGCCATTCTAGCCCCCATAACAGCAGCTAGAGCCATTGCGGCGGTAGAGACCTTATCAAAATTCTCAGTTAGTACAGCAAATCCAGCCGAAACACTTCTTGTTATGCCTAATGTCTGATTCAGCTCACCATAATAAGCCTTTGCTGAGTTTGTTAATTTCGTGAACCCATCAGCGACAGTGTTATCCATTGAGTCGGCCATTGCATTATTTGCATCTCTAGCTTTAATGATCGCATCGGCAAATAATTGGAATGATATTTTCCCTTCAGCGGCTAGCTTTTTAACATCTTGCTCTGTAACTTTTACCCCGCCACGCATTAAAGATAATTGCTTAGCGATATCCCCGATCAGTGTTGGGGTCGCATTCATAATTGAGTTCCAGTTTTCTCCAGCAACTTTTCCAGACACCATTGATTTACTAAGCGCATTTAACATTGATTGTGTTTGGTTTGCACTAGTGGCATTTGCAGTTAACGCCGATGATAGAGACTCAATGTAATCAACTGTTTGCTCGGTGTTATAACCAAGCTCTTGCATGGATGTTGCGGCTTCTACATACAGCAATTGAGTTATTTCAACAGCCTTACCATTTCGATTACTTATTTCTAAAAAACGCTCCTGTATGGCAGCGTATTTCTCAACATCCCCCTCTACAGACTTCAAAGCCATTTTTATTCTAGCTGCTACCTGCCCCCACTCATCCACCGCGCTAACAACTACACCTATGGATAAAGCAGAGGCTACAGCTGCCGCGGCTTTAGATAGAGAAAGCATTGATTTTTCTGTTTTATCAACAGATTTAGATGTTTTATTAAATCCCGAGTCGAGATCGCTTAAGCTTCTTTCCACTTGCTTATTTGCAACTAGCAGAGCTTCAGTATCTGCTTTAATAATAAATTCTACTGAACCAGCATTGAGCGTCATTGTTAACCTCTTTAAAAAAAGAAAGCCCATGCAAATTAATACATGGGCCTTTAGCTAAAATAAAAAACCCTGCTATTAAGCAGGGCCTGTAAAGTTAAAGTTTAATTACCGACACATCTCATTCCATTCTTTTGTGAATTCAGAAGAACCATCATCTATTAAAGTAGTTGAGCCAATTTGTATGAAGTTTTTATAGCCAGTAAACGCTCCAAAGCTGTTTTTAGCATTTACCTCACCACATGTAACTCCTGATTTACCAGAACGGCTGTTTTTTATTTCTGCGGATGATGGATCCTTTAATGAATCCTTTAGCTTATTTTCTCCTAATGACACGCGATTCATTTCTTCTATTTTTTCTTGCCTCTCCGCATCTTTATATCGTTCAATAGCTAATTTATTTTCGTAGCGCTCACCAAAGATAGGAGCCTTTGAGTTAACCCCAAAAAGCGCCACCACACAGACAACTATTACCCCAACAGATGATACTTTAGCGCCTAAAACATCCGATTTGGCACCAATAAATATACATGCAGGAACAATAATAAATAATGAAACAGGCTCCCTAAATGCAAAGTAGGCAGTAACACAGAAAACTACAAACGCAAATAAACCTAAAATCTTATTCATCTCACCATCCCATCAATTAGTTTCAGTAATGTTAGCGCAGCGAGGATGCAAATTGAAGCAAACAAAAAACCTGCCGAAGCAGGTTAATTTTCATCTCTAAATTTTTGGGCTATTTGCGCCAACTCATCCATGAACTTATAGTCTTGTGCTTTCAGGTGAGCATCAGGATGTAGTATGGCTATAATTGAGTATCGGTGATCTTCAATAAGCCCCTGCACATACACCAAGCAGATATCTTTTTCAGGATTTCCTTTTTTGTGAGTTCTATAATATTGAACTCTATCATCTGGAAATTTATCTGGCGGTATTTTTAAATGAATATGCATCAAACAAGCTTTTTCAGCTGAATATGGCTTAACGTATGAAACATCTCTTCCGAAATAACTAGGGATCCCCTCATCTGACTTATACTTTTTAAAGTCTTTGAGTAGCTTAGCTTCGAGATCTAAATGTTTTTGGAATAAGTCGCCAAAAAAATGATTTCTTGTTTGCTCGTTTATAGTTACTTCTATTTCGTCCATGAATTAGCCAGTAAAGGAATAGTCACCTGAAATTATTTTCTTAGTTGTGTGATCAGCCAATTCCCTTAAAGCATTAAAGTCAATATCACTTTCGAATGTCTTAGGGATAGTGAATAACTGACGAGAAAAATCATTTAAACGAGCTATTGCATGTCTAGCCTTAGCAACTGTTCGCAAGTATGATTTCATTTCCGTTTTTTCTTCATCGGACAAGTCGTCTTGCTTAACCATTACTTTAAGAACATTTTCAAATCCTCTTAAAGCAGCTTCGCAAGCTTTGTTTTCAACAAGCCCATTTTGAAGCATAACGCCATGAGCTTGATAATCGTCCATCTCTAGCAGATTAAAGTAGTACGCGTTTATTTCATCAGCTAGCTTATTAACTATCTGATTTCTTTCTGCATACTCAGACTTAAGCTCTATAACATTATCAATCACATTTCTTTTCATGACATGTGGCTCCTTATCATTACATGCGTCAGCTAGCGAATACGAAGGAATGCTGAGCACTCCACTCGCTAAAATCGCAAAACAATGTTTTAGTAAAGGATTCATTTTCATGCCTTATCAAATTGCTAAATATACCTTGGAGTATATTAGAGTTTTTAAGCTAACTTAACAACCCCAGTTGTGCGAATTTAGCGATCGATAGCGATACTTAACGATTGATAGATGACTAAAAAACACTGTATACATATACAATGATACCTATTTGGTGAGATACAAGCCCATCCTTGGGCTAGGTGGTTAGGCTGTAAACGTCTTGTTCACAACATCTTTCATTTTGGCAAAAGAAGCTATTTGACCTAGCGCCCATGACATTTCAATCATAGTGTGGCGTAGTGACTCAATTTCAGCCTTAGCTGCTGTTACATCGTAGCCAGCACTTTCTAACTTGCTTAAAATTTCTTTGCTTGGGCTTTTGGTCTCAGTAAGCATTGACTGAGTTACTTTTAATTGCCCGTTTTTGTAGAAGCACATATCTACAAATGGGAAATTGTCTGGATACCAAGTAAGCGGATAATCAATCTCAAGCTTTGGCGTAGGTAGCTCAGCTTGCTTCGGTAAATACTCACCTTCGAGCGGAACACGCGCAGCCAGTGATAATGCCTCTGTGAACTTGTCACTATCAATTTCTTTGTACGTGCAACCAAAATGACTTTTTAGCGACGACCACATAGTTATCATTGCTTTTGCTTGCTTCTCTTTGGGCAATGCTTTGCCGCGATTTAAAACGAGTTGCTTAATTGCTTCTTGCTGCTCTGAGGTAATACGACCAGCGATTTGTTTAACCTGCTTACGTGGCTTAGCCTTAACCTCGCCAGTAGTCCAATACTCATAGAGTACGTCGTCGCATTCTTCTTGATACTGGATTACCTTATCACGGATTTCAGCTTTAACTTTGTTAGGGCTGATAGTGTGAAGCCAGCCAGTAAGTTTACGGAGGGCTAGGCAAATCATTGATTGCTCACCGCCTTTTGTGGGTATGGTGATTTCCACCATGCCTTTAGAAAACCTTGATTTAATCTTGCTGAATTGGCTTTTCCAGTCTAACCCCATGCCTTCTACAATTGGCTTCATCGGTACATGCGGCTCACCGTTGTAATTAACCACATATAGATTATCACCGTGGAAAGGTACGTTAATTGTTGATATAGTATTCATAGTTCGTTTCTCTCTAGGTTTCGGACTAAACTTGAAGCCCTGACTATTGCAAGTAGTTGGGGCTTCTCTATTTTACGCACTCAATATCCCATCAGCTTTTAGGCTTTTTATTAATCTCTGGATTATTTCAGAGTTTAACGATCTACCCTCATCTTTTGCTGACTTCTTTAGAGCCTCTTTGAGACTTGGCTCCATTCTTACACCAAATGGTGCAATATCCCTTACTTTCATTTAACACCTCCGTTTTGATTTCACTATCATTACACGGTGAGAGTATTAAGTCAAAAAAATATTCACTACACTGTGATATCACACAACAGTGAGAGTGAATATGAAAGGCATGAGAAGCATTGCACCATTCGGCGTAAGAATGACGGATGATTTAAAAGAGAAACTAACTGTAAGGGCTGCACAGAATGGCAGATCATTAAATTCAGAAATAGTAATGATACTGCAAGAAGCTGTAGACGCGGCATCAACTACGCCGCAAACAAGCGCAGAGCACCAAGCAGCAATCCAAGCAGAAGAATTTAAGAAGGTTGTTTATGACTCCCTAGTGAAGCTTTACGACAAGGATAACAAATGAAAAAGTTTGATAAGGATATAGAGCGCATTTACACATTGAGCTATGCCAAGATTATTGACCTACATTTTAGGATGCAAGAAGAAGTAAAGTACCAATACAACTTGCGCCATAATCCGCACAACCTTAAAGATGCTATTAGCGTTTGTGAGCAGGCTATATCCATATCCAATATAGTGCTTGAAGCCATGATTGAAAAGAAGCGCGGAGAATGTGCTGAATACTTTTCAGTTACAGGCCGACGGTCGCCAGATAATAAATTCTACTACCCTTCGCATTATGCAGCCGAAGCCCTTTGCAAAATATACAAAGAACTAGGTGAGCAAGAGAAAATCACAAACATTCAAAACAAAATGAACGCTGAAGGTTGGGGTTCTAGTCGATATGAGTCTGTTATCTAACTATTTTTAATGATGTCTTTCAATGTTTCCTTGTCAATATGAACAGTCATTTCTCCATATACCAAGGAACGGAAAGCCATATTTAGGCAAGTGATAAATCCATACACCCTACGGCAGAAAGAAGAAAAGGAAATTTTTATGTCCACACCACCAGTTAAGCTATCCTTTCCAGAATCGGTTAGTGCTGATTTGTGTACATCTTTGCTAGATAATGGCATGAGATACTCCGTAATAAAAAGCAGCCTAACAAAACCACAGCAATCATCTGGCCCATCGTTACAGGTCAATTCATCAACCTTACCAGAAGTCATTATTGAGCTCATCAACTCTACTGCAATTTGGGGCTCACTGGCATACGTTATAATTTCTCTTATCAGAAAAAATAAGCATAAGAAAATAACAATTAAAAGGGATGGCGTTGAAATTGTAGTGCAAGGTGATGATATGGAATCAATGATGAAAGCTATTGAATATGCAAAAAATATTGAGATCATTACTACAGACAAGAAATAATTGGCTATGCGCTATTTCCTGTATTCTTTCAGAATAGCGCCACTTTCACTTAACACTCTGTAAATATCACCATCTTCCATCTGATAAATGATTTCACCTCGCCCATTTGGCTGGTCAATAGCTCTGACAAGAAGGCATTCGCCAAAATTCTTTTTGTCAGGTAATCCAGCAACTAAATCTTCAACGTGCTGTATTTTAGAAATTTTAATGATTTCCTCTTTTGGCTTTCGTTTCGGATCGCCACCATGAAGAACTTGTAAATACATACCCTACCTCGCATTATCACGCATAATAATTTTATCAGCCCAATCCATAGCTTCTTCATACCGCTTATTGGATGGGATTTTATCTTTCTCGCTACGGGGGAATTTAGCTTCCATTGCAGCGCGGAAACCTGTCATTGTCATTCCCCATGCTTCCTGTTCGCTAATACCCAAATGGGCTACGGCAAGATAGACATAGACGCGTGGGTCGAACTCGTTTGTGAATTTCCCTTGTGGTTCTTCGTCTTCATCAGGCTTTTGGTCGCCCATGATGCCGTGGCGCATAAGGTGACGGGCAAGCTTAATAATATCCTCAAGCTCAATATACCCCGCTCGATAACTTAACCAGCCCTTTCTATTAATGCTAAGTGAGCCGATTAAATTACTGATATTTTCGTTACAGCACACCTCCATCACTTCCTTGCATGCCATAGCCATTCTTGCAAAGCAGACTGGCTCCACTTGCTTAGCGATATCAGGATTGTTTATTTTTGGGAATTTACCGCCATGAATTGTAACGAAAACATCAGTCAATCTTGTTAGTGAGTCCTTCGCTAGTCTGGCCATCGCAGAAAATGAAGGTGTAAAACAATACGCTTTACCATCTACTATTGCTGTAAATTGCCCTACATCCGTTAATACTTGCATGAGACCTCAATAGAGGGGCTTGCGCCCCTTAGATTAAGAAATGGTGACTGTTGCCTGACTTGAAGTAACACTACCCGCAGACGTTGAAGTAATGACGCAAGTATATTCCCCTGCATCACCTGCAATCGTTGCCTGCTTGGTGAATGTCGCAGCAGTACCGCCAGACACATTACTGTTACCTTTCTTCCACTGGTAAGTTAACGCTGAGCCATCGGTGGATTTAGCTTCCACAGACAGAGTTAGCGTTTGGCCTACAGTTAAAGTCTGGTCTACTGGCTGTTTAGTGATTACGATTTCTTCTGGAATATCACGGATATCGACACCACCTGCGCTATTGGCTTCAATAGACCAAGTCGCTACATCATCGTGCGGATATTCATCACTCCAGCTAGTCACTAAGAAACAGCCTTCTGTGATATCTGTAGGGCTAACAATCTTGAACCATACATAAGGCTGACCTGATGTGGTTTCAGGGTTGTTAACGTGGCGCTTAAGCTCTTTCTGACCGTATAAAGACTCTTTACGAGATACGCCATCACCCGAGAAAGTGACGTTTTTATACGAAACTAAGCTTTCCTGTGTATTTTGTGGCGACATATCACCCGTTGCGTCTACCGTTTCCCATTCAGTAGCAGACGACTTTCCGCGCATCATACCAAGGCGACCGTAATCGATTGGTGATGGTTTGTTCTCAGGACACGCAATTGCATAAAATACAACGACGTCGCGCCCTGTGAATGCACCTGATTCACATGCCATGTTTATTTACTCCGTTATCGTGAGATTATTGTGTTGAAATTGATTTCGAAAAAGGTGCGGTTTTCACTCATAAAGCTTGAGCCACCGCCTATAGGTCGCATCATGGTGATGCAGCCTGATTTGTAATCATCAATCATGGTGTTTCGGATCATCGATGCTAAATCATCAATATCGTCAACATTGGTTTCGTTTCTTGCAGAAATTAGAACTATCCTGTAACTATCATCAACAAATGCCTCTTCAGACCTGCCATCGCTCATATTCTGAATAAGCATAAACCTAATAAGTTGGCTATTCTCCGTTTCGTGCCAGAACCTCTTTTGCAACTTATACCCTGCATTGAAGCCATGTGATTCAAGCCAATCAGCAATAGCTTCGAATACATCGCTTGACTTCATATTTTGTAGCCTCGTTTAATGATTTCCTGTATTTCTGACGCTGCGTTTTCAAAGCCTTTGCGTAAGAAATCAGGCTCGGCGTTAGGATCCCAATATCTCCCCTTGCCAGTACCGCCACCAAATGAGACACCGCTTCGAGTTTTACCAAAATCTTCCCTTGGCTGGCCTTTAAGCTTACCTTTCATCTGACTAACCGCTGCGGCATAGTTGGCTGAATAACCAACTCTAGCCTCATAACCGCTGGGTATTTTCTGCAATTGGCGATACTGACTGTTGATTAGATTAGATGTGTCGATGGGGGTAATTGCCGCAGCATAAGCCGCACCAGTGATAGATATCTCCTGCATAACTCTGGCGGTTCGTTGGGTAGCAATAAGCTCTAACTCGCTATTGATATTTCCTCTAACTCGCCTGATACCTTTGACTTTTACGCCCATGATTAAGTCCTTATCACGTAGTCATATTCTTCCCCAAAGAAACTCATGTCATCTTTGCTTACCACAACGATTTGACTCGCATTCGCTAACCTTGGGTCAAGAATGGCTGTTGTGTCTTCCTGCGCGATATAATCACCACGGACAGGATGACGAACAGGCTGACCTTTATGTTTCATCTCGGTGTTGTACAAGTCTTTAGTAACAAACTCAGTCCCGAAATCATCTTTCGCTACCTCGTTACTACCTCGAAATGTGCAGTCGATAAGATATGGAGTGCCATAGGTGATTGTGTCATCCCATTTACCACCGCCGCGAATGACAGGGTAAACAGTAGCGACATTGGTATATGACCAGTTAGCCGTATTACTCACGAGTAACCCCCTACCACACCAAAGAATCCAACCGATTTACTCGCCAGTGGTAACGATAATAAACACCCTGCCGTATCCCACGCTCTCAACTGTTTCAGTAAATGATCCGTACCAGCAGAGTCATAAGTAAACGAGCGTGACGCCCCGTTAGGAGCGCCTTGTGATGATATCTTTCGAGCGCCAGACAATGAGGCGATACGAACCATGGCATAAACTAGAAGTAGCTTTTGCAATGATTCATCATAGTTAGCCGCCAAGCATTCAGATTTCGCATTCACTTGATCCAGTAGCAACAACAGCACGGAATCAGGCAATGTAAACCCAAGCTCGGCTATCATTGGCTTTACATCATCAAGTGTTATCACCATCTGATTTACCTTTACCCTTTTTCTTCTCTGGCGTGGCGACTTCGAGTTTTCGTTCTTCGATTCGCTCGACCAGACCAGCCCGTAGCCATGTTTCAGCGGTTTCTTCTGAGACATCCAGCTGAGCGCCAACCTCTTGTTTTTTGAGGTCGGCACCAGCAAAGAAGTTACTTGAGATAACCTTTACCAGTGCCATGAATCCCCCTTATGCGCCTTTAGCGTGGATAACTGAGAAGTGACCAGCGATGTCTTGCTTAACCATCAGACCAGCAGCACCCCATGTGCGCCATACATAGTCTGAGTTGTAGAACTGACGCGGGTCAGCAACAGTACCGAACGCTTGACCGACGATAGGCGCGATAACACCAGCACCCAGCGGAACAATAAGAACTTCGTTACCTTTCAGCTCATAGTCTTCTTTGATGTCTTTAATGCCCGTGATTTTCTTAATTTCTTCAAGAATGGTGCGGGTTTGGTTAACATCGAAGTAGACAGACTCCCAGTTAGACAGGATTTCGCCAGATACGTACCAAGTCTGCTCGCCGTATTGCAGATTTTGCAGCTTCAGAACGTCACGCAGTTTGATGATTTCAGTGCGAATTTTCTTGCCATCTTGCTCAGTTGCGAGATTGATATTCAATGTCACCTGAGCAACGCGCTCATCACTACGCAGGCCTTTAAAGGTTTTGCCATCAAACGCAATGAAGTTACCCGCAGCATCACGAAAACCATTCCAGATAAAATCGAGGTACTTACGGCGAACAGTATCAACAGAGTCTTTCTGAGCGTCAGATAACGAAGCCAATGCAGAGCCTTTACCGAAAATCGGGTCACGCCATGTGAACTTAAAGCCAGTGTCATGAATTGGCACCATTGTTCCATCGAAGCTATAAGCACTAGCCTCAAGTAACGCACCGACCTGACCACTCATTGACGTGTGAGCCACACCACCTCCGCCTTTACGAGCATACTCATAGACCGACTCATCAATACGAACAGAGCGAGATAGTCCCATAAGGTCGTTTAACAAAGTGAATTCAGTGTTTGGCTGGAATTCAGCTAACACAGTCTGGTCATACGCTTTGTACAGACGTTTAATGTCGTCCACTGCATTGGCAGCATCTAAAACTGGCACATTACGAGCGCGAGAAATAAAGTCAGCCACAGCCTGAGCAGATGAGTTACGCTCCAAACTCAACGCACCGAATTGCGCTTGGTTAGCTTCAAGGTTCCCCGTTTCGGTTGCCTTCTTAGTTGAAAAATAAAACATTCAGTTCTCCTTACTTGAACACAACACGAACCAGCTCACCCGCCGTAACGGTTAAGGCTGTATCTTCTTCGACATAGGCAAATACTGCTTCGCCTTCTGCGCCCGTTGCCAGTGTGATTTGACCATTAGCAACAATAACCGCTTGACCTTTCTTGTAAGTGCCAGCGGCGGCACGCACGTTTAGGAACAGACCTTGCATTGGTTGAATTGCAACAACCCAATCACCAGCCTTGATTACATCATCAACTGTCTGGCAGCGCAGATAATCAAAGTTGGCCACATACAAAATATTCGCTTCTTTACCATCGACAGATGGCGTAAATTTAGCTGTGGTCTCATCATAGAAGCCGATAACACCCGCTTTAGTGTCAGCCGCAGCCGCACCTTCACGATTTAATAGCGGATTAGGAAATACACCACCCGCATGAATTACACGTTTTTTATTCGCCATGTTTTACTCCGGCATATCTGAAACTGATTGAGAGGAATTGACTTGTTGGAATGAACCATTCAGGCCATGTGATACATTGCACCGAGCGTATAGCTCTTTCAGTGGGTCGCCACTTAGCGCATTAACAGCGATGTCGGACATACCGAATTTAGCTTTCACAGCGTCACGCATGGCATTTACTTCTTTGTCTGCATTAGCATTCAACTGCGCTTGAAGTGGGGCAATAGCAGCGTTTACAGCGGCTGTGATTTGTTGCTGTAGTTCACTGTTGTTTGCGGTGTCGGTTTTATCCTTTTCCGCTTTCTCTTTTTTCTCACGCGCAGCTTTTTCTTCTGGCGTTTCCTCTTTCTTTTCTTCGGCGTTCATTTGGCTGTACGCATCAAGTAATTCAGCATCAGATTTACCTTCTGTTTCGATGCCTTTCGCCTTCAGCTTATTGATGATGAGTTCTTTCATCGGGTTAGTTTCCTTATTGGTTTTAACTTCGTACTCTGTTGGCTTGCGCACAACTTCGATAGGCTCACCAACGAGTTCGGCGTCTCCGTCATCGTTCATGAGGTATTTTTGTTGGTAGGTTTTACCTGATTTGTAGTAAATGAATTTATCGGGCCATACCATTTCGTGATAAGGCCAATCATCGCCACTAGAAGCATTGCGTAATGCCGCACGTAATGCGGAATAGATATCTTCAAATGAGAATGAATTATTAGCGAAAAAGAACTTAGCTTTGTTGAATAAGCCTTCTTGTGTGCAGTTTGCTGCATCAATAAGCTCTGCCGTTTCAGTTTCTAGCTTCTCACCCTCGCTATTCACGAACATTCCCACGCCTTCTTCTGGTGTAGCTGCTCCTGGTTCTGATGCGGGTAAAATAGCGATGTGGTCAAAGTGCATGTTTCGGGCAACCCATGTGTAGGCTTTACCCTTTGACTTGCCTTTGTTCTGCTCGCGCTGGAGCAATAATCCCGTTGATACATGAATGGGATCGGAACTATTGCCCGCGATAATGTCATCAATTCTGGATAGGAATTCTTTCCCCTTCTCGCAGCCATCAGCAAAACGACGATTAACTTTCACATCCATGATGACCTTTTCGCCATCCTTACGGACGTTTTCAGCCCATGCCCCAATGTGATATTGATTTACCGCTCGGGGCATGTCTGCCGATACATAATCAGTGCCGATTTTAGGGTGACCGTATGGACACTGCCGCCCCTCCATTGACTTAAAACTACTGTTAATTTCACTAGCTGGATACAAGCCACCATTCATCACAACATCATCGATGACAGGCACAACGCCGCGAATGACGATATGCTCATCACCATCAATAGTTTCAGTTGAGATATTGGAGGAGTTGACAGCCAGTGATTTAACATGAATGCTGGATAGCTTCATGTGTTGGCCTCTTATGGATTACTTCAAAGAAAAGTTTGTTTCGATTTCCTGCTTTTCTGCCTTACTAAATCGACCTATTACCAAGTTACCTTCACGATTTTGAACTTCGACAGTCAGCGTCATTCTCACAATGTCGCGGCAATCGCTTTCAACGCTACAGCTAATGATGCCTCCGATAACTTTTCCATCAGATGTGCAGGCGGTAATTCGACCGTTATGTGAGACAGGGATTAATCCATTAACTATTTGATTCTTAATAATGTCAGCCATTATGCAGCCTCTTTGTTTGTTCGCTTTTCTTCCCACTCATCACGCGACTGAATGAGCCTGTCTAAAATGCTAGGGTTATGCAGCGTGCCATCTTCATTAAGCAATACTGGTTGATTAGCACAGTAGCAGTTGTAGCGATTACCATTGATTGAGTAGAAATATTCCACCTCCTCAACAGTGAATATCTTACCGCTACGTGCTGCATGACTTGGTCTAGTGGTCGGCTTAAGTGCTGATATCCATAAGATGCCAGTTTTCAGCCCTAACCTTTCGCTAGCCCATGTCGTCTCATTCCAATTTGCCCTACGAAGTGCGCCAACTTGCTCCGTCTGTGCGATAGCCTTTGCTCGGGTCATCGATACATCTAACCGCTGGCTAACTATCCGCGCTGTTTCGCGTGGGTTTATGCCTCTTGCTATCGATGTGCCGATTACATTTGCTAGGTCAGTTCGTGCAGCATCAGACAGTCCTCGCCAATCGCTATAGGTAGAGATAAACGCCGCTGCGACCTGATTCTGATAAGCTGACTGTGATAGTAGATAAGTAAGTGTTGTTTGCTGTGCGTAGACTTCAGATTGAACGGCTAAGTTAGTGTAAGCATTCAAGGTGCCGCGTTCATACTCATCAGATACATACCCAAACGCCCACAATCTCTCGTCGCCACCTTCGAGAAGGTAGTCATCAAGTATTGATTGCAGTCTTTCGAGGAATCTAGCGTACTCTGTAGGACGTTCCGCTAGGTCATATATATAAACGCCAGAGTTAACCTTAAAAATCGTGTCAGGCTCATCCTGTGCGTTTTTAGCGAGTATGTAGCTTTGAGTGGGTGATTGCGATTTCTCTCTGCCAGTAAATGACAGGTCGAAGAGTTGCTTGAGTGCTTTCTTGAGTTCGTAATACCGATTGTCAATATCACGGAACATCTTTCTAACTTGCCGCCCTGATTGTGTTGGGTCAGCCTTATTCCTTGGTATTATCGGCGACCCTATCTTTTGATTCTTCATCATCTACTAATGGGTCTCCTTTAGGGCCTGACTCTGGTGGTTCGTCATTTTCAAACTCTTTAAGGGTTTTGAATTCACCGAGCGCCCTAACTTCATTCTCCAATACCACAGGTCGACCATATGCAGCCTGTGTTTTCTGTGCAACATCAGCAGCTTTACTCATGTTGTCCAGTTTTTCAGCTTGGCTTGGTGCGAGCAAATCAGACCAGCTTACTGTTATCTCATCTTTTTGCTCAATAACGCCAAGTTTTCCAAGTTGATGAATTAGGTCGGTGATGACTTTAGCAAGAAACCCCTCTCGTCTTGATTTGCACGTTTTAGCCCAGTCTTTCATGTCCTCTGTCGAGGCGCGTTCACCTGTAATTTGACCGATAAGCACCTTAACTGGCATGTTGATTGATGCCGCAAAAGCCGCTAGAAGCGTGCGCCAAGTCGGCTCTGGGTCGGCTGGCTGAACGGATAGAACGCTGGCAGAGCCTTCCTGCATTAATACAGAAGCATCGATGCTTTGATTTAGCCGTCTAACTTGTTCATCAAGAGCGTCAGCAAGTCCGCTTATATCGGTTCCTAATGCCTCAGCTAATGAGTTAAAGTCAGTCTCTTTGCTAAATGCATAGTTGAGTTGTCGGCTGGCATTCTTTAAAAAGCCCTCAGCGCTACCACCTGACACTTTTTCAATATCAAGTAAGTCGTTGTAACCTTTTCTTAGCAGGGGAATTCCTGATGACATTTTGCCATCTGCCGCACCTTCGATAAGCAGTATCACTCTGTCAGGGTGGACATCAATAATTCTAGATGGTGAACCGTCGCTATCATCCCCCACTGCCATTTCAGTAAACGAGTACATTGTTGGCATGCTGTAGTTTTCACTTGTTTGGTCTTCATCCCAAGTTTTGACATCCAGCTGTGCTTCCCACGCAGGGATTAAGCGAACAATAGCCTTATCTTTCAGTTTTTTGACAATGCCAGTATCTACAGGCTCATTCCATTTTCTGTTATCTCTGATCTGAATAATTAAGCCAGAATAACGTCCAACTAAATTACGCTTATCAGCCTCTACAACTTGTTCCCAGTGTTTTTTAAGTAGTTTGTTTAAGCCGTTATCCCAATCAGTTGAGCCGTCTTTGTCTGCTTTCTCGTCACCCTCGAATACTTCAGGGTAATCAATCCAACACCCAGATATGTATCTATCAACCGCAGCACCGCCTAACGCATTGCGATCATACGCCCTGTAAAAATCATCAAAATTTAGATTCTCAGGCCAGCCAAACTCATTCCATATCCGAGGCCTTTTAGTGTTGCCAGTTCCTAGCGACTGAACGTAGGACATTCTAGCTCTTTGTGCAGCTTTCAATGCGTTATTAACCGCTAATGATAGCCGCTGTTGATTTACTTCCATTTTTGCCCTCATTAACGTTTTCTAACTAGCATTCCGACAATTACTGGCTCACTCAGCTCAGTCAATGCATAAACTGTGGCGTCCATTCTGTCGGGTGACTTCTTGGCTATTTGTGGTACGTATTCCATCATCTGGTTTTCCAGTGTGAATAAGTTTCCTCTGTGTCCAACTCTACCCTGTGCATATAATGCTGATATTGGCTCAGCTCTGGCAAACTTGCCCTTACTGGCATGGATGCGGATAATACGACCTTTGAAACCTGCATTCTTCAAGGTATCTTCAGCCATATCACCGCCTTGGTTAGTTTCAATGACTATTGCGTCAGCCTTATGATGTTCATAGGCCCATATCGCTTTTGTCGCCCAACCATTCGGGGAGTATTTGCCGCTATAATCACCATCGACAGTGAATTGACGTTTATCACCACCACCATATGCGCTAGCCACTGCAATTCCGCTTTCGTCACTCTCATCTGAATTTGTCGCTTGCGGGTCAATAGCTACTACCGTTCGAGCTAATGGCTCTATGATATTCAGCTCACGAGCCGCATTAATCATTTGCTCATTCCACAGCGCTCCTTCCTCGTTAAATCTGCGAGGTCGTTGCATATACTGTGCTTCAAATGTTCTACGATGTGACTCTAAGGCGGTTCGATGTGATTCGTTGTGTTTGAATTCCCACAGCCAGCCATCGTCAAGACCATGCTCAATAGGTATGGCGTGAGAGTTTTCAGGGAATAGCTCTTGATACGATTGAGAATTATCAATGACTACGGGCAAGTAAAGATGATGCCACTTCTCACCAGAGCCACCACGCAATAGATAACCGCTTAAATCGTGGTAATGAATGCGCTGCATAATCACAATCATTGGCGTGGTTTCTATAGCCAATCGTGATTTTATTGTTTCGTTAAAGCGATTATTTACACCGTCACGAACGGTCTCACTATATGCATCGTCGGGCTTAACTGGGTCATCAATAACCAATGCGCCTTGCCAGCCTGACTCCATGTGACCCGCTCGAAAACCTGTTACCTGACCTGCGGCTGATGAAGCGTACACACCGCCGCCAAACTCATTCCACCACATAGCCTTACTATCTGCATCATCGCGTAAAGTCATTGGCCACATAGATTGAAATGCTTGTGACTTAACCATGCTGCGGGTTGTTGATGAGTTAAGTAATGCCAAGTTATGGGAGTATGAAAGATGCATGAAGCGAGCGCGGTTATTTATCGCCATCCCTCGTCCCATCATGTTGATAGTTGCGAGTTCTGTTTTTGTATAACCTGGAGGAACATTAATTATTAGCCGTGTAATCTCGCCACTAATAACCCTATCAAGCGCGTTCTGTATTGCATGGTGATGAGGCGCGACAATCATCTTGCCGCCAGTTCGCTGCTTGAAGAAGTATCGAGAGAAGTACAATCCGTCAGTCTCACACATCTTTGCTCTAATCAGGTCATCAGCAATCGTCATTTTCCATCACCCTTTTAATATCGTCAGGTGACATTGAAACAACCTGAACAGCGCCGCCATTCTTGCCTGTTAGTTCAACTATTTGTTTATCTAGTCCAGTGAGTTTAGCCTTACCCATTGTAGCCGCTACAGCTGCGGACGATTGTGGGGTCTCGGCTGACAAAGCGGCCTTTCTGGCCTCTTCTAGCTCTTCCAACAAACTAGCCACCGTTACATCATGCTTATCCCTGTGTTCTTGCTGAAGCTCTGCAATCCTCACCGTAATCTCACCGTTGTTTAACAGTTCATAGGCTTTGGAGTTGATAGATGTAGCTTTCATCTTTCCAGTGGCATACGCAGTTCGGTATGCCTCCGAAGCATTACCTTTATTCTCTATGTATGCCTGACAGAAAGCCTCTTGCTTTATTGTCAGTGCCATATTCATATCCTCATAACAAATTAAAAAGCCAGTCCGCATAAACTGGCTTTGTGATTGGTTATTCCGCAACTTCAACCACAGGCACATACTCAACGCTGCTGATTTCGTCAGGTGAAATGTATATCCATGCACCGTCAGCTTGTGCAATTGCGATTAGGCCATTAGTCACCCGAGGTTCTTTAGTTGTCATTAAGCCTTCGTATGTTGTGCCGTCTTTCTTTGTTGCTGTTACTGTGTATTTCTTCATATTCCACCCAATAAAAAAGGCCGCTGAGCGACCTACTTGTATTCCAGTGCAATTTGCAGTTTGTTTTCTGCTTCTTGCTTATTGTGTAGCAAGTGGGCTTTTCTTCCACCTCTACCCCAATAATTCATCGTTCTTGCACAGTCACTAACGATTGATGATTCTTGATTGAATATATACCCAGCCATATTCGCTTCAGCCATAAAGCTGGCAACTGAGATTAATTGCCCTGAGAAGTAAGAATCTAAAACTTTGTATGCCGCATATTTGAATGATGGGTTTAGCCACGCAGCGTAGTCATAAGCAACGAACTTGCCACCGTAAGTACCTCCATTTACACCTCTTACAGTGAAAACCACAGATTCGTGGTTTTTCTCAAGCTCCGATAGAAACTCTTTCGTTTGCTTGTTTCTCAGGTAGTGATAAGGAGATTCAGACTCGCTCTTGCCGCTTGCCTTCCACATGTCCGTCAGGCAAATCATGCCTTCTTTGTCTACTCTGACTTTTGTTCCTAACAGTGTTAAATCATTCATAGTGCTTACCTTACTTAGTAATGAGCCTTTGCCACATAGGAAAATCAGCCCATCGAAGCGCACCAGCTATAACTGATTACCTCAAAGACTCATTACCTAAATATTGGCTCGATGTTTATTAGATGTGTGTGCATGTGGTGCACAGGGTGAAATGCGTACTACTGATTACAAAACTTGAATAAATGTAACTTTCTTTTAACTTTACTTTCGTAACGTAACATTAAGAGGGGTATGGTTATTACATCGCTAAGTTATTAACTTCATATATATTCCTACACTTTTAAGCCTCAACACCAGGGGCTATTTTTTTGCCATTAAAAAGCCCCCTAATTGGAGGATCATATTTGTAATATCCGTTTGAGATTACTACCTTTTTAAGGTTGTGGTCATTCACGATTAACGTATAGTTGCGTTACATTCATGAACTACTATTCTCGCTTCGCCCCGATATCTGGGGCATTTCTTTGTTGTTCAATTTCCCGTATTGCTTTCTTGTCCAAGTTGCACTTTGCTATTGATTTCATTGCATCAACTAGCAGTTGCGGCATATCGCCCCAATCAACATTCTCAGGAATATCAGGCTGAGGGCAATCAGCGGTTAGTTGCGCTGGTATCGGTACTGGTTGAACGGGAATCAATACCTCTTTTGTATTTCCGCAGCTTGCTAATAACATCATCGGGCACAGCAGTATTAGCGCACTCATTGTCTTTGAGTACTGTTTTGATAACAGTCTTAACTTTGACATGTTCTGAGTCCTCTAATTGCTTTGCTTTGATGTTGTCGAGTGATACTTGATAGTGAAGAGTTATTGCTGATTGGGTTACTTTGTTTAGTAGCTGGCTTGCTGATAATTGGTTATTTAGGTTGTCGATTTTCCCACTCTGCCACCCAATGCAGACCGTCATAAATAAAATCACAGCTACGCAGATTATCGTTTCACCTAGTTTCACAGTAAGCTCCACGCTTTTTCGAATGTGGCCTCATCATATGGCTGTGAGCCGTTTTCATGACGAATGATTGCCTTTGCCAGTTTGATGGCGGTTGATTTATCATCAAGACTGACAATAGCAGTAGGCGATACACCCAACTCTTTAGCCACACCATTAATATATGCGCCTGTGTTGTTTTCATTCGTCGGAGCCCAGCGGTTAATCAATCCTGATACAGTTTTTAATCCGTATTTCCGTTGATAAGTTCGAAGTAATGCGATTAATGCACGAATGCCATAAGCAGGACTTTCGAACCGACAGAAGCGAGACTCAACACTTGGGTCATGTGGTAATTGACCTTTCCAATTATTGGCTTTGTTATAATCAATATTGCCGGGGTTATTGTTACGGATACCGCGGGATACTTTACTCATCTCTCACTCCAAATTTAACTTTAACTATCTTCACTGCACCTTCAAACAGCGCATATAATTTCTTCGTTCCTAAAAAGCCAATTACAACCCCGCAGAACTCAGCAAGCAAAGCCCATGAACCAGCATCACCACTACGTGATAACCACCAATCTATAAATCGAATGGTTCCAACACTAAGTAAGCCGCACATTATTGCCTCACCAAGCGCCCTCTTCCATTGGGAGCCAGCCTGCTTTTCTCGAATGTAAGCAATGGTTGTAGCGATAGTGAATCCACCAAGGAGTGGGAGCACCGATTGCAGCCAGCGTAAAATCTGCTCCCACCATTCGAATTTTTCTGGCATACGTTTCATACCCACCTCCCCATAGGAGGAATTTAGTTAATAAATAGCCGCGCACAATCTCTATGCGTCAATTAAGTGTGTGTGATTAGAATTCTGTGGCGGCGTATGAGTGACCATCTTGTTAGTGTCAACAAAATGGTAGAAACAAAAAAGGCCGCACTGGGCGACCTCTTGAATGGGTGACTGATATAGCTCAGTCTGGCTGCATTGCGCTAACAATGCTCTATGGCGACAGGATACGTTGAACTACCAAATATCTTTTGGTGGTTGGAATTCATCCAATAAAAAAGCCCCACCGAAGTGAGGCTCTATAAGCTGCTGACGTTGTTGTCACTCTTATCACAATATCAGCTATTTTACGATCGTAAAGCAATTTAATGAATTATCTCTACATATTTATCCATTTCCAAAGTGACATCCAACCACATCAACATTCCATCAATTTGCCCCTCTGCTTTCTGTAATTTTTTACCAATGTGAGTGTCAGAGCATTTATGCTTTTTAGCCAACTGAATGAATGTCATACCAAACAGATAATAATCGAGTAGCAGATCATGCATTTCGCTATCTTTTCTATTTAGCTGCGCCATACATTCAGAGATGATCATTGCATCATCTTCGCAGCACTGGTCTCGTGACTTCACCTTGCTTGGAATTAAACTACTGAACCCAGCCGCTACAGAATACCATTGTACTGATTCTGTATTATCAGCCGCCCATGCTCCCCAACGCTCTAACACTTGTTGAATATCACGCATTGTTCACCTCGTGTTAATTTGCGAGCTTTTGCAGTCAGCTTCGGGTTTAATACACTTAACAATAGAAACGGCACTATCTAATTCTTTGGCGAGACTGGAAGTGCCATTCACTCTTGTTTTATATATTGTCATTAGGCGACCATTGATAACTACATGACCTTCAGCGTTAACATCTTTTGAGTATTTTTTTACCGTCGCTCGATAGCATCCTAGATATCTAGAAACTTCTGCCATATTTCCATACGTTTTGATGAGTAATTCTGGAATGGTTGTTATCTCTGCCTTCATACATCCCCCATCTGATAAGTTATGTCGTGCTGATACCAATCAGGCAGTGTGAACTCAATGCGACCTGTTACACCTTCGCTACGTAGCTCCTGAAGCCGTTTAAGCTCAACTTTCATATGCTGGTATAAATCATCCATCTGCCATGGTTTTAACTTCACAGCCGTTCCAGCTAAACGAGCCACGCTATCAATAGTCATCTCGCTGTAAGTGATAACAGCATGAGCATTGAATTCGTGTGGGTCTTCGCCTAATTTTCGGTGACAGCCTGCGCAGTGTGAGAAAGCATTGAGAGGATGGTATCGAGTTGCTTTGTGTCGTCGTGATTTGAAGTGGGAGCAGTGAAGTTTTGAAGGTTCGTGTCTAAAGTGTCTTCCGCAGTAGTCGCATTCGTAATCTGTTCGTTCCCTGACTAACTGCGAAAATACAATGTCGTATTTATCGCGTTTTAGTGACATATCAACGTATTACCTCCGCAATTAAACCTGCCACTAAAGCAAAGGTAGACCAAATCAAAACAAATTTTCCGTATTTGAATAACAAGTCAAAGTTAAACATGTGCTTATGAAATGTCTCTTTGTACGTTGGGTGATTATTTTTATTCATCTCCACATCCTATTAATCATTGTTCGCGGTGTTGGCTTGAGCCATTTTTGGGTGGGTAAATTGACTGATACATCGAAATACTGAGGGTTAATATTGAGTATCTTTACTGGTGAATAACCTTGTCGCCTGTAGTGCTCACAAAGTCTTTCTGCTTCCTCGTATGTAAGAAGCTTGTGTATGTGAGGTTCTTTCATCTCTCTTGCTGCTCCTTGAGTTTCTGTTTGTCACCGATGCGTTGCGCCCACTCTAATTCTCTCTTTGCGTCATCAGTGAATTTCACGTCATTTTGTGAGCCGAACCAGTGAGCACATTCGATAACATCCGCTATTTGCCTTACTCGCATTTTGCTAGTACGTTCACCGAAATAAACAATGCCGCCGCCTAACCCGACAGCCGAGCGTTGAGCCTCGCCCTTAACTTGCTTGTTAAGCACAGTGATTAAGTCTTTCCAGTCCTCCTTGTCGTACCGCTGACCTTGCCACATGACCTGCTCAGACAAATCAGTAAGAGTTGCCCACATACGGTCATTTTGTGCTTTGGTTCGTTTAGGTTCGGAGAGTTTTACTTCGTAGGGCTTGGTTGAATCTATTGGTAGGTTTTGTATTGCTTCGATGGCGTTCTGTCTGATGTTTTTACTACTGAGATAGTATGTCTTTAGTGACATTTAACCTCCTATTGACGATAAATCATAACGACTAAGCCGCCTTTGGTTGCAAACTTAATAGTCTGGTTATCTTTAATTTCGCCTAGTTCAAACGCATCGTACAACTCATCAATCGCCGCTTGCTTGCGTTCCTTTGATTTGCGTTTAAATAGCTTGCTGAAAATTAAACTTACGAACCAGCAAAACGCCTGTGTAACAATCCACACGTAGCCCATCATTGATAACGTGCCTACTATCCATTTGTATGTTTCATCACTCACTGTTAGCTCTCCTAATCGTCAAGTTTCATAATCCTAATGGAGTCTTTTTTTATCTTTCTTAATTGCTTTTTTGTTGGCTTGGATGGGCGGTAACATTCAATATAACGACCATAGCTAAACACTATTACAGCCCAGCAATTCCAATTATTCCCTGTGTCATAAATTACTTTTGTTCCTATCATAACAACGGCTCCCGTAATCCTGTTTTCACATATTTGATATCGTAGGCAATGTTAATTTCCCATTCGTCATAATCGTGACCGTAGTAATTACCGCCAGACCATGCGCGTTCGTCTTGGTCATTCAGTATCAAATCCCATTGCTCATCGTTTAGTTTTACAAGCCTGTCGACGTTGGCGTCGAATACCTGCTGCTTAATCATTCGTGCAAGTGGTGATTCCATCATTCACCCTCTGGCATTGGTGGGGGAGTACCAATCAGTTACATCACCCAATATTCTGCCTTTCCCGTTTCGGCTAAAATGAATAAATGTCGGCTTTTTCTCTTCATCGTGAATGAATATAGCTCTAACTATTGCACCATTGTTCTTAGTGAGAACTACCATGTAATCTTTAGGTAATCCCTCGCTCACCTTAACCCAATTAGTTCCCCGCATTAGATGCCTCCCTCTGGCTTTTTGCTGTGCCTGAATTGCCGAATGTGTGAATCATTTTAGGTAGTCCGTTACTGCCGCTAATCTCATTCATATATTGAAAAAGCTCATGATTTTCTAACACTCTAGCCACGACACTAGCTCTAATAAATATTCGGCTTCTGTTAAGCCTCCTTTTGCGAGCAGCCATTATTTCACGCCAGCGTTTTCTATCAGGATATCCAGCAGCTGCATGCGCCCTAGCTGAAATGATATCTTTGTGATTTTTCCATGCTGCCAATAGCTCTGTTAACGTTGTTCCTTTCATCACTCAACACCTCGCTTAATTGCCCGCCATAAACTCACGCTTGCTAACTCGCATGTATGCCTTACCTCTTGGAAAGCATCTGTTCATTTGTCTAATCAATCGCGTTGCTTTTCTTTTGATTGGGTGATCTGTGGTGTCTACCAGTGGGTGGTTTACCCATTGTTGGCTATCAATTAGCAACTCATAATTTTTGTAGCAGTTATCTAAATCTGAATATGGGTAATCCTTGTGAAATAATATGCTCATCTAGAAGTCCTTATGATTTGGTGTGTTAGGCTGCTTGCTTGCGCCATAACTCCTGTTGAAATACCTTTGCCCCATTGACTAGCATGTCGTTAAAGTCGCCTATTCCGTCAATCCATCGGACACTGACTTTCTCAACATCGTTGTTGCTAAGAATATTTCGATTGCCGCACTCAAAAGCGGCTGCTAGCCCTGTGCCGTTGCTGTCCGTGTCTGCAAATATGATGAGGTGTTTAACGCCTTTTGGTGCTCTAAACTTCCGCATGAAATTGGCATTTAACGTTGACCAAGTGTTACAGCCGTAGACTTGCTGACAGGAAAGAGCTGTTTCTATTCCCTCGGCAATCCCCAGCGTTGATGCTACTGGGGTCATTCGAATAGCGATAGAGCCAGCAAAATCTAAATAGTTATCTTCCTGTAGTTTGGTAAGGCGTTTATTCCCTTCAAAGTTTGCCTTTTTTTCCCCATCCAAGAACGTCCTATGCAGATAACAACCAGCACCGCGATCATCTGTTGCTATTGACCAGAGTGAGGTAAATCCGTTCTGTTGCGTGCTGCTGTATCTGATATGCTGAGACGGTAAAACGTTGATCCCCCTGCCCATCAAATAACGGTGAGCTGATGTATCTTTAAGTGGGATTAGTGAGGCGAACTTTGCGATTACTTTTGAATGAGTGGCTTTTACATCTGATTGGGTTTGCGGTACTGCTTGACCTGAATAACTGTTTCCGATTAATCGGTCTATCTCACTAGCTAAAACTCTAAAATCTTTTTGTTGGGTAAGTTCCAGTAATTTCCAACCATCCCCAGCCCCACATGAACATATCCAAGACCCCTTTCCGTTTTTATCGTCTATCCTGAATTTCCCTTTCTTGCCACATATTGGGCATTCACCTAGATAATGTTTTTTCCCTGTGATTGGCGGTAATTTGTAATACTCAAATATTTCAGGCCATCGCCCTACTACTGCTTCTACCGTCTTCACGATTACCTCCTAAACTGAGTTGTTCCCGTATGCCTTTTAGGTGTGACCTTGCAGAGTCCATTTTTTCAGACTCTGTTTTCGGCTTTACCTCTTTGGCGTTTTGCTTCTCCTGCATTTTTGCAAAGGCGATATTTTTTGACCGAATGTAATTACTGACTTCGGGTGTTATTTCCTGCGGTGAGTCATGTAAACCACGAGGCCATACACCAAATTTTTTCTTGTACGTGTGAGCACACCAACCATCTGAAATCGGCTTGCCTGATATCTCACGCTGTTTTTGATAAAACTTGATTTGTGACCACCAACTCTGTTTTTGCTCTTTGGTGAATATCTGTTCACCCGCTTTCAGCTTTTTGAGTTCGCGTGTTTCATCGACTTGAACGTTTTCCCCCATCAGTGGTTTAAATCCACACTTAGGGCAAACGTAAACGCCTGCGGGCTTCATGTAATGGCACGATGGACACTCTTTAGGTTTTTTCTCAGCTTTTTCTTTCTCGCTGTAACCACTTTGAGTTTTCATTCCGTCATTTTTCTTTTGCAAATCGTCGTATTCGATATCATCAGGAAAGCCAAGTAAGTGAACTGATCCTGAGTGGTCGAATATGAGACACTTGTCTTTTCCCTTTGCTGTTCTCAATCCGCGCCCAAGACACTGAACCCATCTAATTTCTGACTTTGTTGGCCTTGCGTAGATGATGCAGCGAACATCACTATCAAACCCTGCAACAAGAACACCAACGTTAACGATGATTTTTGTAGCTCCACTTTCAAAACGGTTAATAATCAACTGCCGCTCATCGTGTGGCGTGTCTGCTGTCATCACCTCAGCGTTGATCCCCGCTCGGTTAAATTCCATCGTGACGTAGTTTGCATGGCTAACATTGACGCAAAAACAAACTGTTGGCCTATCCTCGCCATGTTCTAACCAAAACTTGACGATATTCCCGACTAAATCAGAATCGCCCATGATTTTGGCTAACTGCTCCTCGTTGTAGTCATTGCCGAATGCCGACAGTTTTGATGTTTTCACACCGCTAACATCAGGATTATCTGGCGCATAAAACTCGTAAGGACTCAGATCACCAATTTCGATTAACTCCTTCATCGTCGTTGGTTTAATCAGTGTTTCGTAGTATTCCCCCATCCACCCAGCAAATGGTGTTCCTGATAATCCAACTACACGAATATCCGTATCTCGAATGATTTCGAGTATTTTTTTTCGCTTCATGTGGGCTTCATCGATGATAAGTAAATCGATATTGTCAGGGAATTTGCGACGAATTAGCGTATCTGCTGATGCAATTTGAATTAGCTTTTCGGGGTCATACAGTGGGTGATCTCGCCACACATAACTGATTTCGTCTGGCGGCAAACCATATTCAACAAACCGTGTTGCTGTCTGGTCTAATAACACTGTGTAAGGCGCTACAAACATAACTCGCAGCTTCCTAGAGACTAGGCCGTCTGCCATGAATGCGGCTATTGCCGTTTTACCAAACCCCACACTTGCCGAAAGTAACATCGTTCGATGCTGATTCCAGTTTCTTCTGAGCATATCCAATGCGGTGACTTGCTTAGCTTTTGGCGTTATACTGAGCATGATTAATTCCTTTTTGCGTTACGCCCGTTTGCCTCCCTCAAGGTTTTTCGGGCTATCTCCTCAAGCTTTTTTGAGTTAATGGCTTCTGCTGCGTCATTAAAATCAATAACCTGAGCACCTTTCCTGTCCATCGTGTAGTAACAGGATTTCGATATATTCCAGCTCCTTCCCCCCCAGTTAAATTCTGGATTTATTGCGTATATGCCACGCTTGAACTTGATTAAACCTGCAACCTCAAGCTCTTTGTTGGCTCTTTGAATACTTCGCGCTGTGACGTTTAACTCGCTTGCTACCTCTGCCGAAGTCGCAACAAAACGCCCATGCCGCCAGTCACAATTCTCAACGATATGTCCGTACAGCTCCGTTGCTACGGGAGACAATCCAGCCATTCGTTTAAACAGCTCCTTGGCTTTAAAAACTCGTGACCATTTGTGCATAAAATCGTAACCTATTGATTTTTAACAAAGCGACCGAACCTGTCGCAAAAAGCGACAAACCCTGTCGTTTTGATGTTGATTAACCTCATGATTTTTAACGAATTTCTTAATTGCCCTCTCCTTGTCCTTATAGGGGTAAATTCAGAACTCGGATTTTCATTTTTTGGTTTTTGAATCAGATACTTATGCCTAGTGCCATGTATCGGCATTGCTACACTTTCCAAGGAACAGGCCATATTTTTGTATGGAATTCGGTGATTCAGGCGACACCTTGAGATGGTTGGTTCATCTGGCTAGTGCCTTGTTGAAAAACTCTCGGATCAGAAACATGTCCATCGAGATAGGAAGCATAGTTTTTTACAAAGTTTCTTAATCGTGTATTTGCTGCTTTTCTGCCAGCATTTATTTTTTTGTAAGATATAGGCTCATCGTCGAAATGCTCTTGATAAACCTCAGAATATTTAACTGATACCTTTGGTCTTACTGATGGCCTTAGCCTCAATAACATTTCCCTGATCCAGTTTTCATCTTGTTCAAAATAATAACTTGGCATTAAAACATTGACGTTATACTCATAATTATCCATATACTTTTTAACTCCATGAATTTAAAGCCCATTAAAAATAAATTAATGAGCTTATCTATGAGTGATCAAATCATTTGACTAATACTGATTATTCGTCCAGTATTAATGGGTAACTACAATTAGATGTTTAAACTAATTTGAGTCTCATCGGGTGCCACCGTTGAGGCTTTTCTTTTTGGGTATCTGACATGCTCTAGCATCTGAATTAATGCCCTAGCCTCATCTCCCTGAATAATCACATCTTGAATTGGCGCATCGAACCCTATTGCGTCTAGCAGTCTTGCTGCCTTCTCAACAAAGCCGTTCTCAGCTTGCCATCTAGTGATTTGGGATTCGTGTACACCGACAGCCTTAGCAACTTGCTTAGGTGTGGTTAAGATGATCCCTTTTCGAATACGAGCCTCAATAGCTCGCACGTTGCGTGAAATTGCGTAGTCCATTTGTTAAATTCCTTTTGACGTAGTTAGTCCGTTGCTCACGATCCTGTGAGTGTGTATTGCTTGGTAAATCTGTCGCTTTATCGGCGACTCCGTAGCAGTAAATAACCCTGCGATTGTTAAAGAACATTTTTTTTACATATATCTTTTTGGATACAGAATTTGCATTTCTGTAATTTTATCGCCGTAGAATCTCGCTAATCTTTCTGCTAATTCTAATGAAGCAGCCTGAGTTCCTCGCTCTAATCTGCTTAAGTTACCAACATCACAATTGATAGCATTGGCAACTTCAGAAATTGTTAGTTGCTCTTCTAGGCGAATTTTTCTTAATGGTGTTTGCATATCTCACTCCTTTTAGATGCGCTACACGCATATTATCACAAGTAAAAATATGCGCAATACGCTTTGTGCAATACGCATAAATAAAGTTGAATTAAGGCATGAAAATAGGAACTAGAATTCGCGAAATACGAAAAAGCAAAGGGATGACAATCCTTGAACTAGCCACAGCTATTGGTAGTGATGTGGGCAATATTTCTCGCCTAGAAACCAATAAGCAAGGCTATTCAGAAAACACGCTAGTGAAAATAGCGTCAGCCCTAGGAGTCACGGTTGCTGATTTATTTACTGAAGATCCAGTAAAACCAGACGAAATTGAATACATCGGTGAAATGCCATCTGGCACCGTTAAGGTTATCGGTGAGGCTGTTTTAGGTATAGATGGTGCAGTAGACATGATGGAAGAGCATAACGGCTGGTTAAAGATTTACAGTGATGACAAGGATGCTTATGGATTGAAGGTTAAAGGCGATAGCATGTGGCCTAGAATCCAATCTGGCGAATACGTAGTGGTTGAGCCTAATACTAGCGTAAGGTCTGGTGATGAGGTCTTTGTTAGAACTGTAGATGGTCACAACATGATCAAGGTATTCAATAAAACCAGAGATGGCGATTATCAATTTACTAGCATTAACAATGCGCATAAGCCTATAACTCTAGAACCTAGCCAAGTGGATAAAATGCACTATGTAGCCGCGATTGTTAAGCCTACAAAGTATATTGATAAATGGGAACGTGAAACAAAATTAAATATGCCTCCATATGTTCAATAAGTCTCAGTGGCCTGACGACACGTTTTAAATGAAGAAACTGCTAGAACTGATATCCAACGCTAACATAATGATACTGCTAGTTGTTATTGCGGTGCTGGATATCATTCTATTGTTACTGATTGCATTTGATAATTAGTGAGGGTTCGATATGAAAAGATTATTAGAACTCATCAGTAAAAATAAGCTGCTGATTGTTATGTTAATAATAGCGCTAGCAGTTGGAGCAGTATTACAGTTTGCAGAAGAACCTTTTGCTTGGATTTCTATTTTCAATGCAGAGTAGAGTAAATATACGTTTTAGAGGGATGTATGGCATTTAACGATATTGAAGTAGCGAACATTAAGAGATGCATGGAATTTTTCATGGAGAAACGTAGGCCTGCTGAACACCTTAGAGATGAGCTAGATTTAAGCTACAACATTGAAGATGACTCCGTTGTCATATTTGAAGTAAGACGCCTTACTTGGAGTAATGGCCAAGCTCAAGAGCCAATTGCTAAAATTACACATAACAAATCTAACAGCTCTTGGTCTCTATTTTGGATGGATAAAGATAACAACTGGCACAACTACGATGAAAAAATGTTAGGTAGTTTCTCTGACGCTATTAAGCTCGTTGAAGATGATGTACAAGGCTGCTTCTTTGGGTGACGACACGTTTTAGGGTGTGAGTGGTGTTAATATAAATTATCAAATAATTTTAATTCATAGGAATGGTAAGGATGGCTAAGGATACTAGAAGCAAGGTAGTTCATTACAAAAGAGCGGTTATTCCTAATTGTGAAGCAACTCTGCAAGAAATATTAAGCTCCATTATATCCAAAGGCGGGACTGCATCTAAAGTGTCTGATAGAAGGGAAAAAATATCTCCATTAGACACTAATAGTCCATTCCGAATGGTGAACAAGAATGAGCTATATAAGACGATATTATTTGGTCAGTTAATTCTTTTTGAGCAGGGTAAAAGCCAAGCCTTGATGACCATTAATGAAGACTCTGAATTTTATGATATTAACTCAATAACATCTGAACAAATACAGCTTTTATCTGATGAGGAGCTAACCAAAGAGGATACAAAAAGAATAAAAAGGGAATTTATTGACTCCATCCTACACTTCGGCGTTTTCCAGAATCACGTAATGATAGTTCAATCCAAGGCATTGACATCAAAGGATATAGAAACCCACTTCAACTGGTTAATACATAGTTTTTCAGATCAGTTAAATGATGATGGTTGTCTTATTTTGCAAGATAAGCCAGCAGAAAAAACCATATCTATTATGGAAAGCACCCCAGTTCGAAAAATAAAACTTGGCAGCGTTCCAGTTAAAGCAGAAAGTGGAAATGGCGATATCTCAATTAAACACCAATCAGAAAGCAAGCAAGAAAGAGTCAAAAAAATAAAATATATGCCAACTGGACGAGGTGGCAATATAATCAGAGCCATGCTTGGGGATAAGGAATTCAGCAACCTCAAATTAGAAGACGCCTTAGATGATGCCAATATTCAAGTTACTTTAGAGATAACTTACTTTAGAAAAACATCGAAATCAGGACAAGCTGTGTTAGACAGCTTAGCAAGCTCAATGAGACATATTGACGAGGAAGATATACAAATAGATCTGGATGGTGGAGGTATGATAAAAGGCAGTGAGCTAAGGCTAAGAGGCAATCTAAACGTTCAATACAACAATGGACTAATTGACGAAAATCACTTATATTTGCAAATGCATAAATGGCTTTTATCCAAAGTAGATGCGGGGGAGATCGGAGCTAAAGATTAAGTAAATAGGAGGCTATATGAGCACTAAAAAATTGCTTTTTAATATGATAGTAGCCTTCATTATTGGTTTTTTAGTTACTAAGATTGCGTCTAACTACATGGCAATAAACACCACAATAACGCCTTGGATACTCGTGACGCTTTTATTATTCCCAGCCACCTTTTCTGTGCAAGCTATGCTTAAATTACCAGAGTCTAGCGAGCACACCGAACTAACATCTTCGGAGATTCGTAGGTTAAAAGGGATAGTAACCGCAAAACAAAATAGGCTGTATGCTCTTATTTGCTTTTATTTCGTTTCAGCCATAATTTTTGTAGTGCTATTTTTGCTTGAACAGCAATTTATAAGTATGAGCACAATCATTTCTATTTGCTTTGGCTTGATTTTTTCTTCGCTATCAACACTCATATACATTCGCTCAATAATGCATGAAATTCAGTCGTTTAAGAATTTAATGATACATAGAGCTGATAAGAAAAAGAAAAAAGAAGAGCTTCTAAAGAAATTAAAATCTGACGATTAGCCCTTCCAGCCCTCCCCGCGAGGGCTTTTTTGTGCCCGAAATTCCCCGCCAGTGTGATTTTCCTCACTCATCAAGAAAATAAATAAAATTAATTTATAAACAAAATCATGAACATGCGTGAAAACGCTATGTACGCATATATTTATTTTCAAATATGCGCTTGACGCATTTGCGTAAAATGCATATTATTGTCACATCGAAGGCAAGCAACATGAAATATACGCCTAGTTCTTTAACAACGTTGATAGCAATTTAGTTTAGCTATCAGAATGGAGTCGCTGACAAAGCGACAACCTTCTCAAAAGGTTTTGGGATTGGTGAGCGCTAAGGCTGATTAGCTAGATAGGGATCGGCAATAACTCAGTAAGTCGCGTGTCGCATGACGTAACACCGAAAGTAGGAGATCAGCACCTACCTCCAATCACCAAAGCCAATTGTTTGGAGGATATATGGCAACTATCACAGTGAAAAAATCACGCAAGCCTGAGTTTTTACGTGGTTCATCAGCAAATAGACGTCACGCAAGAAGAAAAGCTGAAGCCATTGCAAGGCAAGAGATTGAATTGAAATTAAATTCACTATTACCAACTATTGAGACGGCAAAGGTTAACCGAGTTGAAAAAGCAATTTCAATTCGCAGCACTAAAGTTTATGACTCAGCAGATAACACCTGCTTACCGAATTCTAGTATTTACTCAGCTAAATATAGAAAATCTGGTACGCTGTTGGAATCTGGAGAAGTAACTGCGAGAGCTTAATATAGTGGAAGCGCCAATGAGAATTGAATGCCCTGTATGTAAAAGGCTTTTCAACCCGATGAATCCTAAATATCACATTGATAAGTACCATGCGAATGCAAGTGATAATGAGCTGGTTAAAATTAGAGACGCCAAGCGTAAGGTTCTAGGTAGCGAAAAGCCAATAAAGAACAAACATTACCTGCTAAAAAGCATAAATAAACACAACGGTTCGCCACCAATGCAAGGCGTATTACCCTCGCTAGGGAAGAAAAGATAAACCTCGCAACTGCGGGGTTTTTTATTACCTAAATTCGGCTAGTTAACTAATTACAGTCCATCAAGGTGGGCTGTGGTGAGTTGATTAATAGATAGGAGATAGAGATGGCAATAACACTGAAAGTATATAAAGACTCGCCTGAGTATAGTAAGTATCTAACAGCGCGATTCCCAAGAAAAAGAGGTTACTCATCCGGCATAAATGAAACCTTCGAATATGAAGGTCACCGCTGGAAATACCAAGTAACCAGCTTTGACGATAACGGCGATTATGATTTGCTGTGGCGTCCAGATGGTAAAGAGCCTGAGCTGATGTTAGCTGATATCTCTTTTAGAGATTACCTAGCAGCTAAGGCTATGAATGCAATGATTGGCACAATACCGCTACCATGGTCTTTAAGGGAGGAATGTGAAGGTGACTTCTACAGTACAGCACTATCAGCCTACAAGATGGCAGATGCAATGTTAAAGGCTAGGGGGTGATATGAACGAAAAATATAACAGAGGAGTTAAACCTGAAAATACGAAAGAGGCTAAAAAGCTCAATCGTGATTATCAAGTTAAACGCCTAATCGCTGAAGGTCACACAAAGAAATTTGCTCGCCAACAAGTAAAGCGCATCAAATAGTCAGCAGTAACCCACCACTTAATCATTCATATCGCTATTAATAGTGAGGAATACGCACATAAGGAACATAGGAAATGGCAAATGAATTAGTCGTAATTGAGAAGTCAACGGCGCTTGAAGTATTTAAGTCATCGGATAGCGTCGAAGATATCATTCGTAAAGTAGAGCAAGAAGTTAACTCTTTTATTCCTGATGTCACCACCGTTAAAGGTCGCAAGGAAATTGCTTCATTGGCCTACAAAGTCGCTCAATCAAAAACTTACCTTGATGGGCTCGGTAAAGACTTAGTAGCAGAGTTAAAAGAAATACCAAAGCTAATCGACGCCAATCGCCGAACTGTGCGAGAGCGTTTCGATACATTGCGCGATAAAGTTCGACAGCCATTAACTGAGTGGGAAGCCGAGCAAGAGCGAATCGAAGCAGAAAAGCAAATGTTCGCGTGGCACGAAGAAGCGCTAGAAATGAATGCAGCATTCGATAAGGCACTTGCTGAACGCATCGAGTCAGACCATGAAATCGCCCTGCTCATGAATGAGAAATTCGACCGTGATTTAGCAGAAGCTAAAGCCGAAGCAGAACGCCAACGTATTGCACACGAAGAAGAGCTGAAGAAACAAGCAGCAGAGCAAGCTAGGTTAGAATCCGAACAAAAAGCACAGCAAGAAATCGAAGCAGCAGCACAGCGCGAACGTGAAGCAAAGGAAGCCGCCGAACGTGCAGAGCGTGAAAAGCAGGAAGCCATTCAACGTGCAGAGCAAGAAGCTAAAGAAGCCAAGGAAAAGGCTGAGCGTGACGCTAAAGAAGCTCAGGAACGAGCTGTGCGCGAAAAACAAGCAGCTATCGAAGCTGAGCGCAAGAAAGCTCTTAAAGCTGAACAAGCGCGACTGGCAGAAGAAGAACGTAAACGTCAGGAAGATGCGAAGCGTCAAGAAGATAAAGAACATCGCCGCAAGTACAACCAAGAAACATTACAAGCATTAGTCAGTAACGGATTTGATGAAAAATTAGCGACTGAATTTATTAAGCTAGTTGCAAGTAACCAAATCCCCCACATGACAATGAATTACTAATACCCACCGCACCAACACCAGAAACTTTCAACTAATAACAATCGCTATCAATCGATAAGTGAGGGATTTCTTATGCCAAAAATTAACGAATTAAAACGTCAGGAACTCAGCTATCGACTGAATAGCGAGAGCTTCAAGGATGAGGTTAAAAACAAAATTAAGTGGGATTGGATAGCTGTTGTTATCGCCCTGCTCATTATTTTAACGCTGATATCGAGGTGACTTATGCAAACACTAACGATTGAAGGTAAAGGGATTTACATATCTTCATCGCCAGCAGCGCACCAAGGACAGCGCATATCACTCGAATTTGATTCACACACAGGGATAGAAACCAATGCCATGGAGTGGCTGATATTAAGTTTAAACCCAACAAAGGAACTGTTGGAGAAGATACTCAGGGAACGGTATGAGGACGCAGCATGAGAATTTCAGAGTATGAACTCAAGCAAAGGCAGGATGCCGAAAGACGACGCAGGGAACGCGAGGAAGAAGCTGAATACTATCGCATGGAAAGCCTTGGTATTCAGCCACAATCAACGCCTAGCAGGTGGATGAGAGGTGAATATGGGTAAATATTTAATACCTGCATTCCCCAGTCATAAAAGCAAGGATGCTGCCCTGAAATATGCTTTATCAATGATTGATGAAGATATCGAAAGGCGAAGAGTACGTGACCTAACGGGCAATGAAATTCAACCAGTTGAAAGGATTTCAACACTAGAATTAGCTCATGCCGCACTAGTTAAAAGTCAAAACTTAGAAATGTCTCAATTCTACCCTCCTCTACCTGAACACATTCAAGCGCAACGAAGACAGGCTAACTTGGAGCGATATGCAAGGCATTTATTCAAAGATAACTTTGACCCTTATTTAAATATTCCAGAACTACCAATGGGAGGTAGAAAAGTTGGCGACTAAATACAGAACAATAGATACCGAAACTTGTGATTTTGATAGTGGAATAGTTGAAATAGCAAGTATCGATTTAAACGACACGGAAATTGATTATAACTCGCAGCAATCCCACTTTGTAAACCCTCAGAAACCAATCTCAATAAGCGCAATGGCTATTCACCATATCACCGATGAGATGGTTGAACTATCCCCGCTTATTGAAGATGTAATTGATGTTTATAAAGGCGCTGATTATCTGGTTGCACATAATGCCGAGTTCGATAAACGAATGATGCCAGAAATGGACGTGCCTTTTATTTGCACTCTAAAACTAGCAAGGCGTTTATGGCCAGAGCTGGAAAGCCACAGCAATCAATATCTGCGATACGCACTGAAACTGGATGTTCACGTGCCAGAGGGGTTGCATGCTCACAGAGCGCTATATGACTGCATTGTTACAGCGTCATTATTTAAGCGGATCAAGGATGATTCAGGGTGGTCAGATACGGAAATGTTAGAAATAACTAATCAGCCATCACTATTAAGCAGGTTGCGCTTCGGTAAGTACAAAGGGATCCCATTTACCGAAGTAAAGAAAGAAAACGCAGGGTATTTAACTTGGCTGCTAGGCCAACCTGATTTAGACCCTGATGTTGAGTTTAGTATTAATTATTGGATGGAGAAGAAATATGAGTAAAGAATTCTTCCAGAAAATAGCAGCTATACAACAGAACCTAAAAGCACCAAAAAACCTAAATAACTCATTCGGGAACTACGCATACAGGAGTTGCGAAGGGATTTTAGAGTCAGTTAAACCATTACTTGATGGCTTGGTGTTAAGTATCACTGATGATGTTATTGCTGTCGGTGATCGCATTTACGTTAAATCAACCGCAACTCTCACGGATGGAGAGAATTCACATAGCGTATCAGCTTTAGCAAGAGAGCCGATGTCAAAAAAAGGAATGGATGACGCTCAGGTAACAGGGGCCACAAGCTCATATGCTCGTAAGTATTGCTTAAATGGATTGTTCGCTATTGATGATTCAAAAGATGCAGATAGCAATGAACATAAGCAACAGGAAAAAAACTTCAAACCTGATGTTGTCCTATCTGAGTTTACTGGAAACGCTATGAATATTAGCAACATAAAAACGTTAAAAGCTGAATTTGGTAAAACATGGAAGTTGCTCGATAACACGCCAGAGCAAGCAAAAGCTAAAGAAGTTTATGACATTAGAAAATCAGAATTGGAGGCCGCTTAGCCGATGAGGTGAAAATGGAAATCATAAGTAAAGAATCACTAGCAATTACCAAGGATCAGGAAATTGCTTTTTGGTCAAAAGTTGCCATTACGAGTGATAATCACGAGTGCTGGGAATGGAATGGCGCAAAAAAGACAAAAGGATACGGGAACGTAAGAATAAATAAAAAATACCTCACCTCTCACCGAGTGGCATTTATTTTAGCAAACGGACCAATCATTAGTAACTACATCGTTTGCCATACTTGTGATAACCCTTCTTGCTGTAATCCAAATCACTTAATGCTAGGAACAATTAAAAGCAATACAAGTGACATGCTAATGAAAGGCAGGCAAAAGGATAAAATCTATGCGGCAAGAGGTGAGAATAACGGCAATTCAAAACTCAACTCAATACAAGTTATAGAAATAAGAAATGCATATGAAAGAAAGCAGCTAAATCAGTATGAATTAGCCGCTAAATACAAAGTATCGCAACTTGCGATAAGTTCAATTATCAGAAGAAAAACATGGAGCCACATCTAATGTCTAGAGGCGTAAATAAGGTCATATTAATTGGAAATACTTGTGATGACCCGACTGTTAGATACATGCCAAATGGCGGTGCTGTCACCAACTTTACATTAGCAACAAATGACTACTGGACTGACAAACAAACAGGACAAAAGAAAGAAAAAGCTGAGTTTCACCGTGTGGTAATTTTCGGCAAGTTGGCTGAGGTTGCAGGCGAATATCTGAAAAAAGGCTCACAAGTCTATATCGAAGGTTCTTTGCAAACACGTAAATGGCAAGACCAAAGCGGTCAAGACAGATACACCACTGAAGTGGTCGTAAATATAGGCGGCTCTATGCAGATGCTGGGTGGTAACAGCGGCAATCAGGCAGGAAGCCAGCAGCCAGCGCGGCAACCGCAGCAGTCACAAGCACCGCAGAATGAGCCACCAATGGATTGGGATGATCAGGAAATCCCATTCTGACCCTTCCCTATGTGATTTAACCAAAGGATATAACCATGCCTGTAACTACTGAGGTGGTGAAAGTCTATTACTCGCCAACTAGGAATAGGCGATATTTCAGCAAGGAAGCTGCAATCAAAGCCGAAGCTAAAGCGAGAATATTCAAGAAGTACCCGCCTGAGCCGTATGAATCCGACACTGGATATGCTGGCTACAACATTTGGGATGATAGACCTGAATTCTATCAGAGAGCATTACGTTTTCTTTCTTACCTAATTAAGAAAAGTATCAAATAACCAAAGGATATATTTGCAAGGATGCAAACAGGAGATAGATATGACGGACATAATCAAAGATGAAATTAGCTCACTACAGCAAGAGGTAGCTCGCGGGCATGTGTATTCATGGGAGTTACACAGGCTAAATTTATTGCTTTTAGTGGTTGAGCATTACCTTTCAGAAAATAACCCTAAAGAAGCTCACTTATGGGCTCAAAGTATATTCCAGTGGATTGATTCAGAATTTTACGACGAAATGAAAAAGAACGCTGGAGATATTGATGCTTGGTTTAATAAGCAAATGGAAGGTTCCGTCAGCACTGAACAGGCATTAAAAATAACTCGTGAGTTATATCCTGAAATCGAAAAGCTACGGACAGCTTAATTTAACTCGCAGGGATGCAATAAGAGGAGTGAATAATGGAAGCGCAAGAATTAATTGAAATGACGCCTGAGCAGCAACGGGCATTTAATAGAATTAAGAAAGCGGTTAAAGACTTTAAAAATTCTGGCGGGAAATTCTACACAGTTTTAGCAAAAATACATGGATTAAACGGGAAATATGTTGAAAGAATAGAGGCTGATTATTTATGTGCCGGTAAGCCCGATGGTGATTTAGATACGCAACTTGATGTTTTTATGGACTTCATAAGCGATAGTGGATTTAGTGGCTTTGCTGATGATACTCACATGATAAAGCTTACTGATGAAGGTTTGGCGTTATTAAATGAAGAGGAATGAATACCAGTTAAAGTTCGCAAGCAAAAAGCAATAATATCAATGTGACAAAACAGCTAATCGTCACAAGAGTTACTGTGAACTTTAATACGCAAACAATTGTATCAATAGCATTTATTGGCTGATTATCATCATTTCTTTTATGGAAAATCACGCTATTCATCCTGACTAGAACTCACACATACAAATTACTCTTAAACCAATCATCTTAATAGGATAACTTTTAGTTATTAATACTTTCTTACACATTAAAAGGTGGAACAATGAAAGACAGAATTAAGTTTAACGATGCAATGTTAACGGCTGTCATGAATGGCAGAAAAACGCAGACTCGCAGACCGATTAAGCCACAACCAAAAGTAACCGAGGATGAATTACGCAAGTTAGGTGCATGGCAAGATGGCTACACACTATCAGAGCAAGTATGTGCAGCATGGCGGCATGGCTTTATTGACCCTGATTGCCCGTATGGTGAAATTGGCGACATCATTAACGCTGCAGATAAAGACGGTAATATCAAAGGGAAAATTGAGATTACTGATGTTTGGTTGCAGCAAGTAAATGATATCAGTGAAAGCGATGCTAAAGCCGAAGGGTTCGATGGGAAATTAAACTCATATACATCTGACTTCTATGCTGTATGGATTGGTATATACGGAATTGATAGCTGGATGAATAACGAATGGGTATGGGTGATTGAATTTAAAAAGGTGGAGTGATGGATAAATCAAGGCAGCAATTTGAAGAGACAATAAAGTCACTCAGCGACCCGTCAGAATTTGAATTAAAACTTAAACGCGCCAATAACGGGTTAAATTACGCTGACCAATATGTAGATTTAATGTGGATTAGCTGGCAAGCATCACGCGAGAGCTTAATTAATAGCTTGGAGCCTGTTGGTTATATTAACCCTGTAGCTCAGTTATGTATTAAAAGAAAATTAAATGCAGCAATTAAGCCGAGCAAAGAAGATAATTCAATTCCACTATATCGATTAGATTAAATATGAAAATAATAATCGGATATGTATTACTTCTTGTAATACAGGGCTCTGCTGTGCCTGTTGCAGAGCAAATATACACACAGCAAGAATGCGAGGCTCGCGCAATGCAGATAATGCATGTGCGGGATGTTGAGATTAAGTGCGGCGAGGTGTGGAATGAAAGATAAATATTATGCTGGATTAGAAAATTATAGAGATTGCATTGAAATAGAACCAACAATAAAAGATTGTTTTATTTTAAACACTCCGTCTTGGAATATGGATGTAACAAAACAAGACTTAATTGATATTAGAGACACAATTAATGAAATCTTAGAGGATGACAATGAATAAATACACTGAACTATCTGACTTCGAGATTAACAGGCGAATAGCAGAAATGGACAATAAGAATAGGTATGTTTATTTTGAAAAAGAACAAACTATTTTTAGAAAGTTTAATAATGGTCAGACTCAAAAGTTTAATCCGTGTAATTATCCATCCGATGCATGGCAATTAATACTAGAAGCTAAATTATCAATTCATCCAGACTTTAATAATGACTGTGAGTCTTGGATTGTTCGCAATATACACATACCGATGGTGAGTGAAGCAAATTTATCGCGCGGGATTAGTATTGCATATTTATTAATGAAGGATGCGGAGAATGATCAATGAAACAAGTTCAAGCAATGACGACGCTAGTATTAATTGATGGCGTTACTTATCAAATAGCATTACCAAGGAAATACGTTTCTCTTCAGGCGAAGCAAGTATTGATGTTTGCTCAAGAGTTCGGCGGTGTAATTATCCCATGTACGTTTACTAACATAAAGCCAATGGAAGCTGATGGATTGCCTTTTAATATAAGTGATAGCAAGAATGAAGGCTGACTACGGAGGTAGCCACACACCAAAGGAATTGCGTGACAGATGGCAAACTCCCCTACCTTTATTCACAGCATTGGACGCTGAATTCGGTTTCTATTTAGATACCGCCGCCGATAATAATAACCATCTTTGCACTCATTATCTCACCGAAAAAGACGACTCACTAAATTGTGACTGGGAAAGCTACGGCGCGATATTCTTAAATCCCCCATATAGCGAAATTCAGCCTTGGATTAATAAGGCCGCCGAACAATGTAAAAAACAATTACAGCCTGTCGTGATGTTAATACCGTCTGATACTTCCGTCGGATGGTTTAATTCTGCACTGGAAACAGTTGATGAAGTGAGATTAATTACAGGAGGTCGAATATCTTTTATTAATGCCGGAACAAATAAGCCAGTTAACGGAAATAATAAAGGCTCAATGCTTTTAATATGGCGACCTTACATTAAGCCACGAAAGATAATTAGCACTGTCGATAGAGATGAATTAATGAATATCGGCAATCAAATATTAAATGAATGGAAAATAGCATAGGTGGCCTATGACACCACAGGAGCATGAAAACGGATTGCGAGCAGTGGCAAGGAAATGCCACACAGAACTGAAGAAATACGAAAAAATAACCAACGAAATATCAACCAAAACTCTACTCAAGCACCTACCCGAATTCACTAAATATTTACCATCCGATAAGAAACAAAAGTACACACCTAACATGTGGCTCAATCACTATGTTATGACGATAGATAAGGAGATTAATGGTGACAGGAATAACCATATCTAGAAAAGAAGCGGCAGAAATAATTGGTATAACCGAAAACACACTATCACAGTGGTGCAAGCAAGGAATGATCGCATTCACAAAGAAAAACCCTCTAAAGAAAAATTCCCCTTACTTATTCACTAGAGCAGCATGTATTGCAGCGGCCAACAAATCAATTCACACTATACCAGTGAACACTGGTGAGACAGGAGAAAGGAAACCATGTCAATATTCCAAAGAGGAAAAATCTGGTACGGGGACTACACGACGCCAAGCGGCAAGCGTATCAAGGAGTCTCTTGGCACAGCGAACAAGAAGCAAGCACAGGAGTTACACGACAAACGAAAGTCTGAACTGTGGCGTATAGAAAAGCTTGGTGACTTCCCTGATGTCACATTTGAGGAAGCGATTGTTCGTTGGATAGAGGAAAAAGCTGATAAAAAATCACTGGATGATGATAAAGGTCGGCTTTCCTTTTGGTTAGATCACTTCGAAGGTGTGAAGCTGAAAGATATTACAGAAGCAAAAATTTATGCAGCTGTAAGCAAGATGAGAAATAGGAAGGTTAGAGAGCGATGGGAAAAGCAAGCGGAAGCCGCTAATCGAAAGGGAAAGGAAATCCCTGCTTATTCAGAAGTACAAGTAACAACAGCTACCAAAGCAAAGCATTTGGCAATTATGAAGTCATTGCTAAGAACTGCTGAGAGAGAATGGAAATGGCTAGAAAAGTCACCTGTTATTAAAGTGCCAACAGTGAGAGAAAAGCGGGTTCGGTGGCTAGAGCATCACGAAGCACAAAGGCTGATCCGCGAATGCCCTGAGCCACTGAAATCCGTAGTTATATTTGCTCTAGCTACTGGGCTGCGACGTTCCAATATAATCAATTTAGAGTGGAATCAGATTGATATGCAAAGAAAAGTCGCTTGGATAAATCCAGAGGAAAGCAAATCAGGTCAGGCTATCGGCGTGGCTTTAAATGATACCTCTTGTCAGGTTCTTAAGGAACAAATAGGAAACCATCACAAATGGGTATTTGTTCACACTGAATCCCAAAAGAGGCCAGACGGAACATTAACGCCAAGCGTTAGAAAAATGCGAGTTGATTCTAACACAGCATGGAGAGCCGCACTAAAAAGAGCAGGAATAGAAAACTTCCGCTTTCATGATCTGCGGCATACATGGGCTAGTTGGTTAATTCAGTCTGGCGTCCCGCTTTCAGTTCTACAAGAAATGGGAGGCTGGGAATCGGTTGATATGGTGAGAAGATACGCTCACTTAGCACCTAATCATTTAACTGAACATGCGAAGCAAATAGACACTATTTTCGGTACTTGCGTCCCAAATACGTCCCAGTTAGCAAAAGTGGAGAATTTTAAATGATGGTAAGTGATTGAAAATTAATGGTACGCCCTACAGGATTCGAACCTGTGACCTACGGCTTAGAAGGCCGTTGCTCTATCCAACTGAGCTAAGGGCGCATTGATAATGCGGGCAGCCTATCTGGCTGATGGCGTTGAATTATACGGTTGCTGCGCGCTGAGTCAATGGCTTTTCGCTACTAAAATAACTATATGCTCATTTTATGTAATAGTTTGAACTGACAATGACCTTAACTTCTGACAAAATAGAGTCATTACCGTGTCTCATATATGGATTAAGTTACAGATGTTAGCAAAAATTATTGATGGGAAAACGATTGCGCAGACAATTAGGCAAGAAGTTGCTCAAAAAGTACAATTACGTTTAGAACAAGGAAAACGCGCCCCTGGGCTTGCTGTGATTTTAGTTGGCGCTAACCCCGCGTCACAAATCTATGTCGGCAGCAAACGCCGTGCTTGTGAAGAAGTCGGTTTTATTTCACGTTCTTATGATTTGCCAGATACAACAACAGAAGCTGAATTACTCAAACTGATTGATGATTTAAATCAAGATACTGAAATTGACGGAATTTTAGTTCAACTACCATTACCTGCGGGGATTGATAACGTCAAAGTTATTGAGCGTATTCATCCAGACAAAGATGTTGATGGTTTTCATCCGTATAATGTCGGCCGCTTGTGCCAACGTGCGCCGCGCCTTCGCCCATGCACCCCTAAAGGGATTGTTACTCTACTTGAGCGCTGCGGTATCAACACTTATGGTTTAAACGCTGTAATTATTGGCGCATCCAATATTGTTGGTCGTCCAATGAGCTTAGAGCTTCTGCTAGCGGGTTGCACTACAACAGTAACGCATCGCTTTACCAAAGATTTAGAACACCACGTTCGCCATGCTGATTTAGTTGTTGTCGCAGTGGGGAAACCCAATTTTATTCCTGGTGAATGGATTAAACCTGGCGCGATTGTGGTCGATGTCGGTATCAACCGCTTAGATAGCGGCAAAGTCACAGGAGATGTCGATTTTGACGAAGCCGCGAAAAACGCAGCTTGGATCACCCCAGTGCCTGGTGGTGTTGGCCCAATGACCGTTGCGACTTTAATTCAAAACACCCTTCAAGCATGTGAAGAGTACCACGATATTTAATGTAATTTTGGAGTAATCATGGATATATTCAATTTAAATGGGCACCCACACGTCGAACTGTGTGATTTGCTAAAAATTGAAGGCTGGGCGGAAAGCGGTGCAATGGCAAAAGCCATGATTGCAGATGGCTTAGTTGAAGTTGATGGTGTGGTCGAAACACGTAAACGCTGTAAAATTGTCGCGGGTAAAATCGTTTCAATGGGCAGCCAAAAAATTAAAGTTGTAGAATAATACATTTAGGTAAGCTGAAAAATTTCAGCTTACCTCTCTTTGCATAATAAATAACCACCTCCCTTTCCCCCTTTGTTCAAAATAATCCGATTTATTGTAAAACGACCAAAGCTCTTTTGAGGTTTTAGAAGATTTTTTCTTTAGCCATATTTAGTGTATTAAACATTCAAATAACCAAGCATATTGATAATTTAACTTATTGGTTTACAAAAACAAAAAGCTTCAGCAATTACTTCAGCTTTGTCATAAGACAGATAAAAAACACTCAGTTCCTCCCCTTAAAAAATTTAACTTAGCTCTCATTTTTTGTATTTCGTACCTTAGCGACATAGACAAGGCTAAACGATTCAGCTAACCTTGTTAACGATAACATGATTAACAAACAATCAGATCCGCTTGCAAGTCTTCTGGCTGATCCGGCAATAAATAATAATCAGGAGAAATTATGTTTAACTTACCAATAAGCGATATCCACCTTGCAGCTGCTGCATCTGATAAAAAAAATGCAATAGAACAAGTCGCTAAGGCTCTCGAAAATGCAGGTTATGCAAAAAGCGGTTACGCACAAGGAATGCTTAACCGAGAAACCCAAGCTCCCACCTTTTTGGGTAATGGTATCGCAATCCCACACGGGACAACGCAGACACGAGACCAAGTGTTGAAAACAGGTTTTGCTGTTTTCCAATTCCCTAATGGTATTGACTGGGGTGATAACCAAACTGCTTATATTGTTATTGGCATTGCGGCTCAATCCAATGAACATCTCGAATTACTTCGCCAGTTAACCCACATTATCAGTGATGAGCACACAGCTGACGCGATGGCCAAAGCTGACACCCCTGAAGCCTTAAAGCAACTTCTAATGGGTGAACGCCAAACTCAACCAGTGAAACTTGATGACTCAATGGTCACTGTTAGTGCTCAAGTTGATAATATAAACACATTAAAAATACAGAATATTATTAACTTACAAAACGCCCGAGCTGTTAGTACTGACTTTATTACCCAAGTTCTCACCCAAACACCTTCGTATTTAGGTCAAGGTATTTGGTTAAGTGATAGCCCTATTGGAAATATTCAGAATGCGATTGCGATAACGACCGTAAAAAAAACATTTAGCTTTCAAGGTAACCCAGTCAATGCCCTAATCACTCTCTCTTACGCTAATTATCAGATAGAAACTTTTTTACTTAAAATAAATAATTTATTGAAAAATAAAGAATTAAATCTAATTAACAACACTGATAACGTTAACAATCTAATTAATTTATTGCGTAGTGAAGATTCACACACGGAAAGTGAATCATCAAGTACATCCGGAATCACTCAGGACTTCACCGTTCTTAATCCACATGGGCTACATACGCGCCCGAGCACCCAGTTAGTCACCACCATTAAGCAGTTCGAAAGCACTATTACTGTGAGTAATCTTGATGGTACTGCGACTCCCGTAAATGGTCGCAGCTTAATGAAAATCGTCAGTTTAGGCGCTAAATGTGGGCACCGTTTACGAATTCACGCAGAAGGTACAGATGCACAAGAAGCTATCGTTACCATTGGCGAGGCAATTAACTCAGGACTTGGAGAAGAAATCGCATGAGCAGAAGAGTCGCAACTATCACGTTAAACCCCGCCTATGATTTAGTTGGGCTTTTACCTGATATTCATAGAGGTGATGTGAATTTAGTCAAAACTGCTGGGCTTCATGCCGCTGGAAAAGGCATAAATGTGGCCAAAGTACTTAAAAACTTAGGAATTGATGTCACTGTTGGTGGTTTTTTAGGTAAAGAAAACCAAGATGGTTTCCAAAAAGCGTTCAGCGAAACAGGAATTGCTAACCGCTTTCAGGTTGTCGAAGGCCGCACCCGTATCAATGTAAAACTGACAGAGCACACCGGTGCAGTTACCGATTTTAATTTTTCAGGCTTCAGTGTCACTAAAGCGGATTGGCAACGTTTCGTCACCGACTCACTCAGCTGGGCGGGTCAGTTTGATATGATTTGCGTCAGTGGAAGTTTACCTCAAGGCGTTGATTTAAAAGATTTTACTCAATGGATGTTACGCCTTAGAGAACAATGCATGTGTGTCATTTTTGATAGTAGCCGTGAAGCTTTTGTTGCTGGACTCAAAGCTTCTCCTTGGTTAGTAAAACCGAATCATCGTGAACTTGAAATTTGGGCAGGAAAACCTCTTCCCACTCATCAAGATATTGTTGATGCCGCAAATCAACTTCGCCAACAAGGTATTGCCCATGTGGTGGTTTCTTTAGGCGAAAAAGGTGCCATGTGGGTCAATTCATCAGGCGCTTGGTTTGCTAAACCACCTGAATGTGACGTTATCAGCACCGTTGGCGCAGGGGACTCAATGGTAGGAGGGTTAATTTACGGACTAATGATGAGGCAGACAAGTGAGCACACACTACGCTTAGCTACTGCCATTTCTGCACTTGCAGTCTCCCAACCCAATGTCGGTATCACAGACCGAGCGCAACTTGCACATATGATGACAAAGGTTGACTTACAACCGTTTACGGCTCAATGAGGATGAAAAACATGAAAATATTAATCGCTCCAAGCCACCAGCAAGGCCCTGCTATTTGCTGGCTAGCCATCGATGCCTTAAAGAATGTATCTGCCTTACAAAATATCTCCTTCACTGAACAGCTTACTGATGCTGATATTGTGATTTGTTTTGACACTCAGTTGCCTGAAGATTTCAATTGTGCAGACAAAAAAATCTATTTCGGCCACCCCGATGTCGCTGTTAGGCAACCTGCTGAATTCCTGACATCAGCAATTAATGAAGCCACACTTTGTGAACAACAAATTGCCGAACCGCAGCACACAAAAACTTTCTCTATATTGGCCGTTACAGCTTGCCCTACAGGGGTTGCTCACACTTATATGTCCGCAGAAGCACTTGAAGCTGAAGCAAAAAAACGAGGCTGGAATATCAAAGTAGAAACCCGTGGTTCTGTAGGGGTTGGAAATGAAATTACACCAGAAGAAATTGCACAAGCTGATTTAGTCATTGTCGCTGCTGATATCGAAGTCAATGTGGATAAATTTGCGGGAAAGCCAATGTACCGCACCTCTACCAGTGCAGCATTGAAGAAAACAGCACAGGAATTAGATAGAGCGATAAAGGAGGCGAGTACATTTTCGCCACAAAATGGCAAAAACTCATCACAATCAAGCCAATCCAACGAAAAACGCGGAGTCTATAAGCACTTACTCACAGGTGTGTCTTATATGCTCCCGATGGTTGTGGCAGGAGGATTGTGTACTGCACTTTCATTTGCTTTTGGTTTAGATGCATCCAATGTAGAAGGCTCTCTGGCCTGGGCGCTTAGCCTAATTGGTGGGCAAACAGCCCTTGCATTAATGGTGCCTGTACTATCGGGTTATATCGCCTATTCCATTGCTGACAGAACAGGGCTAACCCCGGGTTTAGTCGGTGGGGTACTTGCGACCACCTTAGGTGCAGGTTTTTTAGGCGGGATCATTTCCGGTTTCCTTGCGGGCTACAGTGCTCACTTTATTAGCACTCGATTAAAATTACCGCAAACAATGGAAGCGTTAAAACCGATTTTAATCGTGCCATTGATTTCGACTTTATTTACCGGTTTAGCCATGATCTATGTGATTGGTCACCCTGTAGCGTGGTTGATGGACTGGTTAACCAACTGGCTAAATACCATGGGAACCACCAATGCAGTGATCTTAGGTGCAATATTGGGTGCCATGATGTGTACGGATATGGGAGGCCCGGTCAACAAAGCTGCTTACGCCTTTGGTGTCGGCCTATTAAGTTCACAAACCTACGCACCAATGGCAGCGATTATGGCTGCAGGTATGGTGCCGCCACTGGCAATGGGGATTGCCACATTAATAGCGAGACATAAATTTGTTCCCGCTGAACGCGAAGCAGGTAAAGCCTCTTTTGTTCTCGGTTTATGTTTTATTTCAGAAGGTGCTATTCCGTTTGCCGCCAAAGACCCTATCCGTGTTCTTCCTGTTTGTATCATTGGTGGTGCAATAACTGGGGCGCTATCCATGTACTTTGGTATTCAGTTGATGGCACCTCACGGTGGTTTATTTGTGCTGTTAATACCCGGAGCTATTAATCATGTATTGATGTATTTATTCGCGATAGTAGCTGGTACGGTGGTTTCTGGTGTGCTTTATGCCATTGTCAAAAAAGTAACGCCCAAAGAAGCTCAACAAGAAATGGCAAGTATCGCTTAATCGCTCAGATTTAAGTTCCATTCCTAGTCCCTGTTGGTAGTCTTATTCCCCCCTTAACTGGGGGGCTTTTATTTCACACTAAAAATAAAAAACGGTTAAATATCAATACCTAACCGTTTAAATATGCAGGATTTTTTAAGTCCATCAGTACTCGAAA
>NZ_JAMPLV010000012.1:0-74505 GCF_028477785.1 Providencia sp. PROV269 | reverse complement strand
GTCAATGGAAGCTCACGATACAAAGTAGTGAGTAACAGCTCACGGTTTGTTTGGTATGTAGCGAAATTTTAATGAAATTAGAGGTTGAATGCTAATGAGAGACTCAGAGTAGTAAGTAACAGCTCACAAGTTGTTTGGTGGGTAGCAGAGTTTTAGTAAAATCCAATGGATATAGCGGGTTGGTGGTTTACCTATCACCTCGATGAATGGAATTGCCTGGGAAATAAGTGACAGTCCACTTAAAAAATAAAGTGGAGCAGTGAAGGTAAGCTTGAACCATCATTTCTTAAATAGGTATGAAATGAATTCATTTATATACCCTACCGATAGATAAATTCTAATCTATTAAAATAAATAATGAATTAGTAAGGTTAGTTCATCGATTTACTCTACTTTACTTATTTGGATTTTTTCTATTTTATGGTTTTTATGGTGTTAATTAGTATGTACAAAAAGTATGTGTTTATCATTTAAATATTAATAATATCAATAGATAAAATGTTATAAGCCATTTTTTCTGATATAACAGCAGTTCATCACCATTTTAAATTTACGTCTAAAATTTATTCGAATGGTTATTTTTATATATAAAAATTGTTAAATTGATGTTTTATTTTATTGTGCTTATAATGAGTAAATCAACTTAAGATATTACATTAGATATAAAATTTGTTTATAAATAGAATTTTCAATGGAAAGAACACAGTCCAAGGTGTCGTTAATAGCATAAGCTGTAATCATTAACTAACTGTATTTCATGTAAATATTGTTTATGTGCCAAAGGTGGATCACATGAAAAAGGCAAAAAGCGCTAATCATAAGATTTTTGATCAAATTCTTTCTGTAAATAAGCAGAATGAATTTGAATTTAACAATGGGCAAGATGGTGCAATTATTCTTTCTATACTTGTGATGTTTTTTGTACCATTTTTACTATTAAATGCAGCAAGAATTTATTTTGGAATAGATTACAGCTTTGTCGCGGTGATCTCCATGTTGGCGGTTAGTGCCATCATCACATACACATTGTATAAGCGTCTAAAAATGGATTCTGAATTTGCTGAAAAGCATATTGTATTAGACCAATTATTGATGCGTTATACGCCAAAAAATAAAGCAGAGTTTAAGAGCCTTCAAGAAGAGAGAAAGGCAAACCCATCAAGTACTTATTCACTTGTTGAAGATTGGGCTAATAGAGAAAGACTGCACTATGCAAATTAGCACACACTAACAATCTAATAAATGTTTGCATATCCCTCGGCTACTTTTAGTTGGGGGATTTTTTATCTATTGCAAAGGCTGGCCCTACATTGAGGGCTAGATTAATAAAAATAACTAATTCCAATTTTTACCTAGAAGATATGCAATTTCGAGAGATTGCATTTTGTTGAGTCTAGGGTCATATAATGACTGATATTTATAACTAATATCTTCTTCGCTGATTTCAAGGATACCTCCCTGTGCACTCAGTAACATCTAGTCCTGTCATTTCTAAATGGGCACCTCCTAGATGTACTCCTGCCTCCTTTAATATATGAATGAACTGAATCATTTCATTAGTAATACCCGTAAAATAGCGTGTTTTATATCCTTCTTTGGCATTTTTAGTATTACCATGCATAGGGACAATCATCCAAATGACGGGCTTGCCACTGGGCTGAATTGATTTTATGAGAGCCGGGAGTTTTTGTTTAATAACACCTGCTCCCATTCTAATGATGAGAACTGTTTTTCCTTTTTCTTGACTAGGGTTTAATTTCTTTATTAATTTCAGCAATGTATATGATGTGATATTTGGCCCGCATTTGATACCAATAGGTTTTTCCACCTCTCTTAAATATTCGATATGTAATTGTTATTCATTGTTATTTAATATTTACGTTATATAGAATAAAAAAAACGGCATAAATAGCCGTTTTTTATTCTATATAATTATGAGAGGTCGACGTTAATGCGATTTTCCTTGTTCAATACCAAGCCCAATCTGTGAACGAATAAATTGTTCTTTAAAGCGCTCTCTTTCCATTTTTCCTTGTTCTGAATTATCTGTTACAGAGAATAACCAGGCAGCAATAAACGCAACAGCCATAGAAAAAATTGCTGGGTATTCATAAGGGTAAATTGGTTTCTCATGATGAAGAATGCTGACCCAGATGGTTGGCCCTAAAATCATCAAGACAACTGCAGTAATTAAACCAAACCAGCCACCAGCTAATGCTCCACGAGTAGTCAGTTTGCGCCAGTACATTGAGAGTAAAATGATTGGGAAATTACAGCTTGCTGCAATTGAGAATGCCAAGCCAACCATGAAAGCAATGTTTTGTTTTTCAAACAGAATGCCTAACCCGATAGCAACAAAACCTAAGATAACAACGGTAATTTTAGATACGCGTAATTCATCTTTTTCATCAGCTTTACCATTTTTCATTGCCATCGCATATAGGTCATGAGAAACCGCGGAGGCGCCTGCTAAGGTTAAACCAGCAACAACTGCAAGGATGGTGGCGAATGCAACTGCAGAAATAAAGCCTAAGAAGAAATTACCACCAACTGCATCAGCAAGGTGTACAGCGGCCATATTGGTGCCACCAATTAATGCACCAGCAGCATCTTTAAATGCAGGATTGGAACTGACAAGAACGATGGCACCAAAACCAATAATAAAGGTTAATATGTAAAAGTAACCGATAAATCCAGTGGCATAGAACACACTTTTACGTGCTTCTTTCGCGTCACTAACGGTGAAAAATCGCATAATAATGTGAGGGAGGCCTGCTGTACCAAACATTAATGCTAAACCAAGGGATAAGGCGGATATAGGGTCGGAGACCAGCCCTCCAGGACTCATGATAGCAATACCATTTTTATGAACTTCTACGGCTTCTTTAAATAAGGTATTAAAGTTAAAGCCAACATGCTTCATAACCATAACAGCCATGAATGTTGCACCAGCTAATAACAAGATGGCTTTAATAATTTGAACCCAAGTTGTGGCTAACATTCCACCAAATAGGACATACAGCACCATCAATATACCCACAATAACAACCGCGACGTGGTAATTGAGACCAAATAATAATTCAATTAATTTACCCGCACCCACCATTTGAGCAATAAGATACAGTGCAACAACAACCAGAGAACCAACCGCAGATAGAATGCGAATTGGTCTTTGTTTTAATCGATAAGAAGCGACGTCAGCGAAAGTATAGCGACCTAAATTACGTAAGCGCTCGGCAATTAAGAATAGAATGATCGGCCAGCCAATTAAGAAGCCAATCGAGTAAATCAGGCCATCGTAGCCAGAAGTATAAACCAGGGCGGAGATCCCTAAAAAGGAAGCCGCTGACATAAAGTCGCCCGCGATAGCCATCCCGTTTTGGAAACCTGTAATTTTCCCGCCTGCAGTATAGTAATCAGAGCGAGAACGCGTTCTTTTTGACGCCCAGTAAGTTATATATAAGGTAAAGCCGACAAACAGTAAGAACATCACAATCGCCTGAATATTCACAGGCTGGCGTTCAACATCCCCTGTCAATGCATCGGGAAACGCCATTGAGGAGGTAAAAAAGAGAATGAGTGAGAGCAATATTTTCATTTTTCTACCTCTTTTAAAATTTCTGCTGTTAAACGGTCGTATTCACCGTTAGCCCGGATAACGTAAAGCCCCGTTAGTACAAATGAAATGACGATCAGCCCTACACCAACAGGAATTCCTCTTGTAATGTATGAACCTTCGGATATTGGTGTTCCAAGCCAGCTTGGGTCAAAAGCGATAAGAAAAATAAAACCAACATACAGCACGAGCGTTATTATTGATAACAACCATGAAAAGCGACTACGTTTTCTAACCAGTTCTTTAAAGCGAGGGTTATCCTCTACCTTTTCGTAAGCAGTAGCATTCATCAGAGTTCTCCTCTGTTATACTCGTCATACTTCAAGTTGCAGCTTTGTTGACTACACTCACTCACACGAGTTACATACTTGTGTATGCCCCTCGTGCTTCGTTCGCTTGTCGCCTAGCTACCCCTCGAATTATTTAGAGTAAACCATCTTGTTGGGATGTATGTAAGGCCGCCTCTATGAGTTGGCCTTTTGGCGTTATGACATACTCATAGACTGTTTTTCTTCGAGTAGTTTTTCGACAACACCAGGATCGGCCAGCGTGGAGGTATCTCCGAAATTACTGGTGTCTCCTGATGCAATTTTTCGTAGGATGCGACGCATGATTTTACCGGAACGAGTTTTAGGTAGTGAATCCGTCCAGTGAAGTACATCCGGGGTGGCAATAGGGCCGATTTCCTTACGAACCCAGTTGCGAACTTCGGTGTATAGCTCTGGTGATGGCTCAACCCCAGATATTAATGTGACATAAGCATAGATTGCTTGGCCTTTAATATTATGAGGAATACCGACCACTGCAGCTTCGGCCACTTTCGGATGTGCAACGAGCGCTGATTCTATTTCTGCGGTACCTAAACGATGGCCCGAAATATTCAGTACATCGTCAACACGGCCTGTGATCCAGTAATAACCATCTTCATCACGACGAGCACCATCACCACTAAAGTACATGCCTTTAAAGGTTGAGAAATAGGTTTGCTCGAAGCGTTCGTGATCGCCAAATAAGGTTCGGGCTTGGCCCGGCCATGAATCAACAATCACTAAGTTACCTTCTGTGGCGCCTTCGATAGGCTCACCAAGGTTATCGACTAATGCAGGGCGAACACCAAAGAATGGCAATGTTGCAGACCCTGGCTTTAACATGGTTGCTCCCGGAAGTGGTGTGATCATGAAACCACCTGTTTCGGTTTGCCACCATGTATCAACCACTGGGCAGCGGCTATTACCAATTTTTTTGTAGAACCATTCCCAAGCTTCAGGATTAATGGGTTCTCCCACTGAACCGAGAATTCGTAATGAGCTGCGATCTGTACCTTCAATGGCTTTATCGCCTTCGGCCATTAATGCACGGATAGCAGTTGGGGCGGTATAAAGGATATTGACTTGGTGTTTATCAACCACTTGGCTCATTCGGTTAACTGCTGGGTAATTAGGTACCCCTTCGAACATTAATGTTTTAGCACCATTGGATAATGGTCCATATAACAAATAGCTATGGCCTGTAACCCAGCCCACATCTGCAGTACACCAATAGACTTCACCTGGATGGTAGTCGAAGGTGTATTTGAATGTCAGTGTAGCATAGACTAAATAACCGCCAGTGCTATGCAGAACGCCTTTTGGCTTACCTGTAGAACCAGAGGTATATAGGATGAACAGTGGGTCTTCTGCGTTAATTTCTTCTGGAGGGCAATCTGCATTGACCCCTTTGATGACGTCATGCCACCAGAGATCACGCCCTTCTACCCAGCTCGGCGCATTGCCTGTACGTTGGTAAACAATCACATTAGAAACCGTAGTGACTTGCGGGTTAGCGAGTGCGTCATCCACATTTTTCTTTAATGGAATTGCACGACCTGCTCGTAAGCCTTCATCTGCGGTGATGATTAGCTTTGCTTTACAGTCAATAACGCGACCAGAGACCGCCTCAGGGGAGAAACCAGCAAAAATGACTGTATGTATCGCACCAATACGAGCACAAGCCAGCATCGCGACAGCAGCTTCGACAACCATCGGCATGTAAATGGCGACAACATCGCCTTTACGAATACCTTGTTGTTTCAAAACATTAGCAAACTGACAAACATCATGGTGTAGTTCGCGGTAAGTGACATTTTTTGACGATGAGGGGTCATCGCCTTCCCAAATAATCGCAGTTTGGTCGCCTTTTTCAGCCAGATGGCGGTCCAAACAGTTTGCACTTAAATTTAATGTACCATCTTCAAACCAGCGGATATCAATATGGCCGGGGTCAAAAGAGGTGTTCTTGACACGTGTATAAGGTTTAATCCAATCAACGATTTTTCCTTTTTCGCCCCAAAATCCTTCAGGGTCTTGAATCGAGCGTTGGTACTCATCGTTATACTGTTGTTCGTTTATCAGGGCATTTTTTGCAATTTCAGCAGGAACGGGATGTTTAGTTATTTGAGTCATATTATTATCTCCTTGCAGATGTTAATACTATGTCAAAAAATGGTTAACTAAAGCACGATTTTTAAATTTGTTTTTCTTTTGCGCGGAAGATCACGTATTAATTGTAATGAGATTTGCAGGATTATCATTTGATGCTAAATATCAAATTGAAATATAAAGCTAAAAATATAATAAAAGGTAGATTTAAAGAAAAATAAACGATGGGGTTATTGGTATTAGTTACTGAATAAAGGAGTTCTCATAGCGAATATAAATATCCATATATTTACTATGGGTTTGATAATGATTTTCATTAACAGTAAAATAACTATAATAGATAGTTATTCACAAGGTGCGAAGTTACGCAAGTGTTTACCCTATGAGCCTTGTGGTAAAAATGAGAAACATAGCGGTATTTACGTCACTGGAGACAATAATATGAGTTATACATTACCTGCTTTACCTTATGCTTATGATGCGTTGGAACCACACTTTGACAAGCAAACAATGGAAATCCACCATACTAAGCACCATCAAACCTATGTGACTAACACCAATACAGCGTTAGAAAAACTGCCTGAATTAGCGGGTTTAGATATCGATGTTTTGATTCAAAAATTGGACCAAATCCCAGCTGATCAACGTACGTTTGTTCGTAACAACGCTGGTGGCCACTCAAACCATAGTCTGTTCTGGAAAGGTTTGAAATTAGGTACTGAATTAAAAGGCGAACTGAAAGCTGCGATTGAGCGTGATTTCGGTAGCGTTGATGCATTTAAAGAACTGTTTGAAAAAGCAGCTGCAACACGTTTCGGTTCTGGCTGGGCATGGCTGGTTCTGAAAGATGACGGTAAATTAGCTGTCGTTTCAACTGCTAACCAAGACAGCCCATTAATGGGTGAGGCTATTTCAGGCGTATCTGGTTACCCAATTATCGGTTTAGACGTATGGGAACACGCTTATTACCTGAAATTCCAAAACCGCCGCCCTGATTATATTAAAGCATTCTGGTCAGTTGTGAACTGGGATGAAGCAGCGGCACGTTTTGCAGCAAAAGCTAAATAATTTTATAAGATAATTTATTTGCCATAAGCGCAGCGTTAATGCTGCGCTTTTTTTATGCCTACAATTTGATATCGATTCCAAAACTTTACTTTTTATTATTAAATAAAACTCATTATCATTTAAAATGTTGGTTATTAATTTCTTTCAATAATGATATGGATTTAGTTTATTGATAAATAAGGAATAAATTAAAATGGATCGTTTAGCAACACACTTAGTCATGGGGATTGACCTTGGGACAAGTAACAGTGCGGTAAGTTTGTGGTTAGATGGCAAATCAGTCCTAATTCCTAATCTACAAGGAAACGTTCTAACGCCTTCTGTGGTTGGTTTAGATGATGCAGGCCAGATTATCGTAGGGCAAGCTGCTCATGAACGTTTACAAAGTCATCCTAATATAACTAAAGCGAGTTTCAAACGTTATATGGGAACCGATGCCACTATAACACTAGGTAAGCTTGTATTTCGTGCTGAAGAAGTCTCCGCTTTGTTGTTACGTCAACTTAAAGATGATGTTGAAGCGTGGCTAGGTTATGTCGTCAAAGACGCCGTAATTACAGTTCCTGCTTATTTTAATGACGTTCAACGCCGCGCAGTTAAAACAGCGGGGCAGCTTGCTGGGTTGAATGTTGTAAGGTTATTAAATGAACCAACAGCCGCTTCACTTGCTTTTGGGTTACTCGAAAATAAAGAACATAAATATCTCACATTTGACCTAGGAGGGGGTACGTTTGACGTATCGATCATCGATATGTTTGAAGGCGTTATCGAAGTTTGTGCCAGTAGTGGTGATGTACGCTTAGGCGGTGATGATTTTCGTGAAGTGATTTATCAGTGGATGTTGAAAAAGTACCCCGAATTACACAAAGATCAATTTCTGATACGACCTGAATTATTGAAATTGGCGGAACATCTCAAATTAGCCTTGAGCCAAGCACCAGAATGCCATGTTTCTATGCATTGGAATGAGTCAGATTTTGAATGGAAAATGACAGAACAGGAGCTAGCTACTTGTTGTCAGCCTTTATTAGCTCGCCTTCAACAACCTATTTTACAGGCGTTGCATGACTCCCGTTTTTCGCTTAATGACCTTGACGATATATTGCTAGTGGGAGGGGCGACACGTATGCCTCTCGTTAGACAAACCGTCGCTCGTCTTTTCGGGCGATTTCCACGGCATGATTTAAATCCTGATGAGGCAGTTGCTTTAGGGGCTGGTGTTCAAGCCGGTATGGTAATGGCAGATTGCGCTTTGGATGATATCGTTTTAACCGATGTCATGCCATTTTCATTGGGGGTTGATATCACGAAACAGCATGGTGAGCGTTTCGAATTTGGTTACTATCTTCCTATTATCGAACGCAATAATTTCTTGCCTATCAGCAAAATGCAGGAGTTAAGTACAATTGTAGATAACCAAGAGCATATTTTACTCAAGGTATATCAAGGTGAAGCTCGCCTAGTCAAAGATAATGTTTTCCTTGGGGAATTAAAAATAGATATTCCTCCACGGCCAGCCGGGGAAGTGACGATTGAAGTTAGGTTTACTTACACGGTTGATGGTTTACTCGAAGTTGAGTGCCACTACAAAGGTAGCCCTAAGGTTTATCGGTTATTGATTGAAAAGGTACCGGGCCAAATGAGTGAGGATCAAATTTCAGCCAGTCTGGCAAAAATTGCAGGGCTAAAGCAACACCCAAGGGATATGCCTGAAAATAGAGAATTGTTAGCCCGTTGCTCTCAATTATATGAATTCTTGCTCGGTGATGACAGGTTGTGGGTCGATAAGATAACAACTGAGTTTGAGGCCGCGTTAAATAGCCAAGATTTACGTTTGATCGCAACATTTCGCCAGCAAGTTGTTCAATTTTTGAAACGATATGAAAGGGATTTGCATTAATGGATATGTGGCAAATATTGGGAATTCCGTTCACTCATGATGAAAAAGAAATCCGTAGGGCTTATGCAAAGCAACTCAAAAAATATCGGCCCGATACTCATCCAAAAGAGTATCAGCAGCTAAGAGAAGCATTTGAAAATGCAAAAAACCTATCCTCTTATCAAGAGAGTGCTCAACCTGAAGTTGCCTCTGAAGACGAAAGTTATGGTGAAGCCGTATTATTAAATGAACACACTGGTTATCAAGACATTTATTTTTCTGATTGGCTATCAAACACATTTGTAGTGGATGAACCTTTACCAGCTATCGCTGTGGCTGAAGCTGTTTATACTCAAAATGAAATTGATACTGTCGCGAGCCTGATTGTGGAGAATGAAAGCAAAGGGAAGGCCGCACTGTCTTCTCTTTGGGTTCATGTGATGGAAAAAGGCAATTTACACATTTTTCCTCAGTTTCATAAGGATTTTGCCAAAGCATTATCACAACAACAGGGCTTAATGGAATCGACCGTAGATTGCGTCTCTGAATTATTGAATTGGCAGTTAAATGACTATAATTCAGATAGTGTGGTTCCAATGTTTATTCAAGAAGGTATTCAAAATCAATTACGTAAAACTGCTGTTGAACGTGCATGGCGAGATTGCGAAATTGAAGCATCACATAAGTACTCGATTTCAGCGTTTACAATGCAGTTTTTAATTGGAAAGCAGGCAGAAGTGACTGGGTGGATGCGGTTAGTACCTGGGTTACTGGATTTATTGATGAAGCAATATCAGCAGTTGATGCAAAATTATCCAGAGCTTGCAGATCGAGTTAATCCTGCAGTGGCTGCTTTTTTCAGTCAACCTAGAGCATGTTTTTCTCTTTCTCATTTATTTCTTCTTATGTTTTGGGGAAGTATATTTTGTATTGCGGCGCCGTCTCCGGATATCGATAATCGCGTTATTATCGCGGTTGCGATGATTTTTATTTTCTATTTATATCTTAGTGATGCGTTATTATTTTTCTTTTTAAATAAAAATAAAGACACTTCTGGCGCTATATTTTTATTGGTGGATTTCCTATTTTCGATAATGGTGCTAATAGGGATATATGTATTCATTATGTCTGTCATTGCTGACGTAGTGAATATGACAATTAAAGGTGGTGATAATCAGGTGGGAACTATCATGTTTAGCGGTATGTTCTTGTTAGTGATCATCTGGCAAATAGTACCAAAGACAAAAGGGATACCAAAATTGAGGTTACCAGGGATCACCGTATCGCGTATTCTTGGATTTCCATGGATATTTTTAAAGTGGTTTAATTCTTGGTGGATTACACTCACTTGGGGGCTATTGATATATATTGTTTTAGAGCTGGCATTGATAGGAGCCCTGCTAAAAATTAGTGAGGTTATTAACCATGGGTTATGGTAACTTGAACACAGCAACCGTTATTTCATCCTACGTGAGTATTAAGGTGTGATCTCGCATGAAAGTATCTCCCCAAGTCTTTATCGGTAAAGTCCAAGCAACTCAATCTTGTGGGCACAGCGCTATTCACAAGCAAGCTGCCGACGGGTTATTGATGTTAGGGCAATTGGGGCTTGATGGCGATGAACAAGCTGAAAAGCGCTTCCATGGTGGGCCAGATAGAGCACTTTGCCATTATCCTAGGGAACATTATGATTTCTGGGTCAATGCATATCCTGATTTAGCCGATTTATTTGTTGCCTCTGCATTTGGGGAAAATATATCAACGTTGGGTATGACTGAAGAAAACGTATTTATTGGGGATATTTTTGCATGGGGTGATGCGCGTATTCAGGTCACTCAACCTCGTTCCCCTTGTTATAAGCTCAATGGGTTAACGGGAATTGAAAATTTTGCACAAATGATGCAAGACAATGGGCGCTGTGGTTGGTTGTACCGCGTCATTAAAACAGGCAATGTTAGTGAAAATGCGCCATTAACGCTATTGAGCCGCAATAGTGATATTTCAGTACAAGAAGCCATTATGATAGCATTTCATGCCCCTTATGATGAGGAGCTATACCAGCGCTTGTTAAGTGCAGCAGGGTTATCCGCAAGTTGGAGCTTAACCATGCAGAACCGTTTAGATAACTACCGCATCGAAGAGTTTAAGCACCGGTTGTTTGGTAAACGTTAATCGCTAGCGAAAAGCTATTGTGCGCTTATAACAAAGAGAGTCTTTAGCCATAAGCGTTTGCTAGCAATATAACGTGCGATACTGAGAATGCCTATATCTTAGGTGTTTGTTGTATAAACTGTTGGTACCACGGGATATTCGCCATTAATTCGAGATGTGTTCCCTGAGCGATAATTTTTCCTTTCTCCATATACACAATTTCATCCGCTTGGCGGGCAAGGTTAGGCTGGTGGGTGACGACGATACGTGTCTGTTGTTTGGCTTGAGTAATAAGGTCAATCACGGAGGCTGTATTGATGTTATCAAGGCTTGCTGTTGGTTCATCCATTAAAATGATATTAGGATGCTGTAGAATCAATCTTGCAATACACAGCCGTTGTCTTTGTCCTCCAGAAAGTAACATACCGCCAGAACCAACCTCTTTTTCTAAGAACGTATGATTGGCAGTGAAATTAAGTTGTGTCAGTAATGCACTGATTGCCCGGTCATCAATATTATCATCATCAAGTACCAAATTTTGGCGTACGCTACCGCAAAATAAACGGCTATCTTGTAGTAAGACTCCCCGGTGAGCACACAACACCTCTTGTGATAGGTTTTTAATATTTTTATTACCGTAGTTCACACTGCCATATGTTGGGTCTTGTAAGCGAGCGAGTAAGCTTAATAATGTACTTTTTCCTGCTCCTGATGGCCCTACAATGGCGGTAAGTGTATGTTCCTTAAAGCTAAGACCTATGTTTTGTAAAATGCATTTTTTATTGTCACTGTAAAATGATAACTGTTCACAGCTAACGCTATCGATAGTGGGTGTTGATGAACGATAAGGAAATGTTAATACCGGAGCCTGCAAGGCTATTTCGATTCGTTGAATTGATTTTTTCATTTGTCTAATTGATTGATCTAAATGAGAAAGTAACCACATAGGTTCAATTAAGCGCGCTAATAAAACTAACCCTGCTAGCCACATATTTAATGGCATCTTTGCATGATCAACTAAATAAATACCGAACCCAAAGAGCGTAATAAAGGCGGTTTGCACCATTAATGAAAATAATAAGTGAAATGGCAAGCTTCTTCGTTGTAGCTGTCTCTGAGTTTGATACTGGGATGCTAAGGCAAGTTTGGGATGCAGCTGCTCATAATGGGTATTTGAGCGACGAATCAATGGCTGGTGGAGCGCATATTGGTTGAGTGCACTCATTGCTTGTTGTTCTGATTCATGAGCTGCTCGTTCAAAAAAGGCAATTTTTCTAGCAGATAAGCGTAAAGAGACTAATAACAAAAGGAGTATAAACAGTAAAATAGCGCCAAATGCACCTTGATAGACTAACATTCCAATCACGATAGTACAGGGCGTGACTAACCCGCTAATAATAGGATGGAGTAAATGTGCGGGTACAGATATAGCCTGTGACACAGGTCCTGAAATTAATTGGTTGCTGTTTGAAATGGGTTGCAATGAAAGCGGCAGATGGAGAATAAGTGCCGTAGCAAGATAGCGCATCACCAATCCCCCTGCAACATAGCCTTTCTGGGTGGCTATAAATGTTACGGCGAGTGTTGTTAAGCTAGAAAGAGTGAATAGTATTAATGGCATAGTGGTATCAAGGTGCCAATCTAAAATAACAACAAATAAAAATAACCCGCTAATTCCCTCTAAAACAGCGCTTAGCGTCATCCAAAATATAGCATTACGTACGGTGTATAATAAGCGTTTAAGCACAGTTCTCCTCCAATGCACGTAAAAGTTGCTGATAGGGTTCTGAATGTATTGAAAGTTGTTGATGAGAGCCTTGTGCGATTAATTTTCCGTTGTCTAACAATAATATGCGGTCTGCTAGATTCAAGCCGTTTAAGTCATGGGTAACGAATACACAAGTTCGCGACTCGCTGTGCAATAAATTAAGTACCCGCTGTGCATTTTGTGGATCAAGTGCGGATGTCGGTTCATCAAGTAACAATAAAGGCGCTGGTGATAGCAATGCTCGTGCAATCGCGAGGCGTTGAGTCTCTCCACCGGACAACACTATATCTTGCTCTATTACGGCATCCAGCCCTTTAGGTTGTTGTTTTACCAGTGATAATAAGTTGAGCTCACCAAGGTAACGGTACATATCATCTTCAGTGGCGTTTGGGGCAAATAGCTGTAGATTTTCACGCACAGAACAAGGCAGAGGCGGGGTGCTTTGCATGACGATGGAAACCGTACGGTTCAAACTAGTTAATGATAGCAGTGGTAATGGAACCGAGTTAAAGAGGACATTTCCCTCTGTTGGGTCTAAAAAGCGCGCCATAAGTTGTATTAAGGTGCTTTTTCCCGCTCCAGACGTTCCGACAATAGCAATAAATTCGTTGGGGGCTACGGTGATATTAATATTCGATAATATTGGGTTATTACCTATTTTAACATCAACTTGGACAAGTTTGAGCTCACCTTGGGATGGGGTAATTTCCTTTTCTCCGTAATGCATACCCGGTTCAGCTAGAAGTTGGCGAATACGTTCTGATGCGCTAACAGCAAGGTTCAAGGCGTCGGCACCATGCCCCATTGCAGCAACGGGGGCGGCAATACTGCTAATTAATAGAATGAATAAAATGATTTGAGCGAGAGGTACGGGCTCAGAGAGTAATGAAACCCCAAAAATAACCCATAATGACAGCAATGTGCTGCTGATACCGACTTGGGTCAGTGAGCTCAAGGCGCCTATTTTACTTATCCATCGCTTAAAGGCGATTTCAAATTGGTATAACGCTTGTGATGTTTTTTTTTGAATGGATTGATTGGGATATTGCCTTGCCTGTAGCGGGTTATCTGCAAGTTCAGCATATTGTTCATACAGGGCACTCATTGTCCGGTTACGTGAGGTATATAGCGCCTGATAACGTATAGAACGCATTTGTTTAAATAAAAAAACCGAGGTGATTAATGGCATTAAGCAAAAAATGGTGAGTAGTGCATTTTGCCATAATAAAATGAGAGTTGCTGTTATTGGGACGATAATTAATTTTGTGATATCTGCGGGGGCATGAGCGGTTAATTGATGTAGCGAACGGACATCACGATCAGCTATTTGCAAAAAGCCATCTCGACCATGTTGGGCAAAGTGGCTTAGAGGGAGTTTTTCTACTTTATCCAGAAGTTGTAGCCTGAGTTGATGGCAGAGATGGTTATCAGTTTGATGCGTTAAATACAGAGCAAAAGTTTGGCAAATTAACCAGCTGACACCACCGATGGATGCAATAACAACCCATTCATAATATTGATGAACGGAAGCGTTGGCAATTTGGCTAATTGCTATCAATGGAATGAGTGAACAGAGGCCTGAGATGGCTTGTAAAATAAGTGCAAATAATAATGTGAAGCGATAGGGACGAAGTAATTCCCAAAGTGCGCGGTACATGCGAAACCTCCATAGCGAATCGGTTACTTTAATTTATTTCGCTTTGTTATCGTGAATTAGTTGTTTTGCTTACCAGACTATTTGTTTTGTTTGCAGGCCTTATTGGCGGTTTTCATTTTTAAAGCGCTTTTTTGGCGTTTTTAGTAAGATGGCGATATTGCGATTAGGAATATTGAGGGGGGGAAGATGCAATATGATTTAAATGATCTCTACTATTTTGTGAAAGTTGTCGAATATGGTGGTTTTTCACAAGCGGGTTTGGCTCTTGGGATCCCTAAATCTAAATTGAGCCGACGCATTGCTGATTTAGAGCAAAAGCTCAATGTTTCATTGATTTACCGTTCTACTCGTCAGTTTCATGTCACTGAGGTGGGACAAGTCTTTTATCAGCAGTGTAAAAATGTGGTTGATGAAGCTGAAGTTGCTCATGAATTGATTTGTTCCGTTCAGTCACACCCTAAAGGAACGATCAAGTTATCGTGTCCAGTCGCACTGTTACAAGTCTATCTCAATGAATTACTTGTAGATTTTATGATAAAGTACCCTGATATCGATGTTCAAATTTTAGCAGTTAACCGCCCTGTGGATGTGATTAGTGAAGGGTTGGATTTAGCTATTCGAGTGCGTTCATTGCCATTAGATGATTCAGGCTTAATGATGAAAGTACTAGGATATTCACGGCGTATCTTAGTGGCTAGCCCGCAGTTATTCGCAGAGCACGGTGAACTCACAGAGCCCGAAAAGCTGGTGGATTACCCGATGTTAGCGAATACAGAGCACTCACAAAATTACACGTTGACCCTAAAAAATAGTCACGATCTTAGCTTTACGCAGCATTTCACCCCGAAGTTAGCGACAACAGATATTTTAACGTTATACCATGCGGCACGCAAAGGTGTTGGGATCGCAAGGTTGCCTTATGGTGTGGTAGAAAAAGACATTGAATCAGGGGATTTGATAGAGGTATTACCGAAATGGCAGTTTCCTGAAGATATTATTCATGCGGTATATCCATCACGCAAAGGGTTGTTGCCATCAATCCAATTATTATTAAATCATTTAGCAGATAATATTTCGCCGTCAGTGAAATAAATTTCCCCGATAGCGCATTAGGCTATCAGGGAAATATTTCTCATTTACTGTGTTTCAGGAATGCGGCCAAATTTCCCACTGTTGAAATCATTCACTGCTTCATTGATTTCTTGCACAGTATTCATCACAAATGGGCCGTAACCAACAACCGGCTCGTTAATAGGATCACCACTGAGCAACAGTACTAAGGCATCTTCTGTGGCTTCTAACAGAATATTGCTATCTGTATCGTCGAGGATCATCAGCTCCCCTTCGTTTAAAGCGGAACGACCATCAACAAATATTGAACCACGTAACATGACTAAACCGACATAGCGTCCCGCTTTGGTTGGGATACCGACCGTTTTACCTTTGTTAAGCTGCAAATCCCATACATCTAATGGACTAAAGGTTTTTGCTGCACCTTTATTGCCTAAATAGTCACCCGCGATCACTCGCAGTGTTCCTGCATCATTGGGTAATGCGACTTTTGGCATACTATGGCTTTCTAACAGCTGGTAGCCGGGGGCCGCTGATTTGTCTTTTGCTGGCAAATTAACCCACAGTTGTACCATATCAAGAGTGCCACCTTGTTTCATGAAGGCGTCAGACTGATACTCTTGATGTAAAATACCCGATGCCGCAGTCATCCATTGAACATCACCTGGGCCTATCACACCGCCTTCACCCGTAGAATCATGGTGAGCCACTTCGCCATCATACACTATTGTAACGGTTTCAAACCCACGGTGTGGATGCTCGCCAACACCCCTGTTTGCCGAATTTGAGCTTGGGAAATCAAAAGGCCCCGCTCTGTCGAGTAAAAGGAATGGGTTGAGGTATTTCCCATGATCGTTATAGCTAAACATTGAACGGACAGGAAAGCCGTCTCCGACCCAATGGCTGCGAGGAGATTGATAGATACCAATAATTTTTTTCATGGTTTTGCTCCTAAAATTGTTTTGATGGCTGAATAATAAAGGAGCAAATCATTTGGCAGTAGTAGCAAAAATAGGTTTCATTGTTGCAGTGATAGAACAATAGAATAAAGTCTAATTATTCTATTTATAGAACAGTGTTTATCAAAAACTGGACTACTCAGCCTTAAATCGATGAATTAATCTAAATAACACGAAAACGGAGCGGCTATCGTTCTATTTTTAAATCAAAAACAGATTTCATATTTTATCGATTGAGAGGTTTCATCATGAGTAGCCCAGCTAATTTTAACGGTCAACGTCCTGCTATTAACCCAGAAGATGCGGTGATGTTATTAATCGATCACCAGAGTGGCTTATTTCAAACCGTAGGTGACATGCCAATGACGGAATTGCGTGCTCGTGCAGCTGTTCTGGCTAAAATGGCTTCTCTAGCTAAAATTCCAGTAATAACAACGGCTTCTGTACCTCAAGGCCCAAATGGTCCGTTGATCCCAGAAATTCATCAAAATGCGCCACATGCACAATATATTGCACGCCGTGGCGAAATTAATGCATGGGATAACCCTGAGTTTGTGGCAGCGGTAAAAGCAACAGGTAAAAAACAATTAATTATTGCAGGAACCATTACCAGTGTTTGTATGGCTTTCCCTGCGATAAGTGCGGTGATGGATGGTTATCAAGTATTTGTGGTCATTGATGCATCAGGTACTTACAGCAAAATGGCGCAAGAAATCACCTTAGCGCGTGTCGTTCAAGCGGGTGTCGTTCCAATGGATACTGCGGCTGTTGCTTCAGAATTACAAGGGACTTGGAACCGTGAAGATGCGGCGGAGTGGGCAATGGCTTACACACAAATTTTCCCTGCTTATCAATTATTAATTGAAAGCTACAGCAAAGCGCAAGATGTTCTGAAAAATAATGAGCAATTAGATTCTGAACGTTAATTCGCGATAGGCCTCACATTTAACTTACGAAATTAAATCAGGTAGCGTTATGACTATAAAGCTGCCTATTTGCAATTGAATTTTAAGGAAATACGATGAAAAAGCTTGCATTACCTTTGCTGGTTTCTTTGTTTGCGTTTGGTACAGCACAGGCAGCAGACTATAAATTAGACTCAACGCATACCAAAGCGGTGTTTTATATTGACCATTTCAATACTTCTACCAATAGCGGCGGTTTTCACAATATCACTGGGAATATGAGCTATTCTCCGGAAAAACAAACGGGTAGCGTCAGTGTGAAAATTCCAGTGGAGACATTAAATACTGGGTTATCAGCCTTTGATAATCATATTAAAAGTGCAGATATGCTAGATGTCGCAAAATATCCAACTATTGAGTTTAAATCGACTAAATGGAACTTTGCAGACAACAAACCTGTATCTATTGATGGTGTTCTGACTATGAAAGGCCAATCACACCCAGTTCAGCTGAAAGCGACCAAATTTAGTTGTTATTTCAGCCCAATCTTTAAAGCTGATGTGTGTGGTGGTGATTTTGAAACAACCATTGACCGTACACAATGGGGGGTAGATTACCTAGTTAAAGAGGGTATGACAAAAGATGTGACCATCAAGATTCAAGCTGAAGCAATTAAACAGTAAGGGATATACTAACTATGTTGAATTTTAAAAGAAAAAATACTGTTGTTACATCAACTTTATTGGCTGTTGCATTGACATTCGGTACTGCTCAGGCGGCAGAATACAAAGCGAGCGATAAAGAAGGCCCAATTAAAATTGTGAACTTGGATGAATTAGAAAGCCAGGTTGCCAAAAGTATGGATAAAGGTGCTTTTGGTTATATTCGCGGTGGTGCTGAAGATGAATTAAACCTGAAGAAGAATACGCAACACTTTGATAATAAATATATTATGCCAAGAGTGATGCAGGGAATTGAAATTTCAGATATTGACCTTTCAACTGATTTTTTAGGAATTAAACTAAAAACCCCTATTATTCAAGCGCCGATGGCAGCTCAAGGATTAGCGCATAAAGATGGGGAAATAGCGACAGCAAAAGGTATGGCTAAAGCAGGTTCTATTTTCTCGTTAAGTACTTATGGGAATAAAACGATTGAAGAAGTGGCTGAAGTTTCAGGGGAAAACCCGTTCTTTTTCCAGCTTTATATGAGCAAAAATAATGCTTTTAACGAATTTACGTTAAAGCGAGCTAAAGAAAGTGGTGCTAAAGCGATTATTTTAACTGTTGACTCCCCTGTTGGTGGGTATCGTGAAGATGATATTCGTAATAACTTCCAGTTCCCACTGGGCTTTGCCAACTTAGAGCTATTTGCTAAGCAAAATAGTGATGGTTCGAAAACAGGTAAAGGTGCAGGGATCAGTGAAATTTATGCACAAGCGAAACAAGCCTTTACACCAGCCGATATTCAATACGTGAAAAAGTTATCAGGATTACCGGTAATAGTTAAAGGTATTCAATCACCTGAAGATGCCGATGTTGTGATCAAAGCCGGTGCCGATGCGATTTGGGTCTCTAATCACGGTGGTCGCCAGTTAGACAGTGGTCCTGCGTCTTTTGATGTACTGCCGTCAATTGCTAAAGTCGTAGATAAGCGTGTTCCAATTGTATTCGACAGTGGTGTACGCCGTGGCTCCCATGTATTTAAAGCTTTAGCGAGCGGTGCGGATGTTGTGGCTGTTGGTCGTCCTATTCTCTACGGGTTGAATTTAGGTGGAGCAGAAGGGGTGAACTCAGTGATCCAACAGCTGAATAAAGAACTTTCTATCAATATGATGTTAGGTGGTGCGAAAAATATTGAAGGTGTTAAGGCGACTAAGCTGTATACCGACAAAGATTTTCAATAATTAAAGTTAAACTCATTGGTTAATTAAAAACGGGAAAATTTTCCCGTTTTTTTATGCGTAGTATAATGTTTTTTTTAAATCGTTATTTTAATTTCCAATGCAAATTATCTGTTGTTTCATGTTTTCGATATTAGCATGGTTTTTCATAACTAAAGAAAATCAAAAATATATTAATAATATTACATTCATATGAATTTTTTAATTAATTAACTTATGTTTTATAGAAGTGTTGAAATAATAAAGTTCATGGCTCATATGGTTATAAATTAAAAATTATCTATGCTAATTTATGGGTTTAAAATAAAAAATGTCTGTACTTTCTATATTTCTATCGGATGAAAATAAAAAATGGTATTTTCGATATAATGCTGGGTAATTTACTTTGACTTCTTTAACTAATCGAGTAATAAAGTCATTGAAAGATATATCTAATTTTGATAGTAAATATATCATTAAACCTAAGTCTAACCTTGCTATCCCTCTTTCATAGCGAGAAATCTGTTGTTGACTAAGGCCGACAGATTTACCTAATTCAGCTCCTGATAAGCCTTTTGCTTTTCTCAAATAAGCGATTTCACGGCCAATTAGCATGGTGAGAGCTAAACGATCATCTTTAATTATTAAGGGTTTTTTAAGTGTAAACATCGTTAATTAATTCCTTATATGACAAATGAAAATTGAAGGCTATTTTGGATTAAACATCAAGCATTTTCATTAAATCGCGTAATATCATATATTCAAAATACAATAATATTATTAATAACAGTTTATAATATTGGGTTAATTATAAGTCATTACTAACAGTGTACTGCCAGAAAAATCACCGCCAATGACATTATCATTTGCAGATAAGGTGCTTCTAACCTTTACGTTGATGGATTGATTAACCGGTACTTTAATGTTTTCGGATGGACCTTTATCATCAAGATCTAACGTAGAGTAAATACTTTTATCATCTCTAAGGTATAATTTGTCATCAACTAAATTTTGAAACTCCAGGCTGACAGAGACATCGCCAGTGGTAATTTTTTCATGAGTGCAGGTTATAGTCGCATCAGTTGTTATTGACTTCCCATTAATTTCACTCGTGTTCACTAGTCCGTAGTCATGAACAATCTCAATTGGTGTGATTTTACAAACAGCATCGCCAATGATTTCAATAATAGAATCGTCACCAACACAAAAGTCGATAAACTGCCATTCGACTTGCCCTAACTTCCCACGCCCTATACATATTCCTTCTTTTATAAATAGTAAAGCTGTATTGCCCGCAGCAATTTTTACTGGAAACTTTGGTCTTAGTGGGGTGAAACAGTTACCGTCTGCTGTTTCAGGAACATCGATAATACTCCAACCACCAGATTTATTCCCTGCCATTAATGATACGGTATCACCTGAATAGCAGCCTTTAAAACCAGAACCTTCTGGTTGTGCCAGTGATGCGTAGAACTCAAAGTCAGCGCCCATTTCAATGGTAGCGGAACCATCTGCGTGTCTAATAAGCTTAAATATTTCCCCTTCGAAACCAGCGTGACTCATTGAACTATATGGTAAAATGGTTAGTAACAGTATATATAAAATTGTGTTAATAATTTTATTGGTATTCAGCTTCAATTGTTGCATTAGCATTAAACTCCCCTTCTATCAGCTCCCCTTCATCATTTTTAATGAGAACCGCATGAAGCTTAGGTATATTATTGGCATTAATCGGAATACTTTTGTCTAATTCAAATGGCTTACCATCATGAAATATTTTTATTCCTAAATTCTCTTGTTCATTAGTTCGTACTGTTGCGTTATCAGGGTCAAAACTCACGGCATTACCACTAATTTTAAGTGTTAATTGCAGCTCATCCGATTCTCCATCACATGTTATATCGTAAGGTATTTCTCTTTCATATTTTCCTGATGAAATATTATTAATTCCTATATTATCACCAAAGTTTATTTCAATTGTTTTGCTATCACTAATTTGGCATTGTGGTTTAGATACCACACTACCCACAATAGAAAATTTTATTGTTTCAGTATCTTTAGCCATTATTGTATTACTAATGAATAAGCATAATGGAAGAATAATTAAATTAAATTTTTTGATTGCTAACATTTTAATTACTCTTATGGTTTATTTTTTCTACATTACATTCATTGTTTTTACATAAAAATGAAATGTTAATACTAGTCCCATAATCATTTACGATTGAAATAACTGGAGTTTGAAGAACGATATTATTTGGAATATCCAGTTCATAGTTATCTTTAGGTGGTATTACTGCTGGGTTAAACCCATGTAGCATTTTATTTCCATTTTTAATAGCAACCATATTAATGTTATAATCAGTTGGATTGAAAATTTTAAATTTATTTTTTTCTTTTGAAATGGTAATGTTTTGGGTTCCTGGTGTTGCTAATGTGCTTTTTCTTATAACAATATTTTCGGGTCTATAAAATATTTTAATTCTAGTCTGTAATGCAAATTGTAATGCATTTTTATTATTACTTTTTGGTGGGATTTCTCTGATATTTAGAAAAAAAAGGCTTTCCCTGTCTTGAGGTAAGTTTTGTATATTAGCTAAACCTCTTAATCTGATTAAAGTTTTATTTCCAGCCTCAATCCGTTGTATTGGTGGTAAAGCTACTAATGGTTCATTTATTTTTTCTCCATTAGCATTTTCAACCCAAGAGTGAATGAGATAAGGTGATTTTTTATCATTATTTGTAACTGTAACTTCAACAGACTCTTCATTTCCATTAAAAATAAGTCGAGTGCGATCTAGAGATAGAGCAGCATTAGATTGAAATGCAATACTCATACCTAATGATAACAATAAAAAAATCATATGTAATTTAATTTTCATATAACTATCACTCCAATATTTTAATCATAACTCATAGAGAAAGTTACAACTGAAGAAAAGCTACCTGTTGAAATTTTAGATAGGTCATATCCAACTAACATAGCTTCAATATTTAATTGATTTGTTCCTGAAGAAAGTTCAATGTCACTCATTGGTACATCTGGTGAAATATTATCACCATCTTCAGAGATAAGTTTAATTGCAATGCCTTTAGCTTCTCCAGTAACTGCAAATAACTCTTCATTATCAGAAAATTTATCGCCATGAAATGTAAATTTAACAAATTTACTTATCGATATATCACAATCATTTAATATAATATTGACATTTCTTTTAGCTGCGACTGTATTATTATTAAATGTTGATTTTACTATAGGGCCAAAATCAATTAATTGCTCTTCGGAGTCCAATGATAATGTACAAGGTTCAGATATGAGTGTTCCATAAAAATGAATATCAGTATCTTTCGAAAAAGTTAGCTGAGGAATAAAAAATACAATCACTAAATAAAAAACATTTTTCATTTTATTTGTATTCCAAAGATATATTTATAACTGAATTAAATTCACCGACTTTTAGCTCATTATTTGTTTTTACAATTTGAGCTGTGAATGATACTCCTGATTTTCCTTTGGATATAATCATAGGATGATGATGTTTATTCGGTATAATGATGTTACCTCTATTATCTTCAAGACGAATAGCTATCCCTTTTGCTTCACCATTAATTTTAAAAAAGTTAGAGTCTGATCTATCAGGAATACCATTAAAATGTAATTTAATGATTGCTTCATCTGGCGTGTATATTAAGTTACCAGAGTGGAATTCATCAACAGCAATGCCATTATTTATGCCACATCCTTTAAATCTTAAGTTAATCAATGTAGGTAATGACATATCTCCAACGTGACGAAATTGGGATGTATTGCTTTCTCCTAGAGAAAATTCTTGTTCTAACGATTCTTCATCTAAAGTACATGGTGACTCAAGTAGTTCACCATGTACATATAGTTCCCCGTTTAGCCCGTCTACATCCCAATTCCGATCAATAACATCAGAGTAGGTTTCAAATGTTAAAAATAGGATAGCTACTAATAATAAAATGTAATTAGCCTTTAAGTATATATTTTTTATCAGTAGCATAATTATTCCTACTTAAATATCATCAGCAACACATCGATTTCCTTGGCAATGAAAGCCTAAAATTGGCTTTCCACCAAAATCATTGATAGTTCTAATAAATGGTTTTTGAAAGGTCCGACTCTTTACTTTTTTATTTGATTTAGGTTCAATCATTACAGCTTCAAAATTTTTCTCTAATGGTTGATTCTCTGCACCTGTAATACCTATCAAGTTAATATAATATGGAGTTGGGTTTTCGACCATATATCCATCATTTTCTTTATTAAGAATAATTTTGTTATCCCATCTAGTATTTTTTTCTGGAATGATAGACTCGGGTCTATAAAATAGTTTTATCTTTGTTTGCAATGCTAATTGCATTACATTTGGTTTGTCGCTTTTAGGTGGCACTTCCCTAACATTGAAATAAAAAACAGATTCTCTATCTTGTGGTAACTGGCTGATATTTGCTGTTTTAGTTATTTTAATAACACTTTTATCTCCTGGCTCGACCCGCTGTAATGGTGGAGTTGTAAGAAATGGGCTAATTATTTTTTCACCCGCTTCATTTTCAAGCCATGATTGTGCTAAATAGGGTAACTTTTTATTTTCATTCTTAATGTTAAGGACAATGGACTTCTCATTTCCTGGATAAATAGCTCTAGTTCTATCAAGCGCTATCGCAGCATACCCATTATGAGCGACAGTAAAAAAAGAAATCAAAATAGTACCAATATTGATAATAGATTTATTCATAATAAATAGTTAACCTCAATTAATCGTACAAGGTAATAGTAAAGAGTCGCCTGTAGTGAGTTCTTTAGGAAAACGTATTTGGCAACGCTGATCTTTACCAAATGTTATAAAGGCTATCTCTTCACTATTAGCACCAACTATCCATGTATTTCCGTTATCTCCAACAATACCAAGTTCATCTCCTTTGGCATTTTTAACTAGGGCTCCAAAAGGTGGTTCAGAGCCATCATTTAATTTTATTGAGGCCATTATTTTCGCCCCTTTTAAAATATCAAAGTGATGATAACCGATAGCACCTTCAGTAAATGCACTCTCTCTAACAGGTGTTCCTTTTGGTTCTATATCATCAGCAAATTTATTTACATCTAATTTAATTGATACTTTATAATAACTACTAATATCCGTAATAACTCCATAGCCATATCTATTCGAATGTATTCCATTACCTATAGGTACACCGCTGGTTTTATCGGTATCAACTAATACTCGAGTTCCTCCCGCATTTCCTCCTGGGTGTAATGCCATACCTTGGCTTGTTGCTGTCATTCCTCCTCTAGAGGAAAAGCCCATCGATTTATAATCACCTTGGAGAATTGAAGCATTTAAGCTTAAATCAGACGAATCACCCCTATGAGCGTAAAACCCACTTATTTGTGGATTAACACCATTATCATTGCGAACGCCAACATTAATTCTATAACTATCTCCATTATCTAGCTTGCTATAATAACCAGCAGTTTGAGAGTAAGTATTTCCACTGTAATTAGCATTATAGCTTACGGTTGCTTTTTGAAGAGGAATGCTCATTCCAATGAATAAAGCATTGTCCCATTTATAATTATATTTACTTCTTGATAGATTTAAGTTTAATGATATATCTCGTATATCGCCAATATCTATATACTTATTTAAGGCAAAACTGTAGTAATCGATGTCATCTTTATCCCAATAGGTTTGATGACTCCAACTGATATTTGTGCTCAACCGCTGTTCTGAAAAATTCTTGCTTGCTGTAATAGTGTATAATTCTTTTCCTTTAGATAATAGATAGTTTCCTTTTAATGAATCAATGAATTGCCCCATTGACATATAATCTTTTTCAGAAAAACGGTATCCTGCAAATGTAATATCACTATCTAATTCATCAAATCGTTTGGAATAACTTAGTCGCCAAGATTTACCATTTAATTTATTTGTGTGGTTTTTATTGTTAGCATTTATGTTATTGACCTCAGCCCAAGATTGAGTTAGATCGACTGATAATGCACCAAGCCAAAACAAGTCTCTTCCTAATCCTACGCTAACGGATTGATATGGTTTAGAAAGTATTAGGCCACCATAAACAGACCAAGCATTAGAAACACCCCAAGATAATTCACCTGATGTAAATAAAGGTCCTTCAATATGACGTTGATTATCACTTGGTTTACCGGTGAATAATTTATATCTTATTTGCCCAGGTCTTGTTAAATATGGAACTGTCGCTGTGTCAGCAGTATAAGTTTGAACGCTGCCATCTGCTTCTTCAACTCTTACATCTAAACGGCCTTTAACAAAACTATTGAGATCTGAGATTTTAAATGGCCCAGCGGCTACAGTCGTTTCACTAAGAATTCGCCCTTTTTGACTGACAATAACGGTTGCATTTGTTTTTGCGACGCCTGTAATTTCTGGCGCGTATCCTCTCAATTTAGGTGGTATCATCCTTTCATCACTAATTAATGAGCCACCGATAAAACGCCAAGTGTCAAATATGTCAGAGTTTACATATGTTTCACCTAGGACTAATTGAGAGGTTATCCACGGTAATGCTCTAAATGCATAAATACGGCTCCAATCGAACTTGCTTTCAGTATTTCTAGAGGAATTACGATAACTAGCTTGGTAATCTCCTCTGAATCGCCATGCGCCATAATTTACTCCAAGTGTTCCGTTAGAACTGATATTTTTGCTACTATTACCGTCGTCTGGTTTTATGAAATTACCGTTTATATTATAATCAAGCATGATTCCTGGAATACCATTATCCCATAAGGATTGAGGTAACCAATTCTCATCACTGTACTCAAGCCAAGCCTGAGGAATAGATACTTTTAATGATGCATCGGATAAATCACCTTTAACGAATGCGCCATCAATTGAATTAAAATCAATACACTTACCATTATCCCAGGTTTTTATATCACCAATAACACTTTCTTTTAAACCCATAAAAGGAAGAAATTCTGGCTTAATGCATGCTTCAACGATATCATTCTCATTTCTTTCTTTAAAAGAAAATTCTGATTCCATAACATCATATTCATTAATGTATAGTCGAAGAAGGTAACTGCCGGGCATTATATATCCAGCTTGAGAAAAATGAGATATGTCTATATTTTTTTTTATATCATCATCAAGGATATCAGTATTAAATTCTACAGCTTTTGCAGTGTTAATGGTGGATAAAAGCATAAGAGAAAAATTTAATAATAATACTTTGAAAATGATTTTTTTTAAATTTAGCACATAACACCTCTCAACTGAATAATCAACGATATTCATTAGTAAATGACTATCAGCTTTTAGTGATAAGAAACCATATAACGAATAAAACTTTTATAATTACCAGCTTTAAGTGGTTTATTATTTCTTACTAATTGTATCTTATAATATAGAGTTGTATTTTTATCTTGTAACTCAATAGCTGGCATTGCTTCTTTATCTTTTGCAACATTAAATTCATTATCATATATTTTTATACCGACACCTTCAGCACTGCCTGTAGTTAAAAATGTATTTTCAACATTCATATCCAGTAATCCAGAAAATGTTATATTTGCATCAATCCATTTTTCTCCTGATTCTTTATTCAAGTCACAATTAACAAGATGAATAGAAAAATCTTTAATTGGAGATAAACTTTTACCTGATAAATAATTAATAGATATAGCTCCAAAATCAATATCCTGATAAATATCATCAGTTAGTATTGAACAGGCAGATTCAATTATCTGGCCATTGAGTGTGACACTCCCATGCCCTTGTTTATTTGCCATAACATTAGTGGAAAAAATGGCAAATAATACTAATGTTAATCTTTTTATCACCTGGCTATACCTAATTAATAGTGGCCGGACGATATTGACCGGCCAATAAATTATTACATATAAGATAATGTGAAATTAGTTACTGCTGTGAATTCACCTGTTGCAAGGCTAGCATCATCGATACCTTGTAAGTATGCAGAGAAATTCAGAGTATTATCGCCATTGATTAATTCACGGCCATTACTTTCTTTGTTTAGTTCAATTACGGTACCTGAGCCATCAGTGATTGCAACACCCGCACCTTTAGCTGTTCCGGTAATTCCTAATAATGTATTGATTGGACCTGCACTGCCTGCAGCTGGTGAACCACCAAAAGTGATTTTTACTGTATTACCGACTAAAGCACGAGTATCTTCACCAGGACCAACTGGGCTTTCTTCTTCAAAAGAACAGTTTTCTAATAAGATATCGAAGTTACGAGGAGTTGACTGGCCATTGTCTTTCAATTGTGATTTTGCAATTTGACCAAGATCGATTTCTTGGTTTGTTGAATCTGGATTGATAGAACATGCAGCTTCAATAATAGAACCTGTAAATGTAATTTTACCTGAACCTTGACTTGGCTCACTTGCTGCCTGAACACCAAAAGTAGCAAGACCAGCAGTAAAAATTAAAGCAGTTGTGATTTTGTTAAATTTCATATTTTCTACACTCTTCTATAATTAAAAACGAATAACAACAATAGGATTAATAACAACAATACTTACAGCTTATTACTTCAGCTTATTACTTACAGCTTATTCAGTAGTACTCAATTACTAAAATGAATAGAGGCTAAATATGTATTAAAAAATAAATAAGCATAAGTCCGTTATTTGAGTTTCAAATATTAATGTAAAAATTCAACAAAATAAACGCTCACTACAAAGTAAAGAAAAAACAAAATAAAAAACCAGGTTTTTATAGATTAGCGGAATATTTATCTAAAATATAAATTTAAAAATATTTATACTCTAAACTGTTGATATAAAAGTTTGTTAAATTAATTGTTTTTGTACTATAGAAATCTATTTTTAATGTAAATAAATAAAATATAGTGGTGAAAATTGTCTTGTCAGTGACTTTTTATCCATAAAAAAATTTTTTTATGAAAAATAAAGATACACTCAGTTATCATTAAAAATTGAAATTTGTTTGTTGATCTTTTGTATTCAAATATGGCAATATAATGAAAGGTTAACCTAATAGTAAAGTTAATGTGATGAAATATATTATCAATGATAAAGTTATTTATGATGAGAGTGCACAGACATTAAGTCGTGATAATACAATAATAAGCTTAACATTGCCCTGTAGCCAGTTATTATCTGTTTTCATAAAAAAGCAAAATATAGTTATTAGTCGAGACTATTTATTAGAAAAGGTCTGGGGGAAATTAGGTCGAGTATCTTCCAACCATAACTTGAGTCAAAATATATTTTTGCTACGAAAGAATTTGAGTGAGCTTGGCTTAGAAAAAATAATAGAGACGATCCCAAAGCAAGGGTTTAAATTCGTTGCTTCTGCTACTATCGAAAACTTGCCGTTCAAAAACTCTGAAAAAAAAGCAAAAACGAAAATCAAAATAAAAAAGAGATACTTTTTTATTTTAATAATGATCGTTTTACTGTTTATATCAATTTATTTTTATATATCAAAATCGTACAATGCTGTTGTTGTGAAATCGCTAACCATCGATAGATGTGATATTTTTTTAAGAAAAAAAATATCAAATGAAGAGCGTTTTTTGAAAGAAATGGAAAAAAACACTCAAAATATAGCGGAAAGGTGCAAAAATAAAAATGGTATCATTTTATATGATGATAGTGAGACTATAGGAAAAAACGGTGTTTATGAAAGCATTCTTTCTTGGTGCAAAAAAGATAAAGATGAAAATATTTATGAATGCGAAAACAATATTTATCTACATGTTCGTTAGTAGCATAATATTGGCTATCGCGGTAGCTAGCTTCTATTTTTTTCACTCAAAATATTCAATACCGAATAACTGTCATGGTGTCATTAATTTTACCAATAATGAAGCAGAAGAAGAGCTGATCTATGGTAGGGTTTCTGTTATTTATCACTTGGTTAACGACAATAAATATATCGTTAATGAATATGGAACAGTACACAATAATAATAAAAGCTATACCATGGACAGGGTATTAACTTTGACTATCCAAGGGAAAACAAAAGATGACGCCATCATTTTTAAAAAGGGGAAAGTAGAATTAAATGCTACGGACAATGTGCCGCCTGATATATCGGCATACTTAGCGGGGAATCACGATCTTCTTTTCTATAAGTTCACACTGTTAAAAGATAACCTTTGGAGTATCTCTGATGTCAAACGAGTTGTTTTTGTGTGTCAGAGTGAGTAATTCAACATATTGAAAATAAAAATATTTTATTTAAATTAGCTAATTAGCTTTGATAGTTAAAGTTGTTAGCTTATTGCCTATAGTATTTTAACTCATCTAATTTAGATTATTATTGTGGTCAAATCAGGTTGGCCACGACTCTTTTTTCACTAAAAACTCACCGATTTTTTTGATTATTCGTTATGTTATCGATAAGTGTGTCTTGATAAGATGCTTAGTTAACTATCATTTTCTGATGCTATTATCAATTAGAAAGGAGAGAATAATAAGATCTTCTTTCTAGAAAATGAATTTAATTATTAAATAATAATTACACCTAACTATCAGCTGATTAAAAAATTGAATGGTTTTATTGGACAAGGCATAGTGAAATGATAATGAATGAGTGTATTGATTATATCAATTTCTCTTTGGTATTAATCTATCCTTATAATAAAAAGTAGGGGAATACGTACATTTCCCCTACTTATGTAAAAATAAACTATAAAATTGGGCGTTTAACGAAGCCAATTGCTTCATAAACTTTATCTAACGTTTCTTGCGCGCGAGCAGCCGCTTTAGTTGCACCTTCATCCATAATTTGGTTGAGCAGCGCTTCATCATTACGGAATTCATGGTAGCGAGTTTGAAGAGTAGTTAACATGCCAGAAACAGCTTCTGCTACAGCACCTTTTAGATGACCGTACATTTGGCCTTCAAATTCTGCTTCGAGTTCTGCGATTTTCTTACCAGTCACGCCCGACATGATATCTAATAAGTTAGAAACACCCGGTTTGTTTTCTAAATCATAACGAATACGCGGTGGCTCTTCGGAGTCAGTCATTGCGCGTTTGATTTTTTTCACGACAGATTTCGGGTCTTCTAATAATGCGATAACGTTGTTACGGTTATCATCAGACTTAGACATTTTCTTGGTTGGATCTTGTAGCGCCATAACACGGGCACCACCACCAGTCGGAATGAATGGATCGGGTACAGTGAAAATATCACCGTAAATAGCATTGAAGCGTTGAGCAATATCACGGCTCAATTCAAGATGTTGTTTCTGGTCAATGCCAACGGGTACTTGATTTGTTTGATAAATCAAAATATCGGCTGCCATTAGTACCGGGTAATCAAATAGGCCTGCATTGATATTTTCTGCATGACGGGCAGATTTATCTTTAAACTGAGTCATACGGCTCAATTCACCGAAATAGGTGTAGCAGTTAAGCGCCCAGCTCAGTTGAGCGTGTTGTGGTACATGGGACTGAACAAAAATAGTGCTTTTTTTCGGGTCAATGCCACAAGCTAAATAAAGCGCGAGTGTATCAAGGGTTCTTTTACGCAGCTCGATAGGGTCTTGGCGAACGGTGATAGCGTGCTGGTCAACGATACAGTAAATGCAATCGTAGTCATCTTGCATTTGTACCCACTGACGTAATGCACCCATATAGTTACCGATGGTTAATTCACCGGAAGGCTGTGCGCCGCTGAATACGATTGGTTTTTGGGGTTGCTTTAAATTTTCAGTGGGAGTACTCATTTAGTTATGTCCTTGCTTATTTTATTTCAGATAACCCAATTGCAGGTAATAAATCAGAAAAATGTGTTAATACACAGTTCGGTTCACTCAGTGCAATAGATTCACCATAGTTATAACCGTAGGTCAGACCGACACACGGGCATTCAGCGCTTTTCGCTGCAATAATATCATTACGAGAATCGCCGACAAAAAGCAATTCTTCTTTACGTAAACCGAATGTTCCCATCGTTAAGTAGAGAGGAGCTGGATGCGGTTTTAAAGCTTTGACATCATCGCTACCCAATACCAGAGAAAAGTAGTGTTCAATGCCTAACTTCTTCAATAATGGCGCAATAAATGGGGTTGCTTTATTCGTTACAATTCCCATAGGCAGGCCATGTTTCGCTAATTGCTCTAAAGTGTCTTTTACTTCAGGGAACAGTTGGCTGCCTGTTGTGACAGATGTTGCATAGAATTTATCAAAACTGGCTCGCGCTCTTTTTTGTAGCTCGGGCGTGATTTCGGCTCCTGCCCAAGAAAGCGCTCGCTCAACTAATATATCAACCCCATTGCCGACCCAAATAGAAACGCGTTCTTTACCTGCGGGAGGGAAATTTAATTCGTTGAGCATGTTGTCGATAGCGTCAGCTAAGCCGCTGGCGCTGTCTACGAGAGTGCCGTCTAAATCGAAAGCTATCGCTTTGATATTCTCTAATACGACTTGAGTCATTGAGATACCTTTTGTAATTCGTTACGCATCGCGTCGATAACAGTTTTATAGTCGGGTTGGTCGAAAATAGCAGAACCTGCAACGAAGGTGTCGGCACCTGCTGCTGCAATCTCTGCGATATTATTCACCTTGACACCGCCATCGACTTCCAAACGAATATCATAACCACTCTCATCAATTAATTTACGGACTTGGCGCAATTTATTGAGTGTTTGTGGGATAAAGGATTGTCCACCAAAGCCGGGGTTGACAGACATGAGCAGGATCATATCGACTTTATCCATCACATAATCAAGGTAGCTAAGTGGGGTTGCTGGGTTAAATACTAGCCCTGCGGTACAGCCATGCTCGCGAATTAACTGCAGTGAGCGGTCAACGTGTTCACTGGCTTCAGGGTGGAAGCTAATATGGGTTGCACCCGCTTTAGCAAAGTCAGGGATAATGCGGTCAACGGGTTTCACCATTAAATGGACATCAATAGGTGCGGTTATTCCGTAGTCTCGCAGTGCTTTACATATAGGCGCCCCAAACGTTAAGTTTGGTACATAATGGTTGTCCATAACATCAAAATGCACGATATCGGCACCAGCTGCAAGAACATTGGCAGTATCTTCGCCTAAACGGGCAAAGTCAGCAGATAAAATAGATGGGGCAATGAGAAAGTTTTTCATTATTGTCTCCGATTATTAATCGTTATCTGAGAGCCATTCATCGCTAGGTACAAGGCGCTGTGTTTTTTTCTTATCTATTTTTCTAGGAGAAAGGCTATTTGGTATACCCGGATATAATGCCAGTAACTCATTGACTTTTGTCCGGTTCAATATATTTCTACTGATAGTGCGACGTACTTTTACAATATGTAATTGGGCTTGATGATACCACTCTCTCGTCATCGGGGTATCATGATTTGAGATCAAGACAGGGATTTTGCTTTCTGTTGATAACTTTTGTGCCAAAATCGCTAAGTTTTGTTGTTCAAGCGAATTAAATGAATTCGTATGATACGCGGTGAAATTAGCGGTATCTGATAAAGGTGCATAGGGTGGGTCACAGTAGACAACAGATCCCTCTTTTGCGTTGAGCAAAGTTTCACCATAATGCTGAGTCATAAACATCGCATTTTGTGATTTTTCAGCAAACCACAGTAATTCTTCTTTAGGAAAATAGGGCTTTTTATAGCGGCCGAAAGGAACATTAAATTCACCACGAGAATTATAACGGCATAACCCATTATAGCAGTGGCGGTTTAAGTATAAAAAAAGGACACTGCGTTTCTCAGTATCGGTCGATTGGTTAAAGGCTTCACGCATTAAATAATATTGTTCGGAAGTATTATATTCAGGTGTGAAGATTTGCTGGGCTTCTTCGATAAAAGAATCAGCACGGTCTTTAACTGTATTATAGAGGTTGATGAGGTCACTGTTGATATCTGCCAGTATGTAGGAATCATAACTGGTGTTTAAAAACACTGACCCAGCACCAACAAAAGGCTCAATTAAGCAATCACCTTGTGGAAGGTGTTTTTTGATTTCTTCCACAAGGGGGTATTTGCCCCCAGCCCATTTTAAAAAAGCGCGTTTTTTTTTCATGCCGTCTTTATTATTACAATCGTTTAGAGTACTAAATCTATACTCTGTCAGGACAACATAATGCGCCCGGGGAAAAACGTTGTTATTTTTGATCCTGTTTGACTTGTTTCATATTTCTAACCCACGGTTTTTTCGCTTGCACTGCAGCAGGTAAGGTTCCTATTGCATTTTTTGCGTCGGTCACTGAACTATAATTTCCGTGAATAAGAACATACCAGGTTTGCCCATTACGTATAGTTTTATAGACTTTGTAATTGGCCAGTTTGTTTTCTTTTGCAAAAGCTTCCAATGTATCAGAGCGGCTTGCGCTGCTGAGTTGTAATGTATAGCTACCAGCTGGTGCAGACATGATATTACTACCTTGGCTACTTGCTGTTGATGCAGGTTTCGCTGGCTGTTTAGTCTGCACAGGATGTTTTTGCTCAACGGGTTTTGCAGGTGTTTTTTCTGGTGTGACTGGTTTTACCACGGGTTGCTGTTCGACAGGTTTAACGGTTGGTGGTGTTAACTGTGTCGTATTTTGTGGTTGGTTAGTATTTGGTACAGAAACTTGGCCTTGATTTAAGGCATCAACGACATCACCAGGTATTTCGATACGCTCACCCAGACCATTTGGTTGAGTTTGAGGCTCTCCTTGGGTTGGTGTCGGTGTGATTTGTGAACCGGTAATTTCTTGCGGTTGCCCTGATAACGTTTGACCTTGTGAATTTGTCAACGATGAGGAGCCCGATAAGTCGATATTCTGTGAATTATTTGCACCCGTTGTTTGTTGCTTTTCATGCTCTGTAGGGGCCTTTAACGCTGAGCTGATAGCAATAATGAGCAGCAATAGAACCAGAACACCTACACCAATCATAATATGTTGGCGTGAGAGTGCAATTTTAGGTTTTGCAGTAGATGATGATTGGCGTGAGCGCCCTGTCGGTCTATCTGATGTATCTGGCCTAAGATCATTTTGACCTTGAGGCTGGTTATCTGGTTTAAATTCGTCCATTTTCCTCTCCCGAATAAAATTTGCCTATAGTAGAGATAAAATGTCTCTTATCAGTACAACCTCTTAACGACCAAGCAGGGCATCGCTGCTTATTTTAAAGCATATATCCTTTCGTAATACCACGCTAGCCAAAGTGGTATTGATAATACGCTTTTTCAGAGTTTCGTATATAGGCGTAGGCATACCGTATAATTTAACGACTTTAGCGAACATCTACCAGTAACATTTTAAAACGTCAGTAAAAATTCGGGTTTTTCTTCGTTTTATGACATACAGGATGATATTGCCGCAATGACAGTCTGCGTATCAACATCTGAACGCATTTCCGAATGGCCGATAGTGGTAGGCAAAATTAAATGTAGTTTTCCACCCATCACTTTTTTATCTCGCATCATATGTGGGAGATAATCATCGGGCTTCATTTGTGACGGGCCTGTGACGGGAAGTGATGCACGTTCTAAAAGAGTGACCACCCGCTGTGTTTGTTCAGGAGTAAATTGGCCAAGTAGCTCAGCTGTTTTTGCTGCCATAACCATGCCAGCCGCGACAGCTTCACCATGTAACCAGACGCCATAGCCCATATGCGCCTCGATAGCATGGCCAAAAGTATGGCCTAAGTTCAATAGTGCACGTAACCCACTAGTTTCTTTTTCGTCTGCCGCAACGACTTGTGCTTTTAATTCACAACAACGGCGAATACAGTAAGCCATCGCTTGGTCATCAAGAGCGACGAGAGCATCGATATTATCTTCTAGCCAGCTAAAAAACTCACTATTGAGGATAATGCCATATTTAATGACCTCAGCTAAACCAGAGGCGAGTTCTCTTGGGGGAAGTGTTTTTAAACAGTTGAGATCAATCACGACAGAAGCGGGTTGATAAAATGCACCGATCATATTTTTCCCTAATGGATGATTGACGGCAGTTTTACCACCGACAGAAGAGTCCACTTGAGATAATAAGGTCGTAGGAACTTGAATAAAACGCACTCCACGCTGATAACTTGCTGCTGCGAAACCGGTTAAGTCGCCAATGACGCCCCCACCAAGAGCGATGAGGGTGGTGTCACGGTTATGGTGTTTTTCAAGTAATGCGGTAAATACATCATTCATAATGAATAATGATTTGTATTGTTCGCCATCCGGTAGAATGATGGTATCAACTTTTACACCTGAAGATTCAAGAACATGCTTTATCTTATCAAGATAAATAGGGGCAAGAGTTTCATTTGTCACGACCATTGCTCGTTGACCTGCAGTTAATGGCCAAAATGCATCCGTTTGTTGATATAAGCCGGGTGCAATATTGATTGGATAACTACGTTCGTCTAGAGTGACGGTGACTTTTTCCATCTTGCTTTACCTTAAGTTCATTTTTGAAAATAACACCATGAATAATTAGTTTTTTTCTAATAGTTCAATGATTTGGCTGGCAACAACTTTAGCGCTTTGTTCATCAGTATGAATGGTAATATCAGCAATTTCTTCATACATCGGATTACGTTCGTCAGCCAGTTTCTCAAGAACTTCACGTGCAGGTTCGTCAACTTGTAGTAGTGGACGTTTTTTGTCACGCTGTGTACGAGATAATTGTTTCTCAATTGTGGTCTCAAGATAAACAACGACACCGCGAGCGGATAAGCGATTACGGGTCTCTTTGGACTTAACAGAGCCACCGCCTGTTGCTAAAACAATGCCTTGTTTCTCTGTAAGCTCATTGATGATTTTTTCTTCGCGATCGCGAAAGCCTTCTTCACCTTCAAGGTCGAATACCCAGCCTACATCTGCGCCAGTGCGTTTTTCTATCTCGTGATCAGAGTCGAAAAACTCCATATTAAGCTGTTGAGCCAACTGACGGCCAATAGTACTTTTGCCAGCACCCATTGGTCCAACCAGAAAGATATTGCGTTTCTCTGCCATGTTTTTTGGTATTACTACGATTATTCGTTAATGATTACCCGCCCCGCCAATCAGATTAGCGGCGGGACCTAAACTGAAACCTCATAAGTGATGATGTGAGATCAGATAAGAAAATTATCTCAATACATCAACCTGAATTGCAACTATATAAATATGGCACTAAGCAAGCAAAGTGCCATATTTAAAATTGCAGGTTTCTATATTTGAGCCGTCTATGTTGTCTAATACCTTGTTTATCATGGTTTTTAACAGTTTTTAGCTATTGGTATCAGCAAGTTATTTCTGTTAAGTGTAGAGCAACATTAATTGTGGCTGTTTTATAAGCGACTGACAGCTTGTTCTTTAATCTACGGATAGTTAGAACACTCAATGGATAACCTTGTATGCTAAAACGACGTCAGCGTCAAATTTATCCGGTAGGTTTATGGCATAAAAAATATTTTTTTTTGTCATCTTTGACTTATTGCTTATTCAACTATTTGAAGTATATGCGTTATTTTTTCTATATTAAATATTGATAAGTTTTGGTGTTATAAAAACGATAAGGACACGTTTATCTATATGCTCTGCCGTATTTGTGAATAATGTACCTAGAAAAGGAATGTGAGATAAAAAAGGTAACCCCGTCTCTGTTTTTTCTTGTTTTTGCTGAAAAATTCCCCCAAGGATAAGTGTTTCATTATTTTTGATAGTGACGGTCGTTGCGATTTCTTGCTTATTGATGGCCAAGTGATGATGTTGACTGCTAGTGAGTGCAGTATCAGGCGAGTTATGACTAATTTTTAGATTTAACTCAACTTTTTCATCACGCACAATAGCGGGAGTGACATCCATCCCGAGTACAGCATCTTTAAATTGTACGTGCGTTTTCTTTTCATTACTGGTGACGTAGGGGATCTCTGTACCTTGCTGAATACTTGCGGGTTGTTGGTGTGAAGCAACTAAACGAGGACTCGCAATAATAGAAAGCAAATTTTCTTTTTCTAATGCTTTAAGTTTCATTTCAAGTAAACCCTCTCCAAGGCTAAGAACATTGAAGGAAAATTGCCCGGATATTGAAGAGTAACGGTTGTAACGATGTAAATGATTAGCGCTCAGGTTTCCCCCTGCCATCATTCCCCATTCTAAACCCAATTCTTGTAATGCAGTTCGGCTGCTACTAATGATATGTGCGGTGATTTGCACTTGTTTATTTGGCATATCTTTATGTTTTATCCATTCATCAATCAGTGCTAATCGGTCTGGATCATCTTTAATAATGAGGCTGTTTGTCGTGATATCGTGATGGATAGATGCATTTTTTGATAATAACGACGTATCAGGGTGTTCTAATAGGAGACGAACCTCTTGAACATTGATTGAGACTAATTTAAATATTTTTTCGGCTTGTGGTGTTTTACTTGGCGCTATCGGCGCTATTGTAATCTCCGAAGTGGGCTGATTTTCTATTACTAAAGGTGGGGTAAGTGGTGCAAAGGGATCTCTAATTTCTTCGGCAGAGACTAAAAATGAAGATAAAAAGAGGAGTCCTCCAATAATTATCATGTGAATGTTAGTTAGTGAGCTATTCATTATGGTTATCATCCTTGATAGCAAGAGTGTTGTTGAAAAAAGAAAATGAGATGGTGGTAACAATAACTCCTTGTTTTAAATTTATTTTTATGTCATGAAAATGCCATCTCTGAGTTTGAGGAAGAGTAAGAAGTTGCTCTATAACGTAATAAATAGCAGCAAAATTGCCTTGGAACTCCATAAAATAGGTATTGATATCTGTGGGTTGCAATTGATTAAGTGTGACTGAAGAACGAGAAAGTAAAGTATTTAACTGTGTAAGTAATTCAAGAGGGGCTTCGTTAGTATCAACTGATTGTTTTAACAATTGAGCCTGCTTTTCTAGCTGTTGCAACGAAGGTGAGTGGCGGAGAGTTTTTGTTTCTTTTGCAATTGCTTCAGTTAAACTCAGGTTCTCAGTGGCTAATCCCATGATCTGATTTTGGTTTTCTTTCCAGTATAAAAAATACCCAGCAGTGATACAAAGAGCCATGAAGAAGCAAACCGGTAGCGTTTGTTGCCAAAAAGGGCGATACCAAAAAGAATGTGTAGATTCACTCATCGAACTCCCCTTGGTATTTAGCAGTTAGGTGTAAACGATTTAATTGATTCATTCGGCTGATTTTTTTCAATTGAATATCGCTCAAACCAGGGTGTTTTTTAAGCTGTAAGCCGAGTGAATTGATATCTTGAAAATCATAACTGTTAGCTTTGATCTCTATTTTGTTATCCATTAACTGTAGATTTGTGAGCCAACTTTTGGGCGGTGTTATAGTCGACAGATTTTGTAATAGCCTAAGTAAAAATTGATTATTTTCCATGATGCTATCTATCTGTCTTTTTTTGTTCATCAAACGGTTATTCTGTGCTTGTTGAGCCGTGATTTGTAATGTTAATTGCTGTATCTGTTCGTATTGCAGTTGGCTATTATGCTTTCTGTTTTTTAGGTCATTTATTTCAATTTGTTGAAATAAAAGTAAAAAAATACAAGCTATAATTACTGAACAGCAAACCACAAAACAAAAGAGTAAAAACTCTCGTATCTTCTTTTTTATTTGCTGTTGGCGCCAAGGAAGAAAATTAACTTGGTATAGTTCCATCAGTTAAATATCTCCATGACGCAAAGCAAGGCCGGCGGCAATCACAAAATCCCCCAATAATTGCGGTAATTTAATATTATGCTTTTGAAAAGCTTGACGTAATTCCCAATGATGAGCAACCTTAGCGGTGTGATGAATATGTTGATGATCTGTAATCAGGTAGATAGGCGAAGTAGGGGGAGTATCATCTCGATCAAGAAAGGGCAGCAAGTGGGAAAGTGTCGGTATGTCGGTATCTTGTAAATGGTTGTAATTCGCTGGTTGGCTAGTTGGCCCTGACCAAAGCCATTCACCTTGTCGGTAATGAATAACCCAACATTCATCGGGTAAACCCGCATTTCTTGCCACATAACGTAAAGCTATGGGGGCGACATCAATAGCAAGTAGGTTAAACCCGCTTTCTGTAAATAGATTTTGCCAAAAGGTAATATCTGACTGGCGAGCCCCATTAAAATAAACTTGTTGTTTGATGACGCGATAGTCGATAACCAGCTCTTGGGCGTGCATAGAAAAACGCTTTTCAGCTTGAGATTGTAAGTACCACCCTAATTCCGGTTGTGGCAATTTGATTTCACTGGGTAATGAAATTTGTTGTTTTATTGTACGAACGGCAGGTAATGCGAAGGATACTGAACACTTTTTAGGTAATTTCTGACGCCATTGTAATAAAATATCCAGTAAAATTTCATACTGCTGATGGCTAGAATTATCCGTTAATTCGAATGGTAATTGCTGCTGCCAACATTCACATAAATGCCAGTATTGTCTGCGCCGCTTTGCAGCGACTAGCTGGATTCTATCTCGATATAGGTCGATCCCAATGTTCCATTTTGATGTATACATAGTTAATTTCCTTATCATTAACAAATAAATTACGTTTTCTATTGTGCTGTATAAGCTTTATACTGTGTGTTAGTGATATCTAAACCCTCTTGTTAGCCGAGCATGGGAATTTTCCGGTGAAGTTCGTAAAATACTTTTTTATTCTTGTTTTCTGTTGCATTTTTTTGGGAACCGCCTCGATTTATGGCATGTATAAATATGTCGAAGGTGAGTTACCTGATGTCGCAACAATGAAAGACATTCGTCTGCAAATTCCAATGCAGGTATACAGTGCGGATAACGAATTGATTGCCCAATATGGGGAAAAACGTCGTATTCCTTTACCGCTGGCAGAAATTCCTCCTTTAATGATAAAAGCGTTTATTGCAACTGAAGATAGCCGTTTTTATGATCACCACGGGATTGACCCTATTGGTATTTTCCGTGCTGTTACTGTCATGGCATCATCTGGTCATGCTTCTCAGGGGGCCAGTACGATTACTCAGCAGCTCGCGAGAAACTTTTACTTAAGTCCTGAAAAAACCTTGATGCGTAAAGTTAAAGAGGCTTTTTTAGCTATTCGCATTGAGCAGCTTTTTACTAAAGATGAAATTATGGAGCTGTACCTGAATAAAATTTATTTAGGTAACCGTGCTTATGGCGTCGGGGCGGCTGCGTACGTTTATTTTGGTAAGACAGTAGATGAGTTGACGCTTAGTGAAATCGCGATGATTGCGGGTTTGCCAAAAGCGCCTTCTACATTTAACCCGCTGTATTCTTATGACCGTGCTGTAAGTCGTCGTAATGTGGTTCTTTCTCGTATGTTTGAGGAGAAATACATTACTCAAGACCAGTATGAACAAGCAAAAAATGAAAAAATAGTTGCTTCATATCATGCGCCGAAAATCGATTTTTCTGCGCCGTATTTAGCCGAAATGGCGCGTCAAACCTTGTTTGATAAATATGGTGAAGATGCCTATACCGATGGGTATAAAGTTTACACTACGGTGATCCGCAAAGATCAGGAAGCAGCAACAACTGCAGTTCGTAATAATTTGATCGACTACGATACTCGCCATGGTTATCGCGGTCCTGCCGAGGTTTTATGGAAACAGAATGAAACGGCTTGGACAGCAGAGCAGATTGTTGAAAAATTGAAGAAAATGCCTGTTTATGGGCCATTAATGCCTGCCGTCGTAACATCTGCAACGGCTTCAGAAGCACAAGTGATGTTAGCTGATGGCTCGCAAATCCCAATTACGATGACCGGGGTGCGTTGGGCACGTAAATTTATTTCAGATACTCAGCAAGGCGCCACGCCAAGAGCCGTAAATGCAGTGATGCAAGTGGGTGAGCAAATTTGGGTTCGAAAAGTTAAAGATAACTGGTGGTTAGGGCAAGTGCCTGATGTAAATGCTGCCTTTGTTGCTTTGAATCCGAATGACGGTGCAATTATTGCGCTTGTTGGTGGGTTTGACTTCAATATGAGTGAGTTTAACCGGGTTACTCAATCATTACGCCAAGTTGGTTCGAATATTAAACCTTTCTTGTATACCGCTGCGATGGATAAAGGCCTGACATTATCATCATTACTTAATGATGTGCCGATTAGCCGTTGGGATGCGGGCGCAGGTTCTGATTGGCGTCCTAAGAATTCACCACCTCGATATGATGGGCCTATTCGTTTGCGTCAAGGTTTAGGCCAATCAAAAAACGTTGTGATGGTTCGCGCAATGAGAGCCATGGGTGTGGACTACGCCGCTGATTATTTGACTCGCTTTGGTTTCCCAGCGGAAAATATTAACCGTACAGAGGCGTTAGCGCTAGGTGCGCCATCATTTACACCAATGCAAATGGTTCGTGGATATGCCGTCATGGTCAATGGTGGGTATTTGATTGACCCATACTACATTTCGAAGATCGAAAATCATAATGATGAGGTTATTTTCGAAGCTAATCCTAAAATAGCATGTCCTGATTGTACGAATATTCCTGTGATTTATGGGGATACTGAACGCACTATTGCGAGTAAAGGTATAGATGATGAATCTACCGAAGAAGTGACGCAATCGGATGATAATACCGTCATACAAGAGCCAACAATGGAATTAACAACGGCATCTAACCTAGACGGGAATGCTGGTGATCAATATGCACCTCATGTGATTAATACCCCACTCGCATTCTTAATTAGGGATGCGATGATGACTAATATCTATGGCGAGCCTGGTTGGTCTGGTACAGGTTGGCGTGCAGCGAGAGACTTAGGTGGCCGGCGTGATATTGGTGGAAAAACAGGAACAACGAATAGCTCGAAGGATGCTTGGTTCTCTGGCTATGGTCCAGATGTTGTGGCTTCAGCATGGATAGGTTTCGATGACAATAGGCGCACACTAGGTCGTGGTGAAGCGGGTGCTAAAAGTGCACAGCCTATGTGGGATGACTTTATGAAGTCTATTTTGGATGGAGTGCCTGTGAAAACAATGAAGCCACCTAAAGGGGTTATTTCTGTATCCATTGATAGCCGGACAGGTAAGTTAGGTTCTTCCCGTCGTGAGTATTTTATTGAAGGAACAGAACCGAAAGAACATGCAGTACAAGAGGTAGGCACGACAATTTCTACGGAAGGTGGGGCTAGCCAAGAGCTATTTTAAAATTATTGTTGGCTAAACTCTCTCAATTAGCACCCCATTGTTGATTTAAAACATGGGGTGTTTTCTATAGAGACATTTAATATATCAGGCGATTATGTGCCAATATTAATAATTGGTTATGGAAATCACATACAGCTGATACAATAATAGGTGTTTTTACTTACTACTTTTTAAGTAACGTTCTAGATAGAAAAGTGCGCTAATATTCCGAGCTTCGTTGAAATCAGGATGTTCCAGTAATTCCATCATTCGAGATATTGGCCATAGCTCTTGTTGTAGTGGTTCTGGCTCATCTCCTTCGAGTTTTTCGCTGTATAAGTCTTGAGCGATAAGAATGTTCATTTTACTTGAGAAGTATGATGGTGACATCGTAAGTTTGGCGAGCTGAACAATGTGATTAGCGCCATAACCTATTTCTTCTTTGAGTTCACGTTGGGCTGCTTCAATGGCGATTTCACCGGGGTCGATAGCACCTTTGGGAAAGCCTAATTCATAGCTTTCAATTCCGACAGCGTATTCGCGAATGAGGATGAGGTTATCACCCATGATAGGAACAATAAGAACCGCTTCACGTTTTGCGGGCCGCATTCTTTCATAGACTCGTTTTTCGCCATTACTAAATTCGAGATCAACTGATTGAATGCTGAATAATTTTGATTGAGCAACATCTTGAATATTCAAGATTTTTGGTTTTTTTAACTCTGTCATAACGATTTCCGAACAGGATGAGTGAAATCTATTGCTAAAAGCATATTTCATTGATTTACGAGACGCGTCGTACTTAGTACTGCCCGTATTTTGAAATCACCGTACAACTATGACCTATATCAAAATAAAATGATAGATATTATCGAGTCGATAAAATGCTGTTAGTATAATCGTCGTTCAAAAATAGCACGGATGAATAAATAAAAAATTTTTTTACAAGATGTTGTAATTTAAAATAAAAATCCTAAATAGAATAGGAATTGGCTTATTTTTAGAAAGCCTGATGGTTGATATGCTTTTCTTATTCATTTTTCATTGGGGAAACAATGCTGAACCATGTCATTATAACGGCTATAATTGTTATTAGCCTGACTATAATGGCTTCCTTCCTATATTTTAGGCGGGGGCGGCGTTCTGGCGTCTATCAAATACCCTCTGTAGCGTCACCATCATTTAGAAAAATGATTGATTCAGATTACCAAACCATCTCTCAGTATTTAAATTATTGCTCTGCTGTATCAATAAATTCTTCTCAACATCCATGGCAAATCAAAAAAAATTCAACAATAGCAACAATTTGCCATTCATTAACGCGTTTTAATTTGCGCCAAGAGCAGGGAAATAGCTGGCGTTATTTTATTGATACCATTGAAGTTCAGCTCCCTTCACAGCTTGAACCGTTTTTGCAGCGCCAAAATGTCATGGAGATAGTCGAAACAGATCATTTACCATTGATTATTTCAATGAATAGTCACTCATTGAAAGATTTTAGTAGTGAATGGCAAACTGGCGTGCCACTCGATTCAATATTGCCTGATGCTGCAATTCAAGAACGTGGCCAACATAGCATTGAACGATTAAAAGTGCGTAAAGAGACGATAGAAGAGCATAGATTACACCATTCTACGGGCTGGCTTGGCGCTGCGATCATTTGCCTGAGTTTTTTATTTGGTTATTTAACCCTCGTTTCAATCCCGTTATTACAGGAATCGGGGTTAGTGATTTCAATGATTACGTTTGTCATTGGGTTACTTGTTCTTTTTCGCTCTAGGATGTTTCCTCGAAAATACCAAGATATTCAATGTATTCATGGTCAGCCAAAGCGTTGGGAACTTTATGGAGAGCTTGATAAAAAATACTCAACAAATACCTCTATTGCGGGGATTGATTTGCATTACCCCAGTCATTGGGGAAATTATTTAAAATACGAAGAAAACCAAGCCGTTAATATTGATTTTTATGCAACGGGTGAGGTAGTTAGACACGGTAAATACCTTTCGTTGCATGAAGAAGAACGTTATTACCCATATAAACGGTTCAAGAAGAATGTATTGATGTTAGTTGGGGCATTATTAACGATGGCCTTGATATTTGCATATCAACCGATGGGGTTACCGATAAAACTGGGTTTTGCTTGGTTAGGTGGTACAGAGAAAATTAAGGTTGAGGACCCTAATGACCTTGTTTCCCGTCAGATCAAAATTGGGGATACATTAGTTGCCCAAGGTAAAGGGATGTGTTACCGCCCACCGAATTTGAATAAAGAAAACCAAGCTCAATTTGTACCGTTTGATTGCTCTGGTATTTATTGGAATGATGTTAGTTTACTGACTGAACCTCAATCAGAGGTTGTCGAACGTTCAATATCATTGCTTGATACTGTCAAAAGCCAATTACATCCAGACAAAAACTCAGTCGGGGTTAATCCAAGGTTACAGCGCGATATTATGAAATCTGGGATGAATATCATCTTTGATTTTTCGGCTATTATTATGGGAACAGAACAACTGTGCCATAATTCGGATAACTGCTTAAAATTAAAAAATGCACTGACTAACTTAGGAAGTACAGAGGATTGGCCTACATTAGTAAAGAAAGCATCCACAGGAAAATTAAAAGGGGCTCATGTTTTATTGCGTGCGGGTAGCGCAGAGGCCTTGGAAAACATCGTGGAAGACACCATATATGATTTTATCAGGACAGAAATAGACAGAGAAGTGCGTAAAATTAATAGTCCGCCTCCTGGAGGTGTTTTATTAATTAGTGATGAAAATAAGCCTTTAGTCGATTCGATACCGGGAGCTTCTTTTAATGAGTTATCGCCATTACAGCGTTGGCAAGAATTGCAAAGGTTATCAAATCTTCTAATCAATACACCGTTCAATATTGAAGGGGTCATTACGAGTTTATCAGTAGATGCTAATGGCACATTGCAAATTGTGTTGCATGAAGAGCCCAATGCAAAAGTGGTATCTCAGTATATACGTAGTGCGATTTTTATCCTGTTTTTGTTAGTGTGTGCTTTGTTAAATGGTTCGTTGATTGTGCTACGTGTTTTGAATAATAAGAAGCGTTTGCGTAATATCACAGAATATTATGATAAATGCTTTGAGGCTAATCCCCCTTCCTATCGTCGATAGTATCATCCCGAAAATAGAGGGAGCCTCTTCTTAGTTTGATTCAGACTTATGTTGAGGAGGCACCATGAATCAATCCACTATAGAATCTGTTCGCCTTGATAAATGGCTGTGGGCTGCGCGATTTTATAAAACGCGTGCAGTCGCCCGTGAAATGATTGAAGGTGGTAAAGTTCATTATAATGGGCAAAGAACTAAGCCCGGGAAGATTGTTGAGCTACACGGAATCGTTAAGCTTCGGCAAGGTAATGATGAACGGACGGTTGAAATCATGCAAATTAGTAGCCAGCGTAAAGGCGCGCCGGAAGCACAGTTACTGTACTGTGAAACCGTAGAAAGTATTGAACAACGAGAGAAAATGGCACAAGCGCGTAAGATGAATGCACTTACGATGCCGCATCCAGAGCGACGTCCAGATAAGAAAGAACGGCGTACTCTATTAAAGTTTAAACAAACAAATTCTCATGAGTCGTCTTGATGACGGCCTGAGCAACAGCCCGAGCAATAGAGAGATATTATGGCAAACCAAGACTTACTCCACCGTTTTTTATTTGAGCAACATTCCGTTCGTGGGGAAATGATCAGTGTTGATGAAACCTTTGAACATATTTTAGAAAACCATGACTACCCAACAGCGGTGAAAGGTTTGTTAGGTGAGTTACTTGTTGCTACCAGTTTATTGACGGCAACGTTGAAGTTTGATGGTGATATTACTGTCCAAATTCAAGGGGATGGGCCGGTTAATCTGGCGGTTATCAACGGTAATAATTTACAACAGATGCGTGGTGTTGCACGTGTAGATGGCCCTGTTGTGGCTGGTAGCACTCTGAAGCAGATGATTGGTAATGGTTTTATGGTGATTACCATCACACCGAATCAAGGTGAACGTTATCAAGGAATTGTGGCGATCGAAGGGGATTCTATTGAAGAAAGCATTGATGCCTATTTCCGCCAGTCAGAGCAATTGCCAACCCGTTTATTCATTCGTGTGGGTGAAGTAGATGGGAAACCAAGTGCAGGTGGCATGTTGTTGCAAGTTTTACCAGCGGCAAATGAAACAAGCCATGATTTCTTTGACCACTTAGTGCAACTGACAGCCACAATTAAAGGCCAAGAGCTGAGCACATTGGATGTGAAAGAGGTTTTACATCGTCTTTATCATGAAGAAGATGTCACGTTATATGACCCACAATCTGTCGAGTTTCGTTGTACTTGTTCAAGGGAGCGTTGCGAAAGTACATTAGCGACGTTACCGAAGGAAGATGTTATCGATATTTTACACAAAGATGGAAAAATTGATATGGAGTGTGAATTTTGTGGCTCACATTACGTATTTATTGAATCCGATCTTCAAGGGTTAAATAATGAGCTAAATCAGCAACTTCACTGATACGATTTAGCAACCTAATTATGTGACAAGGGTGCAATTCTGCACCCTTTTTTTATAATTTTAAAGCATTATTACGTGCTCTAAGTCTCATTATGAATTAAAAAAAATTATACATTTTCAATTCTTTGATAGCAATCGCTGTTAATTAGTCGTAAAGAATTATGATCATCCGCAGATTAATTATGTTTACCAGGAGCAATATAATGAGCGCTAAAAGCATTACCCTGAAGGAACTTGAAAAGTACGGTATTCATGATGTAGCTGAAGTGGTTTATAACCCAAGTTACGAGCTATTATTCACGGAAGAAACTAAGCCAGGACTTGAAGGTTATGAGCGTGGAACAGTAACCACTTTAGGTGCGGTTGCGGTTGATACAGGTATCTTTACTGGTCGTTCACCAAAAGATAAATATATTGTACGTGATGACGTGACTCGCGATACAGTTTGGTGGGCAGACCAAGGTAAAGGTAAAAACGACAACAAACCGATGTCACAAGAAGTTTGGGCGGATCTCAAACATTTAGTGACTGAACAACTGTCTGGTAAACGTTTGTTTATCATTGATGCATTCTGTGGTGCGAACGCCGACACTCGTCTAAAAGTACGTTTCATCACTGAAGTTGCATGGCAGGCGCATTTCGTTAAAAACATGTTCATTCGCCCATCAGATGAAGAGCTAGTGGGCTTCGAACCTGATTTCATCGTCATGAACGGCGCGAAATGTACTAACCCGAATTGGGAAGCACAAGGTTTGAATTCAGAAAACTTTGTTGCGTTCAACTTAACAGAGCGCATGCAACTGATCGGTGGCTCTTGGTATGGTGGCGAAATGAAGAAAGGTATGTTCTCTATGATGAACTACCTGCTGCCATTAAAAGGCATTGCATCTATGCACTGTTCTGCTAACGTCGGCGAAAAAGGCGATGTCGCCATTTTCTTTGGTTTATCTGGAACAGGTAAAACCACACTTTCTACAGATCCAAAACGTAAGTTAATTGGTGACGATGAACACGGTTGGGATGATGACGGCGTATTCAACTTTGAAGGCGGTTGCTACGCAAAAACGATCAACTTATCTAAAGAAGCTGAGCCAGACATCTATGGCGCTATCAAACGTGATGCGTTATTGGAAAACGTGATGGTGTTGGCAGATGGTACTGTTGATTTCAATGATGGTTCAAAAACGGAAAATACCCGTGTTTCTTATCCAATCTACCACATTGACAACATTGTAAAACCTGTTTCTAAAGCGGGCCATGCAACAAAAGTTATCTTCTTAACCGCAGATGCATTTGGTGTGTTGCCACCTGTTTCTCGTTTAACGCCTGAACAAACGCAGTACCACTTTCTGTCAGGCTTTACCGCGAAATTAGCAGGGACAGAGCGTGGTGTGACGGAACCGACTCCGACATTCTCTGCATGTTTTGGCGCTGCATTCTTATCATTGCACCCAACACAATACGCTGAAGTATTAGTTAAACGTATGGAAGCGGCTGGCGCGAAAGCTTACTTAGTGAATACAGGCTGGAACGGTACAGGCAAACGTATCTCCATCAAAGATACTCGTGCCATCATCGATGCTATTTTAAGTGGTGATATCGAAAAAGCGGACATGATTAAACTGCCTGTGTTCGATTTAGAAGTCCCAACAGCATTACCGGGTGTGGATACCAATATCCTTGACCCACGTAATACTTATGCAGACAAAGCGCAGTGGGATGAAAAAGCGCAAGACTTAGCAGAACGTTTCGTGAATAACTTTGATAAGTACACGGACACGCCAGCAGGTGCTGCACTGGTGAAAGCCGGGCCAAAACTGTAATTAGTTTTGTGAATCAATAAATAATAAAGGCTCTACCAATGTAGAGCCTTTTTTGTTGTGAAAATGATTATTCTGCGGATGGTAAGTCAAACAACAGGATTTCACTATCTTCACTTGCTTTGATGGTGAGTGCTGTTTCTTGCCAAATAGCTAAACCATCGCTGGTGGTTGCTTTTTGGCCATTGATTTCCACATTCCCTTTGACGACTTGAATCCATACAACTCGCTTATCAGCGACCGCATGAGTGTGTGTTTCATTTGCAGGTAATGCCCAGCGCCACAGTTCCATATCTTGATAAACTTTTAATGAGCCATCACGTGCATCCGGTGATAGCACCAATTGCTTGCCATCTTTGGAATCGAACCGTTTTTGCTCATAACGTGGCTCAATACCCGTTCTCTCAGGAATGATCCAAATTTGGTACAGGTGTAGCTCTTCTTCATTGCTTGGGTTGTATTCAGAATGACGAATACCCGTACCTGCACTCATAATTTGGAATTCACCCGCAGGGATTTGCTCCATATTGCCCATGCTGTCTTTATGTTCGACAGTCCCATTGAGCACATAGGTCAATATTTCCATATCTTTATGGGGGTGGGTTCCAAACCCTTGGCCCGCAGCAATAAAGTCTTCGTTAATCACTCTCAGTGCAGAAAAGCCCATAAATTGCTCATCATAGTAGCTAGAGAATGAAAAAGTATGCCAACTGTCGAGCCATCCATGGTTTGCATGACCACGTTCGTTTGCTTTGCGTAAATAAATCATCGTGTTCTCTCCTGTACGGATTTCAACCTTGGTTGAACTCGCTCTAAATGTGTTGATGACAGTTTAACCAATTTATACGCAGAGAAAAGTAGCTCCCATTAACCATAGGATCCAAAAAATTTGAATAAGATACGCGGTGATTGCAGAAAATTGTGGTGTGGATAAAAAAATAGCCAGCGCAAGGCTGGCTAAAGTAAACACTGGAAGCAATGTGAGCAATGTCGTACCCCCTGCAAAAGGGTGACTAAGTAACCCTATCGAGGAAGTGATGATAATGATAATAGTTATCACTATCGTTTGTAAAGCATTATTTTTAACCAAAATAATATATCTTATAATTAAAACTGCAATTATATGATTTATATGAAATTAAATATTAACCATTATTTTTCAATGGATTAAGATTTTCTGGGCATCAATACAGGAGGATACTCCTAACAGAACAATTCCGTTAAGCGTCGAGTTAAGACTGAGTATGTTTCCAGTCTTTTTCCTATTATTCAGTGAAAGGGAGAGGCAAGCTTTCCGCACATGCAGCCGCGGAACTCCATGCCCATTGAAAATTATAACCTCCGAGCCAGCCAGTTACATCCATCACCTCACCAATAAAGTACAGGCCAGACACTTTAAGCGATTGCATGGTTTTAGACGATATTTCGTGAGTATCAACGCCACCTAATGTTACTTCAGCTGTGCGGTACCCTTCCGTTCCATTAGGTTGTACCTGCCATTGGTGTAATGTGGTGTGCAACGCTTCAATTTGAGGATGGTTAAGCTGTTTTAGCGCACATTCAGGGATTTGCCCTTGAGCTTGTAATATCTCAATTAGCCGTTTAGGTAGTATTTTTGCTAAGGTATTTTTCAACGATTGATTTGGGTGCTGGTGTTTCTCTGAAGCGATAAAATCATTTACGGCAATATCGGGAAGTAAGTTAATACTTACGTACTCACCAGGGTTCCAGTAGCTGGATATTTGCAAAATGGCTGGACCAGAAAGCCCCCGATGGGTGAATAAAATATTTTCTTTAAATACGGTGCCATTTGCTGCTGTTACCGTTGCAGGGACAGAGATGCCTGAAAGTACCTGCAATGTTTCTAAAAGGGGTTTATGTAAAGTGAAGGGCACCAGTGCTGCTCGTGTTGGAATAATAGTATGCCCAAACTGTTCCGCAAGGCGATAGCCAAAGGGGGTTGCACCTAAACCAGGCATCGATAAGCCGCCGGTTGCAACGACAAGTGAGTGGGTACTTACTTGAGAGCCGTTAATCGTGACTAAAAAACCATCATCTATTTTGTCAACGGCAGTGACCTCACTACGTAACTTAATAGTGATATTAGGTAGGTTACACTCACTTTGCAGCATATCGACGATATCTTGTGCGCTATTATCACAAAAAAGCTGCCCTAAGGTTTTTTCATGATAAGGGATATTATATTTAGCGACTAAGGCAATAAAATCCCACTGTGTATAGCGAGCAAGTGCTGACTTACAAAAGTGCGGGTTCGTAGAAATGTAATTACTGTGCTCTGTATACATATTAGTGAAATTGCAGCGTCCGCCACCGGACATCAATATTTTCCTGCCTAATTTTTTCCCGTTATCAACCACTAGCGTTTTCAAACCGCGTTTGCCAGAGTGTGAGGCACAAAATAAACCTGCTGCGCCAGCACCTAAAATAATAACGTCGAAATTTTTCACAATAAGTGTCTCTATATATGTTTGATTTTAAGCATAATTACATTGATAACTGGGATATTTTACGTCATCTCATCGAGATTGTAATGTAAAGCTTTGAGGAAGAACTGATGAAAACTATACAGGACGTATTATAATTAGAGAAATTCGTCTAAAAAAAGCAAACAACGATTATTTTCTGGAAATATCGTTAAAAAGTTTCAAAAATTCAGAATAAGTTTGATTGCTGCAATTCATTGAAATATATGGGGTAATTGCTATGAGGTACTTTTTTGATGGGTAGTTAAATCAAAAAAAGGTTAGATTTTGCTTCCACCGCCAGCGTTTGTCACTGATAATGCGCCGCGTTCATGTCCAACATATAATGGCTTAACGTCTATGCTACATCTTTTTACAGGTTTAGAATTTCATACAGGTCTATTATTAGTTCTGGCACTGTTGTTTGTGCTGATCTATGAGGCTATAAATGGCTTCCATGACACCGCTAACGCGGTAGCAACGGTTATTTATACCAGAGCAATGCGGGCTCAGTTCGCAGTTGTCATGGCAGGGGTTTTTAACTTTTTTGGTGTCTTGCTGGGAGGGTTGAGCGTTGCATATGCCATTGTCCATCTCTTACCAACAGACCTCTTGCTTAATGTGAGCTCAGCTCACGGCCTTGCAATGGTTTTCTCATTGCTCTTGGCTGCAATTATTTGGAACCTTGGAACTTGGTACTTAGGTATTCCTGCTTCCAGTTCACACACACTTATCGGGGCGATAATCGGGGTGGGTTTAACCAACGCGATTGTGACTGATTCGTCTGTCGTTGATGCCTTGAATATACCGAAAATGATCAGTATTTTCATGTCATTAATTTTGTCTCCCGCTATCGGTTTTGTGATTGCCGGTTTGATGATTTTCTTTTTGCGCCGTTATTGGAGTGGCACAAAGAAACGTCGTCGTATTCACTTAACACCTGCGGAACGTGAGAAAAAAGATGGTAAGCGTAAGCCGCCATTCTGGACCCGTACTGCATTGATTTTGTCAGCAGTTGGGGTGAGTTTCTCCCATGGTGCGAACGATGGTCAGAAAGGCATCGGTCTTATCATGCTGGTGCTAATTGGTGTTGCTCCAGCAGGTTTCGTTATGAATATGAATTCTAACGGTTATGACATCGCAAAAACACATGATGCGGTTGTCCACCTGCAACAATACTATGAAACACATAAACCAGCGTTAAACCATGCAATAGAAAATGCCCCGACCGTTGCAGAAAGTAGTGATGAACCCGGTGGTGAATTCCATTGTGATAGCACACGTACTGGCGCTATTTTAAATCAAGCGCAAACGATGCTTGATGGCATTCAAAGTTATGAAGAGCTGACGCCAGACCAACGTAACCACGCACGCCGTTTGCTGATGTGTATCTCTGATACTGCGAATGCGGTTGCAAAATTACCAGAAACCAGTTCCAAAGATGCCAGCTTACTGAAAAAACTCAGTAATGATTTGCTGTATACCGTTGAATATGCACCATTGTGGATCATTATTGCGGTTGCTTTAGCATTATCATTAGGCACCATGTTTGGTTGGCAGCGTGTTGCTGTGACCATTGGTGAGAAAATTGGTAAGAAAGGTATGACTTATGCGCAAGGTGTATCTGCTCAGGTAACTGCGGCAGTCTCTATCGGTGTGGCAAGTTATACTGGTATGCCAGTTTCAACAACGCAGGTTTTATCTTCTGCAGTGGCGGGTACGATGGTTGTCGATGGTGGTGGTGTACAAACAAAAACCATTAAAAGCATTGCGCTAGCATGGTTATTAACTTTACCGGTGTCCATTGTGTTATCCGGCGGTTTATACTGGCTATCGCTGTTGTTTATCTAGTCGCGCTAATTTTGGCTTCATACATGAGTATGGAGCCTTTAACAGTTACATGAACACAGTAATCTACATATACAAAATAGTGATGATCGAAAGGCCATCACTATTTTTTCATTAGAAAGTTACGATCACAGTTAACCTGTTATCAATAAATACGCTAAACTCACGATAACAAGTATGCTGAGCCTGCTTATCATCATGAATTGCTTACGGATTCGCTCACAACGCAAAATAACTTCAGGGTCATAATGTTCAAGGTATTGTTTGTTATTTATGTATCGAACTAACCGGAGTTGTTTGTTTAGCTGGCCGTGTGTAGTAAAAAAACCATTACCATCAACGGATTGATAAAGCAGAGGGTCTGAATCCCTTAAAATAGACAATAGAACACGAACGGAAGAAAAGTACCGCATCATATTTAAGATGCACAAAATGCATAATGCCCAAAACAATGCAATCATACTGAACATAATCCTCTCCTTAGAACCTAGCTCAAGCTCACAGCAATTGTCGCAAAGGAAATACAGCAGAAAAATTATACTTATACTCAGTTATTTTATTGTAGGATAAATTATTGTTTAAAAAAAGTGCAATTAGCGCAAATTTGTGATGACCTTTTGTTTATATTGAAGAAAATAAACCTGAGTTACTGAACTTTAATATCACAGTTTGCTGGGCAACTTTGTTGTTTTACTAAGCTAAAGAGTCTCCATAACTCGAATTTTTTAGGGCAATATATTAATATTGAATGAATGATGTTATTGTTTTATAAAATGTTATATGAAGTGATGATTTTAAGGTTAATCTGCTTAGATGTGATCAAAGCAACACTTAATAATCACAATTAGCAGGTATAGTATTCATAAAGATGTGGTGAAGGCATAACCACCAGATAATCAGCATTCGGAAGGAGTTTACTTATGGCTTACAAACATATTCTCGTTGCGGTAGATTTATCACCTGAAAGTAAAGTATTACTGGATAAGGCTGTCTCTATGGCAAAACCTTACGGGGCCAAAGTATCTATGATCCATGTTGATGTTAACTATTCAGACCTCTATACCGGTCTTATTGATGTCAATCTTGGTGACATGCAGCAACGTATTACTGATGAAACGCGTAATGCTCTGAAAGATTTGTCTGCAGGTGCAGGTTATGAAATTCAAGAAACACTCAGCGGTAGTGGTGATCTAGGCCAAGTACTGGTCGATGCCATCAAAAAATACAATATGGATTTAGTGGTCTGTGGGCACCACCAAGATTTCTGGAGCAAGCTGATGTCGTCTGCTCGCCAACTAATCAATACAGTCCATGTGGATATGTTGATTGTGCCACTAAATGATGATGAAGAATAATCCATATCACGTTGTTTGAAATATTATTCACTAAAAACGCTTGCTTATGCAGGCGTTTTTTTTGTTTCAAAATATGTATTTTGAGGTAGTTATTGGCAGGTCAAGCAATTTATTTTGCTATAGAGTGAAAAAAAACCTTGAATTTAGAATACAAACTAATGATATATTCAATAGGCAAACGCAAATCAACCTCACATTTCCTAAAAATAATGATAAGAAAGAGTGAGGCACATCACAACAACTACATGTTAAAAAGGAAGACATAGATGACACAATCACTATCTTCGTTCTTGGAGTCTGTCCAAAAAAGAGACCCTTCTCAACCTGAATTTTTACAAGCGGTACGTGAAGTATTCACTTCCCTTTGGCCGTTCTTAGAGCAAAATGCGAAGTATCGTGACCAAGCATTACTTGAGCGTTTTGTTGAACCTGAACGTGTGATTCAATTTCGAGTGTGTTGGGTAGACGACCAAGGTAAAGTTCAAGTCAACCGTGCATGGCGTGTACAATTTAGCTCTGCAATCGGCCCATTCAAGGGTGGTATGCGTTTTCATCCATCTGTGAATTTATCCATTCTGAAATTCTTAGGCTTTGAACAAACACTGAAAAATGCCCTGACCACATTGCCAATGGGTGGTGGTAAAGGTGGCTCTGACTTTGATCCTAAAGGTAAAAGCCATGGCGAAGTGATGCGTTTTTGCCAAGCATTGATGACAGAACTTTATCGCCATATTGGTTCTAATACTGACGTCCCTGCGGGGGATATTGGTGTGGGTGGACGTGAAGTGGGCTTTATGACAGGTATGATGAAAAAACTGTCTAATGACACTTCTTGTGTATTCACCGGTAAAGGATTGTCTTTTGGTGGTAGTTTAATTCGCCCTGAAGCAACCGGTTACGGTTTGGTTTATTTCACAAATGCAATGCTAAAACGCCATGGCCTAGGCTTTGAAGGGATGCGTGTAGCAGTTTCCGGTTCAGGTAACGTTGCACAGTACACCATTGAAAAATGTATGGAGCTTGGCGCTAAAGTGGTTACAGCTTCTGATTCAAGTGGTACTGTGGTTGATGAAGACGGTTTTACAACAGAAAAACTTGCACGTTTGGAAGAAATCAAAAACAACTATGGTCGTATTGAAGAATATGCAAAAGAGTTTGGCTTAACTTACTTAGCGGGCCAGCAACCATGGAATGTGCCTGTCGATATTGCTTTGCCATGTGCAACACAAAATGAGCTGGATGTTGATGCAGCAAAAGTGTTAATCAAAAATGGTGTTAAAGCGGTCGCTGAAGGGGCTAATATGCCAACGACGATCCCTGCAACCGAACTGTTCCTTGAAGCGGGAGTGCTGTTTGCTCCAGGTAAAGCAGCTAATGCAGGTGGTGTGGCAACGTCAGGTCTTGAAATGGCTCAAAATGCGGCTCGTCTAGGCTGGAAAGCAGAAAAAGTTGACGCTCGTCTACACCATATCATGTTGGATATTCACCAGCACTGTGTGGAATTCGGTGGCGAAGAGAAACAAACAAACTATGTTCAAGGTGCTAATATCGCGGGCTTTGTAAAAGTCGCTGATGCAATGCTTGGGCAGGGTGTGTTGTAATTCTCTGACCTCAAAACGTACGCGAAAGGGCGGCTGTATCATACTGATAAATTCACCTGTACATACGCCCTTCGCCGTTACGTTTATTCGTTATTTTTAATGCATGGATAGATATCAAACCGATGGTTTTTAGTGGTAATCGCTGATGGCGCTTTTTGTCCCGCAAGGGGCTCTGCATAGTCAGGGCGCTTAACAACGACTCTACGTTTAGCCAAAGCAATCGCAGGGGCTAATAATGAATCTGCATCATCATCTGCTCCCACCAATGACTGAAATACTCGCATTTCCTTCTTCACTAAAGCACTTTTTTGCCGATGAGGGTACATCGGGTCGAGATAGATAACATCAGGCGCGTGGGTTATTTCACTCAGAGCGGTAATACTGGATGCATGGATCAATGACATTCGCTCTTGTAACCATGGGCCAATTTCTGCATCTTGATAGCCCCGTTGTAAGCCATCGTCTAATAGGGCAGCAACCACAGGGTGACGTTCCAACATGCGGACATGGCAACCGAGAGCGGCGAGAACAAAGGCATCACGCCCTAGGCCAGCAGTGGCATCAACCACATCGGGAATATAATCTTTTTTGATTCCCACAGCTTTGGCGACCGCTTCACCACGACCCCCTCCAAATTTACGGCGATGGGCCATAGCCCCAGAGACGAAGTCGACAAAAATTCCCCCTAATTTAGGTTCATCTAGCTTACGCAGTTGTAAATTTTCAGGCGTAAGTACGACAGCCATAACGGCATCAGGGGTATGAGAAAGCTGCCATTTTTCAGAAAGTTGAGAGAGCGTGCCAGGATCGGCACCCTCTTCACAGATCAACTGGATCGCAATGTCATTAGCCATGGATACCATAGCTCTTTAACATCGCATCGAGTTCTGGTTTGCGGCCACGGAAGCGTTCAAACAGTGCCATTGGCTCTTCAGAACCCCCACGACTTAGGATATTGTCGAGGAAGGACTGACCCGTTTGACGATTAAAGATACCTTCTTCACTGAAGCGTGAGTATGCATCTGCCGCGAGTACATCTGCCCACAAGTAGCTGTAATAACCTGCGGCGTATCCCCCCGCAAAGATATGGCTAAAGGCATGTGGGAAGCGCGACCATTTTGGTGAAGGAACCACTGCGACTTTATCTTTAATTGCATATAACGTTGGCATGACTTGCGCCCCTTTTGCTGGGTCATATTCAGCGTGTAAGGTGAAGTCAAATAGACCAAATTCCAACTGACGCAGAACAAACATAGCTGACTGGTAATTCTTCGCCGCTAACATGCTATTGAGCATTTCTGTTGGTAATGGTTCGCCTGTTTCATAATGGCCAGAAATAAATTCGAGGGCTTCGGGCTCCCAGCACCAGTTTTCCATAAATTGGCTTGGTAGTTCGACGGCATCCCATGGCACACCGTTAATCCCTGCAACATCTGCAACATCAATTTGCGTTAACATATGATGTAAACCATGACCAAATTCGTGGAATAAGGTAGTGACCTCATTATGGGTAAACAGGGCGGGTTTATCACCGAGTGGCTTATTGAAGTTACAAGTTAAGTAAGCGACAGGGTTTTGTAGTGAGCCATCTTTATGCACCATACGACCCACACAATCGTCCATCCAAGCCCCACCACGTTTATGTTCGCGGGCGTAGAGGTCAAGGTAGAAACTACCGCGCAGAGTGTTGGTATCGTCATAGAGTTCGAAGAAACGTACATCTTTATGCCATGTTTCGACGTCATTGCGCTCTTTAGCGGTTAAACCATAGATACGATGAACAACCTCGAATAACCCATTCAGGACGCGCTGTTCAGGGAAATAAGGGCGTAACTGCTCATCATTTAATGAGAATTTATGCTGTTTTTGTTTTTCGCTGTAATAGGCTAAATCCCATGATTCAAGCGTATCGACACCATAATGCTCTTTAGCAAAAGCGGTCAGTTCAGCCAGTTCATTTTCCCCTTGCTGATGAGCTCGGTCGGCTAAATCATTGAGGAAATTCAGCACTTGCTCTGGCGATTCGGCCATTTTGGTCGCTAGGGATTTTTCTGCGTAGTTTTTAAAACCTAATAATTGCGCTAGTTCGTGGCGTAAAGCCATCAGTTCATCAATTAATTCGCTGTTATCCCATTTACCTGCATTTGGGCCTTGGTCAGACGCACGGGTGCTATATGCATGGCTCATCTCACGACGTAATTCTGCGTTGTCAGCATAGGTCATAACAGGTAAATAGCTTGGCATATCAAGAGTGAGTAAGTAGCCTTCTTCACCTTTTGATTCAGCCATGGCTTTTGCTGCAGCAATTGCACTTTCTGGCATACCCGCTAATTCATTTTCGTCTTTAATGAGCTTACTCCAACCCATGGTAGCATCAAGAACGTTATTGCTAAATTTAGACGCTATTTCCGACAAACGTGCGACGATTTCACCGTAACGTTGCTGTTTTTCAGCGGGTAAGCCAATGCCGGATAATTCAAAATTACGTAAGGTATTTTCGATGGATTTACGTTGAGCTTGGCTAAGGGAATTAAATTCAGCCCCTTCTTTTAATGACTTATATGCTTGATATAAAGGCTCATGTTGCCCCATCCAAGTACTGAATTCAGACAATAACGGCAAGCATTTTTCATACTCTTCGCGCAGTTCTGGGCTGTTTTTCACAGAGTGCAAATGACTAACTGGCGACCAAACACGAGAAAGCTTATCGCTGGCTTCTTCTAAAGGTTGGCACAGGTTGTCCCAAGTGTATTGATCCGTTGCACTCAGCAGGTTTTCTACAGTTTGGCGATATTCATTGAGTACATGTTGGACTGCGGGGAAAACATCCGCAGGCTCTATAGTAGAAAAGCGGGGTAGTGCGGAATCGGCTAATAATGAATTTGTCATAAAACATCCTGTGATTGCAGGCTTGTGCTCGTAGGCCAAGGCTTACTGTATTGACAATAAAAGTTAAATGGCGAACTTATACCCAAATAGGGTTAATGTTATGGATCATATAACCAGTACGCCATAGCGAATATAAGAAAGTATATGGGGGCAGATGTACAAACCTCAATATCAATCTAACGTTTTTTCTTATTAACACTTATCAATAAATGGGTTTTTTGTTGGCTTTTATCAATAAAGGCAATAGTTGTAGTTTCAATGCTTTGGAAAATAATGAATTCAGTCTATAATCACTTTCCAATCTATAGAGGAAGATCGTCGTCTCCGGTGAGGCGGCTGGATTTCAAATCCAGTTGGGGCTGCCAGCAGTCCCGGGCAGGTTCGACTCCTGTGATCTTCCGCCACTCAAGTTCAATACACCTCCACTGAAGTCAATTAAATCCTTTAAATTCAACATATAAAAGCAATTCATAGTCAACTCGGTTCAACTGGGGTTACCCCACATCAACCCCCAGTTGGGGGTGTTAATCGGGGGTGCATTTAGGTATGGTATATCTTGCACCCCCAAATTCTCATTTTCTTTGTAACAGATAGGGCTTACGGAGGTATTGTTATGGCTCTGAGTGATATAAAAATTAAAACGGCAAAGCCGTTAGATAAGCCCTACAAACTTTCTGATTCAGGTGGGTTATACCTGATAGTTAATCGCAATGGTTCTAAATATTGGAGAATGAAGTATCGCTTTGCAGGCAAAGAAAAAATGCTTTCTATTGGTGTTTAACCTCGCTCAGTATATAGATGGGCGCAGGGAAATGATGCAGTGGTATGCAGATTACATGGATGAGTTAGAGCACAATTCAAACTAAATAATATCATTTAGCTACCTTTACGAATATTCGTAAAGGTGGTTATTACCTAGACTTTATTTTTTATTCTGAGTGCTAATATTAAGCTATCCCCCTTCAACGATAGTGCCTATTTTTTTACATGAAGGGCAATAGACAGAGTCGCCCACACAAGCGACGTCTTGAGTTTGTTTGGCGAGAGAAGAAGCCTGAGGTTTTTTACTCCTGGTATTCGTCGTATCATTTTTAAAAATAATTTTACGGGCCTTCACTGTGCTACGTATACTCCCCTCTTATCCAATTTCATGAAATCCAAAGTATTCAAAATGTAGATCGCACTGTTTATCATCAATCATATTTATATTTGAAATAAATCTTCAGTGCACGGATCCATCGATTTGCAAGAAATCTCTGCCTATCTTAAAAATACTCCCATCAACACATTGAACACATGGCCAATAATCTGATTAATCAGTAATGACAGATAAAAAATACCTAATTTATAAATGACGATATAACAAGTGTTTCAGCAATTAATTTAGAGTGACATATCCCATTAATCAATTTTTATAACTATGCTAGTTAAAATCGATTATTTTAGAAGCAATGATTATTTATTCTTAATAAAAAATAAATAATAATTGATCATTTTTCGCTCTTTTTTTTCTTAAAACGAAAAAATATTAAAATAATAAGACTACAAGATATTATAAAGTACATCCATTTAATTACAGGATGTAAGTAATTATTTCTGACGCAGTGGTCAATTACGTTACAATAACCACCCTAAATTAAATTTGAGATTGGCAATGATGAAATACACCTATAAAGGATAAACCTAAATACCACTATATAACAATGTGTTATAAAGATTGTTAATATTTGCCGCCCCATTATGATCTGTTGTGGCGATCAATCACTATATTATTAATAGCTACTAACTATCATTATCAGTCTATCCAAAGGTACAACCAGCTTTACCCATTTAGGATGTGGCTCTATATTCTAATAAGTCAATTTCACTTGAGGTGGTTTATTTATTCATTTAATTTTTATCTTTTTATTAATATTTCTCGTTATTTTAATATCAGTTAACACTGATTTTAAATTCGTTGATAAATAAATTCTTGGTTGAGATTGTTTATTATATTTTATTTTTACTCGCGAGTGTTTTTTTTTATTTTTATAATTTAATGGTGAAATACCGCTCATTAATATTTATTGAAAATGAAGACATTATAGCATTTTATTTTAGCGCGATTTCTGGGGATACATATTTTTTTCAATATACTAAGTGATTTTTTGCTAACAGTGTAAGGAGCATTATTATGACCTTCATTACTACGCCGTCACACTATGCATTAGTGCACAGTGATCCCGGTGCATGTATTGATTCTCCGTGTATTTCACCTAAGCGGCTGAACGTGGCTACGGGTAAATTTATTCGTAATAAGCGAGTGAACCGAGGTTTTTCAGGGAAAGCACTTGGGGTGCAATTAAAAATTAGTCAGCAACATGTTTCACGTTATGAGCGTGGTGTTACGTCCATCAATCTTCACCAGCTCAACCAAATTTTGTCTATTTTATCGGTGTCGTGGGAGTGCTTTATTCAGGATGTGATTATTCCGCTGTCTCAACAGAATGAGGCTGAATTGGTAAAGGACGTTTCTAGCGTCTTTCGTTAACCGCTTACTAAATGTATAGGCATGTTGATATAGGGAGACGCGGCCTGGGGATTAAGGGCGCGTCATCACCGAGAATGAGGGCATCACCTTATGTGACTGCTTTCTGTATGGATGAATTGTGACCCCAAAATTATCCAGTCGAGCCGCACTCACTGAGTGCAGGAATGGTTGATTTTGGGGCTATAAATCGAAAGGTTGGCATAGGCCCATTTGCTAGCACTCATTAGCCCTAACCGAAATAAAATGGTAAAGGCACAAGGATGCAACACGTTAATTTTAAACTTATTTTCTATAAAGGAAATCATTGTATGAATATGAAAATCGTCGCAGCAACGTTATTAACCCTGGGTTTGAGTTCTGCTGTTGTTGCGAATGCCGCCACAAGTGCCGAGGTGACATTACAAGGCGCAATAACAAACAGCACCTGTAATCTGATTGTCAATGGTGGTAAGTCAACTCTTAATATGGGAGTTTTTAAAGGGGAAGACTTTAAAGGTAAAATTAACCAAAAAGTCGGCTCTACGGATATGCCCGTTTCTTTAACAGGATGTACGGCGGGTGAAACCGGCACGTTAATTGTTCAAGGAATGACATCCGTCAAAAATAATGACCAAAATATTTTTGTTAATAATGATGCCAATACAGTCGGTTTTATGGTGACTCAAAGTGATGGCTCAACCATTGTTAAAAATGGACAAGGTGTCGCTGTTAATTTAGGTAAAGAAGATACCACGGGACAATACACGTTTAAAGTGGGTATGGCATCCACCACTGAATCCCCTATAGGTGGCGCGTACACCGCCCCTATTTTAGTGGCTTATATCGTTAACTAATTTTCAAAAAAATAAACAGGCAGATAGAACACATCCGTTCTATCTGTTCTATTAATCCGTTAATGGGTCACGCGAATGGTTTTTTTTCGTTTCATCAACATCAGTTTTGTCGGTGTCTATTTCTTTTGCGCAAGTGTCTTTGCTGGAATTTCATTGGATAGTACGCGACTTATTTTTTCTAATACGGATAAAGGGCAAACCATTGGGGTTACCAGTAGCCAGCAATCAACCGTCCCTTATTTGGTTAAAGCACAGGTTTTAGACGATATTAAGGGGAACAATACACAAACGCCTTTTTCCGTCTCGCCATCATTATTTCGTTTAGAAATTGGGGCGACAAACCAACTTCGTATTATTAAGACGGGCGATCAAATATTGCCGCATGACAAAGAGTCACTCTTTTATCTCCGAGTGATGGCTTTGCCTGCTCGGCACCCTGGGAATGAACCGTCTCAGTCAGACTCACAGAGTGCCGTTGTTGTCTCGACGGGCAGTATTATTAAATTATTTTATCGACCGAAAAATTTTGAAATCAGTCAACAGCAGGCCATGTCGTCATTAAAATTTTCACGACAAGGTCAGTCGTTAACAGTCAGTAATCCAAGCCCTTACTTTATCACATTGTCGTCTTTGCATGTGGGGGAAAATAATATCCATCTGAGTCTTGAGGCTCAAAATACCATGATCCCCCCGTTTGGGTCAGTGGTTTATCCGAATGTGAATACGGCGAACAAGATTACATGGCAAGCAATTAATGATCATGGCGGGGTGGAAAAATTTTATGCAAATATTCAATAGATTAGTGAGAACAGGCCTTGGGACAGGGGCTTATCTGATGAGCTTCTTGGGGAGCGCGTCAGCCGCAACCGTAAATTTCAGTGCACAAATAGCTTACGAAGGTGCTTGTGAAATTACAGTGACACCGACGATAACGTTTAATAACGGCCAAGCTATTTTACCCAGCCAAATTGAAGCAAAAGCCGATGTTACCAAGCAAACATTCAATTTAATACTTGCTAACTGTAAAGGTATAAAAGTCACCCCCAAAATTATCGTGAGTGGGAATGTCAACTCCACTTACGGTCAAGATTTATTTTTAGATTCAGGATCAACTGCGGTGGGATACGGTATTTTATTATCAACCGCAGGGAATACGACATTCCAAGCAAACTCAAACTTAGCCACAAACAAACAAATCTCAGCCGTTAAAAGTTGGAACGTCAATACCAATTTAGCAACCATCAATGGAACATTGCCACTCAGTGCGGCATTGACTTGTGCTAATTGCACCGCAGCGGATCGCGTTGGAGGTAAGTTGAATGCTAGCGTGACGTTTGATTTCCAGTATGAATGAGGTGAGTAATGCGACTGTTTTTTCTGAAATATGGCGCGATTGTTCTGGGAATTTTCATCGCCAATGCATTTGCCTCAACAACAAACCCAAGTGTTTTGATGGAGGCGGTGATCGCCAATAAAGGTGTTGGGTGTGAGATTACACTTCCCCAAACATTATTGCGATTTAAACCCCTTCAAGCGAATCAGTTAAAAGGGACCGTACAAACCTATGAGATCCAGCCTTTAATGGTCAGGTTAGCCTGTGTTAATGAAACTCAAATTCTTCAACCTAAATTAACATTGCAAGGTGTGACGCCTTATCCTACCGATAGTTATAAGGTGATTTTCTTAGATGAGAAAATCAACGGGATTGGCTTTATGGTCCGTCAAACTACCGATGGAAAACCCATCTCTTTGGCCGATTTTTACCGCCCGGATGTTGCTATCGGTAATACCACGACAGTCGTTTCACTGAATTCGTTAACGCCGGATAACCAATACCAGAGCGAATCAACCCTCTGGGTGGGCATGGTTGGGCCTTTTCAGTCAACGATTATCGCTGGGCGTTTTCAAGCCTCATTAATGTTAAATGTGATATTTGAGTAGGATATTTAGCGGCAGGATAACGATAAAAAATGAAAACAGCACATTCGATGTATTTAGCCTTCTGTCTTGGCGGGGCTATCAGCGTATCCTCCCCAGCGTTATTCGCGGGTACAGCAAGCAGTGTATTAAATTTTACAACCCTATTTGCTGGAGGCGGGTGTGGTATCAGTGTTCCGCCAACTATTCAATTTAACAATGGAAACCCACTATTACCTTCCGAGATTGAAGCCGCAACAGAAGCGGGAACCCCTAAAACATCGGCCTCTTTTAATATTATGTTGAGTAATTGCAGCGGGTGGGGGCTTATCCCCAAAATTAAAGTGACGGGGGATAAAACGACGGCGTTTGGCTCAACATTATTTCGATCGAATCAATTAGGCTCTGGGGATTCCGATGGGTACGGTGTCTACCTAAAAACAGACGGCAATACGTCATTTAAACAAAACAACAATTTAGGATACAACGGTACCATTTCAGCCAATGAGAATTGGTCGACAGAAAAGCAACTTGCCACTATTGATACCTCGATCCCCATTTTTGCCGTATTACGCTGTGGTAATTGTGTCTATGGGGCACGTCAAGGCGGTAAATTTTCTGCCACAGTGACGTTCACATTTCTCTATGACTAAGGACATAAATATGCTCAATCAATATTCCACACTTAAGGTGGCTATCGTCGCTGGCTTTATTTCCCTTTTTTTTGCCAGTATTAAAGTGGGGTTAGCGGAGGGCGGAATAAGCCTGAGCCAAACCCGCGTCGTGTTTGAACAAAACGCTAAAAGCAAGAAAGTGCTTATTAATAACCAAAGTGATCAAGTTTACCTTATCGATAGTCGTGTTCTATCGACCCCCGATGGGCTCGCGAGATCAACAGACCGTCTCCCTTTTATGGTCACGCCCCCGTTATTTCGTCTTGAAAAAAACAGTAATAATGCGGTGCTAATTAACCGCAATGATACGTCAACCTTAGCAAAAGATCGCGAATCTCTTTTTTATTTGAGTTTTTTGGCGATCCCGTCGGTAAAACCCTCCGCTGAATCGGCAGAAAGCCCCGAGATAACAACCACTCAGGTATCGTTTGGTATACGTACGGTGATCAAATTATTTTATCGGCCGACAGGGTTAGACATGCCAGTTTCCCTTGCGCCAGAAAAATTAACCGTTAAGCAAGGTAAAAATCAATTACAGATTACAAATCCGACACCGTATTACCTGACGTTAGCGGAACTTTTCGTTAATGACCAACCGATAAGTATTCGAGAACAAGGTGCCATGCTGGCCCCCTTCTCAACGCAATATTATAACGCCCCCCAAGTTATCATTAAACAGGTTTCATGGTCAGTCATCAACGATTTTGGTGGTCTTAGTCAGAGGTTTACATGGACAAATACAGTAACGCAATGAGCCTATGTCGCGGTGTGACAATTATCTGGTGTGGTCTTTTATGGGGATGCCTATTGAGTGGTATGACGGCCCAGGCTAACGAATTGGATAATCAAGCTGGTATTGCATTACAAAGTACGCGGGTGATTTACACGGGCAATGCAAAAAAAGGGATCTCTTTTACTGTTACGAATAACACGTCAAACGTGTATCTCTTGCAGTCTCGAGTACTACCTTGGTCGAATGGGGGGGATGGATCCTTAGACAAGGCGCACCAGATGACAGAAAAATCAGCGGTTTCTTCTCCTTTTATTGTTCTTCCGCCACTGGTGAGAGTTAATCCCAAAGAGCAAATGACGCTACGAATTCGGCTGATTGATAGTCACTTATCCTCAGATAAGGAGTCTGTTTTTATGTTGGCATTAAAAGCCATTCCAAGCCAATCGCCAAGTAGAGCAGGAAAAATGGACAGCGGGAGTGCTCAAGTTATTTTAGCGCTGCAAAATAATCTTAAATTATTTTATCGCCCCGACCATCTATTGAATATGGATATAGACGCCCAAGCAAAGGGACTGCAATTTTCTTTTGAGCACAGCGTACTTCGTATCGACAACCCGACACCGTATTACATTACGGTCAGTGATGTGGATATTGATGGCATACCGGTTTTGCTCACAACCGCTAATATGCTGGCGCCTTTCTCTTCTCGAGATTATGAGACGTCAATCACGACAGGGAAAATGGGCGTGGTGACTTGGCGAATGATTACCGATGAAGGCGTGAAGAGCCAGGAATATAAGCAGCCGCTGTCCTTAAAGGCACGGTGACCCCTGATGGTTTCTATCGGGATATTGGCGGTTCATTTCCCGTATTTCTGTTTTGATGATGAGAATTGATGTATGCAAGGGATAAAGCGAAGAGACCTTATGATGGTAACGAGGATGCCGAGATTACCACTTTTTTTCTATTTTTGTACGTTAAGTTCGGGGGCTACGCTGGGCGTCTCGTCTTGGGTTTTCGCTGACGACTATTTTGACCCCAGCTTTTTGAGTATCAGTGGTGAGCATGACGCTGTCGATTTGTCCGTTTTTGAGAAAGAGGGCAGCATTGCTGAAGGGAATTATACGGTCTCGGTGTTCGTTAATAACCAAGATATGGGGCAATTTGATCTCACCTTTGAACGTAATAGCCAAGACAGAATTTCACCTTTGTTAACCCCTAAATTACTCAAGGCATGGGGCGTTAATGTTGCCAATCTGCCCGAGCTTAAGTCATTATCCCAAGATACCCCATTAAATAACGTATCGGCGTATATCCCTTATGCCACGTCAACCTTAGATTTGGCGCGTTTACGCCTTGATATTAGTGTCCCTCAAGTCGCCATGGATCCCGAGTATATAAGAGGCGATAATCCAACCTTATGGGATAATGGTATCCCCGCATTATTATTAAACTATAACATCAGTGCAGGTCGAAATCGAAATTCGCCATCAAACGGCAGCACCACGCAGTCAGATAACATATTTGCGTCTGTTCGAGGGGGGATAAACCTAGCGTCTTGGCGTTTACGCAGTACTGCGACGTATACTCGAACAAAAAATAACGGGACAGATAATAACGCTAACCGTGTTGAACAACAGACGCGCTTTTCGGATACCTATTTATTTAGAGATATTCGTCGATTACGTTCTACTTTATTGATGGGCGAAGCGAGTACTGGGGGGGAAGTGTTTGATAGTGTTCAATTTAAGGGCATCACATTACAGTCAGACGAACAAATGTTACCCAGTCAATTACGGGGATATGCCCCTAGCATTAGCGGTATTGCCAATACGAATGCGCGAGTCACGATACGACAAAATGGTAATGTTATTTATGAAACCTATGTCGCCCCGGGCCCTTTCTATATCAATGACATTCAGCAAGCAGGGTTATCTGGTGACTATGATGTTTTAGTGACAGAGTCTAACGGCACAGAGCGACGTTTTACTGTGCCGTATACCGCATTACCCTCCATGTTACGCCCTGGCGGATGGAAATATGAGTTAACGGCGGGACGTTATAACGGGGCATTAACACAAGGATCTCGTCACTCTAATTTTATATTAGGCACGTTGATGTACGGGTTGAAAAATGGGATCACTGGATTTGGTGGTGCATTACTCGCTCCCGATTATCAAGCCGTTAACGGGGGAGCGGGCGTGTCTCTTGGTACCTTTGGCGCAATCTCTGCAGACATGACCCATTCTATTGCAAGGTTATCTGTCAACGCCGATGAGACTCGCCAAAGGACAGGGCAATCCTACCGTTTACGGTATTCTAAAAGTTTGATGGCCACCGGTACTTCGGTCGACTTGACGGCGTTACGTTATTCTACGGAACACTTTTATAATTTTAGTGAATTTAATAGTCAAGGTTATAGTCTCGATTCAGGGCTTAATCCTTGGACATTACAACGCCGGCGTAGCAGCTTTCAAACCCAACTGAGCCAGCAACTAGGCGAATATGGAACATTGCGTTTTCGTGCTAATCGGGATGATTATTGGGGAAATAGCAAAACGTTAACTGGGTTGTCTTTTGGCTATAGTGGCACAGCAAAGGGGATCAGTTTTGGCCTTAATTATAACATCGATAGAATAAAAGATACGCGGGGGCGTTGGCCCGAAAATCGCCAGGTTAGCCTGAATATCAGTATTCCTTTTCGGATTTTTGGGCATGATGACGGGTTAGCGTCGCTTTATGCGACGGCCACCACAACCCATGATAACCAAGGCCGGACCACTAATCAAATGGGGATCAGTGGGAATACATTGGACAGTGCAATGTCATATAGCTTCGCTCAGAGTTGGGGAAATCAAAATCAAACCGCGGTGAGTAATGCCAACATCGGGTATCAAGGGAGCAAAGGCTCGCTGAGCGGTGGGTATAGCTATAGTAATGAGACGCGAGCAGTCAATATGAATGCGAGTGGCGGTCTATTAGCGCATTCCGGCGGTATCACCTTTTCGAGCTCGCTCGGTGATTCCGTCGCGCTGATCTATGCCCCCGAGGCTTCAGGAACTCGCTTAATGAACGGTTATGATAAGGTCGATTGGCAAGGTTATGCCGTGGTTCCGTATTTATCAAACTACATGCAAAATAGTGTCGGCATTGATCCGACAACGCTCCCAGACGATGTGGATGTCACCTATTCTAATGCTAACGTTTATCCGACCAAAGGCGCGGTCATCAAAGTCGACATTGCTACCCACGCAGGCTATCAAGTCTTGATGAATCTTCAACAATCGGATCACCAACCGCTGCCTTTTGGGGCGATTGCCACCCTTATTACTGATAATCCGTCAGAAGAGACGGCGATTAATGGCATTGTGAGTGACGGTGGACAGGTTTATTTAGCGGGGTTACCTGAAAAAGGTGAACTCCTTGTCAAGTGGGGGAATGAACCCGATCGTCAATGCCGCGTAAGGTTCGAATTGGGTTCATTAAAGATAACGCCAGACAACCCGATACGTAAAGCAACTTACCGTTGTGAATAAGATAAATCTGCCCATTGAGTGTGAGCGGCTTTTAGCAGTCATCGCCCTAAATATTATTGTTTTTATAAGAGTATATCCGATGAAAAGTGCACGTAATTTTTTCTTTTCTTTTTTCTGTCACGTATTGTTTTTAACATCTTGCTTGCATATTTCTGTGAGTTCGGCAGCAACCTACACCGTCAAGGCGGGGGCTTTTCAGCCATTAGACGTGGGCGATACTTGGACGACATCTATACCAGCAAAAAATTTTGCTAAATATGAAAGCGCTGGTCCAAATATGGTGGGGTTTACTGGATCAGTCGATTCAACAGGTTTGTGCTCTGGTACCGTAAATAAGTGGAGTACTGATACCTATTCTATTTATCCTGTTGTGTCACTCGATGGGTACTATGGTATAAAAATAGCTGAAGGGGTTATTTTAGTGCCGATGAATTTAAATGTCACGGCTTCCGGCGGCTTTGCGAACAGTGTTACTGGCAATGAGACTGATATCAAAAAATACAACTCGAGTGTGAGTACCAACGGTAAAGGACTGAGAAATAATGTTGGGACAAAGTCCAATCCTACTCTTTGGTGCAGTATTTTACAAGACATTGGTGAGCCATACCGGTGGGTTCGAATCGAAGGCGGTTCGGGGACCTCGACGGGCTCAGTCAGCTGGGGCGTTTACGCTTCATCGACCGCCGCAGCGGGAACGTACACAATACCAAAGCTATTTATAGGGCAAGGATTAATAAATGATAGTGGTACCGTTCAATACACCGCATCTACTTTACAAGGGAGTTCAATTACGGTGAGGCGACCTTTGGCGTGTCAAATCGTCTCACCAACCTCAATTGATTTTGGAACCGTTAATATTACTGGGAAGTCAGCAGATCAACTCTTGGCTACACAGTCTAAAGATTTAGAAATTAATTGTGCCTCAGATACGGTTGATGCGGTCGCTGATATGACCCTTGCTTTTTCTGGCCAATTTCCTGAAGGCAATTATTGGGGGCGTTTAAGTGTGACAAACAGTGATAGTCAAGTGATGGGGTATATCAGAGGTCGATACATTAATGCCAGTGGTTCTTGTGCTCCAGATACCGTCAATGAGGTTGGTTTTAATGGAACGAGTGGCACGAAGACGATTAAAGGCGTACAAAACGGTATAACTAAAGTGCCGATGACCTGGTCACTGTGTTCCAATGGGGCTAGTTTACTCGGCCGTGGTAATGCACAAGCCACAATTAATATTAATTGGGATTAAGTAATGAATGTATTTTAGTCGAGCCATTTACGCTAACGTGTATATTGCTAACTGACTTTCATGGGGCTTAATAGTTAGCGCTTGGCTATCTTCTCAATTTTTCAATCTGTGTGTTTAGCCATGATTAGACTTCACTTTTAAACCCGTGGGAGTGAGTCCTCATTTAATGGACTTAGGACACACTCCCTGTCTTGAGAATTCAACAAGACGCGTTGCAAAATACATAGAAGAGCTGGTTATTTATCTGCGTACGACTTACCCTTATTCACGACACTCAGTAAATTCAACTCGTACAGCGCACACCTTAATTAAGTAACATCTCGTGATCTTTTTTTACGAACTGAATGATAACGTTGAGTTAGAACTATTATTTCGACGTAAAAACATTCAAAGACAGTGAGGATGACCCGCAATGGGTGTGTTCAAAAACGGATAAAAATAAAATGGATCGTTCTGATGATGAGGTCGCTAACGACGCAATAAAAAGCATCGATAGCGGTGGTAAGTGTTTTTGAAGTGATTGACTAATAGCTCGTAACGCGTTATGAAGAAAATAAAATGACGTTATAACCGATTAAGAAATCAAGGTTTAACGGTCCAATCGCCTTGATTGGTTTTAATGACAATCTCGATAATGTCACAATTGTAATTCGTCCTACTCATACCGTTATAAATCATATAACGGTATGTTTGTGTTTTACCAAATGGCAATGCGTAAGGACGAACGGGGTTACCAACACTATCTCAGCATTGTCCCCGATTGACTTGCACAGTATTAATCGTGAGTTTATCCACCGTGCTTGTGATGTTAACGGTACGATACACAGTCCCTGAACTCTGTTGTGTACCGGAAGTAATTTTCATTGGTAATTGAGACGCAAAACTGGCCACCGCTTTAGAGTTTTCCCAATATCTTTTTTCAGATTCGTTTGGGGGTAACCCGCCGTTATATTCGTGAGGTCTGAGTGTGCTGTAATATCCGACAATATAATCCGTTATGCTATGAACTGCATCACTAAAGCTTATGTAGCCTGTTACCGGTACCCACTCGTTTTTAGGCTTCTGAAAAACCGCTCCATCGGGCTGTTATCCCAACAGTTTCTGCGTCGGCTCATACTCTGTGTTATCCGATAACGCCATAGTAACTGCCGGAACTGTCTACTGGTATAGTGGCTACCCTGATCGCTGTGGAACATGACATTCGTTGGATATCCTCGTCTTTCCCAAGCCATTTCCAGTGCTTTGATTGTCAACCGACTATTAGGCAAAAACGAAATAGCCCATCCAATGGGTTTTCGAGCGAACAAGTCGAGTACAACAGCGAGATATGCCCAACGTTTTCCTGTCCAGATATAAGTCACGTCGCCATACCACACCTGATTGGGCTCAGCGACCGCAAACTGACGTTCAAGATGATTCGGTATAACAATATGTTCTTGTCTACTGCGTTTATAGCGGTGCCTCGGTTGCTGACAGCTTACAAGTCCGAGTTTTTTCATGAGCCTACCGGCAAGCCTCTGTATGTTGCCATTATAGCGATACTCCTTGCGCCTGCTGAGCCATGACTAAGGTGGTGGGGCTCCTGAGCTTCCCAATTAACGTAAATTGTTCAGGGAGTCTGACATCAAGAGCGCGGTAGCCTTTTTTAATATTTCGTTTTCCATTTCAATACGTTGAAGTTTTTTCTTTAATTCACGTATTTCAATTTGCTCGGGCGTGATGGGGGTGCCTTTGGCGTTTTTCCCGCCCGCTCGTCTCGTAACTGTTTTACCCATCGAGTCATGGTGGGAAGACCAATATTCATCGCTTTAGCTGCATCAGCAATCGTATAGTTCTGATCCACAACCAGCTGGGCGGATTCGTGTTTAAATTCTGCACTGAAATTGCGTTTTTTCATTAAGGCATCTTTATTGTTATGAGGTGAGCATATCACCTCTATTCAGGTGGCCAAATTTATTAAGCCACTTCAATTTGATATTTTTGCTCAAAAACGTCGTCGGTTAAAAGAAGCGGAAGGAGCGAGAGCGAATATCGCGGCGCTGAAAGATTTACTGAAAATAGGAAAGTAGAAAAATAGTAGAATCACTATTTTTAGTTAAATTGCTAAAATTAGCTTAGTACCTGAGGTGGTCGTAGTAAACAAGAGGGAACTCATACTCACTAACGGTTCATAACCACGAAAAGTGTACTAAGAACCTTTTAGTATTAGTGAGTCATTACAGGTTTTAGTTAGGTTGATTCCCTAACTAAAAATCAGCCTTAGAGAAACCAGTCATAACATCCAGTTCCATTTCGCGGCCTAATGCCGTCATTGGATGGACAATTATCAAACCTCGCACGGACTTCTTCAGCTTGCCAAGATCGGCTTGTTCTTTCTTAGTGATTGGGCGTTTGAATGGCATATCGACTAACTTCTGTGCTTCTTTGCTGAGCTTTTGGTTACGCACTGCTTTCAGGCGAGTAACTTCAGTTTCCAACGTCACTTTTTCTTTTTCGAGTTCTGCGTATTTTTCTGCATCGCTCGTCAGTTGCATACTTGCCATCTGGTGACGAATAAGGTCTAAGCGGTCGCTAAGAAGCTTAATTTGTGTTTTTTCAATTTCTTTCATTATTTAATTAACCGTGAATAAATTTCTTGTCGGCAAGTATACACTATTTCGTATTAGAGGGTGAAAAGGGATATAGACTAACACCCCATGTGAGGACGCCTTTATCGCTCATCATTCATGCAATGAAAACAACATAATTACCTTATAAATCAACTTATCACTCAACCACTCACAATTCTGTTTTTTTATGCCTTAGTGATATCATGATTAAGTGCTTGCATTTCGGTATCATCACTGACCTTTCTGACATATTATATTTAATTTTCTGAAAAATTATTATTTTTAGTTAATTTATCGTTGGTATATAGCAAAATATAACGAGGTATAGATGAGATCATAATGACTAAACGTAAATTTATTACACGTACAGAGGTGAATTCTTTATTGGATGCTACAAAGCAAGGTCGCTATCCTAATCGCGATTATTGCTTGTTATTAATGAGCTTTTTGCATGGGTTAAGAGTTAGCGAGCTCACTCATATCACAATGGCTGATATTGATTTAGTGCAGAAAGTGATATTTATTAGGAGACTAAAAGGAGGGCTGTCTACCGTACAGCCTATAATTCCCGAAGAGTTTAATGCGATTGAAAAATGGCTAGCTGAAAGAGATTCTTGGAAAACAGCGGGATCAGATTGTTTATTTATTTCACAAAAGGGAAGCCAAATTTCTCGTTATCAAATTTATCGTTTATTTGAGCAGTATGGAAAAATAGCTGGGCTTCCTGTAAAGCTTCATCCTCATATGCTAAGGCATGCATGCGGCTATGCATTAGCTGATTTGGGCCGGGATACACGATTAATTCAAGATTATTTAGGGCATCGAAATATCGCTCATACTGTAATTTATACTGCGAGTAATGAAAAAAGGTTTAGTGGTATTTGGTTGAATCAATAAGCAATTTAATGACTTGTATCAACATAAGGCTAGCACTAAACATAATAATATGAACTAAACACCAAGAATACCTCAGTTATTTAGGTAATTGATTTGATAAAACTGAGGTATTCTTGTGCATATTAAGGGCAATAATTATTTTGAAAGCCACAAACAACATACTCAACTAATTTATTTCACAGCCTTTAAAAATAAAATTAGTTAATAATTTTATTTATTCTTTTTTTTTTGAATTATCATGATTTAATTACTCCAATTAAGAGTGACAGCAAATCACTTTCGTTGTTAACTAATTGTTATCATATTTTAATCATTTTTTTTACAATAATAGTCCATTTTTGATTGCTAAATAAAGCCACTCTGTGAAATGGTAGGATGTAAGTGAAATTATTTAGATGATAAATTCATGTTTTTGGTTTTTGTAAGTTAAAAACTTTTAATTTCCGCTGTAAAATACAGCAATATAATATATAACAAAAAAATTAATCAATTATCAATGATAATCAATTGGATAAATAAAATATCTATAAAAATCAATCTATAATGCAACATAATAAATCAAAATGTT